>JBBATY010000038.1:0-31307 GCA_040398525.1 Ilumatobacteraceae bacterium | reverse complement strand
CGGGGCGTCAGCCGGTCAGGTTGCGGGCGAGGCGCAGCCCGGCGATCCGGTCCGGTGCTGCGAGCGCCTGCATCGCCAGGTCGTAGTCGGGCAGGTCGAACACCTCGCCGTCGTCGGTGATCATCACGAACCGGTCGAAGGTCGACAGGAATGTCCGGTCGTGGCTGACCGCGACGACCGTTCCCTCGAAGCTGTCGAGCGCCTGCTCGAGCGCCTCGGACGAGTCGACGTCGAGGTTGTCGGTCGGTTCGTCGAGCAGCAGGACGTTGTGGCCCTCGAGCTCGAGGCACAGGATCTCGAGCCGCGCCTTCTGGCCACCCGACAGGGTCTGGAACTCCTGGCGGCCCTGGGCGCGCAACCCGTAGCGGGCCAGGGCCTTCATCGACTTCTCGTCGTCGAACACCCGGTCGCGGACGATGTCCATGCACTGGCGCCCCTGCCACTCGGGCCGGTCGTTGATCTGGGTGAACATCCCCACCGATGTGCGCGGCCCGAACGTCACGGTGCCGTGATCGGGCACGCCGGTGCCGGCGAGCACCGACAGCAGGTGTGTCTTGCCGGTGCCGTTGGGGCCGATCAGGCCGACACGCTCGCCGTGGTGCACCTCGTCGGAGAACGGCAGGAACAGGTCGCCGATCGCCACGCTCTCGAGCTTGGCCACCCGGCGGGCGGCGTCCGCGCCGCGAAGGCGGACGTGGATCTGCTGGTCGGGCACCGGCGGCGGCGGCGGCCCGGCAGCGACGAACTTCTCCCAGCGCGTCTCGGCTGCGTTGGCCTTGGTGGCGTTCTTGAAGTTCTGCGCGGCGCGCTGCTTCATCATCTTCATGTGTTGGAACAGACGGCGCTCTTCGTCGTTCCAGCGCTTCAGCTCGTCGCCGAGCTGCTCCTGGCGCTTCTGGCGGGCTTCGGGGAAGGTGGTGTACGAGCCACCGTGCACCCAAGCGCCCGAGCCCTCGATGACGACGATCTTGGTGGCCACTCGCTCGAGCAGCGTGCGGTCGTGGCTCACCATCAGGATCGTCGACCGGCACTGCACGATCTGCTCCTCGAGCCACGCTCGCGTGGGGATGTCGAGGTAGTTGTCGGGCTCGTCGAGGAGCAGCACGTCGGAGCCCGACGTCAGCAGCAGGTCGAGCACCAGTCGCTTGCGTTCGCCGCCGGACATCTCGCCGACGCGTCGGGTCGACATGTCGTTGATCGGGGTCTTGACGCTGCGCTGCGCAGCGGCCGCCCATTTCGCCTCGAGCTCGTAGCCGCCGTGGTCGCCCCAGTCGGCCAGTGCCTCGGCGTACCGCATGCCGTCGTCGCTGCCGTCGGCGAGCGCCCGCTCGGCAGCCACGAGCGCGAGCCCGGTGGTGCGCAGCAGCGGAGGCGCCACCTGCAGCAGCATCTCGCGCACCGTGTCGTCGGGTCGCGCCATGCCCACGTCCTGGGTCATGTAGAGCATCGAGCCGCCGATCGCGAACTCGCCCTCGTCGGCCTCGAGCTGGCTGCTGAGGATGCGCAGGATCGTGCTCTTGCCCACACCGTTCGCGCCGACGAGCGCGGCGTGCTCGCCCGGCGCGACGCCGAAGGCGACGTCGAAGAACAGCTGATCGGCCCCCGGCGGCGCGTAGGCGAGGTCGGATACGACGATGCTGCTCATGGACGTGGAGTCTCGCTGCCCGAACGCCGACCTCCACCTGCCGGCGCTTCGACCGCGACGCACACCGCGCTCGATGTGCTCATCGACACTGGCGCGCCACGAGCCCTAGTCGACGCGTTGCACCCGCTGGCGGTGGTTCGAGCTGTTGTCGCCGTTGATCGTCGACGACGTGGTGCCCGAGACCTCGCTCACCTTGGCGTCGTTGCCGGTGACCGGCTGGGCCTCGATGCGGGTCTCGCGTTCGAAGTGGTGCGAGCGGTCGGTGTTGCGGTAGTAGCGCCACAACCCGGCATAGAGCGCGCCCGCCCCTGCGGGACCCAGGGCGAGTAGCCACACCGGACCGCCGTCGCCCTCGTTCGCGAGGAGTGCGTGCGACAGCAACTCCGACCACACGGCCGCGACCATCATGCGGCCGCCAGGATTGCGATCACGAGGCCCTCCAGCACGGTTCCCACGGTGAGCGCTGCGGCGATCAGCCTCCCGTGCGACACGGGAACGCTGCCCATCACTTCGCCGGTGCGGCCGTTCACGGCGATGTAGTGCACCATGGCCCCGCTGCTCTCCTGGTGGTAGTACGAGTAGAGCCACACGGGCAGGTACATCGCCACCCAGCGCGTGCCGTGCACCTCCACCCGCTCGCGCTCCCAGCGCACACCCCGGTCGTAGCGCTGGACGCTGGGCTCGACCCGCGAACGCGCGATCGACAGCAGTTGGTCGTGGAGCATCGGCACCATGTGGTCGACGTCGCGGTTGCGCTTCTCCGAGGTGAATCCGGTGAGGTAACTGGCGTTCCACTTCACCGCGTTCTCGGTGTCGAAGGGCAGGATCGAGTTGATGATGTTGTTGGTGTTGGTCGCTGCGTCGAAGGTCGCGCGCTCGGCCGACGCTTCGAGCGTCAGATCGTCGACGGTGAAGTCGATGTGGCGGCGCACCTCGTACACATCGGCGTCGTAGTAGGTGGTCTTGCTGTTCTCCGAGCCGCGTTGGTAGCGCCGGGTCTCGATCTCGCCCACGCCGGCGATGTCGGCACTCACGTTGCCGTCCACCACCATGTAGGGCATGTAGACGCCCACGACGTTCTCGGACGTGAACTGGCGCACGAAGGTGCGGTCGGCGAACATCCGCCGCTTGCCGGCGAACTCGCGGATCCGGGCGAGCGCATCGGCATGCGTGACCGAGAAGGGCAGCACCGCATCCGGCACTGCGCCGTTGGGTACCTGCTCGTTCACCGTCAGCACGTGGCGGCACCAATGGCAGCGAGCACCCATCTGCTCGGCCGTGTTCACCACCACCTCGGCGCCGCAGCCACCGCACTTCATCGTGACCAGCGCCCCGGCACCGGTGTCGATGTCGGCCGCGCCCGAGCCGATCGTGGTGCCCTGCAGCGACGAGAGGTCGCCGGTGACGATCACCTCGTCGAGGCGGGCCTCGGCCCATTCGTGCCGGCAGAACAAGCAGACGAGCTTGCCGACGGCTGGGCGCAACTGGATCTCGGTGGCCCCACAGCGCGGGCAACGGTTGACGCCGTCGTCGAGACGGTCGTTGCTGGTGTCGATGACCGGCCCGGGAGCACCGTCCGCAGGGGGACTGCTCGGTGGGACGACCGGTGGGGGCGGCGGAACGTCACCCGGTGCACTCGGAGGGGGAAGTGTCGTCATGACCGCTCGTGCCGATACGGCCTAGAGCCCGAGCACCTTGTTCTTCGCCGCGTCGTAGTCCTCCTGGCTGATGAGGCCGGCGTCGAGCATCTGCTTGAACTTCGCCAACTTCGCCACCGGGTCCTCTTCGGCAGGCGCTGCAGGCGGCGGAGGGGGCGGGGGCGGTGCCACGGTGCCCGCTGCCGGCGGAGCCGGAGGCGTGCTCTGCGCGCCGATGCCCGGCACCGGCTGCTGCAGCCCGCCGAGCCCGGTTGCGCCTGCGGCCATGCCGAGGCCCACCAAGCCCGCGCCACCGCTGTTCTCGCCGGCAGCCTCGAACCCGGCGGCCACCGATGCCTGCAGGTTCGAGTTGCCGCGCGCACCCGACAGCGCGTCGGCGCGCTGCACGTTGCGCAGCAGCTCACGAGTCGCCTCGTCGTACTCGATCGCGATGATGGCCGTCGAGACGATCTCGAGGCCGCGGGCGGTGGCCCACTGGTAGTTCTGCTCGACGGCAGCCGACAGGCTCTTCGCGAACCCGATCGAGTCCTGCTGGATCTTGGTGATCCGGTTGCCCTTCGACGGGTCGTTGGTGTACATCGAGAACGCCGGGGCCAGCGAGCCGACCACTTCGTTGAACAGCTGTGCTGCGCCATCGTTCTCGAGGTCGGTGAAGTCGAACACCTGACCGGGCTCGAGGTACTTCGCCGGCACCCACGCCTTGATGAACAGGATCGGGTCGACGATCCGCAGCGTGTAGGTGCCGCGGGTGATGGCGCCGACCTGGGCGTTCATGTAGGCGTCGTCCCAGTAGATCTCCGACTGGGTGCCGAAGCGGTTGTTGGGCAGTTCCTTCAGCGACACGAAGTAGGCGCGCTGCTGGACACCGGGCCGGCCGCCGAACTTGAAACGCTCCCACGAGGTCTTGATCAGCGGGCTGAGGATGCCGTTGCCGGCGAAGATCGACTTCGACTCCTGCTCGTCGCTGTTCCAGATGTAGGCGCCGGCCTCGGCGGCGAACCCGGTGATCGCACCCTGCTCCATCAGCAGGAGGCCGTAGCCCTCGGGCACGATGATCCGGCTGCCGTTGGAGATCACGCCCTCGGAGCCCTTGGTGTTCGAGCCACGGCCGGCGTTCTCGCCCCGCGGCACGGCTGCGAACAGCGCTGCGGTGGGCGGCAGGCCGTCCGGCACCGTGTAGAAGTCCTTCCACTGATCGGCCAGTGCACCGCCGACAGCTCCGATCGTTGCCTGAATGAGCCCCATAGGTCCAGATCCCTTCCCGCGTGAGTGGACGTGGCGAAGTGTACCGATCCCCCGGGGCCACCCCGGTCAGCGCTGCCGGCCGGCGGGCTCGATCAGACCCTGCGCGTGCGCGCTGCCGGCCGGTTGAGACCGGCCCGCTCTGGTGGCGATCCGTAGCATTGGAAGTGTGACCGCGAGATCCGAGCCCCCAACGTCAAGCCGCCGACGCCCGTCGGCGGGGCCGACGTGGACGGTGGGCGATGCCGTCCCGGACGAGCTCACCGCGGTCCGCTGGGCCGACGGCACGATCGAGTGCCGGTTCCGGATCGTGCACCCTGCAGGGTCGCTGGTGGCCGACGACGGAGAGGTCGGTGTCGTGCTCACCGACGACGGCGTCGACTGCACGACCTGCTCGTCGGCCTGCAGCAGCTGACCGCTGGGCTCAGCTGGCGGTGGCCGGCTCGGCGTCGAGGCCGGAGCGGGCCGACACGAAGCGGCCGATCGTCTGGCTGGCGATCCAGAGCGGCCCGGCCAGGAGCAGACACGACGTGAGGAGGGACGGATCACGCGGAGCGGCCAGCGTCAGGCCGACGATGGCACCGGTCCACAGCGCGGTGAAGGCGATGGTGGCCGGCCGTCGGCGCACCACCTGCACAGGATGGGCGAACTCCACGTCGCTCATCGACAGCAACGACAGACCGACGAGCACCACGGCGGTCACCTCGACCGGTGCGTCGAGCAGCCACAGGGTTGGCACCACGAGGTTCCACGCCGCAGGGAAGCCGCGGAACCAGTGGTCGGCGGTCATCATGTCGGTGCGGCTGAACCACATCGCCGAGGTCGTGAGCACGAAGGCGATCGTCAGCCCGCCGGCGACGTTGTGGGGCAGCAGGTCGAACTGCCACACGAAGGTGACCGGCACCAGCACACAGGTCACGTAGTCGATGACGACGTCGAGGATGTAGCCGTCGTAGCGGGGCATGACCGTGGAGATGTCGAAGCGGCGGGCGAGTGGGCCGTCGACCCCGTCGATCACCTGCGCCACGATCAACCACAGCACGGCAGCGCGTGCTGCGCCGTCGACCACAGCGAGCAGGGCGAGCATGCCGACGACGATCCCGCTCACGGTGAGGGTGTGGATGAGGCGACAGACCGACAGGTCCGTCGGCCTGGCGGGCGTCGATGGCACAGCAAGCACCCTAGTGACATCGACGGAGCATCGGCTGCGTCCTCGTGGGAAGTTGCCCTACGTTGACAGGGCCATGACGCGACCCGCCGAGACTCTGGCTGCCCCGACCACTCGTGGCGAACGCTCGCGCCGGCAGCGGCTCGAGCGCTGGTGGCTGGTCCTGGTCGTCGGCTGGAGCGTGCTGCGGATCATCGCCGTGTGGCAGTGGCTCGAGCAGTACGGCGTGCACCCGGTGGTCTACGCGCTGGTCGATCTCGGCTCGTCCGTTCCTTATGCCATCGCCAGTGCTCGCACCGTGGGTGCCCTCATCGACCGGCGCTACCGGCATGCTGCACGGTGGGGACTGCTCGCGGTGAGCTGCTACGTGGCCCCGGACGTCTACATCTTCGCTTCGGGGCGGCAGATGCCGTGGGCTGTGTACATCGTCGTCGCCGTCGTCGCCGTGGCGACCGGATCGCTGGCGCTGGCGACGGGTCGCAAGGAAGTGACAGACGGGCGAGAGCGTGCAGTGGTGGACGCCGGCCCGCCCTGACGCGGTCAGCGAACCCGATCGGCGTCCCAGTCGGTGAGGCCGACCACGGAAAGCTCGCGGTCGACGAGGCGACACAACTCGTGCTCGACGAGGTGCTCGATGCGTCGGGCCGCGTCGCCGACGGCGAAGCACACCAGGGTCGGTCGCCCTGCGGTGATGCTCACATCCATGACGATGCCGAAGGCCTCGGTGCCACTCAGACGGAAGAGGCGCTCGGGCCCCCACCAGGCGTCGTCGAACGTGGCGAAGACCTTGGCGATGGGCCCGGCGCCGATCGACCCCAGCGCCACCTGCACATCGTCGGGAAGGCCCGGCGTGAAGGTGATCCGGCCACTGGCCAGCGGCCCGATGGGCACCGTGGCGATGACGGCATCGACGACGAGCTCGTCGTCGAGCACCCAGCGATCGTCGGCGCGGCGCACGCTGCCGACGCGTCGGTCGAGGCGGACATCGAGGCCGTCGGCCAGGTGCACGGCCAGCGCACCGAGGTCGGAGGTGATGAGGTGGTCGCCGCCCGGCAGCTCGTACTCCTCGAAGCCTCCGTTGGCCTCCAGGTCGCCCATCGGTGCGCCGTACAGGCTCTCGCACTCGAGCTTCACGAGCGTCGCCACTGCGTCGTGCACCACCGGCTGCAGCGCGAGGTCGGCGAGGATCCGTTCGAGCACGGAGGCCACGCTCTGTCCAGGGCCTGCTGCCGCGAAGGCGGCGTGGATCTGCGCGTATGCCGTGTCGACCGCGGCGACGTCGTCGGCGCCGAGTCGGCCCACCTCGGCCGCGTAGAACGCCGGCTGGCGCCAGTCGTCGGGCACGGCCGTCACCAGGTCGCGAAGCGGGTGGCCCTCGTTGCCGTGCAGCCATGCGCCGCCGAGCGGCGCCACCGCCCCGGTGGAGCGATCGGTGACGATGCGTCCACCCACGACGGCCTTCGACTCGAGCACCACCACCTCTCGGCCGGCCACCCGGAGGCGGCGAGCTGCAGCCAGCCCGGCGAGCCCGGCGCCGATGATGGCGATGCGCTCACGACTGCCATCGGCCAGCACCTGCTCGGCGGCATGCTCGCCCGAGAACCAGGCGCCGTGCATGGTGGCCGGATGATGCACCGAGGTGGCTTCACCGGCGAACCACAGGCCCGGCAGGATCTGTTCGGCCAGGCGCTGCCGGTGGGCCGGTGTGCCACCGAGCCGCAGGTGCGAGTAGGCCCCGCCGTGGTCGGGGTCGCCGCACCACTGCGAGCAGACGGCACGTCGGGCCGCTCGTGGGTGGGTGCTGCGTGCCATCACCGTGGCCGGGTGCCCCTCGGCGTCGACGGTTGCGACCGTGCTCCAACCACGATCCGCCCAGAAGCGCTGCTGGCCCGAGGTGAACAGGTGCACCACGTCGTGGCCGTCGGCGCAGGCGCCGAGCAGCAGCGCGTCGGTCAACGCAGTCGCCACCCCGCGACCGCGGGCAGTCGGGGTGACGAACATGCTGGCGAGCCAGGGCGTGAGGTGCTCGAAGCCGGCCAGGTCGTCGGTGGCGAGCAGCGACACCGAGCCGAGCACGGCGTCGGGCACGCGTGCGTCGCCGTCGAACGCCACCCACGTGCGATCGCGCGACCCCGGCTCGGCCATCGTCTCGAACTCGCGCACAGCGATTGCGTGGCTCCACACTTCGGCCGCGTAGAGGTGGCCCCACTCGTCGTGGTGCCATGCGGCCAGCACGGGCGCGAGGTGGCCCAGCCCGGTCAGCAACTCGATCTGCACACCCTGCGTCACGCCATGGCTCCGGAGTCCGCTCACCGCCGGCGACGGTGGATCGGCCGATCGATGGAGCGGCCGCGCCCCGACACTACCGAGCAGGAGCCACCGGGAGCCGGTGAGCCTCCACCCGTTCGCCGTGCCGTCGGGTCGGGCTCAGGCGGGTGCGTTGGCCGCGGCGATCGCGGCGGCAGCGGCACGGAGCGCTGCCAACTCGTCGTCGGCGATGGCCTCGTCGACCACCTGGCACCAGCCCTGTGGGTCGGTGAGCACCGGCACCGCGAGTGGGCCCGTCAGGCCGTCGTACTCGCCCTCGAGCATCACCTGGGCGGGGATCGCCGACTGCGCGCCACGGGCCAGGAGCTCGACCACGTCGACCACCGCGTGGGCGGTCGCCAGCTCGGTGGTGCGGCCGGCGGTGAAGTGGGTGAAGAACGGCTTCACCGCCGCGCGCACATCGGGCGGGCGGGTCTGGATGAAGAGCAGCGCGTCCACGACGGAGCCTTGCTCGATGAGCTCGAGCGTGCGGGTGCGCGCCTCGCGGATCTCGTCGGGCAGGTCGAGCAGCGAGCGTCCGTCACGGGCCGTGCCGATGACATCGGCGAGCTGTTGCTCGCTCACCCCACGCGCCCGGACGCGGCTCCAGATCGGCACCAGGTGGTCGCCGTGCTGACCCCACATCTGCGCCTGGACCATCGGGCGGCGCAGGCCGAGGTCGGCCGCCAGCTCGCGGCGCAGGCGCAACGAGTCCGACCAGGCGGCAGCGCCGAGCAGGCGATGCCGGGGCACGTGGTCGGCGAACGTCTGGAGCGCCAGCTCGACCGGGTTCGATTGCACCACCACGGTGACGTCGCGCATCGCGCCGACCGCGTGGGCCGACTCCGTGAAGATCCGTCGGTTGGTGGCCGCCAGCGCTGCACGGTCGGTGGTGTCGCGCGTGACTGTTGCGCCGGCCATCATCACCACCAGCGAGGCGCCGGTCGCCGCCACGTCGGTGCCCACTTCGATCCGCGGTGCCGAGTCGTCGAACGCGTCGCGCAGGTCGGCGCGCAGGCCGAGCACCTCGGTCTCGTGGGTCCCGCCGGCATGGCTGATCAGGTGGAGGTGCGCGTCCGGATGGAGCACCCTCCGCTCGAGCAGTTGGGCTGCGACCTGCCGGCCACAGCTCCCGGTCGCACCGATGATCGCTACATCCACGCCGACACCCCCACACGACGACTGTAGGCCGCCGGCCCGGCTCAGTGACCGGCTCCGTCGTCCGGGTCGTCGGCGCCCGGCGCAGGGGACGACCCGCCCGCTTCTCGTCAGCCGTCGACGCGCGAGCCGAGGCGGTCGAGGCGCAGGGTCGGAGCGCCGTCGATCTCAGCCTGCTCGAGGTCGACCACTGCGGTGAGCTGCCACTCGCCGTCGCCGGCGGGGTCGACCAGGGTCTGCTCGACCCTCCATCGGCCCGGCTCGTCGATGATGCGCAGATGGCGCTGAGCGCGCGCGTCGGCGTCGATGGCGATGCTGTCGTACTCGGCCCAATAGGGCGCCATCGCCTGCCGGAGCCGGATCTCGTCCCAGCCGCAGCGCTCGGCCAGCAGTGGGTAGGCGCGTCGGGCCAGCAGCTCGACCCACCCGAACGCAGCCGTGCGCACCGTCGTGCGCCACGCTGCAGGTGGGCCGGTGCGCAGCCCGGTGAGCGCCTCGGGTGCCTGGTGGTCGTGCACGGGTGCGCCCGCGAGCAGCGTCCACTCGTCGAGCAGGGTCGAGTCGGTGGCGCGGATGAGCGCGCCCACCCATTCGACGACATCCTCGAGCTGGTCGGTGTAGACGTCGTCGGGCAGCGACCGGTCGAGGGTTCGCCAAGCATCGGTGAGGTAGCGCAGCAGCAGGCCCTCGCTGCGGTCGAGGCGGTAGCGGCGGATGAACGACGCGAAGGTGTCGCCGGTCTCGAGCATCTCGCGCAGGATCGACTTCGGCGACGGCCCCTCGGCCACCCACGGGTGGCGGGTTCGATAGGGCTGCAGGCAGCTGTCGAGCAGCTCGCGCAGCGGCTGCGGCCAGGTGACCTCGTCGAGGCGCTCCATCCGTTCCTCGTAGGGCACGCCCTCGGCCTTCAGGCGCGCCACCTCGGCGCCCCGGGCCGCGAACTGCTGGGCCATCAGGATCTGCCGCGGGTCGTCGAGCACGGCCTCGACGACGCTGACGACGTCGAGGGTGTGGGCCGGGTCGTCGCGGTCGAAGGTGGCGATCACCTCGATCGCGAAGGGCATCAGCGGCGCCGAGAACCGCAGTGCGGCGCGCTCGTCGCTGCCCTCGACCAGCGACCCGACCCGCACCCCCGTGCATCGCCCGGCCGCGTCGCGTAGGCGTTCGGCGACGCCGGCAGCCTCGAGGCTGCGGTACACGGCGATCGCCCGGCGCTTGTGCTGGCGACGCCGCAGGGGTGCGTCGTGGTTGGTGGCGAGCAGGTGCTTCAGCGCAGTGGGGCCGTCAGGGCGGGCGAGGACGGTGGCCACCATGTCGGCGGTCACCCGGAAGCGAGAGGTGAGCGGCTCGGGTTCGCCGGTGATGAGACGGTTCATCGTTGCCTCGTCGTAGTGCACGAACCCTTCCGGCGGCTTGGCCTTGGTGGCCTTCTTGCGGGCCTTCGGGTCGTCGCCGGCGCGCGACAACGCCCGGGCGTTCTCGATGACATGGTCGGGCGCCTGCGCCCACACGTGCCCGTCGGGATCGAAGCCCGGTCGGCCCGCCCGACCCGCCAACTGGCGGAACTCGCGCACGGTGAACGTGCGCACCTTGGTGCCGTCGAACTTGGTGAGCGCCGTCATCAACACGGTGCGGATGGGAATGTTGACGCCCACCCCGAGGGTGTCGGTGCCGCAGATGACCGGCAGCAGTCCGGCGCCGGCCAGGCGCTCGACGAGCCGGCGGTGGCGGGGCAGCATGCCCGCGTGATGCACGCCCACACCGTTGCGCAGCAACCGGTCGAGGGTCTCGCCGAAGCCGCGCCGCACCCGCTCCGTGCGCAGCGCCTCGGCGATCGCCTCGCGCTGCGCCCGGGTGGTGATGGCCAGGCTCACCAAGCCTTGGGCGCGCTCGATGGCAGCGGCCTGGGTGGCATGCACCAGGTACACCGGGGTGAGGCCTTCGCTCACGGCTTCGAGCACGCTGTCGGCCACGGGCGTCATCCGCCACTGGTGGTGCAGCGGTGTGGGGCGCTGCACCGCGGTGACCTTGGTGACGGCCCGCCCCGAACGCTGCTCGAGGTCGGTGGTGATGGCCGTCATGTCGCCGAGGGTGGCCGAGGCGAGCAGCATCTGGCAGGCGGTCAGCTCGAGCAGTGGCACCTGCCAGGCCCAGCCACGGTCGCGCTCGGCGTAGTAGTGGAACTCGTCGAGGCAGGCGAAGCCGAACTCACTCGCCGGGCCGACGGCGAGCGCGTGGTTGGCCAGCACCTCGGCGGTGCACACCAGCACCGGTGCGTCCGCGTTGATGGCAGCGTCACCGGTGGCGAGGCCCACGGTGTCGGCGCCGAACAGGTCGACGAGGTCGAAGAACTTCTCGGCCACCAGTGCCTTGATCGGCGCGGTCCACACGGCGCGTCGCCCGGCGTTGATCGCCAGGGCAATACCGGCCATGGCCACCAGGCTCTTGCCAGATCCGGTGGGTGTGGCCAGCACCACGTGGTCGCCCATCGCCAGGGCCAGGATTGCGTCCTCCTGATGGCGGTACAGCGGCCGGCCGGTGGTGGCGGCCCATGTGCCGAATGCGTCGACCACCTCGCTCGGATCGGCGCCCGCAGCCGGGAGGAGGTCGCGCAGCGCAGCCATGCCCCACCAGTGTGCCGTGCCCGGCAGCCACCGCTACGCGCGACGGTCGAGGTGGGCTCCTGGCGATCGACGCCGCTGGCGCGGCCTAGACCATTGCCGGCACGGGCCGGCGCATCTGGCTGCGGTCGAGGCGGATCGGCAGCTCGGCGCGGATGATGTCGTCGATCTCGTCGGGGATGTGGTTCGGCCAGTGCGACGACAGCACGTCCTGCACCTTGGCGATCGCCCGGTCGAGCACCTTCGGTCGGCCGAGCTCGGCCCATTCCTTGTGGCTGAGGCGATCGTGCATCTCCGGGTAGATGTACTCGGTCTGCATGATCTCGAGCGTCTGCGCCGAGCCGAGGTAGTGGCCCGGGCCGTCGATCACCGCGGCGCGCATCACATCGATCGACAGCGTGTCGTCGTTGATCTCGATGCCCTTGATGGTGCGCAGGCACGAGCCGATCACGTCGTTGTCGAGCACGACGCCCTCGAGCGAGAACCCGAGCAGACTGGCGTGCATGCCGGCGGCCTCGTAGATGAGGTTGGCGCCGGCATTGCCGACGAGCGCGTGGTTGTAGCCCTTCTCGGCGCCGGCCTGGACATCGGGCATCTTTGCGTCGCTGATGCCCGACGACGTGCCGCCGGTGAGGTCGTAGAAGTGCGCCATCTGCGCGCACGCCGACGACAGCAGGGCTTGCTCGGGGCTGCCGCCCGACATCGCGCCCGAGCGGAGGTCGCTGACGAACGGCCAGAGACCGAAGATCGCCGGGTGGCCGGGGACGATCGCGTTCACGTACACCAAGCCGGCGAGCACCTCGGCGACCTCTTGCACCAGCGAGCCGGCGAGGGCCGCGGGAGCGGTGGCGCCCGCCTGTCCGGCCGACAGCAGCAGCACCGGCATGCCGCCCTCCACAGCCACCTCGAGGCAGCGGCAGGCGTCGGCCGCGAACTTCAGCGGGGGCACGACGAAGCAGTTCGACTGGCTGACGAAGGGCCGCTCGCGCCACTGCTTCTCGCCACCGGCGATGTGGTGCAGCATCTGCAGCGAGGCCTTCAGGTGGTCGGGGTGCACCCACGACGTGCCGACGTGCTTGGTGGTCCCGCTGACGCTCAGGTAGCAGGTGTTGATGTCCATCTCGGCCGGGTCCGGAAGGTCGCGGGGCACGACGGTGCGCTGGTAGAAGTGGATGTGCTCCATGGTGTCGACCAGGCGGGCGATGTCGAAGCAGTCCTGCGCCGTCGACTCACGGTAGGCACCCGTGACCGGGTCGACGATGGTGACGGCGGCGCCGGCGGTGCCGTAGTAGACCTTGCGGCCCCACGGCTCCATGTCGTACTGCGGGTCCTGGGCGTGGAGTGGGAAGTGACGGCCGGCGATGGCGAGGGTGTCCTCCACCAGGGCGCGCGGGAAGCGCAGCCGACCCAGGTCGTCGAGCCAGCACCCCTTGGCGGTGAGCAGCTCGATGCACGAGGGGATGGCATCGGCCAGCCCGATCGTCTCGAGCACCTCGAGCGCCGAGAGGTGGACACGCTGCACCTCGGCATCGGTGAGCACCTTGTAGCGGCCGCCCTCCATGCCCGGGTTCACCGGCCGCACGTCGCGCGCCAGTGGTGCAGCGCGCATCGCGCGGCGGGCCTCGCGGCCACCACGTCGGCCGGCCTGTTGAACATCGCTCATGGTGGAACCTCCGGAGACGTCGCTGGGGGCAGTCTGGAGTGGAGTCGGTGACATCACAAGCGAATCTCGCTCACTGATCCATGAATGATGCTCATGTATTGTTGATCGATGACCAGCCTGCCACCTCTTGCTGCGCTCCGGGCGTTCGATGCGGCGGCGAGCCATCTCTCGTTCCGTGCCGCCGCCGACGAGCTATCGGTCACCCAGTCGGCCATCAGCCACCAGATCGCCGAGCTCGAACAGCGCCTCGGGGTGGCGCTGTTCCGACGCGAGCACCGTCGGGTCGAGCTCACCGACGCTGGTGCGCTGTACCAGCCGTATGTCCGCGAAGCCCTGCAACGTCTCGAGCAGGGCACGGCCCTGGTCACCCTGGGCAGCGCCGGGCGCGAGCTCGACGTGCAGGTGTATGTCACCGTCGCCGTGCGCTGGTTGATCCCCCGTCTGTACTCGTTCACCTCCACCCACCCGCAGGTGAAGGTGCGGCTGAACACCAGCCACCTCGACTGGGAGTTCGCCGCCGACGAGAGTGACGTGGCCATCGTGTGCACCGAGCACCCCGATCGACCCGGTGTGCACGCCACGCACCTGTTCGACGCCCGGCTCGTCGCCGTGTGCAGCCCGGCGCTCGCGCACGCCGGGATGGGGCTGCGCCAGCCAGCCGACCTGGTGAACCACTCGCTGTTGCAGCTCTACACCGCGGTCGACGAGTGCGAGGCCTGGCTCGCCGCTGCCGGTGTGCCCCAAGTGACCGGCGCGGGCACGGTGCGGTTCGACTCGTACCTGCTCGCCATCGAGGCCGCGATCGACGGCCAGGGCGTGGCCATCGTGCCCCACTTCCTCGTGGGCGCCGACCTGCGCAGCAACCGCCTCGTCACCCCGTTCGACGTCGTGGTGCCCCAGCGGCGGCGGTGGTACCTGCTCTGCCGCACCGAGCAGGCCGAGCAACTGCCCGTGCGCCAGTTTCGCGACTGGCTGCGCACCCAGGTGCGCGATGATGCGTTCATCACCGCCGTGGGGGAGGGGCCTTCGTGAACGTCGACATCACCGACTACGTCGACCTCGATCGCTATCCGGTCCACCGGCCCGGCCCTGAGCGCGACGAGTTGCTCGCGTCGGTCCGGGCTGCGCTGCACGACGTCGGATGCGCGGTGCTGCCCGGTTTCGTCACGCCCGACCGGATCGACGAGCTCGTCGCCGAGGCCGATGCTGTCGCTTGCCACGGGTTCCACAGTGCGGCGCACACCAACCCGTACTTCACGCAGGACCGACCCGACCTGCCGGCCAGCCATCCGATGCGCAGGTTCTTCCCCCGCTCGAACGCCTTCGTGCCCGCCGACAACTTCGGGCCCGACAGCATCATCCGCGCCCTCTACGAGTGGCCGCGCTTCGCGCCGTTCGTCCAGGACGCGCTCGAGGAGCCCCAGTTCTTCCGCTACGCCGATCCGCTCGCCGACGTGATCGTCAACCTCGCCGACGAGGGCAATGGCTTCCCGTGGCACTTCGACACCAACAACTACACCGTCACCCTGGCCATCCAGAACGCCGAACAGGGTGGTGCCTTCGAGTACAGCCCCTGGGTGCGCACCCCGACCGACGAGCGCTACGACGTCGTCGAGCGGGTCCTCGACGGCGACCAGTCGCTCATCCACACCCTGCACCTCCGACCGGGCGACCTCCAGATCTTCAAGGGCCGCTACAGCCTCCACCGGGTCACACCGCTCGCCGGGCCGACCCGGCGCTACGTGGCCATCTTCTCCTTCGCCGAGCACGAGGGGATGGTGGGCAGCCCCGAGCGCACTGCACAGCTCTACGGCCGGGTGCTGCCCGTGCACCTCGAACGGGCCGGCCTGCGCGCCGACGCACTCGTCGACTGAGCTCGCAGCACCTGCTCAGTAGTGCGGTGGCGTGATCACCCACAGCACCTTCGCAGGCACGCGGCCGGTGTTCGCGCAGCGGTGCGGATCGGTGCTGGGGAACGCGAAGCTGTCGCCTGCTTCCAGCACGAAGTGCCGGTCGCGCACCCACAGCTGCAGGGTTCCACTCATCACCACTCCGGCCTCGGCGCCGTCGTGGCTGTAGAGCTCGCTGTCGGCACCGGGGTGGATGGTGCTGATCAGCAGCTCGAGCGGTCCGCTCAGGTTGGGTGACAGCAGCTCCTCGGTGATGCCGAGGCCGGTGAAGGTGAGGTTGCGCCGGTTCGCAGCGCGCACGATGACGTCGCGCTCGTCGTCGGGCCCCTCGGGTGCGGCGTGGAAGAACCAGTTCATGTGCACCCCGAGCACATCGGCGATGCGCTTCAGCACGGCGATCGGCAGGCGCGACACGTCGCGCTCGATCTGGCTGAGGTAGCTCACCGAGATGCCAACCGCGGCGGCCACATCGGCCAGCGTGCGGCCCTGTGCCTTGCGCAGCTCGCGGATGCGTCCGCCGATGGGCGCGTCCGCGTCGTAGTGCCCACCCGCGGCCGGCGTGGTGGCCTCACGGGCCGTGCTGAGCGCCCGGATCGCCATGGGTCAGCTGCGCGCCCGCGTGCTCTTCGGGTCGTAGAACGGCTCGAGGCTCACCGCGGCGGCCACCCGCTCGCCGGCGACCTCGATCTCGTAGCTGCCCTGCAGCACCCAGTCGCGTTCGCACAGCCCGTCGCGGTTGGCCACATAGCCCATGCCGAGCGAACCGCCGACGAAGTGGCCGTACATCCCGGAGGTGATCCGCCCGACGATGACGCCATCGCGCCAGATCGGCTCGTTGTGGTAGAGCAGCTTCGAGTCGTCGTGCAGACGGAACTGCGCCATGCGCTGGTGCACACCCGCTTCCTTCTGGGCGGCCAGGGCGTCGCGCCCGATGAACCCGTCCGGCTTGTTCCAGCCGACGACGAAGCCGAGTCCGGCCTCGAGCGGGGTCTCGTCGGGCGAGATGTCGTGGCCCCAGTGGCGGTAGCCCTTCTCGACGCGCAGCGAGTTCAGTGCGTGGTACCCGCAGAGCACCAGCCCGTGGTCAGGGCCCGCGGCCATGATCGCGTCGAACACCCCGGCCGCGTACTCGGTGGGGATGTACAGCTCCCAGCCGAGCTCGCCGACGTAGGTGACGCGACTGGCGCGCACCCGTGCGTAGCCGAGGTCGATGATCCGCGAGATGCCGAACGGGAAGGCCTCGTTCGACAGGTCGTCGGGTGTGAGCGATTGCAGCAGCGCCCGCGAGTTGGGGCCCTGCACGTTGAGCACCGCCATCGACGAGGTGATGTCGACGGCGAGGCAGCGGGCGTCGGCCGGGATGTGGTCGCGCAACCAGGCGAAGTCGCGCACCTGCGTGGCCGCCGCCGTGACGATGAGGTAGCGGTCGTGGGCCTCGCGGGTGACGGTGAGGTCGGCCTCGATGGTGCCCCGCTCGTTGAGCCACTGCGTGTAGACGATCTTGCCCACCGGCACGGCGACGTCGTTGGCGCAGATCTGGTTGAGCACTCGCTCGGCATCGGGGCCCTCGAGCACGAACTTGCCGAACGACGACTGGTCGAACATGCCCACCGCCGTGCGCACGGCCATGTGCTCGTCTGCCGAGTAGGGGAACCAGTTCTGCCTGCCGTAGGTGTACTGGTACACCGGCTCGACACCCTCGGGAGCGAACCAGTTGGCCCGCTCCCAGCCGGCCATCTCTCCGAAGCAGGCGCGGTGGGCCACCAGGCGGTCGTGCAGCGTCGAGCGCCGCACACCGCGTGCGGTCTCGGGTTGGCGGAACGGCCAGTGCATCGCGTACAGCAGGCCGAGCGATTCGACGGTGCGGTCGTGGAGGTACGACTTGTTGCGCTGGAACGGCATCACGCGGCGCACGTCGACGTCCCACAGGTCCATCGGCGGGCGGCCGTCGACGATCCAGTCGGCGAGCACCTTGCCAGCGCCGCCCGACGACTGGATGCCGATCGAGTTGAACCCACAGGCCATGTACAGCTGCTTCACGTCGGGCGACGGTCCGAGCAGGTAGCGGTCGTCGGGCGTGAACGACTCGGGGCCGTTGAAGAACAAGCGGATGCCGGTCTCGGCGATCAGCGGCATGCGGTTCGTGGCTGCCTCGACCAGCGGGGCGATGTGGTCGTAGTCGGCGGGCAGCGAGTCGAACGAGAAGCTCTCCGGGATGCCGCGCATGCCCCACGGTTTGGCGACCGGCTCGAACCAACCCACCAGCAGCTTGCCGGCGTCCTCCTTGAAGTAGCCGCAGCCGTCGGGGTCGCGCAGCACCGGCATGGTGGGCGAGATGCCCTCGACGCCTTCGGTGACGATGTAGAAGTGCTCGGCCGCGTGCAGCGGCACGACGGCGCCCACCTGGTCGCCGAGCTCGCGGGCCCACATGCCGGCAGCGTTGACGACGGCGTCGGCACGGATGACGCCGGTGTCGCCCGGCCCGGTCCCGTCGGTGCCGTCGATGCGGTACTGCACGCCCACGGCACGGCCGCCCTCGACGAGGATCTGCTCGACCAGGACACCTTCGCGCACGATCGCCCCGCGCGAGCGGGCTCCCTTGGCGAGGGCCATCGTGGTGTCGATCGGGTTGGTGATGCCGTCACCGGGCAGGTGCACACCGCCGACGAGGTCGTCGACGTTCGCCAGCGGCACGAGCTCCTTGATGTCGGCCGGGGTGATGATGTTCACCGGCAGGCCGAACACGCGTGCCATCGACGCGCCTCGCTTCAGCTCCTCGAAGCGCTCCTCGTTCGGAGCCACGCTCACCGAGCCGCGCTGCTGGAAGCCGGTGGCCTGGCCGGTCTCGGCCTCGAGCGTGGCGAACAGGTTGGTGGTGTACTGCGCCAACCGGGTGAGGTTGTGCGTGGCGCGCAGCTGACCCACCAGCCCGGCCGCGTGCCAGGTGGTGCCACAGGTGAGCTGCTTGCGCTCGAGCACCACCACATCGGTGACACCGCGCAGGGTGAGGTGGTAGGCGACGCTGCAACCGACGATGCCGCCACCCACGATGACGACTCGGGCGCTGCTCGGCAGGTCGGCCATGGACGCTCCTTGGGCTTGTGTAATTTTCGCTATTCTTACACAGGCCGCGACGTCACGTCACCGGCCACAGCCCCGTCGGGGGCGCACAGTGGGGAGCACACCATGAACGACCAGGCCCGGATCGTCGTCATCGGCGGCGGCATCGCAGGTGTCAGCACGGCGTACCACCTCGCCCTGATGGGCTGCACCGACGTGCTGCTGCTCGAGCGCGACGAGCTCACCTCGGGCTCCACGTGGCACGCCGCAGGCAACGTGCCCACCTACAGCACGTCGTGGAGCGCGATGAAGGCGCAGAGCTACACCGCCGCCCTCTACCGCGAGCTGGCCGAGGAGTTCCCGATCAACTACCACGTCACCGGTTCGGTGCGCCTCGCCCACAGCCGCGAGCGCTTCGCCGAGTTCCGCCACGTCACCTCGATGGCCAACGCCCAGGGCATGGGCTACGACATGCTCACCCCGGCGCAGCTGAAGGAGATCTACCCGCTCGTCGAGACCCACGACCTCGTCGGTGCGCTGTGGGACCCACTCGACGGCGACATCGACCCCTCGCAGGTCACCCAGGCGCTCGCCACCCGCACCCGGGCGATGGGCGGTCGCATCCGCCGCTACGAGCGGGTGATCGGCCTCGAGCAGCGGCCCAACCACTCGTGGGTCGTCACCAGCCGCGCGAAGAACGGCGAGGTCAACGTCATCGATTGCGAGATCGTGGTCAACGCCGCCGGCTACCGCGCCGGCGAGGTGATGGAGCTGCTCGGCCGGCACCATCCGATCGCGCAGATGTCGCACCAGTACTACGTCACCGACGAGATCCCCGAGCTGGCGGCACGAAGCACGCCCCTGCCGCTGCTGCGCGACCCCGACACCAGCTACTACCTCCGCCAGGAGCGCAACAGCTACATCCTCGGGCCCTACGAGTGGAAGAGCACGGCGATGTGGCTCGACGGCATCCCCGAGGAGTTCGCCAACATGCTCTGGCCCGACGACCTCGAGCGCCTCGAGCCGCAGATCCTCGACGCGGGCGAGCGCGTGCCGGTGCTCGGCGAGGCCGGCATCGCCCGGGTGGTGAACGGCCCGATCCCCTACGCCCCCGACGGCTACCCCTATCTCGGGCCCGAGCGCGGGCTGCGCAACTTCTTCCACTGCAACACGTTCAGCTTCGGCATCGCCCAGGGCGGTGGCGCCGGCAAGCTCACCGCCGAGTGGGTGCTCGAGGGCCGGCCGAGCTTCGACGTGTGGGGCTGGGACCGCCGTCGCTACAAGGAGTACGCCACCACCGAGTACACCATCGCGAAGGCCAAGGAGCTCTACCAGCACGAGTACGCGATGGGCTTCCCCAACAAGGAATGGCCGGCCGGCCGGCCGAGCTGGGTGTCGCCGCTGTACGACACGTTGGCCGCCAAGGGCGCCCACTTCGGCCAGCGTGGCGGCTGGGAGCGACCGACGTGGTTCGACCCCACCGGGCAGGTGCCGGTCGACGACTACTCGTTCTTCCGCACCCAGGCCTGGCGCGGCCCAGTGGCCGAGGAGTGCGACGCCGTGCGCAACCGGGTGGGCATCCTCGACATGCCCGGGTTCACCAAGATCGAGGTGCGTGGCCCCGGCGCCGAGGCGTACCTCGACCACCTGCTGTGCACCAAGCTGCCCCGGCCTGGCCGCATCACGCTCGCCTACGCGCTGTTGCCCGACGGCAAGATCCTCAGCGAGTTCACGGTGGCCAAGCTCGCCGACGACCACTTCTACCTGGTGGGCGCCGCCGGCGCCGAGTGGCACGACCTCGACGTGCTCGAGGCGGCCCTGCCCGCCGACGGCTCGGTGACGCTCACCAACCTCAGCAAGGACTACGGCTCGTTGGTGCTCGTCGGCCCGCATGCCCGCGAGGTGCTGGCCCAGGTGACGAGCACCCCGCTCGACAACGCAGCGTTCCCCTGGTTGTCGGTCCGCGACATCGACACCGCAGTGGGCGGTGTGCGCACCTTGCGGGTGGGCTACGTGGGCGAACTGGGCTGGGAGCTCCATGCGGCCAACGACCAGTTGGTGCCGCTCTACCACGCCCTGTGGGCCGCCGGCGAGCAGCACGGCATCCGCGACTTCGGCATCTACGCGGTCGACAGCCTGCGCCTCGACAAGGGCTACCGGGGCTGGAAGGGCGACATCGAGATCGGCTTCTCGCCGTTCGACGCGTCGCTCGACCGTTTCGTCGACCTCACCAAGGCCGACTTCGTGGGCAAGGCCGCACTTGTGGCCGAACAGGCCAGTGGCTCGGCATGGCGCTTCGTGTCGATGACCCTCGACGAGCCCGGCGAGGCCGACGCCCCGGCGCTGTCGAGCATCTTCGACGGTGACGAGCGGGTCGGCCTGGTCACCTCCGGTGGTTGGAGCTTCACCCTGGGGGCCAGCATCGCGATCGGCTACGTCCGGCCGCAGTACGAAGCTCCCGGCACCAAGCTCACCGTGCTGGTCCACGGCGAGCGGTGCGCGGCGACGGTCGGCACCGAGCCGTTGTACGACCCGACCAACGCTCGCCTGAGGGCCTGAGCTCCGGCCCGGGCCAGCCGGGTCGCTCCGCGTCGACGGACCGCGCTGCCGGTCGCGAACACCCCGCCGGTGGCGGGGTGTTCGGCGCGCCCCGGAAACCCTGTCACACCCCTGGCGCACACTGGCCCTGCACCGAGCGGCACGAGCTCGAAGGGCTGGTCTCCACGGTGCATGTCACACCTCTGGCGGCTGCGTCCGTTGGATCCACCGCACCCCCATGGCGGGGTGGTCACGAAAGGAGCCTCCCGGCACCACGCATCTCCACTCCCGATTCCCCACCCCCACGGCCCACGAGGAGGAGCCCGCCATGTCCGACCACCGCCACCCCACGCCGCCGACCCGCTTCCAGCGCCGGCTCGAGCGTCGCTGGATGCAGCGTCACGAGGACTACATCGGCTCCGTGCGGGCCGAGCTGGTCCGGCTCCTCGGCCGCACGAGGTCGGCGTTCGACGCCGACGACATCGCCAACCAGGTGTGCGAGCGCCTGTGGGGCCGGATCGCGTTCTTCTTCGAGCGCTACCCGAGTCCTGTGGTGCTGGCTGCGGCGGTGTTGCACAATGCGGTCATCGACTTCGACCGCAGCCAGAACAGCCAGCGCGGCGCCGGCGCACATGCCGTCACCCACGCCGACGGCACCATGTCCACCAAGCGCATCGTCCTGAGCGGCGACGCCCACCGCGGCGCCGACGACGTCGCGGTCTGGGAGTTCGTCCCGACAGCCGGCGAGGCGCTCGACGAGTGGGTCGCCGTCGCCCTCGACGCTGCCGCCGAGGCCGCCCGGGTGCTCGTCGGCCTGCCCGAGTCGAGCTGCGAGATGCTGGTGCTGCTGGCTGAGGGCTACAACCAGGGCGAGGTTGCCGCTCACCTGGGCGTCACCCGCGAGACCGTCAATCGGCGGCTCGGCCAGGCCCGGCGCACGATCGGCCGCGACGCCGCGACGGCGTCGCCCGTCGGGGTGGGCTGAGTGCCATGGACGCCCTCGATGCGCTCGTCCGCATGCGCTACCGGCCGTCGGGCGACATGCTGGTCGGCCAGGTCGAGCAGTTCGGCGCCCACACAGGTGTGGCCGAAGCCGATGCCGGCGGCCCCACAGCGGTCGCCGGCGAGCACGACGACCAGGTCGAGCAACTCGACGCCGACACCACGCGCTCGTGGCGGCTCGTCACTCACGGCCCTCATCGCGGCCATCAGGTGCTGACCAGCTTCCAGATGGTCGGCGTTGCCGCCCGCCTCGACACCTCCGGCGCCGCGCTCAGCGAGCTCCTCCCCGGCGTGCTCGCCCGTGCGGCCACCGAGATGGTCGTATCGGCCGCAGGGGCCGCCGCCAGGCTGCGTGGCACCGATCGGGTGCGAGCGCGGGCCGAGGTCGAGCTGTCGGTGCCGTTCGTCGAGCTCCTCCGCGGCACCGACCACCCCTCGGGCCAGGTGCGAGGTGCACCTGTCGACCTTGCCGATCTCGGCGCCACCCGCGCGCTCGCCACCGCCCTCACCCATCTTGCCGACACGGTCCATGCCGAGCTCTCCCTGCTTCCCGCCGGTCGCCTCACCGACCCGGGCGACCATTCCGAGCGGTTCGTCGATGCCCTTCGGGCACTGGCGAGCATCATCTCCCGTCACCGACGTCCTGCTCCGGGGGCTGCTCGCACGGCCACCGCGGCGGTCCGTGGCGGCCTCCCGCTGTCGGGCACCGAGCGGGCCGAGGTCCGCCGGGTGCTGACCGGGCTCGACGACGTGCGGCAGTGGCGTGAGGCAGCCCACTCGCTCGAGGAGCTGGCGGCCTCGCTCGACGAGCAACGATCGCGCCGACCTGGGCGGCTCCGATGAACGACGACATCCTCCGCGCGCAGCTGATCGATCTGCTCGCCGAGCGTGCCGACCGCGTCGCCGGTGGGCAGCTCACCGAGCGGGAGCCGCTCGAGCTGATCGTCCGTGGCGAGTCCGTCACCGCGCGGCTCTATGCCCGCTACAACGGCCGTCGGGTGCTGGCACTCGACGCCTATGCCGACGATGTCGTCGAGAGCGCCGAGCTGAACCACTGGATCGCCACGCGTAGCGGGGTGATGCCGTTCGCCGCGCTGCGCGTCGACCGCCCGCTCGTGCCGGGCACGGCGCCCACGGTGCTTCTGGCGAGCCACACCCTCGTCGCCGACGCTGTCAGCGGCGACCTGCTCGACGAGGTGCTCGACGGCCTCACCTACATGGCCCGCCGCGCCCGCAGCCGCGCAGGCGAACTGGCAGACGACTTCGACGACGATCTCGACGATCTCGACGATCTCGACGATCTCGACGATCTCGACGACGAGGGTGGCGATGGCGATGTCGCCGTCGACGATGCCAGTGCCACCGAGCCGACGGACGACACCGACGGGACCGATGACGAGGCGGCCGACGACGAGACCATCGACGACGAGATCATCGACGACGAGACGGACACCGATCAGCCGAAGCGGTCGGTGGGCACCCGTCGTTCGCCGATCGGCCGCCGCCTCGACCAGGTGCTGGCCGACCTGCACGCGCTGGTCGGCCTCGGTCCGGTGAAGGCCGAGGTGCAGAGCCTCGTCAACGCCCAACAGGCCGCCGAGCTGCGCCGCGAGCTCGGCCTCGCCGGTGAGCAGCCGTCACCGCACCTCGTGCTCACCGGCAATCCCGGCACGGGCAAGACCACGGTCGCCCGGCTCATCGGCGAGCTGTACTGCGCGATCGGGCTGCTCCCGAGCGGCCATCTGGTCGAGACCGAGCGCGTCGGTCTGGTCGCCCCGTACGTCGGCCAGACTGCGCTCAAGACCCGCAAGGTGTGCGAGAGCGCGCTGGGTGGCGTCCTCTTCATCGACGAGGCCTACAGCCTGGTCGGTCACGACCGCGACTACGGCGCCGAGGCGATCGAGACCGTGCTCACGTTCATGGAGAACCATCGGGGCGAGCTCGCGGTGGTCGTCGCCGGCTACCCGACGAAGATGGCCGCCTTCCTCAGGTCGAACCCAGGCCTCAGCAGCCGGTTCGATCTGACGATCGACTTCCCCGACTACACCGCGACCGAGCTCGAGCAGATCTTCATCGACCTCGCCTGGTCGAACGACTACGACCTCGATGCCGCGGTGCTCGAGCGGATCCGGGCCTATATCGCGGCCTGGCCTCGCGACGAGCACTTCGGCAACGGGCGTGCGGTGCGCAAGCTGTTCACCGAGATCACCCGTCGGCACGCCGACCTGTTGTTCGCAGGCCGCCACCCGAGCCAGATCAGCCCAGCCCAGCTTCGACAGCTCCGGGCCGATGCCGTGCCGCCCCCGGTCGACTTCCGCCCGACGGCGAAGCGCCCCGAGCACCACGGGTACCTCTGATGCGTCTCGCCCTCGGCGTCAGCTCGAGGCCGCAGGTTGGGGCTCGACGCCGGCGGTCGCGGCGAGCACGTCCTTGCCGACGAGGGTGAGCGACCACATCGCTCGGCTCGCGCCGATGTAGACGAGTTGCGGCTCGGGCGCATCGGTGATGTCGATCAGCACCACGGCGGCGCGCTCGAGGCCCTTGCCGCGGTGCACCGTCTCGCACAGCGCCATCTCCTCGCTGCGTTCCTCCCAGCGCGCAAGCGGCAGCGGGTCGCGACCCGCCTCGAGCTCGGCCGAGCCATCGAGCAACTGGTCGCGCACATCGGTGCGCAGGGTGAGCACGGCGATCTGGCTGAGCGGCACGCCCCAGCCCTCGGTGAGCTCGCCGAGGGCCCGCCGCACGTGTTTGCGGACCTCTTTCACGCCGCCGGCCCGACGGTGCTGCACCGGCATACGGCCGCCGGCCGTGGGCAGGGGTGGCGGCCCTCCGAGGTGGCGCACCACCTGGGCCACCGAGCGCGCGCTGCGCAGGTTGAACTCCAGCGGCATCACGACCGAGCCGGCCGGTGGCGTGAAGCCGTCGACGTAGATCGACTGCGCCGGATCGGCGACCATCAGCAACCGCTTCGGGCCGGCCGGATCGAGCAGCCGTTCCACCGAAGCCAGCCAGTGGGGCCGCATGTCCTGCCCCTCGTCGATGATCACCGTGTCGAACGGGGTGCCTACTTGCTCGGCGTGCGCCTCGAGCGCGGCCGTGGGCACCGTCTCCCAGTAGTCGCGGTCGGGGTGATCGACGATCGCGAAGCCGAACGGGGTGAGCAGTTGCACGATCATGTCGTGATAGGTCGCCACCGTGACCTGCGTACCGTCGAGCACGCGGGCGAGGTGGTCGGCCAGCGGTCGATTGAAGGTGAGCACCAGGGTGCGCTCGCCTCGCCGGTCGGCGCGCTTGGCCCACTCGACCACCAGCCAGGTCTTCCCGGTCCCCGCGCCGCCGGTCACGAGCACCCGGGTGTTCGCGTCGAGACCGTGCAGCACCTCCAGCCGCCCCCGGGTGTCGGTGTCGATCCGTCGCGTGGCCACGGGCATGACGGCGCTGTCGGCGCCCTCGAGCACGATGTCGGGGCGCAGTGCCCGCAAGAACCGGGTGTAGCGGTCGATCGCCACCGGGCCACGCTCGTGGACGATGCGTTCGATCGCCGGTGCCGGGTCGGCCAGCTCCTGGGTGCCGAGGAGGATCTCGCGTGGCGCGTCGGGGCCGAGGCCCTCGGGAGGGATGGCGCCGACGTCGGGCATCGCAACGGCGTGCGAGATCCACAGCCCGTGCAGGTCGATGCCGATGCCGCGCATCCGGTTCATGAGCGCGTGCTTGGCGTTGCGCACCTGGGCGATCGGCGACCTCTTCAGCGGCTTGTCGTACTGATGCCAGGTGCCACCCTTCACCGCGATCAGCCCGCCCTTCACCTCGACCACGACCACGCCGTGGGTGGGCGAGGCGAGCACGACATCGATCTCGGAATCCTTGCCGTCATCGACGATCGGCACGGAGGGGATGACGCTCCAGCTGTCGTCGAGGCCGTCGAGGAACGCGCGGCACACCCGTTGCTCGGACTTCGGGAGGTCGTCGAGCGCGAAGTCCGCCGGGATCAGTCTCGCCACCGCTCCAGTCTGCCCGACCGGACGCGGTGAGCGGTGAGGCTCGCCGCCGCCTCACCGCTCACCGCACGGTGGGCGGGCGGGTGGAGGGGTCGTTGCCGGGGCGGGTGGAGGGGTGGTTGCAGGGCGGGAGGAGGGTGGAGCCGGAGTGGTCGCGCACCGATCGGTGCACAAAACTTGCCAGACTGGGGTCGGCCGCGTCGGGAGTGCGGCCTGGCGATCGGGAGACTGCGATGACCAAGATCCGTTCCAACGACGACTCGATGATCGAGGACCGCCGAGGACGCAAGGGCGGGGCCGCGGGCGGCGCCGGCGCGGGGATCCCCGGCATGCCCGGCGGCATGGGTGGGATGCCCTTCCCGATGAAGGCCGGTGGCGGCGTGCTCGGCATCATTGCACTGGTCGCGATGATGCTCCTCGGCGGCAACATGCTGGGCGGCGAGGACGGCAGCTCGCTGTCGGGCGGAACTGGTTCGGGCACAGGTGGGGCGAGCAGCAACATCGGCGGCGACGCGGCGAAGAGCGCCTGCACCACCGAGATCGAGCAGGTCCTGTGCGGCGCGACGATCGACACGCAGACCTACTGGAAGACGGCGCTGCCGAAGTTCTTCGGCGTGCCGTACCAGACCACCAAGACGGTGTTCTTCACCGGTTCGACCAACACCGGCTGTGGCAAGGCGACGTCGGAGGTGGGCCCGTTCTACTGCCCGGCCGACAAGCTCGTGTACTTCGACCTCGACTTCCTCGTCGCCCTCGAGAAGCAGCTGATCGGCAAGTCGACCGACCTCGCGCAGCAGTACATCGTCGCCCACGAGTACGGCCACCACCTCCAGAACGTGCTCGGCACCAGCGACCAGGTTCGCCGCGCTCAGCAGCAGCAGCCGAGCCTGAAGAACCAGTACTCGGTGGCGCTCGAGCTCCAGGCCGACTGCTACGCCGGGGTGTGGGTGGGTGATGTGAGCCGGCGTGGCCTGCTCGACAACGCCAACGAGATCAACGAGGCACTCGCCGCCGCCGAGGGCGTGGGCGACGATCGCATCCAGATTGCCGCCCAGGGCCGCACCGATCCGGAGAGTTGGACCCATGGCTCGGCCGAGCAGCGCCAGTCGTGGTTCATGCGTGGCTTCAACAGCCAGGACCCGCGTCAGTGCGACACCTTCAAGGAGATGTTCTAGACCTCCCCTGTCCACGGTCGAGGCCCCGACCGCTACGTCGGCGCCGATGTCGGTTCCGACATCACGCTCGGGTGGTCGAGCTGGGACGTCTCACCCAGTGTGGTCATCCACACGGCCCCACGACGGAACTCTGACCGAGACCCCATGACATTCGCGACCCGTGACGGACAGTCCTACGGGTGAGAGCGCGTCTTCAGGAGAAAGAGCAGGTCCTTCGCGACCGGCTCGCCGTGCACCCGATCGCCGCAGGGCTCGCCCTCCAGTTGGTGCAGCGCACCGACTACGAGCGCAACGACCTGCTGCGCGTCGTGCAGATCGACCCGGCACTGACCGCCTCGGTGATGCGAGCTGCGAACTCGGTGTACCTCGGCTACGCCCGCAAGATCGGCGGGATCCGTCAGGCCGTGGTGATGCTCGGTCACAACGTGATCGCTGCGCTCATCGCCAGCCGTGTCGCAGACAGCATGTTCGACGACCGGCGTGTCGAGTACCCCGACTGGCTGTGGCCGCATGCGGTCACGACGGCTGCGACCTGCTCGGTGCTCGCCCGCCGCTGTGGAGTCTCTCCCGACGAGGCCTACACCGCAGGCCTGCTGCACGAGGTGGGCTGGCTGATGGCCGCCACCAACGGCGTCGGCCTCGACGAGCGCGACCGCACCCATGCCCGGATCGGTGGCGACCTGCTCGAGCGCTGGAACCTGCCCGCGGATCTGGTGGGCTCGGTGTCGCGGCACCACTCACCGATCGACGTCGGCACCAGTCGGCTCACCCGCCTCGTGATGGCGGCGCATCCCTTCGTCGAGGCGCTCGGCGCGGGCAGCCCCGAGCTGAACATCACCATGCTCGAAGGCCTCCACGCCCTGAAGATCGAGACCCGCGAGCAGACCATCCTCAATGAGGTCGAGCGTGAGCTCGTGCCTCTCACCAGTGTCCTGGAGCACGCACAATGAGTGTCGTCGACAAGCTGAACCGGATGCACCGCGAGGCGGTGGAGCAGATCCGCGCTGGCGAGGACAACGAGTTCCTCGTCGGGTTCCTCACCACGGCCACGATGCTCGAGTTGTCGAACCTGCTCACCAACGAGCTCGACCTCGAGAAGTACGCCGCAGCGATCATCGACGTCATCACCCAGTACGCCCCGATCGATCGCTGCCGTGTGCAGTTCGACCTGCGCGGCTTCCCGACCGTGATCGCTGCCTCCGGCGCGATGCCGAAGCGGGCGCTCCCGGCCGGGATGGAGCCGGGTGAGAGCACGGTGGGCATCCTGCGCATCGACGGCGTCACCAGCGGCACCCTCATCGCCGAGGACGTCCCTGCACCGCTGCTCGCCGCGGACTTCATCCAAGTCGCCGCCGATCAGATCGCGGCGAGCCTCGGTACGGTGCTCGAGCGCGAGCACGAGCAGCGCCGGGCGGCACTCGAGCGTGTGGTGGCCATCATCGATCGTCTCGACGAGCGGTGGCAGGGTGAGCAGCTCGACGAGATCGTCGAGGCCATCATCGAACTGCCGACGGTGTGCGGGGCGAAGATCATCGCCAACGTCGAACGGCAGGGCGGTCAGCTCGTCGCCACCACCGGCTCCGCAGGTGTCGCGACCGCCGAGCGCGAGTTCCGCATCGACAGCACCCTCGATGTGGTGCTGACGATGAACTTCGTGGTCGAGCCCTGGAGCACCCAGCACGGCCAGCTCGACACGGTGGCCAACGCCTTGGCGACGAGCCTGTCGCGCGTCGAACAGAACATCCGTCTCCTGCTCGAGGCCGAGACCGATCAGTTGACCCGTCTGTGGAACCGCCGCAAGGTGGGCCGCGACCTGGTGATGGCCCGCAATCTGGCGACTCGCGATCGCGGATCGTTCGCCGTGGCGATGTTCGACCTCGACCACTTCAAGCAGGTGAACGATCGCTTCGGCCACCTCGTGGGCGACGCAGTCCTCGTGTCCTTCGCCGACCTGGTGAGGCGCATCGCCCCGTCGGGAGCGACAGCTGCCCGCTGGGGCGGTGAGGAGTTCCTCCTCATCATGCCCGGGGCCACCGAGGCCGACGCCGCCGCGATCGTCACGAGCATCGTGGCGGAATGCTCGGCCGCCTGCGCCGACGCGTTCCCGGACGATGACGAGCAGCAGACCGTGTCGGCCGGTGTGGCCGCCTTCGTCGACTTCCCCAAGCTGCCGAACGAGGCGCTGGTGAAACTGGCCGACGAGGCGCTGTACCGCGCCAAGATGGCCGGCCGCAACGGCCTGGCTGCGGCCAGCGGACGCACCTACTGACCTCCTGCAGGGGTCGAGGGGCCACACGGCCCCGTCCGCTCACCCGACGCGGATGAGCCCGGTCCGGATCGCTTGCGAGACCGCTTCGAGCCGAGAGTGCACGTTGAGCTTGCGGATGATGTTGTTGACATGGTTGCGCACCGTGTTCGAGCTGACGAACAGTTCGCCCGCGATCTGCTCGGTGGTCATCCCGTCGGCAAGCAGGCGGAGGACCTCGATCTCGCGAGCGGTGAGCGTCGACCCGCTCGAGCGGTCGGTGCGAACCAGGCGCAACACCCGGTTCAGGATCGACGGGGCGAATGCGGCCTCACCTTCGTGGACTGCGGTGATGCCCTCGTAGAGGTCGGCCAGGTGCTGGTCCTTCAGCAGGTACCCGTGGCAGCCGGCCTCGACGGCTCGCGACACCGACCAGTCGTCGCTGTGGCTGCTGAGGACGAGCACCTTCAGGTCGGGCCGCGCACGCAGCGCTTCGGAGAACAGCACGCCTTCGTCGTCGTCCTGCAGGCGGATCTCGCTCACCATCACCTGGACCGGATGGGTCTGGAGGAAGGTGAGCACGGAGTCGCGGGTGCGCGCTACCCCGACGACGTCGAACTCCGGGCGACCTCCGAGGCTCTCGGCGAGCGCGTGGGCCACCATGTCGTGGTCGTCGACGATGAGCACAGCGATCGGGTCCTCGTCCACTGGGCCAGATGGTACCTGGCCCCTCTTGATTGACGGGGGCATGGCCGACCGGACGGTCGTCGATGCCATGTCCGCTGTGCCGCCGATCTCGCAGATTCAGTCGCGCATCGCCACGATCCTGGGTCGCTTCGAACCCGGTTCGCGGGCAGCGATGGACGCGAGCACCTCGCCCCACATGATCGCCGAGTTCACCGCGCCCCCCGCAGCCGGCTTCGAGCCGTTCGGGGCGGCGTACCAGGCCGCAGTCGCGGCCTCGCAGAGCCAGCGCATCGCCGACCAGACCGGGGTGTCGTATGCGGCCTACAGCCCGTATGCCACGGCGACGGCGAGCACCTGGGCAGGTACGACCGCAATGCCGGCCGACCAGTTCGTGATGAACCCGACCCCTGGCTCGAGCGTCGGCAAGATCGGCGGGTACGGGCCGATGCCCGTTCCCGAGGAGCTGGCTGCATACGGCAATGGGCAGGTCCCTCGCGAGGTGCTCGAGCCGATCGGCCAAGGTGGCCACCGGCTCTGGGGCCCGGCGGCGACGGCGTGGCGCAACCTCGTCGACGCGGCACGTGCCGATGGCATCGACATGCGGATCACCGACTCGTACCGCAGCTACGACCAGCAGGTCGACCTGGTTCGCCGCAAGGGCCTCTACAGCGAGGGTGGCTACGGCGCCGTGCCGGGGACGTCGAACCATGGCTGGGGCCTCGCCGTCGACGCCGATGTCACCGACGAGCGCACCCTGTCGTGGATCCGGGCCAATGCCTACCGGTTCGGGTACGTCGAGGCGGTGCCGCGCGAGCCGTGGCACTGGGAGTTCCGCCCGAACCAGGCCTGAGGCTCCGGCGGCCTCGTGTCGGCCGCTGACGGTGCTTTCGTCCGGGGATCCGTCGATCCGTCCAGCAGCCCGACGGGTGACTTTCGGGTGCCCCGCTGATCCGGCCCGGGTGATCGCGAGGTGATTCGCAGCGGGGGGGTTGCGTGCGCTGTGAGGGGTTCGCACGGTCCTCCGTGTCCAAACGGACGGGCTCCACGGAACGGAGCCCACAACGATCCCACACGGAGGTAGGGAACAATGCGTATCAACATCAACACGTCCGCGGCCAATGCGTCGCGGAGCCTCGGCGTCACGACGAACAACCTGTCGAAGAACGTCGAGAAGCTGTCGACCGGCTTCCGGATCAACCGGGCCGGCGATGATGCGTCGGGTCTGGTGAT
>JBBATY010000037.1:0-33602 GCA_040398525.1 Ilumatobacteraceae bacterium | reverse complement strand
ATCTCCATCACCGACGGTCAGGTGTACCTGCAGGACAACCTGTTCAAGTCGGGCGTGCGCCCGGCCGTCGACGTGGGCATCTCGGTGAGCCGCGTGGGCGGCGCCGCGCAGATCAAGTCGATGAAGAGCGTGTCGGGCACCCTGAAGCTCGACCTCGCCCAGTTCCGCGAGCTCGAGGCCTTCGCCACGTTCGGTTCGGAGCTCGACGCCATCTCCAAGGCCCAGCTCGAGCGTGGCTACCGCCTCGTCGAACTGTTGAAGCAGCCGCTCAACAGCCCGATGCCGGTGGAAGAGCAGGTCGTCGTCGTGTTCGCCGGCACCAAGGGCTATCTCGACAGCCTGCCGGTGGGCGATGTGCGCCGCTTCGAGCGTGAACTGCTCGAGCACATGCGCGGCACCCAGGGTGGCCTGTTGGCCGGTATCCGCTCGAACCCGAAGGCCGACGTGCCGGGCGAGTTGGGCGACGTCATCTCGTCGTTCAAGGAGCAGTTCGTCGCCGCCACGGCCGCCGCCAAGGCTGTCGACGCCACCGCGACCTCGGCCTCCGAGGTGGGCGAGGCCGAGAGCGCCAAGACGCTGGCGACGGAGTAAGTCGATGATCCGGTTGACCACCCCTGCGAACCGCGCCGAGGGAAGCGCCAGCGACGAGGCGCACCCGCGTGAGGAGAACCGCAGGGCCGACGAGCGAGGGCATCAGTAATGGCTGGTGGGCAGGAGCGCATTCTTCGTGGACGCATTCGCAGCGTCCAGGCCACGAAGAAGATCACGCGCGCCATGGAACTCATCGCTGCCTCGCGCATCGTGAAGGCGCAGCAGCGGGTCGCCGCTGCGGTGCCGTACAGCGAGCGGATCACCGAGGTCGTCAAGGACCTCGCCGCTGCCGGTGGCGCATCGCAGTCGCCGCTGCTGGCAGGCCGCGAGCAGGTGCGCCGCACGGCCTACGTGGTCATCAGCGCCGACCGTGGTCTGTGCGGTGGCTACAACGCCGGCGTGCAACGCGCCACCGAAGGTGAGATCAAGGCCGACGTGCTGGCGGGCAAGGACTACGCCGTGGTGGCGTGCGGTCGCAAGGCCGAGGGCTACTTCAAGTTCCGTGGCTACACCATCGCCGAGTCCTTCTCCGGGTTCAGCGACAACCCCACCTACGCCCACGCCAAGGCCATCGGCCAGTACGTGATGGACGGCTACGTGGCGGGCGACTTCGACCGGGTCGAGCTGGTCTACACCCGCTTCGTGTCGGCCGGTTCGCAAGAGGTCGTGCTGCGCCCGCTGGTGCCGCTCGACCGCGACACCGTGGCCGGTGGCGACGGCAAGGGCACCGACGCGTCCGGTGCAGCCGCCGACTTCGAGTTCGAGCCCGACCCGGGCACGATCCTCGACACCCTGCTGCCGCGCTACGTCGAGGCACGTATCTACGCAGCCCTGCTCAACGCCGCCGCCAGCGAGCACGCCTTCCGCCAGCGGGCGATGAAGAGCGCCACCGACAACGCCGAAGAGCTCATCAAGAACCTCAGCCGCATCATGAACCGGGCCCGACAGGACTCGATCACCACCGAGATCATGGAGATCGTCGGCGGTGCCGAGGCCCTCTCGGCCAGCAACTGAACCCCGAGCGCCAGAGACACAAGGAAACTCCCATGACCATGACCGAATCAGACCTGAAGGACGGACGAGTCGTCGGTATCGCCGGCCCGGTGATCGACGTCGAGTTCCCCCGCGGCGCGCTGCCCGAACTGAACACGGCGCTCGAGTTCACGGTGCTCGTCGACGGCCAGCCCGTCAGCGTGCTGGCCGAAGTGGCGCAGCAGCTCGGCGACGGCCGCGTCCGCGCCGTCTGCATGAAGCCCACCGACGGCCTGCGCCGCGGCACCGCCGTGCGCAACACCGGCCATGGCATCAGCGTGCCCGTGGGCGACAAGACGCTCGGCCACGTGTGGAACGTGTGGGGCGAAGTGCTCGATGGCGACAACGCCGACTTCGACTCGATCGAGCGGTGGGAGATCCACCGTCACGCTCCCGACTTCTCGGCGCTCGAGCCGTCGAAGCGCGTGTTCGAGACCGGCATCAAGGTCATCGACCTGCTCACCCCCTACCTCGCCGGCGGCAAGATCGGCCTGTTCGGTGGCGCCGGCGTGGGCAAGACGGTGCTCATCACCGAGATGATCCGTCGTGTGGCGCAGAACCACGGTGGTGTGTCGGTGTTCGCCGGTGTGGGCGAGCGCACCCGTGAGGGCACCGACCTCCGCATCGAGATGGAAGAGTCGGGCGTGTTCGAAAAGGCCGCCCTCGTGTTCGGTCAGATGGACGAGCCGCCGGGCGTGCGCCTGCGCGTGGCCCTGTCGGCGCTCACCATGGCCGAGTACTTCCGCGATGTGCAGAACCAGGACGTGCTGTTGTTCATCGACAACATCTTCCGGTTCGTGCAGGCCGGTTCGGAGGTGTCGACCCTGCTGGGTCGTATGCCCTCGGCCGTGGGCTACCAGCCCACCCTGGCCGACGAGATGGGCCAGCTGCAGGAGCGCATCACCTCCACCCGTGGCCGGTCGATCACCTCGCTGCAGGCCGTGTACGTGCCCGCCGACGACTACACCGACCCGGCGCCGTTCACCACCTTCACCTTCCTCGACGCAACCACCGAGCTGAGCCGCCAGATCGCCTCGCTGGGCATCTACCCGGCGGTCGACCCACTGGCCAGCACCAGCACCATCCTCCAGCCCGAGGTGGTGGGCGAGCGGCACTACACCATCGCCCGTCGCGTGCAGGAGACGCTGCAGCGCTACAAGGAACTGCAGGACATCATCGCCATCCTCGGTCTCGACGAACTGTCTGAGGAGGACCGCCTGACGGTGGCCCGTGCCCGCAAGGTGCAGCGCTTCCTCAGCCAGCCGTTCTACGTGGCCGAGGTGTTCACCGGTGTGAGCGGCGAGACCGTGCCGGTGGCCGAGACCGTCGAGAGCTTCGAGGCCATCGTGAATGGCGAGCTCGACGAGGTTCCCGAGCAGGCGTTCCTGAACGTGGGCGGTGTCGAGCAGGTGCTGGCCAAGGCCAAGGCGCTGCAGGAAGGCGCAGCCTGACCATGGCCACCATGCAGGTCGAGGTCGTCTCGCCGGAGCGGGTGCTCTTCTCCGGTGAGGCCACACAGGTGATCACGCGCACCCTCGGCGGTGGCGAGATCGCCTTCCTGCCTGGCCATGCTCCGTTCCTGGGTGCCCTCACCGAGTGCCACACCCGCATCACCCTTGCCGATGGCAAGGTGGTCGACGCCGCCATCCACGGTGGGTTCGTCCAGGTGAGTGGCAACACCGTCAGCCTCCTGTCCGACGCCGCGGAGCTCGGCGAGGAGATCGACCGAGCCCGGGCGATCGCTGCCAAAGAGCGTGCCGAGGAGCGTCTGCGCCACGAGCACGACGCCGAAGGTGTCGCTGCGTTGAGCCGGGCCCACGCCCGCCTCAACGCGAGCGGCGGCATCACCGCCACCCCTGGCGCACACTGACGGATCGCCGCCAGGCGGCGGCACCACCGCCGCTCCCGGCGTTCGTCTGCGTACGGCTCGTACACTGCCTCCATGGCAGCGACACTTCCTTTCCGACGCGCCCTGGTGACCGGTGCGTCGTCGGGTATCGGCGAATCGATGGCCCGCATCCTCGGCTCGGTCGGCATTCCGCAGGTGGTGGTCGCCCGCCGGTCGGACCGACTCGAGCAGCTGGCCCTCGGGTTTCCCGGCGTGGAGGTACTGGCCGCCGACCTCACCACCCCCGAGGGTGTGCGTGCCGTCGAGGCCCGCATCGCGAGTGAGGTCGATCCGATCGATCTGGTGGTGAACAACGCCGGCTTCGGCACCTCCGGCGTCTTCCACACGCTCGACGCCGATCGCCTCCAGCGCGAGATCGCGCTGAACATCACGGCCCTCACCCGTCTGTCACACGCAGCGATGGCCACCTTCGTGCCGCGTGGCCACGGCTACCTGCTGAACGTGAGCAGCGTCGCCAGCTTCCAGCCTGCGCCGAAGCTGGCGGTCTACGCAGCTACCAAGGCGTACGTGACCAGCCTGACCGAGAGCCTGCACGAAGAGGCCCGTGGCACCGGGGTGAAGGTGACCGCACTGTGCCCTGGCCTCACTCGCACCGAGTTCCAGAGTGTGAGCAACGCCGAGTCGTACGCCACCAACTACCCGTCGTTCGCCTGGGTCGACGTCGACGTGGTGGCTCGCACCGGCCTCGACGACGTCGCTCGCGGCAAGACCCTGTCGGTGCCCGGCGCCATCTACAAGGGCCTCGCCGGCGCCACGAGCGTGAGCCCGCGTTGGCTCACCCGCCGCGCCTCCGGCCTGGTGCAGCGCGGCTGAGCTTGCCGACGGTCAGGCGTAGTCGACTGCGGCGTAGGTCGACAGCTTGTCGATGCGGTGCTGGGCCTCGATCAGCCGCACCGTTCCGCTACGCGACCGCATGACCAGGCTCTGGGTCTGCGCGCCGCGGGGTCCGAAGCGCACCCCGCGCAGCAACTCGCCATCGGTGATGCCCGTGGCGGCGAAGAAGGTGTCGTCGCCACGCACCAGGTCGTCGGTCGACAGCACGGCGTCGAGGTCGTAGCCAGCCGCGATGGCGGCATCGCGCTCGGTCTCGTTGCGCGGCCACAGCTGGCCCTGGATCTCGCCGCCCATGCACTTCAGCGCTGCCGCGGCGATGACCCCCTCCGGGGTGCCGCCGATACCGAACAGCACGTCGACACCGGCGTCGGGCCAGGCGGTGGCGATGGCACCGAAGATGTCGCCATCGGAGATGAGCTTCACCCGCGCTCCACTGGCGCGGACCTCGGCGATCAGTTCGTCGTGTCGGGGGCGGTCGAGCACCACCACGGTGAGATCGCGCACGCTCTCGCCCTTGGCCTTGGCGATCCAGCGCAGGTTCTGCGTGGGTGAGGCCGTGATGTCGATGGCGCCGACGGCGTCGGGACCGACGGCCATCTTGCGCATGTAGAAGCATGGGCCCGGGTCGAGCATGCTGCCGCGCGAGCTGACGGCGATGACCGAGATCGCGTTGGCGCGACCCATCGCAGTGAGGCTCGTGCCGTCGATCGGGTCGACTGCGACGTCGACACTCGGCGAGCTGCCGTCGCCGATGCGCTCGCCGTTGAAGAGCATCGGCGCTTCGTCCTTCTCGCCCTCACCGATGACGACGATGCCGTCCATCGGCACGGTCGAGAGCACGGTTCGCATCGCATCGACAGCGGCGCCGTCGGCACCGATCTTGTCGCCACGGCCGACCCAGCGGGCGGCAGCGAGGGCGGCGCTCTCCGTGACACGGACGAGCTCGAGAGCGAGGTTGCGATCGGGTGCACTCATCACCCGTCACCGTAGCCGCGCCCGGGCACCTGCGCTCAGGTCGATCGGCACAGGTACAGTCGGGCCTGTGGTACCCGTCGAGCTGTGCCTTGCCGGCGTCGATCTCACCGAGCCGAGGCTTGCGCCGGGTGGCCGCATGCTCGCCCATGTGCGCTCGAGCGAGGGCGTGGCCCGGTTGGTGGTGCACCACATCGCTGCCGATGACTCGTTCGAGGCCGGGCCCGCGCTCGAGCATGGCGTGGCGCCACGCGCCGGACGAGGCCTCGGAGGTGGTTGCTGGTGCTGGGCCGCCGACGGTGCGGCTGTCGTGTACGCGGGCGCCGATGGCAACCTGTGGTGGCAACGGCTCGACGGGGCGCCGGCTCGACGGCTCACCGATCACGGGCCCGACCGTGCCGCTCAGGCGCCTGTCGTCGCGCCCGACGGCTCGCGCATCGTGTACGTGGTCGACCAGGCCGAGGTGTGGTGGGTGTCCGTCGACGGCCACGCAACCGGCCGACTCGACGACGGTTCGGCCGACTTCTGCTTCGACCCCTGGCCGCTGCCGGACTCGAGCGGTGCGATCTGGCTCGCGTGGAACGTGCCGGACATGCCGTGGGACCACGCTCGCGTGTACCGGGCCACCTTCGACGGGGCGATCGGGGTCGTCGTCGACCCCGCCGGCTCGGTGTCGCAGCCGCGTGCACTGCCCGATGGCCGGAGCATCGCTGTGCGCGACGACGGCGGATGGAACAACGTCTGGGTCGACCACGAGCCACTCGTCGCCGAGGCGTTCGAGCACGGTGGACCGACGTGGGGTCTCGGCCAGCGCTCGTACTGCTGGTCGCCCGACGGACGCTACGTCGCCTTCAGCCGCAACGAGCGGGGCTTCGGTCGGCTGTGCGTGGTCGAAGTGGGCAGCGATGTCGTGCACGAGATCGGCCGTGGTGTGCACGGTCAACTGTCGTGGGAGGGCGACCGTCTCGCTGCCCTGCGGACCGGGGCCCGCACACCCACGCAGGTCGTCGTGTACCGCCACGACGGCGACCCGCTCGGCGCCTGGCACCGCGAGGTGGTGGCTGTGGGGCCCGATACGGCGTGGTCAGCCCACGAGCTCGTCGAGCCCGACACGGTCGAGCTCGCCGGCGCCGACGGAGCCGTGATCCACGCCCGCATGTATCGCGCCGACGTCGACACCGGGCGAATGATCTGCTGGCTGCACGGTGGGCCCACCGATCAGTGGCAGGTCACGTTCATGCCCCGGATCGCCTACTGGCGATCGCGCGGCTACCACGTGCTCGTGCCCGACCACCGTGGCTCGACCGGTCACGGACGCGCCTACCAGCAGGCGCTGCGGGGGCGGTGGGGCGAGCTCGACGTGGCCGATGTGGTGGCCGCCGTGCGCGACGCCCACAGCCGTGGATGGGCCGACCCGCAGCGCACGGTGCTGTTCGGCGGTTCGGCGGGAGGCTTCACCGTGCTCGGGGTGCTGCGGGCGGCCCCCGAGCTGGCTGCCGCAGCGGTCGTCAGCTACCCCGTGTGCGATCTGGCCGACCTCGCGGAGCGCAGCCATCGGTTCGAGCGTCACTACACCGCCACGCTCGTGGGCGACCCCGCGGATGCGGAGGTCGCCCAGCGTTACCGCCACCGCTCACCGGTGTGGTTCGCCGATCGCATCACCACACCGGTGCTCGTGTTCCACGGTGAGGACGACGCTGTCGTCCCGGTCGACCAGAGCAGGCTGTTCGTCGAGCGGATGTCGGTGGTCGGCCGGGTCGACGGCGACCGTCACGTCGAGCTCTGCGTGTACCCCGGCGAGGGCCATGGGTTCCGTCAGCGGGTGAACCAACGCGACGAGTACGCGCGCACGGAGGCGTTCCTGCAGCGACACCTGCTCTGACGAGCCAGTAGCGTCGACCTCGTCCTACGAGTGCCTCGAGCGGAGCCCCATGAACGACTGGAATCCCGACGACCCCGATGCCGAGTCGGTCCACTACGACTTGTCGGAATGGACGCTCGACCAACGGGCCGAGCTTGCTGCGGCGCTGGCCGACGCCGAGATCGCGCACGGTTGGTCGGGCACCGAGCTGCTCGTGCCGGTCGAGGTCGAGCAGGCGGTCGACGCGATCACCGACGAGCTCGAGGTGCAGCTCGGCATCACCTATGGCGAGGCGGCTGCACCCGCAGCGCTCGACGACGAAGGTCCGCTCACCGAGTACGACCTCGACGAGTGGGATCCGAGCCAGCACGCCGTGCTCACCCGGGCCCTCGTCGACGCGGGCATCCCCCACCGCTGGGAGGGCACGGTGGTGCTCGTGCCGACCACCGACGAGGCCGTCGTCGAGGCGTTGCTCGACGACATCGAGAGCGGCGAGCACATCGATCTCGGCGCCGATGGCGATGTCGACGGCGATGGTGAGGTCACCGATCTCGACGCCGAGGTGCTGACCACGTTCTTCCTGGCCGGCGAGAAGCTGCGTCGCAAGCCGCTCGACGCTGATGGCCTCGAGCAGCTCCGCGCTGCGTCGGAGGTGGCCGACCCGTCGCGTCCGCCGTTCGGGGTGCAGCCACGGTTGTGGGAGCAGACCTGTCTGCTCGCCGACCGCGTGGTCGACGCCCTCGTCGACGACGACGGGCCCGACCACGAAGCTGCAGCTGCTGCGGCCGGCGAGCTCCACGACCTGCTCCGCCCGTACATCTGACGGCAGCTGTGCTGCTCGCCGAGCTCGAGATCTGGCACTCTCGTCCGGTCGTGCCCACCCGTCGGGTGGCGCTCGGCAGCCTCGTGCTGCCTGTCGATCCGGTGCCTGGTTTCGGCGGCCTGTTGCTGGCGGCCGTGGTGGCAGCCCATCTGCACGAGGTCGACGACGACCTGCTGCCCGACATCCATCGCCTCATCGACCAGGTCGAGGCCGGCCAGCGGGTGGTGCAGCCGCGGCTGCGTTACCGCTACCAGGTCGACCGGCACGGCCTGACCGTCAGCCATCACCGACTCACCGGCGAGGGCGAGAACGTCACCTTCGAGCTCCAGCCCCAGGGAAGTGGGCTGGTGCAGGTGCTCGGCGCGGTCTACGCGCTCGAGCGCCTCGACCTGTCGGCTCGGCGCCTCCTCGTGCCCACCCTCCATCGGGCGATGCGCTGGCGTGGGCCCATCGGGCCGGCCTTCGTGGCCAACCTTGCCGGCTCGTCGGCCACCACGCTGGCGGCCCTGGCCGACCCGCGGGCCTGGGCGCTCGGGGTGCTCGGCTTCCCCGTCGGCACGGCCAAGGTGAGCAAGAAAGAGGTCACAGTGCGTTACCGCGAGGGGTTGCGGCGCGTGCATCCCGACCACGGAGGGCAGGAGGCGGCCGCGAGCCAGGCGATCTCCGACCTGACCGAGGCGCGTCGCATCCTGTCGGCATGAGCCGCCGCCGAACGCCACGGCTGGTGCTCTTCCCGGGTGCCGGATCGGACCGCGACCACCCGTGCCTGCTTGCCATCGAGCAGGCCGTGCAGCCTCGGCCCTGTGTGCGGGCCGATTTCCCGTACCGGCGTGCCGGGCGCCGCGCGCCGGACCGGGCCCCGGTCCTGCTGTCGGCCGTCGTCGACGAGGTCGCCGCCCTGCCGCGTGGCGGCCCGCCGGTGCTGGGCGGGCGCTCGATGGGTGGGCGGATCTGCTCGCTGGCCGTGGCCGACGGGCTGGTGCGCGCGGCCGGGCTGGTGCTCGTGTCGTACCCGCTGCACCCACCCGGCCGACCCGACCGCCTGCGGGTCGAGCACTTCGGTCGGATCGGCGTGCCCTGCCTGTTCGTGCACGGCACGAACGACCCGTTCGGCAGCCCGGACGAGCTGACGACGTGGACGGCCACCATCCCGGCGCCCGTTCACCATGTGCTCATCGACCGGGGCCGTCACGAGTTGCGCGGCGCCGAGCAGCAGGTCGCGGCCGCGGTGGCGGCGTGGCTCGACGAGCTCTGAGCGGGCGTCGTGCTCAGCTCGGTTCGGCGAGGGCGCCGGGAGGCTGGTCCTCGGGGTTGAGCTCCTCGAGCACGCGATGTGCGGTCTCGGGGTAGGTGGTCAGCACCACGGTCGCGGCCACCAGTTGGCCGAGGGCCATCAGCGACATCACTGCGCCGTAGCTCCACCCGGCGTCGAGCAGCGCCCCGGCGACCAGCAGACCGATGCTGCCGCCGAGCAGCGCCATCGCAGCGAGCAGCCCGCCCGCCTGGCCGCGGCGACCGGTGGGGAACAGCTCGGTGCGGTAGACCGCGAAGGCCGGGTAGGCGATGCCGGCGAGCAGTCCACCGGCGAACGCAGCGAGCCACATCGGCCACCCGCCGACCCAGAACGACAGCGCCAGCAGCGCCGTTGCGGCAGGCATCGCCGCCGCCAGCACCCGACGGCGGCCGGTGGTGTCGGCGATGCGCCCGCCGACGACGAAGCCGAGCGATGCGGGCGTGGCGGTGACGAGGGTGAACATCGCGATGCTCGACCCCGAGTAGTCGCGGATGTCGTCGAGGTAGCGGTTCTGGAAGTACGACGCCGGAGCGACGAACAGGTTCGCCGAGAAGGCGACGGTGCCGATCATGACGAGACGGCGCCGATCGAGACGGCGCACGTGCAGGCGGGCGGTCTCGACGGCACGGGTGAAGCGTTGCGTCTCGGTGAGCCGCCGGGTGAGGTCGAGCGCGACGAGCAGCCAGACGAGGCCGACGACGTAGACCAGGCGCCAGCCCTGGGTGCCGAGGTCGGCGAGCGGCAGGGAGGCCACGGCCACACCGGCGCCGAGCCCGCTCGCCATGGCGAGGACACTCACCGCATAGGCACGGCTGTTGCGCGGCATCTCCTCGGCCGCCACGATCGCGATGAGCAGGTCGAGGGCGATGGCCAGCGGCCGCCCGACGGCCTGCGAGGCCGTGAGCACCCAGAAGTTCGGCGCCAGCGCACCGAGGGCTGCGCAGACCGGGGCCAACCAGGCGAGCAGCACCATGATCCGCCGCCGCCCGACGCGGTCGGCGAGGAAGGTGAACGGCAGTGCGATCAGGATGCCGGCGCGCACGATGACGCCGGCCAGGCCCTGGCCCCCCTCGCTGATGTCGAACTCGGCGGCCGCGAAGTTGACGGTCTGGGTGAACAGGGTGTTCACGAACGCGGCCGACATCGAGGCGGCGGCCAGCAGACCGAGCAGCAGCACGTGGTGGGCGGTCAGCCGGTCGGGCGGCGCCCACGCGGGCGGGGAGCCGGTGCCTGCGCTGTGGCGTCGCAGCGCCCGGCGCACAGCGGGCTGGAACAGCCACCCGAACCAGGGCACCACGAGGCGGTACTCGGTGCGGTCGACGATGCGGTCGGGCTCGCGCGCTACCACCCGTCGGTAGTCGCGGAAGGGTCCCTCGGCCTGCTCGAACTGGTCGGTGCCAGGGGTGCCGTCGAGGGGTCGACCGGGGTGCTCGACGAGCAGCCCGCGGCGCGGGGACCTGGCCAACTGCTCGTCGGCCGGGGCCCAGATCCGTTCGACGACGCGCGGGGAACGGGCCACACGGGAAGCGTACTCAGGGCATACTGGAGGGCCATGTCCGAGCCCGCCGACCCCACCTCCGACGGCTGCATCACCGTGCGGCAGTCGGGCCCGCTGGCGGGCACGGTGCAGATCCCGGGGGCGAAGAACTCGGTGCTCAAGCTGATGGCCGCCACCTTGTTGGCCGACGGCGACCACGTGCTCACCAACGTCCCCGACATCATCGACGTCGGCGTGATGTCCGAGCTGCTCGCCGCGCTCGGTGTGGCGACGGTGGCCCGTGGCGAGGGCACCATCACGCTGCGCAACGAGGGTCGTTTGCACCCCGAAGCTCCGATCGAGCTGGTCGAGCGGATGCGGGCCTCGATCAACGTGCTCGGGCCGCTGATCGGCCGCTGCGGCCGGGTCCGGCTGGCCATGCCGGGCGGTGACGACTTCGGATCGCGACCGATCGACCTGCACCTGAAGGGGCTGGCCGCAATGGGCGCGTCGATCGAGGTGGGCAACGGCTACGTCGAGGCCTCCACCGGGTCGCGCCGCCTCCGCGGGGCCGAGATCGAGCTCGACTTCCCGAGCGTCGGTGCCACCGAGAACCTGGTGATGGCCGCAGTGCACGCCGATGGGTTGACGGTCATCGACAATGCGGCCCGCGAGCCGGAGATCGCCGACCTGTGCCACATGCTCGTCGCGATGGGGGCCCGGATCGACCGCATCGGCACCAGCACCCTGCGGGTCGAGGGCGTCGAGCCGGGCTCGTTGTCGGCCACCGAGCACCGCACCGTGGCCGACCGGGTCCAGGCCGCCACCTACTTGGCCGCGTTGGGTGTGGCGGGCGGCGAGCTCACCCTGCGCGGTGCCCGCCCCGACCACATGGGCAGCCTGGTGCGCCGCCTGGTCGACATGGGCCTCGAGATCGAGCCGGGCTGCGAGGAGCTCACCGCCCGGTTCAGTGGTCGGTTGCGCTCGGTCGACATCGCCACCCTGCCGTACCCCGGTGTGGCCACCGACTACAAGCCGCTCATCGTCACCATGCTGTCGGTCGCCGACGGCACGGCGATCGTCACCGAGAACCTCTACCCCGGCCGCTTCCGCTATGTCGAGGAATTGCAGAAGCTGGGCGCGAACATCGACACCGAGGGCCACCACGCGGTCGTGCGCGGGGTGCCGCACCTCACCGGGGCGACGGTGCGGGCCCACGACATCCGCGCTGGCGCCGCGCTGGTGGTCGCCGGCCTGGCTGCACACGGGTCGACCGTCATCCACGGCCTCGAGCACATCGACCGCGGGTACGACGACCTCGTCGGTCGCCTGGCGGCTGTCGGCGCTCCGATCGAGCGCGCCTAGGGCGTCGTCGACCGGGCGTCGTCGGGCGCCGGTGGATCGACATCCGACTCGGCCCCGACCACTGGCCCGGTGCGCTCGACGCGCCGCTTCAGCACGGCGAGCAGGCCGATCACCGCCAGGATCGGCACGGCGACGAACAAGATCTCGTCCCAGCCGCCCTGATGGGCGAGCAGGGTCGTGCCCTCGAGCATGTCAGACCACCTCGAGGATCATGATCACATCCCCGGTCTCGTGGCTCTCGAGCTCGAACCGACCCGTGGTGTCGGCGGTGAAGGTGAACGTCGCCGGCTGGCCGGCGGGCAACTCCTGGCCGTCACCGAGGTCGAAGCCGTGGAGGTGGAACTCGTCGGCGCTCGTCGGGTTGACGACCGTGAGCGTGACGAGGGTGCCGGCCGGGACGGTGTCGACACGGTCGGGGCCGGAGTCGACGCCGACGGTGACCGAGATCGCGACCGGGGCAGGGGTGCTCGATGTCTCGACCGTGGTCGGCGCGGCTGTCGAGGTCGGCAGGTCGGCGGTGTCCGGCGGTGGTGGGGTGCTGACGGGCAGGTCAGCGGTGTCGGGTGTGGGCGGCAGGGTGAGCGCCACCGTGGTGGTGGCCGCCGAATCGACCGCCGGGCTGTCGTCGTCGCCGCTGCAGGCGGACAGTGCCGACACCGTCACGGCGACAGCGACGACCAGCGCGGGAATGACGAGGCGGGGCGCAGGGGTTGACATGAGTGGTCATCGTATTGGCTGCCCTGCTTGAATGACGGGCGTCCGTTCCCAGGAAGTCGAACCATGCTCCGTCCCCGCGTCGAGGAAACCATCGAGGTCATCCGACCTGCCCTGCAGGCCGACGGTGGCGACATCGTGCTGCGCGATGTCGACGAGGAGACCGGGGTGGTGTCGGTGACGCTGGTCGGTGCCTGTGGCACCTGCCCGGCGAGCACCCAGACCCTGAAGGCCGGGATCGAGCGGATCATGAGGGACCGCATCGACGGCGTCACCGAGGTCATCAACGTCGAGTGACGACGTCGTCCCGTCATGGCCCGCCGATCCGACCCTCCTGCCGAGCTGTTCGCTGCTGCCCGCACGGGTGACCGTGGCGCCCTCGCGCGCCTGTTGTCGCTCATCGAGCGGGGTGGCGACGAGGCCCGCGAGATCGGTCGGCTCAGCTACCCCCTCGGCGGCGGGGGCTACACCGTCGGCCTCACCGGGGCACCCGGTGCCGGCAAGAGCACGCTCACCAGCGCCCTGATCGGCCACCTGCGCGCCCAGGGGCTCGAGGTGGCGGTGCTCGCCATCGACCCGTCGTCACCGTTCACCGGTGGCGCCATCCTCGGCGACCGGGTGCGGATGCAGGACCACGCCACCGACCCCGGTGTGTTCATCCGCTCGATGGCCACCCGCGGGCATCTCGGCGGCCTGTCGCTGGCCACTCCGGAGGCGGTCCGCCTGCTCGACGCCATCGGCCGCCGCTGGATCCTCGTCGAGACCGTCGGCGTGGGCCAGGTCGAGGTCGAGATCGCCGGCAAGGCCGACACCACCGTGGTGGTGCTCAACCCGGGCTGGGGCGACAGTGTGCAGGCCAACAAGGCCGGCCTGATGGAGATCGCCGACGTGTTCGTGATCAACAAGGCCGATCGCAAGGGTGTCGACGAGACCCGCCGCGACATCGAGCAGATGCTCGACCTGTCCGACCTGCCGCACGAGGCCTGGCGCCCGCCGATCATCCCGGTGGTGGCCACCGAGCGCACCGGTGTCGACACGCTGTGGGCGACCATCGCCGAGCACCGGGCCTTCATCGAGGCCAACGGCGAGCTGGCCCGCCGCCGCGAGTTCCGCCTGCGCGAGGAGCTGCGCGAGATCGTGGCCCGTCGCCTCGAGCAGCGGGCCCGCGAGCTCACCACCGGCGAACGGTGGGACGGCCTGCAGCAACAGGTCATCGACCGCACCCTCGACCCGTGGGGTGCCGCCGACGAGATGCTGCACACCGTCGGCGCCTGACGTAGCGTTCCGACCATGTCGGAACTGGTGCTGTGCGAGCGGCGCGACGACGGGGTCGCCGTCGTCACGCTGAACAACCCGAAGGTGAACGCCCTGTCGCAGGAGGTGTTGGCCGCGCTGCGCGACGTGGCCCGCGACCTGACGGCGAACCCGCCCGGTGCGGTGGTCATCACCGGTGGCGAACGCATCTTCGCCGCCGGCGCCGACATCTCGCAGTTCGGCGGTCCGGCCGAGGCCGACACCATCGGGCTCGGCTTCCACAGCACGCTCGACGCGGTGGCCGCCATCCCGCGGTTCGTCATCGCCGCCGTCAGCGGCTACGCGTTGGGCGGCGGCTGCGAGTTGGCGCTGGCGTGCGACTACCGCATCGCCGGCGAGAAGGCCGTGTTCGGCCAGCCCGAGATCCTGCTCGGCATCATCCCCGGTGGCGGCGGCACCCAGCGCCTGCCCCGTGCAGTGGGTGCCAGCCGGGCCAAGGAGATGATGATCACCGGCCGCCAGGTGAAGGCCGACGAGGCGTTGCGCATCGGCCTGGCCGACGAGGTGGTGCCCAACGAGACGCTCCACGAGCGGGCGCTGGCACTGGCCGCCGAGGTGGCCCGTGGTGCGCTGCAGGCGCAGGCGTTGGTGAAGCGGGCCGTCGACGACGGCCTCGACGCCACGCTGGCCGACGGGCTGCTGCTCGAGCGCCGGTTGTTCACCGAGGTGTTCCACACCGACGACTCGCAGATCGGTGTGCAGAGCTTCCTGGCCAACGGCCCCGGCAAGGCCTCGTTCACCGGCCGGTAGCGGTCAGTCGGCCCAGGTGGCGCGGCCGAGCTCGACCGGCGAGAGCAGCCCGTCGTGCCGCGGCAGCACGCGCACGGTGAGCCCGTAGGGGCCTGCGGCCGACACCTGGTACTCGGCCTCCCAGAGCCCGTCACCGACCGGCCGCATGGCAACGGCCTGCGCCATCGGCGACAGCGTGCCGGCCGAGTCGGTCGGGCCGTGCACGACCTGCACCTCGACATCATCGAGGCCGACCGTGCCGAGGTCGAGCCGCGCGCGAGCGACCTGTGAGCCCCCCTGTGCCGGGGCGCCATCCCCTGCGTCGAGGTCGAGGATCCTCACCGTCGACCAACGGACGGCGATGTCGCGCTTCCACGCCGCCAGCGAGCGAGCTCGTGCCCAGCCGTCGGCGGCCACGGCGCGGGCGCTCGCGGCCGCCGGCTCGTACATCGACGTGGTGTAGTCGCGCACCATGCGCGCCGCCGTGACGAACGGTCCGAGCGAGGCCCAGTTGTGCTTCACCATCTCGACCCAGCCCCCGGGCACGCCGCGTCCGTCGCGTTCGTGGAACAGGGGCACGATCTCGCGCTCGAGCAGGGCGAACAGGTGGGCACCCTCACGGGCGTCGCGGCGCACCGGATCGGGGTCGTCGTCGGCGGAGACGATCGCCCAGCCGTTGTGGCCGTCGAAGCACTCGTCCCACCAGCCGTCGCGGATGCTGCAGTTGAGGCAACCGTTCAGCGCAGCCTTCATGCCGCTGGTGCCGCACGCCTCGAGCGGCCGGCGCGGGTTGTTCAACCACACATCGCAGCCCTGGTACATCAGCCGCGCCACGGCCATGTCGTAGTCGGGGACGAACACGAAGCGGTGGCCCACGTCGAGCTGGCGGGCGAAGCGCTCGATCTCGCGGATCATCTCCTTGCCGGGATGGTCGGCCGGGTGGGCCTTGCCGGCGAACACGAACTGCACGGGTCGGTCGGTCGAGGTGAGCAGCTCGCGCAGGCGGTCGGGTTGGCTGAGCAGCAGGGTGGCGCGCTTGTAGGTGGCGAAGCGACGGGCGAAGCCGATGGTGAGCGCATCCGGGTCGAGCACGTCGTCGCCGAGGCGCGAACGGACGAAGTCGACGAGCGCGGCCCGTCCCGCCGAGCGTGCCGCCCACACGTCGGCGTCGTCGAGGTCGTGCACGCGGGCCCACGCTGGCGCATCGGCGCCGTCCCACACGCCGCCAACACTGCGGCGCAGCAGCGCATCGACGTGGTCGCCCACCCAGGTGTGGGCGTGCACCCCGTTGGTGATCGATCCGATCGGCACCTCGTGGGTGGGGATGTCGGGCCACAGCCCGCCGAACATCTCGCGGCTCACCGCCCCGTGCAGGCGAGCCACACCGTTCGATCGACCGGCCAACCGCAGGCCCATCACGGCCATGTTGAAACGGGTGTCGGGGTCGTCGTCGCGGCGGCCGAGCCGCAGCAGGTCGTCGACACCAACCCCGCACGACGCGGCGAAGCCGGAGAAGTAGCGCTCGATCAGCTCACGGTCGAACCGGTCGATGCCGGCGGGCACGGGTGTGTGGGTGGTGAACACCCCGCCGGCACGCACGGCCTCGACCGCCTCGGCGAACGTCATCGCCTGCGATGTGACCAGTTCGCGGATGCGCTCGAGCGACAGGAACCCGGCATGGCCCTCGTTGGTGTGGAACACCTGCGGGTCGAGCCCGAGCGAGCGCAGCACGCGCACCCCACCGATGCCGAGGACGATCTCCTGGCGCAGCCGGTGCTCGGCGTCGCCGCCGTACAGCCGGTCGGTGACGGCCGCCCCCTCGGGGCTGTTGCCCTCGACTGCAGTGTCGAGCAGATAGAGCTGCACTCGGCCGACCTGCACCCGCCACGCCTGCACGGTGACCGGGTCGCCGGCCAGGTCGACCACCACCCGCACGCCGGTGTGGACGATGGCCAGGCTCGAGGGGTCGAGGCGGGGGAAGCGCTCCTCCTGGTAGCCGTCGGCGTTCAGGCGCTGACGGAAGTAGCCCTCGGCGTAGAGCAGGCCCACGGCCACCAGGGGCACGCCGAGGTCGCTGGTGGCCTTGAGGTGGTCGCCGGCCAGCACGCCCAAGCCGCCGCTGTACTGCGGCAGCGTCTCGCTGATGCCGAACTCGGGCGAGAAGTAGGCGACGAGGTCGAGCGGTGAGCCGTCGCGACCCTGGAACCACCGCGGCTCGTCGATCGCGCGCTGCAGGCGAGCGTGCGCGTCGGCCGTGGCGGCGGCGACATCGTCGTCGGCGGCCAGCTCGGCCCACCGCGCGGCCGAGATGCTCGCCAGCAGCCGACGTGGGTCGTGGCCGCTCGCCTCCCAGGCGTCGGGGTCGAGGCGGGCGAACAGCCGGCGGGTCTCGCGGTCCCAGGTCCAGTGCAGGTTCGTGGTGAGCTCGTGGAGCGCAGCGAGCACCGGCGGCACGGAGGGGACGACGGTGAACTGGCGGACTGCTCGCATGCGGGCCGAGGGTATCTGACGGTCCTGCTCGTGGAGCGACGTGCCGGTGAACGCTCAGCGACAGGCGACGCCGTACACGTCGATCGTGGCGGCAGCGATCGCGTCCCAGCTGTAGCGGTCGGCGATCAGCCGTGCCGCAGTGGTGCGCATCGTGTCGGCCAGGGCCTGGTCGGTGAGCACGTCGCGGATCCGGTCGGCGAGGTCGTGGTGGTTGCCCGGCTCGAACAGCAGGCCCGCCCCGGTGCCGTCGACGATCTCGGCCAGGCCGCCGGTGCGGGCCACGATGGTGGGCGCGCCTGCGGCCATGCCCTCGAGCGCCACGATCCCGAACGGCTCGTACAGCGAGGGGATGATCACGCAGCCGGCCCGGCCGAGGATGGTCCGAAGCTCCTCGTCGGACACGAAGCCGGCCAGATCGACGATGTCGCCGACCCCTTCCATATCGACCTGGGTCTGCAGCTCGGGCAGGTAGCTGCCCCGTCCGGCGATCATGGCGCGCAACCCAGGTAGCTCGGCGCGCAGCTCGGCCACGGCCCGCACGAGCACCTGGAAGCCCTTTTCGTACTGGACCCGACCCCAGGCGACCACGAGCTGCTCGCGAGCCGTCGCATCGACCGCGTCCGGTGCCCACCGCGCCGGATCGACGCCGTTGGGGACGAGGTGGACCTTCTCGATGGGCAGCTCGAACCCGCCGACGACCTCGCGCACCATGAACCGCGAGCAGGCGATCACCTCGCGGGCCTGGTAGGTGAGCCACCATTCGACGGCGTTGATCGCCGCGGGCATGCCCGGTGGCACGTGGCCACCGTGACGCCCGCGCTCGGTGGCATGGATGGTTGCCACCAGCGGCACCTGCCAGAGGGCCTTGAGCGTGTCGCCGGCCCACGCGACGAGCCAGTCGTGGGCGTGGACCACGTCGGGCCGCCACGTGCCCAGACGAGCTGCCAGGCCCACCAGATGGTGGTTGGCCGACGCCATGCGCGCGACGAGGTCGCTGTCGGGCAGCCAGGGTAGATCGGCGCTGGCGCGCAGCACGCGCACACCGTCGAGCACCTCGTCGTCGGGAGCCGACGGTGCGGCGTGGTCGTGCCGCTGCAAGGTGAGCACCACCACCTCGTGGCCGGCACGCACCATCGCCCGGGCAAGGCCGTCGGCGTGGGCGGCGATGCCCCCCACCACGAACGGCGGGTACTCCCACGTCAGCATCACCACGCGCATTGCCGTCGACGGTAGCCGCCCCATCGGGCCGTTCACGTACGCTCGACCCCGTGCTGATCGGCGACTTCGACCTCCATCTCTTCGGGGAGGGGCGGCATCGTCGGCTGTGGGAGGTGCTCGGTGCGGTCGCCGTCGACCCGGCGACGACCCGCGTCGCGGTGTGGGCGCCGTCGGCTCGACGCGTCGAGGTGGTGGGCGACTGGAACGCCTGGCAGGGGGACGACCTCGAGCGGCAGGGAACCTCCGGCGTGTGGGCTGCGCACACCGCCGCGCGCCCGGGGCAGCGCTACAAGTTCCGGGTCACCGGCGCCGATGGGCGGGTGGTGATGAAGGCCGACCCGATGGCCCGCGCAGCCGAGTGCCCACCGAAGGACGCGAGCGTCATCGCCGGGCCGAGCACCCACTCCTGGGTCGACCGCGACTGGTGCGCCGCTCGGCCGACGAGCGCCGGCCCGCTGCGCATCTACGAGGTCCATCTCGGGTCGTGGCGCAGCGATCTGCGCACCTACGGCGAGGTCGCGGCCGCACTGGCCGAGCATGTGGCCGCGCTCGGGTTCACCCATGTCGAACTGCTCCCGATCGCGGAGCACCCCTACAGCGGGTCGTGGGGGTACCAGGTCACCGGCTACTACGCGCCGACGGCGCGATTCGGCAGCCCGGACGACTTTCGCGCCTTCGTCGACACGCTCCACGCCCACGGTGTGGGCGTGATCCTCGACTGGGTGCCCGCACACTTCCCTCGCGACGAGTGGGCGTTGGCGCGCTTCGACGGCACCCCGCTGTACGAGCACGCCGACCCGCGTCGCGGCGAGCACCCTGACTGGGGCACGTTCGTGTTCGACTTCGGCCGGCCCGAAGTGAGGAACTTCCTCGTGGCCAACGCGCTCTACTGGTTCGACGAGTTCCACATCGACGGCCTGCGCGTCGATGCGGTGGCCAGCATGCTCTACCTCGACTACTCGCGGGCCCCGGGGGAGTGGGCCCCGAACGAGCTCGGCGGGCGCGAGGACCTCGACGCGGTCGAGCTGCTGCGCCAGGTCACCACGGCAGTGCGCGACGAGTTCCCCGGCGCACTGCTCGTGGCCGAGGAGAGCACCGCCTGGCCAGGGGTGAGCCACCCTGTCAGCGAAGGCGGCCTCGGCTTCACCCACAAGTGGAACATGGGGTGGATGCACGACACGCTGCACTACCTGACCAAGGATGCAGTGCACCGCCGTTGGCACCACCACGAGCTGACCTTCGGCCTGCTCTACGCGTTCAGCGAGCGCTACGTGATGCCGCTCAGCCACGACGAGGTCGTGCACGGCAAGGGCAGCTTGCTCGCCAAGATGGTGGGCGACGACTGGCAGCGCTTCGCCGCGCTGCGCGCCCTCTACGGCTGGATGTGGGCACTCCCCGGGGCGCCGCTGCTGTTCATGGGCTCCGAACTGGCCCCGTGGAGCGAATGGAACGACGCCGGCTCGCTGCCGTGGCACCTGCTCGAGCATCCCGCGCACCGCGGTGTCCGCGACCTGCTCCAGACGCTGAACGAAGCCGCCGACACATGGCCCGCGGTGTGGGAGCGCGACGACGATCCGGCGGGGTTCGAGTGGCTCGACGCCGACGACTCCGAGCACTCGGTGTACGCCTTCGTCCGCTGGGCTGCCGGCGGCCAGCACGCCGTGGTGTGCCTCGCCAACTTCACGCCGGTGCCCCGGCCGGGCTACCGCGTCGGCCTGCCGTGGCTCGGCGAGTGGACAGTGGTGGTCGACACCGATGCCGCGTGGTGCGGTGGCAGTGGCTATCGCGGCGACAGCCCGGGGGTGCACCCCGAGGTAGCCATGCCGTGGCAGGGCTACCCGGTCTCGACGCAGATCGACCTGCCTCCGCTCGGTGTCGTGTGGTTGGCCGCGCACCGCCCGGTCGTTCGGCCATGACCGACCGGCCGTCGCTGCTGCGCGATCCACAGTTGCGCCCGGTGGTGCTCGCCTGTGTCACCCTCGGCGCAGCCGTCGGGGTGTTCGCGGTGTCGTTCGGGGTGGGCTCGGTGGCGGCCGGGGCGAGCGTCGCCCAGACCTGCGCCCTGTCGTTGCTGGTCTTCACCGGGGCCTCGCAGTTCTCGGCGGTGAGCGTGATCGGTGCAGGTGGGTCGTCGCTGTCGGCGCTGTCGGGAGCGCTCGTGCTGGCGGCTCGCAACGGGGTGTACGGGCTCACCATGGGTCGGCGCATCCCCGGCCCGTTGGGCACACGCCTCGTCGCTGCGCAGCTCACCATCGACGAGTCGACCGCGATGGCCGTGGCCCAGGACGACCCACGCGCGCAGCGCGCCGCCTTCTGGATCACCGGTGCGAGCATCTATGTCTGCTGGAACCTCGGCACCCTGATCGGCGCGTTGGCGGGCACGGCCATCGACCCGCTCACCTATGGCCTCGATGCTGCGTTCCCGGCCGGGTTCGTGGCGATGCTGTGGCCGCTGCTGCACACCCGCCGCGGGCTCGTCGCCGCAGTGCTGGGCGCGGCGATCTGTCTGGCGCTCATCCCGTTCACCCCGGTCGGTGTACCGATCCTGTGCGCCTCGCTGGCCGTGCTGGTGGGCGTGCCCGGCGAGCCGGAGCCATCGGTCGAGGTGGCGCAATGAGCTGGGGGTTCGTCGTCGCCTTGGCGGTCGGCGCCTACGGGTTCAAGGTGCTCGGGTTCGTCGTGTTCGGTGGGCGCACCCTGCCCCCGGTGCTCGAGCGCTGCCTGGCGCTCATCCCCGCTGCGATGATCGCGGCGCTCGTGGTGAAGGACACCTTCTCGGTGGGGCAGACCCTGGTGCTCGACGCTCGTGCCGCAGGTGTGGCGGCCGCGGCCGTGGCGGCCTGGCGACGTGCCCCGCTGATCGTGGTGATCGTGGTGGGTGCAGCCGTCACAGCAGGTCTTCGGGCCATCGGCTGACCGACCTGCCGCACGGGCGGTCAGGCGGTGACGGCGACGCTGCGCAGACGCTCGGCTGCCGATTCCGGCGGCACGATGTTGATCAGCACTCCGGTGCCCCGCTCGAAGCCTGCCGTGGTGACGAGCTTGGGCCAGATGTTGACGTGCCAGTGGAACGCACCGGTGTAGTTGTGCGGGGCCGTGCGGAACACCAGGTTGAACGACACATCGCCGACCGCTGCGCGCAGGTGGCTGATGGCGTCGCGGATGGCCACGCCGACGGCCGCCAAGGTGGCGTCGTCGCTGTCGGTGAGGTGCAGGTCGTGGCTGCGCGGGATGATCATCAGCTCGAACGGCGAACCGCTCCAGAACGGGCAGATGCACAGCACCAGGTCGTTCGCGAACACGACACGCTTGTTGTCGACGAGCTCGGCCTCGACGGTGGTGCACAGGATGCAGCCGCCCTCGAAGCGGTTGAAGCCGCGCTGCTCTTCGAGCACCTCGCCGGGAACGAACGGCAGGCCGAGCAGCTGGCCGTGCGGGTGGGCGAGCGAGGCGCCCGCCTCGCGACCATGGTTGATGATGGCCTGGGTGAATCGCAGGTTGGCTGCCTGGGCGTGCTCTTTGAAGCGGCGCTGCAGCATGCGCATCAGATCGGCGGCGTCGCTGTCGTCGAGCGCGTGGAGGCCGCTGGTGTGGTCGCGCGAGTAGACGAACACCTCGTGGATGCCGCTCGCCTCGGCCTCGACGTGCACCGGACCGAGGTGGTGCACTGAAAACGGCTCGTCGCCGTAGAACGCCGGGTAGAGGTTGGGCAGCACGCGCATCTTCCACTGGCCGCCCTCGTCGAGGCGCTCGAGGGCCGGTGGCGTTGCCTCTTCGTTGCCCGGGCAGAACGGGCACGGCCGCGACGGATCGGCTTCGATGTCGGCGGCTCGGGGGGCGAAATCGGTCGGACGGTCGGCGCGTTCGGCGACGATGGTGACCCAGCGGCCGGTCAGCGGGTTCAGACGCAGTTGACTCACAGCACCCTCCACCATAGGCCGCGGCGCCACGCGATGCGCGGCGCTCGACGGGAATTCATCTCTGCCGCTCGGACGTGGTTCACAGGTCTGACTGTCTGGTGTAGACGCTCACGTGCAATGCGCTGTCGTCAGTGAATGCGGAGCGGTCGAACCCGCTCCAGCGATGGCGGCGGGCCAGACCCGCGCGAGCAGCCATGTCGTCGAGCTCATCGGGTGCGGAGTAGCGGATCGACCACGGCCGCAGCCGCACCCCGCCCGCCTCGGTGAGCTCGACGAACTGCCCCTCGGCGCGCTGGCCGGCCGCGTCGTGGATGCTCACGCTCAGCACCACACGGTGGGCGCTGAGCGACCGCACCGAGACCTGCGAGCCGTGGTGCGGCTGAGGCACGATGGCCTCCACCACCAGGCACCCGTCCGGCGCGAGGACCTCGGCGACCCGGCTGAGGCAGGCCTGCTGGCGTTCGGCGCTCAGCAGGTTGAACAGCGTGTTGTAGGCCACCAGCACCACGGCGAAGGGGCCGTCCGGCAGGTCGTCGACCATGTCGCCCAGCACCCCGGCCACCGTGCCGTCAGGGTCGTTCGCGGCGAGCTGAGCCAACATCTTCGGGCTGGAGTCGACCCCGGTCACCGGGCAGCCGTGCGCGGCGAGGGGGATGGCCAGGCGGCCCGTCCCGACACCGAGCTCGAGCACTCGGCCCCCGGACGCCAGCTCGGCCACGGTCGACACGGTGGCCGCGATGTCGCTCACATCGCGGTACCAGTCGTCGTAGACATCGGCGAACGCGTCGCCATAGGTGCTCGACGAGTATCCCTCCACAGCCCCATCATCGACCACCGGTAGCGTGGTTGCCATGTCCGGCGAGCTCGTCTACCTCGACCACGCGGCCAGCACGCCGATGCGTCGCGAGGCCATCGAGGCGATGTTGCCGTTCCTCGACCAGCAGTTCGCCAACCCCTCGGGGTCGCACCGCTTCGCCCGTGGCGCCCGCGCCGCCCTCGACGACGCCCGCGATGTGGTGGCCACAGTGGTCGGTTGCGACGCTGGTGACGTGGTGTTCACCGGCGGGGGCACCGAGGCCGACAACACGGCCGTGATGGGTGCCGTGGCCCGCCACGGCGGGCTTGCCGTGTGCTCCGCTGCCGAGCACCATGCCGTGCTCCACGCCGTCGAGCACGTCGGCGGTGTGGTCGTCGGTGTCGATGCTGCCGGGCGGATCGACCTGGCCCAGCTCGAGCAGGTGCTCGCTCGGGCCGCCGCGGGTGCGACGGCGCCGGTGGCGCTGGTGTCGGTCATGGCGGTGAACAACGAGGTCGGGTCGGTCACCGACGTTGCGGCCGTGGCCGCAGTGGTGCGCCGGTTGGCGCCGGGGGCGCTGCTCCACACCGACGCGGTGCAGGCCCCGTCGTGGGTCGACCTGCGCGAGCTCACCCCGCATGTCGACCTGCTGTCGCTGTCGGGGCACAAGTTCGGTGGGCCGAAGGGCATCGGTGTGCTCGTGGTGCGTCGCCCCGACGCGGTCGCCCCGCTGCTCGTCGGCGGGGGCCAGGAGCGCGAGCGGCGCAGCGGCACGCAGAACGTCGCCGGTGCTGTCGCCCTCGCCGAGGCGCTGCGCTGCACCGACCTCGAGCGCGATGCCGAGACGCTTCGCCTGGCCGGCCTTCGCGACCGGCTGGTCGATGCGCTGCGCAGCGGGGTGCCCGATCTGCACGAGACCGTGCCTCGGGCACAGAAGGTGGCGGGCTCGGCGCACGTGTGCATCCCGGGTGTCGAGAACGAGGCCCTGTTGTTCCTGCTCGACGAGGCCGGCATCTGCGCCAGTGCGGCATCGGCCTGTTCCGCCGGTGCGATGGAGCCCTCGCACGTCTTGGCGGCGATGGGTGTGCCGGTCGAGTTGGCGCGCGGCGCGCTGCGGCTGACGCTCGGGCACTCGACCACCGCCGCAGATGTCGATCGGGCAGCCGAGGTGATCGTCGCCGCGGTCGAGCGGATCCGTCGTTTCGCATCGCGGTCGACGCAGGCGTCCACGGCCCGGCCATGAAGGTGCTGTGCGCCATGAGCGGTGGCGTCGACTCGTCGGTGGCAGCGGTCGAGCTGCTCGCCGCCGGTCACGAGGTGGTCGGCGTCACGATGCGCCTGTGGGGCGGCGAGAGCGACACCGGGTGCTGCTCGATCGCCGATGTCGACGATGCCCGCCGGGTGGCCCAGCAGCTCGGCATCGATCATGTCGTGTTCAACTTCACCGACGAGTTCGACCGGCACGTGGTCGACCCGTACGTCGCGGCGCACGCCGCGGGCACGACGCCCAACCCGTGCATCGAATGCAACCGCCACCTGAAGTTCGACCGCCTGCTCGAACGAGCCGACCTGCTCGGCTTCGACGCGGTCGCGACGGGCCATCACGCCCGAGTCGTGACGGTGGGTGGTCACCACCGTGTCGCGCGGGGCGCCGATGCGGCGAAGGACCAGAGCTACGTCGTGCACATGCTCGGCCAGGCTGCGCTCGGCCGCACGCTGTTCCCCGTCGGTCACCTCACCAAGGCAGAGGTGCGCACCAGGGCTGCGGCGGCCGGGCTGCGCACGGCGGCCAAGCCCGACAGCCAGGACGTGTGCTTCATCACCCACACCGGTGGGCGCGAGGCCTTCTTGGGCTCGCGCATCGCGTTCCGTCCGGGCACGGTGGTCGACACCGACGGCACCGTCGTCGGCTCGGTCGAGTCGGTCGAGATGGTCACCATCGGCCAGCGCCGGGGCCTCGGCCTGCCGGGCGGCAGCCCGAAGCGCTACGTGGTCGACGTCGATGTCGAGCGTGCCGTCGTCGTGGTCGGCGACGAGACGACCCAGTACGACGATGTCGTCGAGCTCGACCAGCTGGTGTGGGCCGCCGAGCCGGTGGAGGGTGAGGTGCTCGTCCAGTGCAGTGCGCACGGCGAGGTGCGCGCCGCGGAGCTCGCCGATGGTCGGGTGCGCTTCATCCAGGCGCAGCGCCGGGTCGCGCCGGGTCAGAGCGTCGTCTTCTACGACCCGACCAACACGTTCGTGCTCGGCGGCGCAGTCGCCGCGCGACGGTCGATCAGCTCAGCGCACCGGTAGGCCGCGCTCGGCGGCGGCGGCGAGGAAACGCCCCGGTCGGGTGGGTGCCACCAGCATGGCCCGAGCGTGGATCGCGCGCCCATTGGGCTCGGTGCGACTCGGCGCGAACACCACCGTCTCGTGGCCGCGGAGCCCGATCTCGACGGCGTGTCCGCCGGCAGGCCCGGTGAGGTCGGCAGCATCGGTGCCGTCGAGCGCCAGGCCGAGTGCGTCGACCCCCTGGGTGCGCAGCATCACGGTCTCGCCCAGCACGAGGTGGTCGTGGATCACGACCCCTACCGGCACGATGACGAGCCAGCGCCGCGACAAGCGGTGGAAGCGCTGGCCCAGCACCCAGGCGAGCCCGGCGGCCGCGGCGGTGAGCGCGCCGGCGAGCCACCACGAACGGGCACCCCACGCGAGCGGGGCGCCGATGGCGGTCGCGCAGAGCACGACCCACGACACGACTGCCGGAAGCACCACCCAGGCCGGTGGGCGCAGGACGAAGCGCTGCTCGTGGCCGTAGGCCGAGGCCTGGGCGAACGCCTGGCCGAACTCGCCGCTCGCCACCGCGGCCGCGGCGATCGCCGCCGTGCCGACGGCGAGTGCTGCCGACAGCACCCCGTCGGCGCCGAACGACGCCAGCACTGCGGCGACCAGGGCGACGGGGACGCCGGTCCGCGCCCCCGTGAGCGAGACCGTCGACGGGACGGCGAGGGCCAGTGCCCCAGCAGCCCACCCCGCCCACAGCGCAATGGTGCCGACCACCTCGACGCCGCGGCTGTGCGATGCCAGTGCCTCGCCGAAGGCGCGTCCGCCCAGCAGGGCGAGCGCCAGCCAGGCGAGACGGGCCGACCAGACGGCAGCGGCGCCGCGGAGCTCTCGAGCGGGTCGTGCGGCCACACCGACAGGGTAGCGACCGGGTGGATGCAGTGATCGGCCCGCAATACCACCGTTCGATTCCGGTTTCGGAGGTGCGTCGTGCAAGCATGTCGACGCCGGGTTCGGCGGTGTGAGGGGATGGTTCGTCAGGCCAGCGGGAGGGGGGAGCAGATGGCATCGATCGTGATCGGACACGGGACGTCGACCGCGTTGGGCGGCCTTCCACACCGTGATGCTGCTGCTGCGGCGTCGTTCGCCCTACGGGCCACGGTCTTGCCGGCGATCCCCAGCTTGCCGCGGCGCTCGCCCGCCGAAGGGGCCATCGCCCAGGCGTTGCTCGGCATCGACGGCATCACCATCGGCCAGTACGGCGCCTTCTCGGTCGACACGGCCCGCGTCGATCCGTCGGGTGAGATCGTCACCGACCTCCAGCACGACGCGTTCACCGGGCTGCGCACCTTCCTGGCTGCAGCGCCCGCCGACCTCGAGGCCGTGAAATGGCAGGTCGTCGGGCCGGTCACGCTCGGCATCGCACTGGCCCGTGCCGGCGTGCCCCAGGAGCTTGCGTTCGAAGTGGCGCTGCACGCCGTGCGCATGCGCCTCGGCCATCTGCTCGACGCCGTGTCGGCCGCGCTGCCCGATGCCACCCAGGTCGTCGTTGTCGACGAGCCCGAGCTCGGCGAGGTCGCCGATGCCGACTTCCCGGTCGCCCCGGACGTCGCCATCGACCTCGTGTCTGGTGCGCTCGCCATGGTGGAGGGTCGGGGCGTCACCGGCCTGCACTGCAGTCGAGAGCTCGACTGGGCCACGCTGGTCGCCAGCGGCTCGGATGTCATCGCCGTCCCCGCTCGCCCGTCCCTGGTCGCCAGCGCCGGGTACCTGCAGCAGTTCCTCGACCGCGGCGGTGTCGTGGCGTGGGGAGCCGTCCCCACCGACGGACCGGTACCCACGACGGCCGAACGCCCGTGGCGCAACCTGTCCGACCTGTGGTGCGAGCTGGTCCAGCACGGCTGCGACCAGGTGCAGCTGCGTCGTCAGTCGCTGATCACCCCTGGCACCGACCTCGGCTCGTTCACGCCCGCCGTCGCCGAGCGGGTGCTCGGCATCACCGCCGAGATCGGCCGTCGCGTGCACGACCAGGCCGCGGCGAGCCGGTTCGTGCTCGGCGCCTGACCCGGGTCGTACACTTCCGCCGGTGACCGACGCAGCCGATCCAGCGGCGCGGGCCGCCGAGCTGGCCCGGCTGATCCGCCACCACAACGAGCGCTACTACGCGCTCGACCAGCCCGAGATCAGCGACGCCGACTACGACGCGCTGGTCCGCGAGCTGCGCAGCATCGAGGCCGAGCACCCCGAGCTCGCCGCGCCCGACTCGCCGACCCGTGAGGTGGGCGCCGGTCGGCTGAGCTCGTCGTTCGCGCCGGTCGAGCATCGCGTGCCGATGACCAGCCTCGACAACGCGATGGACCTCGACGAGCTCACCGCCTGGGGTGAACGTGTCGCCCGCGGCCTGGGCGGCGCGCCTGCGACCTACGTGTGTGAGCTGAAGATCGATGGCTTGGCGATGAGCCTGCGGTACGAGCGGGGCGTGTTCGTCCAGGCGGCCACCCGTGGCGACGGCCGGGTGGGCGAGGACGTCACGGCCAATGTGGCCACCATCGCCGCCGTGCCGAAGCGGCTGCCGGCTGGCGCCCCCGAGGTGCTCGAGGTGCGCGGCGAGGTGTACATGCCCATCGCCAGCTTCGAAGCGCTCAATGCTCGCGCCGCGGCGGCGGGCCAACCTCTGTTCGCCAACCCGCGCAACGCCGGCGCCGGCAGCCTGCGCCAGAAGGACCCGCGCATCACGGCGTCGCGCGAGCTCAGCTTCTGGAGCTACCAGCTCGGCGAGGTCGTCGGCGGGCCCGAGTTCACCGGCCACCACCAGACCCTCGAGTTCCTGGGCACCCTCGGCTTCCCGGTGAACCCCGAGATCCGTGTGCTCGCCGATCTCGACGCGGTGTACGCGTTCTGCGGCCAGTGGCAGCAGCACCGCCACGATCTGCCCTACGAAATCGACGGTGTCGTGATCAAGGTCGACGACCTCGCCCAACGCGAGCTGCTCGGCTTCACGTCGCGTGCGCCGCGGTGGGCGATCGCCTACAAGTTCCCACCCGAGGAGCGCACGACGTTGCTGCGCGACATCCAGGTGTCGATCGGTCGCACCGGGCGGGCCACGCCGTTCGCCGTGCTCGAACCGGTCTTCGTCGGCGGCTCGACGGTGTCGATGGCCACGTTGCACAACGAGGACCAGGTGCGGGCGAAGGATGTGCGCCCGGGCGACACCGTGATCGTCCGCAAGGCCGGTGACGTCATCCCCGAAGTGGTCGGCCCGGTGTTGACGCTGCGCCCCGAGGGCTGCGCGCCGTGGGAGTTCCCCACCACGTGCCCCTGCGATCTGCGCACCGAACTGGTCCGCGCAGCCGGCGAGGCCGACACGCGTTGTGTCGAGCCGTCGTGCCCGTTCCAACGCGACCAGCGGATCATCTACTTCGCCTCCCGCGGGGCGATGGACATCGAAGGCCTGGGCGAGCGGACGGTCTTCCAGCTGAGCGATGCGGGCCTGGTGCGCGACCCCGCCGACATCTACTCGCTGACGGTCGAGCAGCTGATGGAGCTCGAAGGATTTGGGCGCATCAGCGCCGAGAAGCTCGTAGCGGCGATTGACGAGTCGCGGCACCGCCCGCTGCCGCGGCTGCTCACCTCGCTCGGGATCAAGGGCCTCGGCCCGTCGGCCTCCGAGGCGATCAGCACGGCCTTCGGCACACTCGACGCAGTGGCAGCAGCGGGCGAGGCCGACCTCGCCACCACCGACGGGGTGGGTCCGGTGATCGCCACGTCGATCGCCCGCTGGTTCGCGAAGGACGAGAACCAGCAGATGATCGACAAGCTTCGCCGCGCTGGTGTCGAGTTCGGCCGGGTCGAGGTGAGCCGCCTGCCACAGGTGCTTGCGGGCAAGGCGGTGGTCGTCACCGGGACGCTCGCCAGCTTCTCGCGCGACGATGCCGAGGCTGCGATCAAGGGCCGCGGCGGCAAGAGCCCCGGCAGCGTGAGTGCCAAGACGTTCGCGGTGGTGGTGGGAGCCGAGCCGGGCGCCTCGAAGCTCACCAAGGCCGAGCAACTCGGTGTGCCGATCCTCGACGAAGCAGGGTTCGTCCACCTGCTCGACACGGGCGAGCTGCCCGGCTGACGGCAGCGTGCCGCGTCGGGTCGCTCAGGTCACTCAGACCGCGTAGAAATCCCAGCGGAACGACCGCGATGCGTTCCGGCCGTCCTCGATCTTCCAGTAGACGACGGTCACCTCGTGGCGGCCGGTCTCGAAGGTGCTGATCGGCGCGTCGTCGCTCGGTTCGAAGGTGAGCGTGGCGTTGCCCGGCTCGTAGATGGTTGCTGCCGGCAAGCTGACCTGACCCCCCGGGTCGGAGGTGCCGCCGACGGGCTGGATGCCGATCGCGTCGAGCGAGATGGTGGGGAGCTCGACACCGTCGACCACGAGCACGCCCGTGTAGCCCTCGGCCAGGTCGACGAAGACGGCCGTCTGCTGCAGCACCTGCGTGGCGCCGCGCACCGGGTTGAGGCTCTCGATGCCATCGGGCAGGCCCAGCTGCTCGTTGCCGGTGACGGCGACCCGGAACCCGACGACGACGGCCACGATGCCGAGGGCGATGCCGAAACTGGCGAGCAGGAGCTTCCAATCGATCCGTCGGCGGGGCACGTGCCCATTCTCCCGTCTCCGGCCGGTGAATCCACCGTCGCGGGTGGGGCGTGACGGATGTGACCGACGTCGTCGAGTGCCGACGCTGTCGGGACACGAGCGACTAGCGTCGGACGTTCGATGGATGTGGAACGTCCTCTTCTCGCCGACGCGCCGTCTTCCACGGGCCCGATGGCGCGCGTGTTCGCCGACCGCTACCAACTGGTGGCGCGCCGCGGGTCGAACGTCGACGTCGCTCGGTTCGACGCGGTCGACGTGCACACCGGCCGCAGCGTGGTGGTGCGGATCGTGCACCCCGACCTCTGTGCGATCGACGGCTTCGGTGATCGCTTCCGCGCAGCGATGTCCGTGGTCATGCAGCACCCCCACCCGAACCTGGCCGAGGTCTACGACGTCGGCGAGGCCGACTGGGTCGGGCGGCGGGTGCTCTACGTGGTGGGCGAGCAGCTCGCCGGTGGGTCGTTGCGCGACTTGCGCGACCGCGGCCGTCTGCTGAGCCAGTCGCAGGCCGTGATGATCGGCCTCGACGCGTGTCGCGGCCTCGACGTGGCGCATCGCGCCGGGCTGGTTCACGGCGACATCCGGCCGGCGAACCTGGTGTTCGGCGACGACGGCCGACTGCGCATCACCGACCTCGGCCTCGCTGCCGTGGTGGCCGACGAGCTCTGGAAGACCCCGGAAGCCCTCAACCTCGACCGGGCGCGGTTCGCCTCACCCGAGCAGGCCCTCGGCCGGCCGGCCGAGCAGAAGAGCGACGTCTACTCGCTGTGCCTCTGCCTCGTCGAGTCGATCACCGGCCAAGTCCCCTTCGTCGGGGAGAGCACGGTGATGACCCTGTCGAACCGGGTCGAGCGGTTGCTGCCGGTCACCGCCGACCTCGGACCGCTCGCCGCAGTGTTCGAGCGTGCCGGTCGCCCCGACCCGGGTGACCGCTCGTCGGTGTCCGAATTCGGTCGGGCCCTCGTCGCTGCAGCCGAGAAGCTGCCTCGCCCTGCTCCGCTTCCGCTGCTCGCCGAGGGGCTCTTCGCCGAGGCGCCGCCTGCCGTCGCCGAGGCCGAGGCCGAGGCCGAGGCGATCGTCGACGATGAGCTCGTCGACGACTCCGTCGCCGGGGTGGCACTCTCCGAGGCGCTCGGCGACACACCCCAGGTCGAAGATCCGACCACGGCGTTCCTGGCAACCGCATCCGCCGCCGTGGCCGCGCAGGACACCGAGGTCGGCGGCGTCGCGGCCCTGTCGTCGCTCGTCGCCGAGCCGTCGAGCGTTGCTCCGTCGCAGGCCGACGCGACGATCGCGATGATGGCTGCGAATGTCGAGCGCTCCACCAGGCCTCCGGTCGGGTCGGTGCTCGCTCCCGTCGCTCCGAACGGAGGGTCCGCAGGATCGGTCGATGCTCCGACGCGGCGCAGCCTTCCCGTGCCGACCTGGGTGGCCGGACTGCTCGTGATCGCTCTGCTCGGTCTCGGGTGGTACCTGCTGTTCGGCCGAACCACGTCGCACGAGATCCCGCTGCTCAACGGTCTCGACCAGGCCGAGGCCCTGAACCTCGTCGCCGAGTTCGGCTGGGAGGTGGTCACGGTCGAGGAGCCCGACGAGACCGTTGCGCTCGGTGCGGTCATCCGCACCGATCCTCCCGGGGGCGAGAGGCTCGCCGAAGGCGAGACCCTCACGATCGTGGTGAGCGGTGGGGCGGCACTCGCCGTGCTACCCGAGCTCACCGGGCTCACCGTCGACGAAGCCGATGCCTTGCTGCGCGCCGAGGGCGTGGTGTTGCAGCTCGGCGAGCAGCCCTACGACGAGTCGGTCCCGGCAGGCTCGATCATCTCGTGGACCGTCCCCGACCAGCCCGGTCTGACGGCCGGGAACTCCGTCGTCGCAGGCACCACCGTGCTGGTGACCGTGTCTGCCGGGCCTGCGCCGCGGGTCGTGCCCGAGCTCACCGGGCTGTCGCTCGCCGAAGCGACGGCAGCGCTGCAGACCCTCGGAGTGGCGGTGGCCCAGGCCCCGGACGGCTTCGACCCGGTCGTGCCGGCCGGTTTTGTCGCCCAACAGGACCCGGCACCCGGCACCGAGGTGGTGAAGGGCTCGACGGTCACCATCGTCATCTCGAAGGGTCCCGAGCTCGTCGCGATGCCCGGCATCTCCGGCCTCGACCTGGCCGGGGTCACTGCTGCGTTCGAGGCGGCCGGCCTCGTGCTCGGCGACGTCGCCGGCGATCCTGCCGGCACGGTCGTCGAGGCGCGTCTCGGTGACACCGTGCTCGCCGGGGGCGAGCAGGTCCCCAAGGGCTCGACGATCAACATCACGCTGTCCGCGCCGGCGGCAACCACCACTCCTGCACCTGCTCCCTGAGTCGGCGCTCCGGCCGACGGCTCGCTAGCGTCGGCCCGAGCGATCGATCGACTTCAAGGGAGCGGACATGGGAGCACTCGACGGACGTGTGGCCATCATCACCGGTGCAGGCCGGGGTATCGGTCGCGAGCACGCACTGCTCTTCGCGGCCGAGGGTGCCAAGGTCGTCGTCAACGACCTCGGTGGCGCCAACGACGGCACTGGTTCCGACCTCACCCCGGCCGAGGAGGTCGCCGCCGAGATCCGGGCCCATGGCGGCGAGGCGGTCGTGAACGGCGACAACGTCGCCGACTGGGAAGGCGCCCAGCGGATGATCAACCAGGCGGTCGAGACGTTCGGCGACCTCGACATCCTGGTCAACAATGCGGGCATCTTGCGCGACCGGGTGCTGGTGAACATGACCGAGGAGGAGTGGGACGCGGTCATTGCCGTGCACCTGAAGGGCCACTTCGCTCCCACCCGCTGGGCTGCTGCGTACTGGCGCGAGCAGCACAAGGCGGGCGTCACCAAGCCGCGCAACATCGTGCACACCTCGTCGACCTCGGGTCTGTTCTCGAACCCCGGGCAGAGCAACTACGGCGCAGCCAAGACCGGCATCGCCACGTTCAGCCAGATCGTGGCCAAGGAACTGGCGCGCTACAACGTGAAGAGCAACACGATCGCCCCCGGGGCGCGCACCCGGCTGACGCTCGCCACACCGGGCCTCGAGGACATCATGAAGCCCAAGGACGGAGCCTTCGATCCATGGGACCCGGCGAACATCTCACCCCTGGTGGCCTATCTCGCGAGCGAGGCGTGCGTCTTCACCGGCGAGACCTTCTTGGTGCAGGGTGGCCAGGTGACGATGATCGAGAGCTGGTCGCGCGGACAAGGCGTCGACGGTGGCGCGAAGTGGGCCGTCAGCGATCTCGCCGAGGCACTCGCGCCGCTTGCCCGACCGACCTGAGCTGCGTCTGAGCGCGTGACCAGCCCCGCTGACGGCAACCCCCAGCCGTCGGCGCCCC
>JBBATY010000036.1:0-33846 GCA_040398525.1 Ilumatobacteraceae bacterium | reverse complement strand
CGTCGAGGCGGTACACGCGCGTCGCTGTGCCGTGGAACATCGCGTCGCGCTCGGCGGGCGAGTAGCGAGCAGCGATCTTCTTCAACCCGTTCCACAGCACGCCGTACGAGATCGACCAGCGGTCGACCGGGAAGTTCGACTCGAACATGCAGCGCTCGGGCCCGAAGCACTCGATGGTGTGGTGGTAGTAGCGGGCCTGGGCGGCGACGAACTCGTCCGATGTCGGGGGCCGCTCGGCCTGGTGCCAGCCGAAGCCGTTGTCGGGCATCGCCAGGCCGCCGAGCTTGGCGACGACGTTCTCGCAACGGGCGATCTCGGCGATGTCGAGCTTCCACTGCTCGAAGATCTCGTCGCGCCGGCCGGCGAACTCGCCGACGCCGAGCGGTGTGCCGAAGTGGTCGAGCACGAGCGTCGTCGCGGGCACGGCTGCGGCGAGGTCGCGGAAGTCGCGGTTCTGCACGTGGTAGTGCCAGGTGTCGTAGGTGAGGCCGCGCTCGCCGAGGCGGGCGACGCCGGTGCGGAACGCCGGATCGGCGTAGAGGCCTGCGGGCGCACGGCCGGGGATGCGCAGCACGGTCGGGTCCGGTGCGCAGGCGCCCGCGTGGCGGATGCCGCGGAACAGGCCGCGGCCGAGCTCGGTGTGCAGGTCGAGCATCTCGTCGAGGTGCTCGTGGTCGGTGAGGTCGGTGTGCGCAACGATGCCGCCGATCAGGCGACGCGGGTCGCGGAGCGCCTCGGTGGCGACGAACTCGGTCTCGCCGAGCGGGCGTTCGTGATCGGGGCCGTCGACCCGGTAGGCGGCCCGGCACTCGACGAACACCGTGCGCACCACGCGGTGCCCGCAGGTCGTGTCGGCGGTGAGCTCGTCGAGCCCGTACGGCAGCGCTCCGCCGGTCGGCCAGAGGTGGTGGTGCGGATCGACGATCGGCTGCTCGGGGTCGATGACGGGCTCGACGACGAGGGCCAGCCATTCGTCGGTCATCGGGGCGGGTGTGCTGCTCATCGGGTTCCTCCTCATCGCCGGCCGACCGGGCGCGGCTCAGGGCTCGAGCGGGTAGTGGGCGATCTCGCAGTTGGCCAGGTTGACCCCGAGCAGTTCGCGGAAGAAGGTCGAGTGGCCGACGACGACCACCCGCTCCTCGTTGCGCAGGTAGAGGCTCTCGACGAACGCAGCCACCCGCGCCCGGAACACCTTGCCGGGTTCGAGCGGCACGCCGATGTCGTCGACCGGGCCGTCGTGCCACCACACCATCGGCAGGTGGGCGAAGTCGAGCACGGGGAACCACTCGGCGAGCTGGTGGGGCCACGACCCGATGTCGTCGGTGTTGGTGACCCGCTCGGTGTGCAGCGCACTCACCTCGACGGGCACGCCGGAGCCGTCGAAGAGGCCGAGCGTGGTCTGCACGGCGCGTGTGAGCGGCGAGGTGATCACGACGTCGGGGCGCAACGCGAGCGCAGCCTCGCGGGCCACGTCGACCTGCGCACGACCGAGCGACGACAGTGGGGCATCGCGGATGCGCGGGTCGACACCCGTCGAGTCCCAGACGCGGTTGAACTCGGATTGGCCGTGACGGATGAAGTGCACGGTCGAGGCCATGGCCTCGTTCTAGTCGATCCGAGCATCCCTCAGGTGACGTCGGACAGGCGCATCTGGCGTTCGTTGCGCGCTTCGGGCACCAGCAGCGCGGCCGAGAGCAGCATCAGCGCTGCCGCAGCGATCGCCACCGTGCTGAGCTCGAGGCGCTCGACCACGGCAAAGGCGAGCAGCGGCGCCAGCACGGCACGGATGCCGGTGAAGAAGGTGTGCAGGCCCATGTAGTCGGCCACCCGGCCGGGCGGAGCGAACTTGATCACCCACAGGCTCCACATCAGGTCGCCGCCGGCTTGGGCGATGCCGAGCACGATGGCGCCGACGATCAGGCCGGTGGTGTCGGTGCCGGTGAAGAACGCAGCCACGTACGCGGCGAACAGCAGGTTGATGCCGATGCGCGAGGCGAAGAACGACAGCCGGTCGAACATGCGACCGAACAGCGGCATGGTGAGCAGGCGGCACACGGCGGGCACGGTGACGGTGAGCAGCACGATGAACGACGCGTCGGCGCCGATGCCGTAGTCGGGGTTGGCGAGGTACTCGACACGCAGTGGCAGCAGCATCAGGTTGCCGAAGCCCATCAGCATCCAGGCGATCAGCGTGAGGCGCAGTTGGCGGTCGTCGCGCACGAGGCCGAAGTGCGGCCAGGGGCGGTTCGTCCGACCGGGCACCTCGGCGAGCGGTTCGGACGGGATCAGCACCTCGAACCAGGCGAGCAGCAGGGATGCGACCGCACCGGCGAGGGCGAGCGTCCACCACCACCCGGGTCGCTCGGCGAGCAGCGCGCCCATCGCCAGGCCCGCAGTGGCCGACACGGCGACGCGCAACGACAGGCCACGGGCCACGCGCTTGCCGCGCTCGTGGGTGGGGAAGTTGCGCTCGTAGGTGGCGGTGAGCAGTGGGTAGATGGCGCTCGGTGCGGCGACGCCGACGACGCTGCCGGCCACGAAGAGCGGCAACCGGCCGATGGCGGCGAGCACGAACCCGACCGCGCCCACGATCGACGCCCCGCCAGCGACCACCATCACCGGACGCCCTGTGCGGCGCGCCCAGGCGGTGAGCACGGGCGACAGCAGCAGACCCACTCCGCTGGCGGCGGCGATCGTCCCCTTGGCCAGCGCAGACGCGTCGAAGCGGGTGATCGCGATGGTGAGCAGCACCGAGGTCTCGAGCGGCAGGATCACCCCGAGGGGCACCGATCGGGCCAGGTCGAGCGTCTGCGTGCGCCGCACCAGGTGCGCGTCGTCGCTCGGGCGGTCCATCGGGCCAGTCTGGCCGAGGGACGCGCCGGGCCCCTGCATCGACCCGGTACTGTCGCCACCGGTACACGTGTTCCGTGAACAGGGGGAGTGCTGCGATGGCCATGGTCACCTTTGCCGAACAACTGGTGCAGCTCGCCCAGGCCGACCCGCACCGGCCGGCGATCACCTGTGGTGCCGACCGGGTGACGCGAGCCGAGCTCGTCGAGCGGATCGACGACCTTGCCGCCGACCTCCGCCGACGCGGTGTCGGTGAGGGGCAGATGGTCACCATCGCCTTGCCGAACTCGGTCGAGTGGTTCGTCGCGTTCGGCGCGTGCTGGCGCCTCGGCGCCATTCCCCAGCCGGTGAGCGCCCGTCTTCCCGGGCGCGAGCTCGAGGCGATCGTCGAGCTGGCCGACCCGGCAGTGGTGCTGGGCGCCGAGCCGGGGTCGATCGCCGGTCGCGACTGCCTGCCCGCAGGTCGGGCGGTGCCGCGCCGGAACGCCGACGAGCCGCCGTTCGAGCGGGCCGTGTCGCCCGCATGGAAGGCGCCCACCTCCGGCGGCTCGACCGGCCGCCCCAAGCTGATCGTCTCCGGCGACCCGTCGGTGCTCGACACCGAGGCGCCGCCCCCGTTGCTGCTGGGTCGCGACGGTTGCCTGGTGATGCCCGGGCCGCTCTACCACAACGGCCCGCTCTCGTGGAGCTGCAACTCGCTGCTGCAGGGCAACCACGTCGTCGTGCTGCCGCGCTTCGACCCCGAGGCCACCTTGGCGGCGATCGAGACGCATCGGGCCACGGTGGTGTATCTCGTGCCCACGATGATGAAGCGCATCTGGCGTCTGCCCGAGGACGTGCGCGCCGGCTTCGATCTGTCGTCGCTCCAAGTCGTCTGGCACCTCGCCGAGCCGTGCCCGGAGTGGCTGAAGCAGGTGTGGATCGACTGGCTCGGCCCGGAGCGGATCTACGAGCTCTACGCAGGCACCGAGGCCCAGGCAGCGACGATCATCACCGGCACGGAGTGGCTGGCGCACCGTGGCTCGGTGGGTCGCCCGGCGGCCGGCGGCGTGTGCATCATGGACGCCGAGGGCAATGTGCTCGCCCCCGGCGAGATGGGCGAGGTGTGGCTGCGCCGTGCCCGCGAGGCGCCCACCTACTACTACGTCGGAGCCGAGGCGCGCCGGCGCGACGACGGCTGGGAGTCGCTCGGCGACATGGGCTACGTCGATGCCGACGGCTACCTCTACCTCGGCGACCGGTCGGCCGACATGATCCTGTCGGGTGGCGCCAACATCTACCCCGCCGAGATCGAGGCTGCCATCCAGGAGCACGAAGGGGTGCAGTCGGTGGCCGTCATCGGCCTGCCCGACGACGACCGGGGCAACTCGGTGCACGCGATCGTCGAGGCCGATCCCGCAGTGGTCGACGAGGCCGAGCTGCGCAGCTTCCTCGCCGAACGGCTCGTCACCTACAAGATCCCGCGCTCGTTCGAGTTCGTGTCGCAGCCGTTGCGCGACGACGCCGGCAAGGTGCGCCGCTCGGCACTGCGCGCCGAACGCCTGAGCGGACGAGACTGATCGACATGAGCGACACCCCGGCCCACGACCCTGCACCCCACGATCACGGCACCCCCGACCAGGGCGGCCGGTACGGACGAGCCGTCTCCGACGAGCTGCGGCCACTGGCGCGCGAGCTGCGCCAGGCCATCCCCGACACCTACCGCGGGTTCGCCGAGTTCCACAAAGGTGCCTTTGCGGCGGGTGCGCTCGACGTGCGGACCAAGGAGCTGATCGCACTGGCGATCGCCGTCACCGAGCGTTGCGACGGCTGCATCGCCGCCCACGCCGCGAGCCTCGCCCGCGCCGGAGGCAGCCGTCAGGAGGCCGCCGAGGCGATCGGTGTAGCGATGCTGATGGCCGGTGGCCCGGGCACGGTCTACGGCCCCCGCGCCTACGCCGCGGTCTGTGAGCACATCCCCGCCCCCGAGCCCGATGCCGGCACCGACGGCTGAACGCACTGCTGCCGCGACGAGCCTGACCCGGCTCGTGCCGGGGGTGCTCTTCGCGCTCGCCGGAGCGGCACTCGGCATCGCGCTGCACGAGCTGCTGGCGGTGCTCTCCGCGCTCGTCGTCGCTGTCGTCATCGGCATGGTGGCCGGCAACACCGGCCTCATCGTGCCGGGCATGCGTCCCGGGTTGGCGTTCGCCGGCCGTCACCTGCTGCGCGCCGGTGTCGTGGTGGTGGGGTTCCGGCTGTCGGCGGGCGACCTCGGCGACCTCGGCTGGCCGGGGGCCATTGCGGTGATGATGACGGTGGGTGTGACGTTCTTCGGGATGCAGTGGCTGGGCCGCAAGCTCGGAGTGCCACCCGGGTTGTCGCTGCTCGCCGCCACAGGGTTCTCGATCTGTGGAGCGTCGGCCATCGCGGCAGCCGAACCACTGTCGGACGCCGATCGCGACGAGGTGGCCTATGCGCTCGGGCTGGTGGCGCTGTGCGGCACCTTGGCGATCTTCGTGCTGCCGCCGCTCGGCAACCTGCTCGACCTGTCGCCGACGCTGTTCGGTAAGTGGGCCGGTGCCTCGGTGCACGATGTCGGCCAGGTCGTGGCGACGGCGTCGCTGCGAGGCGACGAGGCGTTGGCTGCAGCGGTCGTGGTGAAGCTCACCCGCGTCGCCCTGCTGGCCCCGCTGCTCGCCGTCGTGGCCGTCGGGGTCCGCCGGCGTGCCGGAGGTGACTCAGCGGTTGCTCGTCCGCCACTGCTGCCGCTGTTCATCGTGCTGTTCCTCGTGGCCGTGGCGGTCCGCACCACCGGCGTGCTGAGCGACGGGGTGCTCGACCACCTGCGCACGCTCGAGGCGCTGCTGCTGGGGGCGGGGCTCGTGGCACTCGGCTGCGGCGTCGATCTGCGCCGTCTGCGTCGCCTGGGTGGCCGACCGCTCGTGCTGGGCATGCTGAGCTGGGTGCTCATGTCGGCCGTCGCGCTGGGCACGATGGCGCTGGTCACCTGATCAGCCCGACACGGCCCGGGTGGCGAAGGTGCCGGCTGTGCCGACACGCGGAAGGGTGACTTCGGTCGAGCTGCCGTCGAGCAGCACGATGCGTGGCCGCACCCCGCCGAGCAGGATCGCCGTGCTGTCGGGCGCGACCGCGAGCACCGGGTCGCCGACGTCGAGCTCGATGTCGTCGCCGACGATGCTCGACACCGTCGAGCCGAGCGCCTGCACCACGGCCACGCAGCCGTCGGCCGACCGGGCGACGAGTGAGCCTGCGCTGACTGTCGCGACCTTGGTGCCGGTGGTCGCGTCGACCAGCAGCGACGGCTCGACGGACGACCCGATCACGTGGACGCAGCGCGCACCCGGCACGGTGCCGTCGAGCCGCGGCAGTGGCAGGGCGGCATCGATGCTCGCGCTGACCTTGCCGTCGGTGCCGATGAGGACCAATGTCCCCGCCAGGGTGACGGCGAGCCGTTGCCTGGCGGCGACGACCCCGACGTCGAGCACGACGTCGCGCACCGCGCCGGCGGGACCTGTTCCGTCGCTTCCTGCTGCTGTGCCGCCGCTGGTCGGGTCGGGCGGCGCCAGTTGCGCGGTCTCGTCGGCCGAGCCGTCGGCGAAGTCGAGGCGGAGCACCGAACCGGCCGTGGTCACGGCGATCGCCTCGGTCGGCCCGCTGATCAGCACCCCGGCGAGCGGCGCCGTCTCGACGGTGCCCAGCCGGTTGCCGCGGAGGTCCGCGAGGTCGACGAGCACCGTGGCCCCGCGGTTGGTGACCGTCGCGAGCCGGTCGAGCGACACATCGGCCACGGCACCGGGAACGTTCGCACTCGCTCCGGTGGCCACATCGAGCACCACCGTGGTCGCGCGCGACAGGTCGGTGAAGGCCACGTAGCGTCCGTCCGGCGAGGCACGCACCTCGTCGGGCAGCACCACGGCGCCTGCGCCGGCCAGCGGGGCGAGCTCGCTCACCCGCCGGCGGGCGACGTCGACGAGTTGCACCGAGCCCGTGGCGCTCGCCGAGTCGGTCGCGACGAGCAGTGACGTCGCACCCAATCGGGCGAGGCGGTCGTGGGCGACCGTGAGCCGGTCGACCTGTCCGGTGGCGAGGTCGACCACGCCCAAGCCCTCGACCGACGGCGTGCCGGCCGTGCCCGCCAGCACCACGCCGTCGATGCCCACGTCGAGCAGGCCGTCGAGCGCCGTCGAGCCAGCACCGACCTCGGTGCCGTCGGCGCTGCTCACCACGAGGCGATCCGACGTCGGGTCGACGAGCACCACGGCGTCCCAGCCGCGGGGCTCGAGCACGGGCACGTCGGCGACCGGCTCGTCGTCGTCGCCTCGCGACACCACCAGCGCCACCACGGCGGCTGCGGCCACCAGCACGGCGAGCAGCACCGTCGCCTGACGGAGCGCGTAGCTCTGGCGCGAGCGGGCCGGTGGCCGACGTTCGCTCGACGTCGTGGCGTCGTCGGCCGACTCGGGTGCGGGCCAGTCCTCGCTCACGGCTGTGCACCATAGGTGGCCACGGCTGTCCGGTGGACCCACTACCGTTCGGTGCACATGGCGTCGACGGGGGTCGACGACGAGACGACGAAGGGGGCGACATGACTCGACCGGTCCGCGTCGCGGTGCTCGGCGGAGGCTCGTGGGGCACCACCGTGGCGTCGATCGCCGCCGACAACGCCGACACCGTCCTGTGGGCTCGCGATCCCGAGACCGTGGCCGACGTGAACGAGCGTCACTGCAACCAGCGCTACCTCGGTGAGCTGCCGCTGCATCCGACGCTGACGGCCACGAACGACCTCGAGCGAGCGGTGTGGGACGCCGACGTGGTGGTGCTCGGCGTGCCGTCGCACGCGGTGCGGGCGACGTTGCGCGACATCGCCCCGCTGTTGCGCCACTGGGTGCCGATCGTCAGCCTTACCAAGGGCCTCGAACAGGGCTCGCGGCTGCGGATGACCGAGGTGATCGAGCAGGAGCTCCCCGGTCGCCCGGCGGGAGTGCTCGCCGGGCCGAACCTGGCCAAGGAGGTGCTCTCCGGGATGGCGGCGGCATCGGTGATCGCGATGCCGGACGAGCATGTGTCGAAGTCGCTGCAGACGATCTTCTCGAGCCTGCGGTTCCGCGTGTACACCAACCACGACGTGGTCGGATGCGAGCTCGGCGGGGCGCTGAAGAACGTCATCGCCATCGCCGCCGGCATGGCCGAGGGCCTGAGCGTCGGCGACAACACCAAGGCCATGGTCATCACCCGCGGCCTGAACGAGCTCACCAGGCTGGGCACGGCGATGGGTGGCGACCCGCGCACGTTCTCCGGGCTCACCGGCCTCGGCGACCTGCTCGCCACGTGCTCGAGCCCGCTCAGCCGCAACCGCACCGTGGGTGTCGAGCTGGCCAAGGGCCGCACCATCGACGAGATCACCTCGAGCATGCGGATGGTCGCCGAAGGTGTGAAGACGTCGCGTGTGGTGGTCGAGCTGTCCGACGAGCACGGCGTCGAAGCGCCGATCGCCCGCGAGGTCGACGCCGTGATTCGCTCCGGTCGCAGCGCAGCCCAGGCCTACCGCGGCCTCGGGCGCGTGCAGCCGATGTCGGAGTTCGACGCCACCGCCTGAACCAGCCCCGCCCCTGGCGCCTGGTCGCGGCTCAGACCTGGTTCTGGTAGGCCTCGACCTGCTGGCGGGCCATCTCGAGCAGCGAGCCGCCCGCCACCGGGATGTCGACGAGGTGCAGGCCCCACTCCGGGCTGAGGTCGCCCTGGATGTCGTCGGCGCGGGGGTCGAGCGGGTCGGCCACGACGGTGATCTCGAGGTACGAGAAGCCGTCGCGCTCGACGCATTCGGCGCGTAGCAGCCCGGGCATGTCCATGAACGGCGTGGTCGGGACCAGCGATCGGTCGGTGAGCACCCAGTCGGCGCTCGACATGCGCGCCGACAGCTCGGCCGGGCCGCCGGCCGGGGCGGCCGGGTTGACGCAGCCGGCCATGCCCTCGCCCGACCGGGGCCGGCCGAACAGGGCGTTCTCCGGAGGGGGAGCGGTCGAACGGAACGTGGCGTAGGTGACCACGCAGCCCGTCGCGTCGAGCGAACGGCACAGCGGGATCTCCTGCAGGTCGCCGCCGACGTCGGCCCCGACGGGCACGGCGACCGAACTGCCGATGAGGTGCGCCGAGACGAGCAGCTTGCGCTGGGCCAGGTCGGGGTCGATCACGTCGGCGAGCAGACGTCCGAGGTGCCCGGCGCCCTGCGAGTGGCCGATCAGGATCACGCCACGGCCGTCGTTGTCGTTGGCCAGGTAGTGGCGCCACGCGTCGGCCACGTCGTCGTAGGCCGTCTGCCATGCGGTCGCCCGGTCGCCACCGGCCTGACCGAACAGGCCGGCCAGGGTGACCGATCGGTACACGGGGGCGTACACGGTGCAGAGCTCGTTGTACTGCGCGGCCTGCTGGGCGAGCACGCCGAGCTCGGCACCCGCCACCAGGTCGCTGTTGAGCGTCGGGTCCTCGCTGATGGTGGGGTAGACGTAGAAGCAGTCGACCGGCGCGGCGGGGTCGGGGGCACCGGAGCGCACGGTGGCAGTGCCGTCGGCGGCCACGACGGTGACGTCGTAGGGGGTGTCGCAGGTGTCGTCGGTGTCGGCGCGGCACATCCAGTGGGCAGGGTCGGCGTAGACCTCGCTGGTGTAGGGCGCGACCGTGGTGCTGGTCGAGGTGCTCGCCGCGACGGTGGTCGTCGGCGCGTCGGTGGTGGCGGCGTCGGTCGCGACCGGGGCGACCGTGCCCGCAGGCTCGGTGGGCCCGGTGGTCGCCGTGTCGTCGCCCCCGCATGCGCCGAGCACGAGGGTGACGACTGCCAGCGCGGCGGCGATGCGGCGGGCCCGGGAGGTGTGCGGCATGGACCAACGCTACGCGGCGCCGTGCCACACTGCTGTGGTGAGCGCAGGATCGACACCGTCCCACCCGTTCGCCGGCCGTCCGCTCCCGCAGTGGTACGACGACGCCAAGTTCGGGATCTTCATCCACTGGGGGCCGTTCACCGTGCCGTGCTTCGCGCCGGTGAACCACAACATGGGCGAGATGATGGAAGCCGGCGACTGGGCCCAGGCATTCCGTGAGAGCCCGTACAGCGAGTGGTACCTCAACTCGTGGTCGCTCGAGGGCAGCTCCACCGCGCTGCACCACGCCGCCACCTACGGCGACCGCACCTACGCCAGCTTCGTCGACGAGTTCCACGCCCGCGCCGCCGGCTTCGACATCGCCCACTGGGCCGACCTGTTCGTGCAGGCGGGCGCGCAGTACGTCGTGCCCATCACCAAGCACCACGACGGGTTCCTGCTGTGGGACAGCGATGTGCCCAACCCGCACCGCGACCGGTGGATTGCAGAGCGCGACTTCATCGCCGAGCTCGCCACCGCCGTGCGCGCCAAGGGGATGCGCTTCGGCGCCTACTACTCGGGCGGGCTCGACTGGACCTTCGAGCCGCCGCCCATCGACAGCCTGATGGCGATGATCCAGAAGATCCCCACCAGCAGCGAGTACGTCGAGTACGCCACGGCCCACGTGCACGAGCTGATCGACCGGTTCGCGCTCGACGTGTTGTGGAACGACATCGCCTGGCCGATGACCGCCGACCCGAACGACATCTTCGGCTACTACTACGACCGGGTGCCCCACGGTGTGGTGAACGACCGGTGGAACATCCTCGCTGTGCGGGCCGGCACGCTGCACGCCGACTTCTCGACGCCCGAGTACAGCACCAAGGCCGACGACGTCCGTAAGTGGGAGGTGTGCCGGGGCATCGGCAGGTCGTTCGGCTACAACCGGATGGAGACCGAGGCGACGATGCCCACGGTCGACGATCTGGTGTGGATGCTCGTCGACATCGTCGCCCGTGGCGGCAACCTGCTGCTGAACGTCGGCCCCACCGCCGACGGCGTCATCCCCCTCGCCCAGGCGGCGCGCCTCACCGGTCTCGGCTGGTGGCTCCGGGTGAACGGTGCGGCCATCTACGGCACCCGGCCGTGGGTGCGCCACAGCGGCACCACGGCCGACGGGCACGACGTGCGCTTCACCCAGGGTGCGGCCGGGCAGGTGTACGCCATCGTGCAGGGCGCACTGGCCCACGAAGTGCGTCTGCCCGATGTGCCCGTGGGCGAGGGCACCGAGATCCGCATGCTCGGCAACGATCGGGTGCTGCCCCACACCGAACGGATCACCGAGCACGGCCACGAGCTGCTCGTGTCGCTGCCCGACCACCTGCCCGCCGCCCCGGCGACGGTGTTCGAGATCAGCGGCTGAACGTCGCCAGCCGCGCGGCCAACTCGGAGCGGTAGGCCTCGGCGCGCTCGCGCTTCAGGTGCTCGTAGCCGCGCACCTGGTCGGGCAGCGAGGCGATGGCGACGGCCTCGTCGATGCGCACCGGGTCCGGGGCGGTGCCGAGAGCATCGACGAGGGTGCCCACGGCAGCGATGTACTCGTCGCGCATCGTGCGCTCGAGGCGTCGCAGCGATGCCCACCCGAACACGTCGAACGGTGTGCCACGCAGCCGTCGCCCGGCGCGCAGCGCGTACATGAGCGGGCTGGCCCAGCGGCCCAGGCGGAGCTTGCGGTCCATGCCGAGCGAGCGCAGCATCGGCGGGTGCAGGTTCCAGGTCACGCGTGCGCCCGGTCCGGCGACGGCCTCGGCGGCAGCCCGGGTCGACGGGTCGAGCAGCAGGCGGGCGACCTCGTACTCGTCCTTGTAGGCCATCAGCTTGTGCAGGTGCACGGCGACGGCCTCGGTCAGTTCGTCGGCGCCGATGGTGGCGGCGCGGCCGACGACGTCGCGGAACCGCCGTGCATAGCGGGCCGACTGGTAGGCGGCCAGATCGGCGGCGAGCTCGTCGATCCGCGACGCGACCATCGGCGCCGCCCAGCCCTCGGCCGGCCCGTCGACAGCGCCAGCGGGCTGGGCCAGGGCTGCCTGCCGGCCGGCGCGGAACGCCGTCAGGTTCGCCGCCACCGCCACGCCGTTCAGCTCGATGGCTCGCTCGATCGAGCTCGGCTGCACCGGCACCAGCCCGAGCTGCACCGCCATGCCGAGCAGGTGGACATTGGCAGTGGCCGGGTCGCCCAACAGCGCAGTGGTGGCCGCAACCGAGTCGGTGGCCACCATCGACCGCGACGACTGCTGCAGCCGCTCGAGCGCCTCGACCGTCGGGTACGGCGTGTCGGGGTGGACGACCATGTGGCCGGTGGCCACTGCAGCGGTCGACACGACGACGTGCGAGCGCTGGGGCGACACGGCGCCGAGGTGGGCGTCGCTCGCCGCCACCAGCAGGTCGAACGCCAGCAGCGCGTCGACCGAGCCGAGCGTGGCGCGGTTCGACGCGGTGGGCCCGCCGCGGGCCAGGCGCACGTCGCTCACCACCGGTCCGGCCTTCTGCGACAGCCCGGTCTGGTCGAGGCCGCGCACGTCGAAGCCGTCGAGCATGGCTGCCGTGCCGACGATCTGGCTCACCGTCACCACTCCGGTGCCACCGATGCCGCTCATCCGGATGGTGCACAGATCGGTCGGCGCGACCACGACGGGGTCGGGCAGCGACGATGCGTCGACGGTCGGCGCCGCCCGGCGGGCCGGTGCCGCGGCCGGGCGGGCGCGGCGGGCCGGCCGCACCGTGAGGAACGACGGGCAGTCGCCGTCGAGGCAGCTCGTGTCGAGGTTGCACGAGCCCTGGTCGATGCGGGTCTTGCGCCCGAACGGTGTGCTCGTCGGCACGACGCTGAGGCAGTTGCTCTTCGCCCCGCAGTCGCCGCAGCCCTCGCACACCCGCTCGGCGATGACCACACGGAAGCCCGGGTCGGCGACCCGGCCGCGCTTGCGGTCGCGGCGCTTCTCGGCGGCGCAGCGCTGGTCGTGCACCAGGGCCGTGGTGCCGGGCACGCGGGCGAGCACTTCTTGGGCCTCGACGATGCGCGCGCGATCCCACACCTGCACCCCGGCCGGCATGGCGACGGCGCGCGATCCGCTGCGGTAGCGCGACACGTCGTCGGTGGTGACGATCACCTGCCGCACCCCTTCGGCGAGCAGCACCTGCACGAGCTGGGGCACGTCGAGCTGCCCGAACGGGTCCTGGCCACCGGTCATGGCCACGGTGCCGTTGTAGAGGATCTTGTAGGTGATGTTCGCCCCATTGGCCACAGCGGCGCGGATGGCGGTCATCCCGGAGTGGAACAGCGTGCCGTCGCCGAGGTTCTGCACCAGGTGCTCGTCGTCGACGAAGGGCGCCATGCCGAACCACTGCGCGCCCTCGCAGCCCATCGCCGTCACGCCGACGATCTCGCCGTAGCGGCCCTGCTCCATCAGCGCGACCATCGTGTGGCAGCCGATGCCCGCGCCGACGAGGTGCCCTTCGGGTGCCTGGGTGCTGGTGTTGTGCGGGCACCCGGAGCAGAAGTACGGCGTCCGGTTCACGCTGAGCGGGATCCGCCGTCCGGCCAGACCGGCGGCACGTTCGGCGGGGGAGTCGAGCCGCTCGGGGGCGACCCGCTGCAACAGCCGGCTGCGCAGCCGGGGGGCGATGGTGTCGGCCGACAGCGATCCGGTCGGGGGCATCAGCCAGGCCCCGTCGGGGGTGCGCCGGCCGACGACGACGGGGCGGGTGGCGAGCGGGTAGAGCGCAGCGGTGACCGCCAGCTCGAGGGTCTGGTTCTTGTCCTCGACCACCACCACCTCGGCCAGGTCGGCGGCGAACTCGCGCACCACGGCGGCGTCGAGCGGCCAGGGCATGAGCACCTGGAGCAGGCGCACGCCGGCGTCGCGCAACTGGTCGTCGGTGCGCAGGCCGAGCACCGCCAACGCCTCGCGGACCTCGTGGAAGGTGTGGCCGGTGGCCACGATGCCGATCCAGTCGTGCGGGCCGTGCACGGTGATCCGGTTCAAACGGTTCTCGACGCCGTAGCGGCGAGCCAGTTCGAGGCGCACCTCGTAGAGCTCGTGCTCCATGCGCAGCGTGTGCGGCGTGAGCAGCTGGCCGCTCGGCGCGGGCGACCACACCCGGCCGTCGACCTCGACGGTGGGCATCACCGGGACGATGCGCTCGGGGTGCAGCTCGACGGTGCCCGTGCCGTCGGCGACCACCTCGACGATGCGGATCGCCGTCCAGGCGCCCGAGGCGCGCGACATCGCGATGGCGTGGCGGCCGAGGTCGACGGTCTCCTGCACGTCGCCCGGGCACAGCATCGGGATGCGCAGGTCGACCAGGGTGACGTCGCTCGAGGTGGGCAGGGTCGAGCTCTTCGCGCTCGGGTCTTCGCCCACCAGGGCTACCGCCCCGCCGCGTGCCGACGACCCGGCCATCACCGCGTGGCGCAGCGCATCGCTGGCCCGGTCGAGGCCGGGGCCCTTGCCGTACCAGCAGCCGATCACGCCGTCGAAGCGTGCCGAGCGCAACCCTGGGCTGAGCTGGGCGCCCATCACCGCAGTGGCGGCGAGCTCTTCGTTCATGCCGGGCTGGAAGACGTAGTGGAAGCCGTCGGTCTCGGCGAGGCGTGCCGCCGCGCTGACGTCGCGGTCGAAGCCGGCGAGTGGGCTGCCCGGGTAGCCGGTGACGTACGCCGCTGTGCTCCAGCCGGCGCGCCGGTCGATCCGCAGCTGCTCGAGCGGCATGCGAGCGAGCGCCTGGGCGCCGCTCAGGAACACGGTGCCGTCGTCACGCCGGTACCTGTCGTCGATGCGATAGTCGAGCCGGGCTGCCACGGGCGAAGTGTGTCACGCCCGCGGCATGGTGTGCAGCAGGCCGAACGGGTGGCAGCAGCACCATGCAGGTGCCCGGCTCGTGGGCGCCGCTCGCTAGCGTCGCGGCGTGCGCGGCGCCACCCCTGCGATCGTCGAGCTCGAGCGGGCCGGTGTGCCCTTCCGCGTCCACGAGTTCGACCACGACGACTTGGCGCTCGACGACGGGCGCGGCTTCGGCCGGCTGGCAGCCGAAGCCCTCGGGGTCGAGCCCGACCGCGTGTTCAAGACGCTGCTCGCCGATGCGGTCGATTCCGGCGGCCAGGTGGCGGGCCAGGTGGTGGGCATCGTGCCGGTCACCACCCAGCTGTCGCTGAAGGAGCTTGCCGGGGCCGTGGGGGCCAAGCGGGCCGAGATGTGCGCGCCTGCGGCGGCCCAGCGGATCACCGGCTACGTGGTGGGCGGCATCAGCCCGTTCGGCCAGCGCAAGCGGCTGCGCACCGTGGTCGACGAGACCTGCGAACTGTTCGACACGATCTTCGTCAGCGGGGGCCGTCGCGGCCTCGACCTCGAGGTGGCGCCCGCCGATCTGGTGGCCGTGCTGGGTGCCACCGTGGCCGCGATTGCAGCGTGGTGAGCGCTGCTGGTCAGCGAGCCGGATCGAACGATGCGATGCGGTCGAGGAACCGGTCGGGGTGCACCAGATGCGGGTAGTGGCCGACGTCGGGCCACACCTCGAACTGCGCCGATGCGATGGCTCCGGTGAGCCAGGCCCCGTACTCGTCGCCGGGGTCGATGCCGTGCAGCGCCAGGTACGGAACCGTGATGCCGCCGACGAGCGCGTCGACCTGGGCGTCGAGCTCGTCAGGGCTGGAGTCGAACACCGTGCCCCAGATACCGAGGACCACCGACTGGTCGGCGCGCCGCAGCGCCTCGACCCGCTCCAATTCGGCAGCGGGCAGAGCGCCCGCCATCGAGCCGAACACCAGCCCGATGGCGGTGGCGAACGAGCCGGGGTCGCCCTTCAACAGCGGCTCGAGTTGGGTGAGGCCTTCCTTGAACGCCGACAGTCGCAGCGGTTGGTCGACATTGACGATGGCCCGGGAGGGGAACATCGCGCCGTATGCGCTCACCACGATGCCACCGAGTGAGTGCCCGATCATCAGGGCGTCGTCGACCCCGTCGATGCCCGTGGCGGCGAGCGTCTCCCGGACATCGCTGGCGAGGGTGAGCGGGTCGTAGGCATCGCCGGCCGAGCTCTGCCCGTGCCCGCGGAGGTCGACCGCGACCACCCGGTAGTGCTCGGCGAGTCGGCCGATGAGCGGCCGCCAGGTCTCGCGCGACTCGGTGATGCCGTGCACGACGACCGCGAGTGGTCCGTCGCCGGTGATCTCGTGTGCCAGGTGCATGGCCGCACCGTAGCCGGAGCAGGGTTGGCCAGATCTACGAGCGGCGCACCCGGCCGCGCAGTGCGGCGAAGGCGAGCCCGAAGGCGACGGCGCCCACCACACCGATGGCGGCGAGGCCCTTCAGCAGGGACTCGGCGTCCCAGCCGACCATCAGCATCGTGCGCATCGCGTCGAGCAGGTAGGTGACGGGGTTGAACTTGGCCGCCGTGGCGAGCCAGCCGGTCATCTGCTCGGCCGGAAGGTACGCAGTGGTGAGGAAGGCGAACGGGAAGAACAGCAGGAAGGCGTTGTTCACCGCGGCCGGGTTGCCGGTGCGCAGGGCGATGGCGTAGGGGAAGCCGGTGAAGGCCAGGCCCCACAGCCCGGCGACGATCACGAACACCAGCAGCCCGAGCACACCCGTCGCCGACGACACGCCCACCACGAGGCCGAGGATGGTGACCGGGATCGCCAGGGCGAGGATCAGTGCCAGGTCGGCGCTCATCAGGCCGAGCAGCAGTGTCCCCCGCTTCACGGGCGTCAGCAGCAGCCGGTCGAAGTAGCCGTCCTGGATGTCGATCACCAGCGAGCCGGCCCGGCTGACGCCGGTGACCGCGAAGATCACCGACACCGGCAGCTGGAAGGCCTTGTAGTCGAAGCCCGGTGGCAGGCTGCCCTCGACGAACGACTGCAGTGCGCCGACGTTCACGACGAAGAAGAACACCGGGATGATGAGTGCCGGCACGAAGGCTTCGGGCTCGCGCAGGGTGAGCCGCAGGGCGCGCAGCGACACGGTGAGCAGGTCGTGGACGAACCCGGCGCTGCGCGGTGTGACGCGGTGCGGGTCGTGGCGGTCGGCGACCGCATCCGAGGTGGTGCTGGTGGTCATGCTGCGTCCTCCTGCAGGCGAGCGCCGGTCATGTGCAAGAACACGTCGTCGAGTGTCGGGGTGCGCAACGTGAGCCCCTCGACGCGCACCTGGGCCTCCGACAGCGCCACGGCCACCGGGCTGATGGCGGCCGCACCGTTACTGACGGCGATGAGCACCTCGTTGCCGCTGGTCTCGATGGTGCCGAGGTCGGGCACGTCGCGCAGCGCAGCGACGACCTGCTCGGACGGGGTGCGGCCCGCGTCGACGACGATGACGTCGGAGCCGATCTGGCGCTTGAGCTCACTGGGTGCGCCCTCGGCCACGATCCGGCCGCGGGCGATGATGCCCACCCGGTGGGCCAGGGCGTCGGCCTCCTCGAGGTACTGGGTGGTGAGGAAGATGGTCATGCCCAGCTGCTCGTTGAGGTAGCGGACCTCGTCCCACACAAGCGCCCGGCTGGCCGGGTCGAGGCCGGTGGTCGGCTCGTCGAGGAACAGCACCTCCGGCTGGTGGACCAGCGCCGCCGCCAGGTCGAGGCGGCGCTTCATGCCGCCGGAGTAGGTGCCGATGCGGCGGTCGATGGCGTCGCCGATCGACACCAGCTCGAGCAGCTCGGCCACGCGCTGGTCGCGATCGGACCGGCTGAGCCCGTAGAGGCGGCCCTGCATGTCGAGCAGCTCGCGGCCGGTCTGCTTCGGGTCGAGCGCGGCTTCCTGCAGCGCCACACCGATGCGCAGCCGCACGGCCTCGGCCTCGCGGACGATGCTGTGGCCGGCCACGAGCGCGTCGCCCGCCGTGGGTGCGAGCAGGGTGGTGAGCATCCGCACCGTGGTGCTCTTGCCCGCGCCGTTCGGGCCGAGGAAGCCGTAGATCTCGCCGCTGCCGATGGACAGCTCGATCCCGGCGACCGCCTCGTTGTCGCCGAACCTGCGGACCAGGCCGGTGGCTTCGATCGCTGTGGTCATGGCCGTCGACGCTACGGCCGGATCGCAGCGCGCGCTCTACGGATCGCGTCGATCTTGGCGATGCGTGTGCGGGCCGGTGGGTGGGTGGCCACCATCCGTTCGCGCCAGGTGAGTGGCCGGGTCCCGCCGCCTTCGGCGATCACCCGGCGCAGCGCGTTCGACAGCTCGCGGCCGAAGCCGAGGGCGACGGCACGCTGATCGGCCTGGAACTCGGCGCCGCGCCCGGCCCAGTTGCCGAGTGCGTTGGCCGCCATCAACCCGGCGAGGAACACCCACGACACTGCGGTGAGCACGGCGCTCACCGTGCGGCCGAGCAGCAGCAGCAGCGTCGAGTCGCCGGCGAAGCTCGTGGTGGCTGCCTGGGCGACGTTCTGGAGGAAGAAGCCGATGCGGGCGAGCAGCCACACCGGGATGCTGAGCCACTGGGCCACGGTGAGCGCGACCGTGTGGAAGCCGAGGTGATGGCTCAGCTCGTGGGCCAGCACTCCGGTGAGCTCGTCGCGGGGCAGGGTCTCGACGGCGAGTGTGGTCACCACCACCAGATGGCCGCCGCAGGCGAACGCGTTCAACTCGTCCGACGGCAGCACGGCGAGCACGTAGCGCCGCTGGGGGAGGTGGGCGGCCTGGAGCACCGAACGCCACGCGGTCTCGAGGCGCGCCCGTTCGTCGCGGGTGGGCCGACGGGCTCCGAGCAGGCGGGTGAGCAGCGTCACCTGCACGGGCTTCACGAACAGCAGCACGACCCCGGCCATGTAGATGCCCGCCAGTGCGAGGTACCCGATGTCCCAGAACAGTCGTAGCACCAGCCAGCACACGGCGAGGGCCCCGAGGCACACCGGCAGCAGGGCGAGCACGGGCGCGGCGGCGGCGACCGCCGACGACTCGATGCGGCGCGTGCTGCTGCTCACCTCGCCCACGATACGGCTGTGTTCGGGCTAGCCCGTCCCCCCTGCGGGGTAGCCCGAGGGTGATCCCCGACCACCGGGGACGGGTTGGCTAGTCTCCGACGCATTCGTCGGCCTCCCCGCCGAATTCCTGTCGATCCATGTCGATCTCACCATGTAGCGGACGGTCTGCAAGCACTGTCGTGAGAGGAGGTGCCCGGTGACGATGCAGATGGCCGATACAAGTGGTTCGGCCGACGACCGCGGCCCTGCGCTCGCGACCGACGGCACGCCCATGACCGAGCACGATCAATTGGCCGAGTCGCCGACGGGGCAGGTCAGCGACGACACAGCCGCCCGACGGCGGGTCACGCTCGCCTCCGCTCGCCAGTTGCTGGCCGGGGTCGAGGCGTGCACCGACGTCGACCCGGACGCAGCCGAGACGATGGCGCAGCAAGCACGGGTGCTGGCTCGTTCGGCCGTCGACACCGGCGCCGAGGCCGAGGCCGTGCTGCGCCAGGCGGTGCTGGCCCAGCGGGCTCGCCGTGTCGATGCAGCATTCGCGGCAGCCCTCGAGGCGCGCGAGCTCGCCGTGCGCGGCGGCGCGCCTGCCGTCGAGGTCGAGGCGGTGCACCTGCTCGCCCGGATCCACATGGAGGCCGGCAACTTCTCCGACGCGCTCGACGCAGCGCTGCAGTCGCTCGAACGGCACCGCATCACCGGGGTCGGCTCGAGCGAGGGGCCGCTGCTCACCACCGTGGCCGACATCCACCAGGCCCTCGGCGACCTCGATCGCGCCATCGCCACCTACGACTCCGCCATGGCTGCCAACGCGGGTTCGGGCCGCGACGACCTCGACGTCGGGCCGCTGGCCAGCCTGGCCCGGGCGCGAGCGACGCGCCGCGAGCACCTGCTCGCCATCAACGCCGGCGAGGCCGCCCTCGAGGTGGCCCGTCGTCACCAGCCCGCCGCGGTGGCGCGCATCCTGGCCCAGCTCTCGGCGTCGTACTGCGCGATGAACGCCCCCGAGCAGGCCGCTGCCTGCCTGTCGGAGGCCGAGCTGATCGCCCTCGACGGCCTCGGCGCAGCAGAGGCTGCGTCGTCGTACTGCACCCTGGCCCTCGCACGCGGCGACCTCGACCGTATGGCCGAGCGTCCCAGTGCCGCGGCCGAGCAGTACCGGCAGGCCCTCGCGCTCGCCCTCGAGCACGGCATGGTCGACCAGGAGCTGCGCGCCCACACCGCGCTGGCGGCGGTCTACAAGCAGCTCGGTCGGTTCGAAGAGGCGCTCGCCCACCAAGAGGCGCGCTTCGACCGGCACCAGGACCTGTTCAGCCACGGCGCCGACCTGCGGGTGAAGACGCTGCAGATCGCCCACGACACCGAGGCGACCCGGCAGCAGGCCGAGATCCTGCGCCTGCGCACCGGCGAGCTCGAGGAGTTGGTCCGCGGCCGCACCTACGACCTCGAGGAGTACCAGCTCGAGGCGTTCGAGCGTCTGGCGGTGATCGCCGAGTTCCGCGACACCGACACCGGCGAGCACACCGTCCGAGTGGGCGACATGGCAGCGTTGCTCGCCCGCGAGCTCGGCGAGTCGGTCGAGTTCAGCCAGCAGCTCCGCCTGGCCGGCCGTCTGCACGACATCGGCAAGGTCGCCGTCCCCGACGCCATCCTGCTGAAGCCCGGCCCGCTCACGGCCGCCGAGTTCGAGGTGATGAAGACCCACACCACGGTCGGCGCCGAGATCCTGTCCGGCAGCACCTCCCCGCTCATCCAGCTCGCGGCCGAGGTGGCGCTCAACCACCACGAGCGCTGGGACGGCACGGGCTACCCGTCCGGTCTGCTCGGCGAGTCGATCCCGGTGTCGGGGCGGATCGTCGCCGTCGCCGACGTGTTCGACGCGCTCATCAGCGAGCGCCCCTACAAGCGAGCCTGGTCGCGTGCCGAGGCGGTGCACTACATCACCGCCGGCAGCGGTTCGCACTTCGAGCCGCGCATCGTCGAGGCCTTCCTGCGCGTGATCGGCCGCTCCGACCCCGAGCTCGGCCCGGTGGGGCCCGACGACGAGCTCGCCGAGACCGAGAGCCGGTTGGTCACCGTGCCGGTCGAGCGTGCTCCGGTGGTGGGCGACCCTGCCGATCGGCTCGGCATGCTGGTGGCCGAGCTGGCCCGATCGGCGGCGCGTGCCGAGCAGGCGGTCGTGCGCCTCGAGCAGCCGGTGATCTGGGCCGACGAGCCCGTGGTGTGGGGCGGCCCCGAGGTCGAGCAGGTTGCCGAACTCGAGCAGGTCACCGAGGCCGAGCAGGTCACCGAGGTCGAGCAGGTCACCGAGCTCGAGCAGTTCACGGAGCTCGAGCAGGTCACAGAAGCCGAGCAGGCTGCCGAGGTCGAGCCCGTCGCGGAAGCGTCGTACCAGCCAGAGCTCGTCGAGGCCGCTGAGCCGGTCGAGCTCGCCCAGCCCACCGAGGCTGTCGATGCCGGGGATGCGCTGGATGAGCCGGTCGTGGAGGAGGCGTCAGCCGAGGCGCAGCAGCGCGGCCAGCGGCGTGGTCCGGCCGGTGGCGGCTCGCCTGTCTTCACCCCGGCAACGGGCCCACGGAAGCGTTCCGCCGACGCCTCGGGCGATCCGGTGCAGCGCCGGAAGCAGGCGCGGCGCGGCGGCATCACGCGCACTGAGGTGGTCGAGATGATCAGCCTCTACCGCGACATCCCGCCCGACGAGCGCTGACCGCCCGTCCCGCAGACTCAGCGCGTCGGCAGGTCGACGGGTGTGTCGGCCAGGGCCAGCGTCACCCAGCGGCCGACGAAGCCCGCCAGCTCCGCTGCCGGCACATCGAGGCGGCCACGCCGGAAGGCATGGCTGAACGACGACACGGCACCGAGCACTCCGGTGACGTAGAGCTGCGGGTCGGCATCGGCGAGGGTGCCCTCGCGCTGGGCCTCGCGCACCAGGCGCAGCACGTCGGCGGCGTACACGTCGCTGCCGGCGCGGAGCACCTCGGCCACCTCGTCGTCGGTCTGCTCGACGTCGAGCAGGGCGAAGTAGGCGCGGTGCTCGGCCATGAACAGCACGCTGGCCTCGGTGCCTTGGCGGATGCGGGTGATCGCGTCGGCGGTCGGATCCATCGCTGCGGCCTGGGCTCGGCGCAGCTGCTGGCGCATCGTGCGCACCAGTTCGGCGAACAGGCTCTGCTTGGTGGGGAAGTACCAGTACATCAGGCCTTTGGCCACCCCGGCCTCGGCGCAGATGTCGGCGATGCGGGTGCTCGAGTAGCCCTTGGTCGAGAACAGCCGCGCCGCTGCCTCGAGCAGCTGGTGCTTGCGTTCGAGGCCCTGCTCGGTGTGGGTGCGGTGCCCGCCGTCGGTCACCTGACCAGTCGAGCAGGCATCGACCAGCCGGTCAAGGTCGGCGGCGGTTGCCTACACTGGCCCGCATGGGGGCGACACGCGGAGAACGGATCGCGGAGCGCACGCGGAACCCGAAGTGGAAGAACGCACCCGTGCGCATCGAGATGCTCGAGTGCATCAACTGCGACGCCTGCCTGCGCCACTGCCCGCCGCACTTCGGGGCGATCTTCAACCACGGCCCCGATGTGGTGATCATCCCCGAGCTGTGCAGCGGGTGCGACAAGTGCCTGCCGGCGTGCCCGGTGAACTGCATCTACCCGTTCCCCGACTGGGAGACCACGGGCGCGCCTGAGCAGTGGTGGGACGAAGCGCTCGGCCCGAACGACCCCTACGTCTGAGGCGGCTGCCGGCCCCCGCACCGCCCTCCCGCAGTGCGGGCGGTCCACAGCAGGCCGGGTGCGCTGGCATACTCGGGCCATGACTCATCCGATCCTTCCCGGTGCCGAGGCATGGTCGCACGAGGGCGACCACGCCGTCGGTGTGCTGGTCATCCACGGCTTCACCGGCAACCCGTCGTCGATGCGCGGTGTCGCCGAGGCCTGTGCTGCGGCCGGTCTCCACGTCGAGCTGCCCCGCCTTCCCGGCCACGGCACCACGGTCGACGACATGCTCAGCACCTCGTGGGCCGACTGGGCGGGCGAGGCCGAGGCCGCGTACCAACGCCTCGCTGCTCGCGTGCCCTCCGTGGTGGTGGCCGGCCTCAGCATGGGCGGTGCGCTCACCCTGCGGGTCGGCGCCGACCATCCGGAGGTGGCCGGTCTGGTGTGCATCAACCCGGCCACCCAGCCCCAGCCCCCCGAGGTGGTGCAGATGATCCAGGGCATGGTCGACGGCGGCACCGAGGTGATGCCGGGCATCGGCAGCGACATCGCCGACCCGGACGTGAAGGAGTCGGCGTACGAGGGCACCCCGCTGCGCTGCCTGCTCTCGCTGGTCAACGACGGCCTAGCGCCGCTCGGCCCGCTCTACCCGACCATCCAGATGCCACTGCTGCTGATGAACTCGCCGCAGGACCATGTGGTCGAGCCCGCCCAGGCCGAGTTCCTCGCCTCCACCTACGGCGGTCCGGTCGAGCGGGTGACGCTCGAGCGCAGCTACCACGTGGCCACCCAGGACTACGACCGCGAGCTGATCTTCGCCCGCACCGTCGAGTTCGCGCAGCGCCTCGGCGGGCTGTGATCCGGCCCGCCAGCATCCCGAGCCCCTCGGACGGCACGTTCGAGATCGGCCCGCTGTCGATCCACGCCTATGGGTTGATGATCGCCCTCGGCGTGGTGGCCGGTGTGTGGTTGCTCGGCCGTCGGCTCGAAGCCCGCGGCGCAGGCACACGCGACGACGCCAGCGCCATCGGCATGTGGGGCGTGATCGCCGGCATCATCGGTGCCCGCCTCTACCACGTCGCCACATCGTGGGACTCGTTCGCCGACGACCCCGGACGGATCATCCAGATCTGGAAGGGCGGCCTCGGCATCCCCGGCGGTCTGCTCGCCGGAACCCTGGCGGCGATGTGGGCGGCACGGCGCCGCAAGGTGGCGATCCTTCCGCTGCTCGACAGCGCTGCGCCGGCCGTGCCGCTGTCGCAGGCGATCGGACGGTGGGGCAACTGGTTCAACCAGGAGCTGTTCGGCAAGCCGACCGACCTGCCGTGGGCGCTCGAGGTGAGCGATCGCACGGCGGCCAAGGCCGGCTACCCGCCGGGCACCACCTTCCATCCGACCTTCCTCTACGAGTCGCTCTGGAACCTCGGGCTGTGCGGTGTGCTCATCTGGATCGATCGCCGGTTCCGGCTACGGCCCGGCTGCCTGTTCGGGCTCTACGTGGCGGGCTACGGGGTCGGCCGGTTCTGGATCGAGGGCCTGCGCATCGACCCGACCACCGAGGTCGGCGGGCTGCGCTGGAACCAGTGGGTGGCGATCGGGTTCATCGCGCTCGGCACCGCGATCGTGGTGGTGCTGTCCCGACGCCCGCCCGCTCCGACGGCCGACGCGACGTCGGCCGAGCCACCGGCGGCCGATGAGTCGGCCGAGCAGCCGAGCGGGGCGACCGCCGACGACGAGGCGCCCGCCGACGACGCGGCGCCCGCCGACGACGCCGACTCGACCGCCGAGTCACCTGCGTCGGCCGGGGCCGACTACGTTGCGCCCGATGAGTGACGACGTCGTGCTGTACGAGCGGCGTGATCCGGGGATCGCGCTGCTCACCTTGAACCGCCCGGACCGCCTGAACGCCTGGACCGGCGGACTGGCTGCGAGGTACTTCGAGCTGCTGAAGCAGGCAGCTGCCGACCCCGAGGTGAAGGTGATCGTGGTCACCGGAGCCGGGCGCGGGTTCTGCGCCGGCGCCGACATGGACACCCTGCAGGGCCTCGGTGGCGGCGGTGGCGGTGGCGGCTCGGGCGACAGTGCGAGCGCTGCCGCCGGCGACATGCCGCAGTACTTCACGGCGCTGAACGTGCCCAAGCCGGTGATCGCCGCGGTCAACGGTGCGTGTGCCGGCATCGGCATGGTGCAGGCCCTGATGTGCGACATCCGCTTCGCCGCAGCCGGCGCCAAGTTCACCACGGCGTTCTCGCGTCGTGGGCTGATCGCCGAGTACGGCGTGTCGTGGATCCTGCCGCGCCTGGCCGGCACGTCGCGTGCGCTCGACCTGCTCTTCTCCGCTCGCGTGGTGCTGGCCGAGGAGGCCCTCGAGCTGGGCCTGGTGAACCGGGTCGTGCCGGCCGAGCACCTGCTCGACGAGACGCTCGCCTATGCCGCCGAGATCGCCGTGAACTGCTCGCCGACGTCGATGTCGATCATGAAGCAGCAGGTGTACCGCGACATCAGCCGCGACCTGGTGAGCGCCCACGACGACGCCATCGAGTTGATGCGTGCGTCGCTGCGCCGGCCCGACTTCCGCGAGGGCGTGTCGAGCTACCTGCAGAAGCGCCCGCCGAGCTTCCAGCCGCTCGACGCCCAGCCCCTCGGCGGGTGAGCCTGCGTCGACGGGGCGACGACGTGACCGGTGGGACGTACCCGACGGAGCGGTCGACGTGACCGGCGACGACGCCCTGGTCCACCTGCGCGGGGCCACTGCCGATGTGGTGCTCGACGTGTCGACCGGTGTGCCGGCGATCGTCCACTGGGGTGCACCGCTCGGCGACGCGCCCTTGGTGGGCCTGCGCGCTGCGCTCGAGCGACCGGTCACGTACGGCGCGCTCGACACGGTGGCGCCCGTGACGGTCGTGCCCGAGCACGCGAGCGGATTCCCGGGTCGGCCCGGCCTGCTCGGCCACCGCCGCAGTGGCACCCACTGGTCGCCGCGCTTCACGCCCGCCGGGATGACCGAACTGACCGACGGGGTGGTCGTGCACGCCGTCGACGCCGTGGCCGGGTTGCGCCTCGATACCCGGGTCGAGCTCGACCAGGTGCTGCGGGTGCAGTGCACCCTGGTCAACGCCGCCGAAACCCGGTACCTGCTCGACCAGTTGGCGGTCACCCTGCCGCTGCCGGCGCATGCCGCCGAGTTGTTGGGCTTCGTCGGGCGCTGGACCCGCGAGCTGCACCCGATGCGCGAGCCCTGGGTGCACGGTGCACGACTGGTCGAGAACCGCACCGGGCGCACCTCGCACGAGCACCCGCCGATCGTGTTCGCCGGCGAGGCCGGGTTCGGCGAGTGGCACGGCGAGGTGTGGGGCGTGCACCTGGCCTGGAGCGGCAACCACGTCCGCCTCGCCGAGCGCCTGCCCGACGGGCGGCGCATCGTGCAGGTCGGCGAGCTGCTCCACCCCGGCGAGCTGGCGCTCGAGCCGGGCGGCAGCTACTCGACGCCCGAGGTCGTCGCCACCTACTCGGCGCGTGGCCTCACCCCGGCGTCCTGGTGCTTCCACCGCACGCTGCGAGCCAGGCCCGAGCACCCGACCCGCCCTCGACCGGTGCTGCTCAACACGTGGGAGGCCGTCTACTTCGACCACGACATCGATCGCCTGCGCCAGTTGGCCTCGGTGGCCGCCGAGCTGGGCGTCGAGCGGTTCGTGCTCGACGACGGCTGGTTCGGCTCGCGCCGCGACGACCAGCGCGGCCTGGGCGACTGGACGGTGTCGTCCGAGGTGTACCCCGACGGCCTCGGTCCGCTCATCGACCATGTGCGCAGCCTGGGCATGGAGTTCGGCATCTGGGTCGAGCCGGAGATGGTGAGCCCCGACAGCGACCTCTACCGGGCCCACCCCGAGTGGGCGCTCACCACCCCGGGCTACGAGCCGGTGCTCGGTCGGCACCAGTTGGTGCTCGACCTCGCTCGGCCCGACGCATTCGACCATGTCCTCGCGCACCTCGACGCGCTGCTCGCCGACCACGACATCGCCTATGTGAAGTGGGACATGAACCGGGTGCACGTGCAGGGATCCGGCGCGTCCGGTGCAGCCGGTTCACACGCCCAGACTCACGCCCTGTACCGCCTGCTCGACGAGTTGCGCCGACGGCACCCCTCTGTCGAGTTCGAGAGCTGCTCGAGCGGCGGGGGCCGCATCGACCACGAGATCCTGCGCCGCACCGAGCGGGTGTGGACCAGCGACTGCAACGACCCCCTCGAACGGCAGATCATCCAGCGCAGCGCCTCGATGCTCATTCCGCCGGAGCTGATGGGCGCCCACATCGGTCCGCCACGCGCCCACACCACCGGTCGACGGCAATCGCTCACGTTCCGTGCGGTCACCGCGATGTTCGGCCACCTCGGTGTGGAGTGGAACGTGCTCGAGCTCGACGAGCGCGAGCGGCGGGCGCTCGCCGCAGTGGTCGCGCTGCACCGTCAGCATCGCGACCTGCTCCATTCGGGCGACGTCGTGCGCTTCGACCCGGTGCCCGACGGGTCGGGCCTCGGCACCCTCGCTCACGGCGTGTACGCCCCCGACCGCTCCGCAGCCCTCGTCGCGGTCGTGCAGATGTCGACCGCTCCAAGCCTCACCCCGTCACCGCTGCGCCTGGTCGACCTCGACCCTGCGGCGCGCTACCGGGTCGAGGTGATCGACGTGGTGGGGGATGCTCGCGGCCGAGCGGCCCTCGGCCCCGCCCAGCAGCAGCCTCCGTGGGTGCTCGACACCGTCGAGCTGACGGGGCGGCACCTCGCCGTGCTCGGCGTGCAGTTGCCGGCGATGCACCCGGAGACGGCGCTGCTGCTGCGGCTCGTGGCCGTCACCTGACCCCGGGGTCGACCCGCAGCCGTTGCGGCCAGCGGGCCCGGCTGGGAACCGGCCCAGGAACCGGCAGGGCGTTCCGCCGGGGCACCGCGTAGCATCAGACCTCGTGTCCGAACGCATCACCCCCGCCGACGTGGCCAAGGTGGCGCGCCTGGCCCGGCTCGAGCTGTCACCGGCCGAGATCGAGCGGGCCGCGCACCAGTTGGGCGACATGCTCGAGCATTTCGCCGATGTCGACGCGCTCGACCTCGACGGTGTCGAGCCGATGACCCAGCCCTATCCGTTGGTCAACGTGCTGCGCCCCGACGTGGTGCGGCCCGGCCTCGACCGCGACGAGGTGCTGGCCGCGGCACCCGCCGCCGAGGACGACCGTTTCCGGGTGCCGCCGATCCTGGGGCTCGACGGATGAGCGACGCGTCCACTCCTCGTTCTGCGGCCGACATCGCCGCGGCCGTGCGTTCGGGCGCCGTGCGCGCCGTCGACGTGCTCGAGGCGCACCTCGCCACCATCGCCGAGCGCGAGCACGACGTGCACGCGTTCAACCTGGTCACTGCCGAGCAGGCCCGCGAGGCAGCCGAGGCCGTCGACGCCGCCGTGGCCGCGGGCCGCGACCCCGGCCCGCTGGCCGGTGTGCCGGTGGCGCTCAAGGACAACATGTGCACCCGCGGAGTGCCCACCACCTGCTCGTCGCGGATCCTCGACGGGTGGCGCCCGCCCTACGACGCCACGGTGGTCACCCGTCTGGCCGCCGCCGGTGCCGTGGCCGTCGGCAAGACCAACCTCGACGAGTTCGCGATGGGCTCGAGCACCGAGAACAGCGCCTTCGGCCCCACCCGCAACCCGCTCGACCTCACCCGTGTGCCCGGCGGCTCGAGCGGTGGCAGCGCCGCCGCGGTGGCGGCCGGCTTCGCCGCGGTCAGCCTGGGCAGCGACACCGGCGGCTCCATCCGTCAACCGGCTGCGCTGTGCGGTGTGGTGGGCGTGAAGCCCACCTACGGCTACGTCAGTCGCTACGGCCTGATCGCCTTCGCCAGCTCGCTCGACCAGATCGGCCCGTTCGCCCACGACGTGCGCGACGCGGCGCTGTTGCTCGACGTGATCGGCGGCCACGACCCGATGGACTCGACGTCGATCCCGGTCGAGCACCCGTCGCTCGTCGACGTGCTCGACCGCGGCGTCGAGGGCCTGCGCGTGGGCCGCATCGTCGACCTGCCCGAGGGCGCCGACCCCGACGTGAGCGAGCGGGTCGAGGCCGCGTTCGACGCGCTGCGCGCCGCCGGGGCCACCATCGTCGACGTCGAGGTGCCCGCGTTCGCGTACGCCCTGACGGCCTACTACCTCATCGCCCCGGCCGAGGCGAGCAGCAACCTGGCCCGCTTCGACGGCGTGCGCTTCGGCATGCGCGTCGACGCGGCCGACACCAACGCGATGTACATGGCCACCCGCTCGGCCGGCTTCGGCGACGAGGTGAAGCGGCGGATCATGCTCGGCACCTATGCCCTCAGCGCCGGCTACTACGACGCCTACTACGGACGGGCGCTGAAGGTGCGCCGGCTCATCCACGACGAGTTCGAGCGCGCCTACCAGCACGCCGACGTGCTGCTCACCCCGGCGTCGCCGACGGTGGCGTTCCCGTTCGGCGCCAAGGGCGACAACCCGCTGGCGATGTACCTGTGCGACCTGTACACGATCCCCACCAACCTGGCTGGCCACCCGGCGATGAGCGTGCCGTTCGGCACCGGCGCCGACGGCCTGCCGGTGGGCGTGCAGGTGCTCGCCGGCACCCTCGGCGAGGTCGACATGTTCCGTGCCGGCGCCGCGCTCGAACGGGCGGCCGCGGCCACTGCCACCACAGGGGGTGCGTCATGAGCGACGAGTCGATGCTCATCGACGGGTGGGAGCTCGTCGTCGGCCTCGAGGTGCACGTCGAACTGGCGACGGCCACCAAGCTGTTCAGCGCCAGCCCCAACCGCTTCGGTGACGAGCCCAACACGCACATCGACCCGGTCACCCTCGGCCTACCCGGCGCCTTGCCGGTGCTCAACGAGCACGCCGTCGAGCTGGCGATGCGCATCGGTGCGGCGCTCAACTGCACCATCCAGGCGTGCACCTTCCACCGGAAGAACTACTTCTATCCGGACATGCCCAAGGCGTACCAGATCAGCCAGTACGACCAGCCGCTCAACGTCGACGGCTGGCTCGATCTACCCGACGGCACGCGCATCGGTGTGGAGCGCGCCCACCTCGAGGAGGACACGGGCAAGAGCACCCACATGGGTGGCAGCGGTGGCCGCATCCATGGCAGCGACTACTCGCTCATCGACTTCAACCGGGCCGGTGTGCCGCTGGTCGAGATCGTCAGCCGCCCGGACATCCGCACGTCCGAGCAGGCCCGCCAGTACGTGAGCGAGCTGCGGGCGATCCTGCTCGCCATCGGCGCGTCCGACGCGAAGATGGAAGAGGGCAGCATGCGCGTCGACGCCAACGTCAGCGTGCACCGCCCGGGCACACCGTTCGGCACGCGCTGCGAGATCAAGAACGTGAACAGCGTGCGTTCCCTCGGTCGGGCGATCGAGTACGAGGCCCGCCGCCAGATCGACATGATCAGCCACGGTGAGACGGTGCGCCAGGAGACCCGCCACTGGGACGAGACCGACGGCCGCACCCACACGCTGCGCACCAAGGAGGACGCCGACGACTACCGGTACTTCCTCGAGCCCGACCTCGTGCCGCTCGTGCCGTCGCCGGAGTGGATCGACGCGGTCCGCACCGGGTTGCCGATGCTGCCGGGTGCACGCCGTGCCCGCCTGGCCGAGGCCACCGGCACGGCGCCGTCGAGCGAGGCGGTCACCGCGGTGGTCGAGCGCGGCCAGGACGACTACGTGCTGGCCGTCGGCGCCGCTGGTGGCGACGTGGCCCGTGCGCTGGTGCACGTGAAGGAAGCCTTCGCCGACGAGCCGGCCGACCCGCGGGTGCCGGCGGCCGACCTCGCTGCCCTCACCGTGATGGAGGTGGGTGGCACGCTCACGGCCACCCAGGCCAAGGCGGTGCTCGCCGAGCTCGTCGCCAACGGTGGCGGCGACCCGGCCGCGATCGCGGCGACGAAGGGCTTCGAGGCGATGGACACCGGTGCCCTCGAATCGCTCGTCGACCAGGCCATCGCCGCGCAGCCCGATGCGTGGGCCAAGTTCTGCGCCGGTGAGGGCAAGGCGATGGGTGCGCTCGTCGGTGCGGTGATGAAGGCCAGCCAGGGCAAGGCCGACGGCAAGCTGGTCACCGCGCTGCTCAACCAGAAGAAGGCCTGATCGCGCCGTGATCGCGGCCGGTGCGGCGGTGTGGGCGCTCGCCGTCGGGTTGTTCGTCGCCTGGGTGAGCGGGTTCGGGGCCGATTCGTCGATCGTCGACCCGGACTACCTCCTCGAGCCGCTGGTGGAGGCGAGCGGGGCGCGGCTGGCGCTCGGCCTCGCCGGTGCGGTGATCGCGGTCCTCGGAGTGGTGCTCGGTCGACGGCTGTTCGCCGCAGGTCGGATCGGCCGTTCGACGGTGATCGTGACGGTGGCGTCCGCGGCGGTAGCCGCGTATGCCGGCCTCGTGTACGGGGTGGCGACACAGCCGACGATCGGCGCCAACATCGGTGCGGGCATCCTGCTGCTCGGCTTCGTGCCGTTCACGATCGTGATGGTGGTGCTGGTGATCGCGCTGCTGCGCAGAGCTCCTTCGTCGGGCACATAGACGCGTTGGCCCGTCGCGGCCCCCTCTGACCTCTCGAGCGATTGCGGCGACACCTCGGCGATGGGCCGCTACCTCCTTCATCACGCGACGGGACTCACCCCCGGGTACCTCCTGGGCAGGATCACCGCCTCATAAAACCCACGATTCAACTATCCCGATCGCGCGATCCCCAGGGCAGACCAGTGCCGGCGGGTGTTCACGTCGTCAAGTCTCGCGGCCGGCTGCCTGCCGGGTTGACCATTCGCGTGATGGTCAGCGTGTGGGGACGAGTTCGAAGGTGTCGCAGTGGGCGGGACGCACGACTCGGAAATCTCTCGGGTTGATCGTGGCCAGCGTTGTCACGTTGAGTCGTTCGGCGATAGCGATGACGGCAGCGTCGACGGTGCCGAGGTCGAGGTCGGCGTAGCGTTCCACGAGTTCGGCGACGCGCTGTCAGTCGCTCGCGGTGAGGTCGGTGACGGTGAAGTCACCGGCGGCGATTGAGGCGATGAATGCTGCTTCGGTGGTTGGGCCGAGCACGGCGGCGATCATCCATCCGGTTTCGGGGATCACTGGGGCGGGCAGGATCAGCTGGTTGGACGGGTAGCTGGCAAGCAGTTCGGTGCTGGCGGTGTGCCAGCGGTCGTCGGCGTCGGCGACAGCGAGGAGCACGCCGGTGTCGACAACGATCATTCGCTGGTGTTGAGCTGTTCGGTGATCAGTTCGTCACGGATTTGCTTGTGACGTTCGCTGAGATCGCCCCTGCCGGAATGGCCTTTGCCGGCGAACGCGAACCGTTCGGCGGGTTCGGAACGGTCGGGAAACTGGGCCGCGACGATGTCCAACAGTTCCTCAGCAGTGACGTGGCGGCGCGCTGCTTCGGCGTTGAGCCGGGAGGCAAGTTCTTCAACGGTGATCGCCATCACAACAGCTTAGGTTCTCCGTCGGCGTGCGGGTCACGTTCGAGCTGGCGGCGTTGGTGTGCGTCTGACTTCGCCGCGGAGATCCCGGATAGAAACACCCCAAGGCTGACAGAAGGACCACACGCGAAGACCCACCATGATGATGCCCGCCTGGACGACCTGCTCGCGCACCTGGGCGAGGGCGATACGAAGAATCTGTTCCGCAACCTGTTGCAGCGCGGGATGCAGGAACTGATCGATGCCGAGCTGACCCCGGCGAACGCCAAGGCATCCGCCACCTCATCGAAGGCGCACTCCTCCGACACCAAGCCCGCAAACTCGTCGCCAACTGACTAGGAACCCGTGATCAGCGAGCGACTTGGGCGGATACGCCTCGTAGGGGACGAGGCTGCCAGACGTCGTGGCGGCCTCCCCGGCCGTGTTTGTGGCGTTCAGCAAGTGGGTTGGGGTCGTAGACGTGCCCGAGCCGACGACCGATAGCGAGGAGGATTGGTCGCCTTCGCCGCCGAGCAGGGCCGAGGCCGCGGCGTCAGTTCCAAGCGCCTCAACACCAACGCGCGAGATGGTCGGCGCGTCGTACGCGTGCGGCGCCGACTCGGCGGTCGTCGTAGCCGTGGCTTCCACTGAACCACTTGCCAGGATGACCGCACCGATGAACACTCGGAAAAGCACGGCCGCACAACAACACAGAATGCGCCTCACCGCTGTCGATCGCCCACTCACGGCTCACCCAATAGTTGAAGCAGGTCAAGGACCTCGCCCCTCGTCACTTCACCGTCGACGAGATCGCCGATCTCGTCGAGCCGAGACACAGCCGCTGCGATCTCCTCCTCGCACGCATCGTCGTACCCGATGTCGAGCGGGCGCACAGGAAGATCACTTCCACCTGCGACGTAGCCGCGCCGAACAAACGAGGCCCACGCCTGAACCTCCTCGGGTGTCCAGGCACCGACGAGCAAACCCCTCAGAACACCTACGACGGCAGATCTCCGAACAACGGCCAACCGACGTAGCTCGGCAGCCACCTTCACGAGGTCGCGGTGCTCCAGGGACTTGATGACAGGCAACACGCGAGGATCACCCTCGACCACTGCGATTAGAGCCAGGCGGGCGCGATCTCGATCCTCAGGGTCCACCGTGAATCCACTTCGTCTCGATGAGCCCATCCGGCCCGATTGTGTTCTTGAACTCGTTGATCACGTTGCCCGCGGCATCGATCTCCTGGACGTACAACTTGCCGTAACCCGGGTTGTTGGCTGGTGAGAAGAACTGCAAGCGGTATCCCCCGCCGGGAAGCGCTTGGGCCTGGAAATCAACGCTCTTGGAGGTTGCGTCGCGGAAGAAACGACTGGCTGCCGCACTGGCATCACCTGGGAGCCCCTCGCGAGCTGCTGCCTTGCTTCCGAAAGTCAGCACGTCGTCGGCGGTGTTTGTGGATTTGTGGATGTCGTGTGCGGTGTCGGCGGTGTTGCTGAGTCGGTCGGTGGTGTTGGCGAGGGTGGTGGCTGGCTTGCCGAGCTTGGCGACCTTGCCGTAGGGGATGATGCCTGCGATCTCGATGGCGCAGCTCCAGCTGAAGCCTCGGCAGGCGTCGGGATCGAAGAACAGGTCTGTCAGGGTGCTGATCGGGCGAAGCCCTGACATCTGCTTGCATCGCCCTTGGCTGTCGGTGCCGATGTGGCATCCGCTGCCCGTGATCCCTGGGGTTCGTTGCCGCCGGTGAAGATCGTTCCACTGGTTGTTCTTCTGGTTGTAGTTCTGGTTCTGGTGTGTCCCGTTGCGACATCCGTGCACGCCGCCGCCTTCGCACAACCACTCCCCACCCGGTAACGCCATCAGACCCGTCGGGTCGCTGAGTGTGGTGGGGTTGCCTGCTGCGTAGAGGTATGGCTCGCCGGTTGCTTGGATGAGTGGGTCGACGGAGACGAAGATGCCGAGGCGTGGGTCGTGGTAGCGGTGGTTGAGGTAGGTGAGACCGCTC
>JBBATY010000035.1:0-34971 GCA_040398525.1 Ilumatobacteraceae bacterium | reverse complement strand
ACCGGCCCGCTGGTCGGGCTGGGGAGATTTGAACTCCCGACCCCTTGTCCCCCAGACAAGTGCGCTAACCAAGCTGCGCTACAGCCCGCGGTGGGATGCCGATGCTACCGCACGTGCCGTCGAACACCCACGCCCACCTGCTGGCCGACGACCGATCAGGTGAACAGCTGCACGAATCGCCACACGAGGTACCCGGCGGTCAACAGTACGAGCAGCTTGAAGTGCCACGGAGCCGAGGCGTCGTCGCCATCGACGGCGGCGAGCTTCTTGATGTCGACATTCTTCGCCGTCACCACCGAGGCTTTCTGCGGCGTATCGACACCACGCCCGCAGGTCGGACACGTGCCGTCGGCGTTCATCGCCGACGGTGTCCAGTACTTCGCGCAGTCCTCGCAGTAGGGCATGACCTCACTCTGCCAGCAGCGTGGTCACTCCGTGCGCTTGCGCACGCGGAGCTTGATCGGCGTCGAGCCGAACTCGAACGCCTCGCGGATCGAGCGCTCGAGGTAGCGGAGATACGCGGGCGGGAGCTCGCGGTTCACGAACAGGGTGAAGGTCGGCGGATCGGTGGCACCTTGCACCGCATAGAGCACCTTCAAGCCGTGCCCGGCGGGCTGGCGTTGCTGTGCTGCCGCAATCACCTTGTTGACATCACGGGTGGGCACACGCCTGTGGTACTGAGTGATCGCATCCTGGAGCACTGGCCGAAGCTTGTGCACCCCCTTGCCGCTGAGCGCGGAGATGGTGAGCACCGGTGCGTCACCGATGAAGGCGAGGCGCCGTTGCACATCGGCCTTGACGATCGCCCGGCGCTCGGCGTCGTCGATCAGATCCCACTTGTTGAGCATCACCACGATCGGGCACCCCGAGGCGTCGACCCGTTCGGCGAGGCGTTGGTCCTGGCCTGTCACTCCCTCGGTTGCGTCGATCACCAGGATGGCGATGTCGGCATCGTCGATCGCGCGGAGCGCGCGCACCATCGAGTAGTACTCCGCCGAATCGTCGATACGGCCGCGCTTGCGCATTCCGGCGGTGTCGACGAAGACGATCGGCCCATCCTCGGTCTCGACCAGGGTGTCGATCGCGTCGCGTGTCGTCCCCGCCATGTCGTGAACGACCGACCGGTCCTCACCGACCAGGCGGTTGAAGAGGGTGCTCTTGCCGACGTTCGGCCGGCCGACGATCGCCACCCGTGGCGGCCGTTGCTCGGCACTCACCAGCGGGGAATCTCCGTCGTCGGGGAAGTCGTCGAGCTCGCGATCGTCGGCGCGCCCGAGGCGCTCGTCGGGCAGTCGGGCGACGACCTCGTCGAGAAGGTCGCCGGCTCGGCGTCCGTGGAGCGCACTCACAGGTACGGGATCGCCCAGGCCGAGCCCGAGGAACTCCCAGCGGTCGGCCTCGCGCCGGTCGTTGTCGGCCTTGTTGGTGACCACCAGGATCGGCAGGCCGGTACGACGCAGCCACGCGGCAATGGCCTCATCGTCATCAGTGAGGCCGATGGACGCGTCGACGACGAAGAGCACCAGGTCGGCCTCGCGGACCGCCATCTCGACCTGGCGGCTCACCTTCTCCTCGAGCTCGTCGCCGTGAGGCATCCATCCACCGGTGTCGACCAGCTGGAAGTGGTTGCCGAGCCACTCGGCCTCGCTCTCGTTTCGGTCGCGGGTGATGCCCGGGCGGTCCTCGACGATGGCCTGTTGAAACCCGATGATCCGGTTGAACAAGGTGCTCTTGCCGACGTTCGGCCGTCCGACGATCACCACGGTGGCGAGCTCCTGCGTCGCTGTCCCGTCGTCCGGTGTGTTCATGACGTTGTCTCCAGTGCCTGCCTGAGGGCTCGACCGTCGGTCGCGACCACCTCGACCGGCCTCGGCAGTTCATCGACCGTCACGCCGTCGAGGAATCGGCCTTCGGAGAGGCAGACGTCAGGAAGCAGGTAGCGATGCCCGTGCGGTGCGTTCGCCAGCACGGCGCTGACATCCTCCCCCACCATCAGCCCCGTCACGCCCGTGTTGCCGCCGAAGAACCGGTTCGGAACGGGCAACACCCGCACGTCGGGTCGGCCGAGGCTGTCGATCAAGGGTTGGAGCACTCGAGCACCGTACTCGCCGGTGAGCACAGCGACCGGTGCGTTCGAGCGCGGGCGCAGCGACAACACCGTCCCGTTCTGACGCGAACGCAGGCCCGTGTAGGCGGCCGGATTCGGCGCCACGGTGTCGACGGCAGCGAAGAACCCAGCACGCGGGCCGGTCGACGATTCGACAGTGCCCGTGAACTCGGCCTCGAAGGTGCGTGCCATGCCGATGCCGTCTTCGTGCATCGGAAAGCCCTCGTAGTGCTCAGCTGGCGGGAACGGGGTGTCGGCCATCAGGTAGTACTCATCGGCGGCGAAGACCATCCTCCTGCCGACCGCATGGAGGAAGATGGCTTGCCAGCCGTGGACGAGGTCGAGCACAGCGAGAGCTTCCTCGCGGGTGTGCTCGCGCATCGCCGCCTCGGGATTGAAGCGGCTGAGACCGAGCGGTACGACTGCGACGGAATCGAGCTCCGGGAAGCGGTCGAGCACACCGGCCAAGGTCCGTTCCAGAGCCTCTGCATCGTTCACCCCGGGACACACCACGACCTGGCCGCGCACACGAATCCCATGGTCGAGCAGCGCTCGGAGCCATCGCAAGCTCATGGCGCCTCGCGGGTTCTTCAACATCCGCGAGCGCAACTCCGGGTCGGTGGCGTGGATGCTCACGTGCAACGGGGAGAGCCGCTCGGTGACGACGCGTTCGAGATCGGCCTCGGTGAAGCGGGTCAGGGTTGTGAAGTTGCCATAGAGAAAGCTGAGCCGGTAATCGTCGTCCTTCAGGTACAGGCTGCGACGCATGCCTTTCGGCAACTGGTAGATGAAGCAGAACTCACAGTGGTTGTCGCAGGTGCGGACCCGATCGAACACGGCGCTCGAGACCTCGACACCGAAGGGCTCGTCCGGTCGGCGATCGACCACCAGTGTCAGCTCGAGACCGCCCCGGCGCACATCGAGCTCGACGTGCGGTTCGTCGACCGCGAACTGCCATTCGATGACGTCGCGGGGCGCGACGCCATTCACGGAAGCCACCTCGTCGCCGGCGCGAAGACCGGCGCGTTCGGCGGCGGACCCGGCCGCGACCTGAACGATCACCGGAGCGGACACGAGTCACCACGCTACCGGCGAGCGTGTGCCGGTAGTCTGCTGCCGTGGACGTCGACCGGGTGCTCCTCGCCGAGCCGCGCGGGTTCTGCGCCGGTGTCGAGATGGCGATCAAGGCTCTTTCGTGGATGGTCCGCACCTTCCCGGCGCCGGTGTACTGCTACCACGAGATCGTCCACAACCGGATCGTCGTCGAGCGCTTCGAGCAGCTCGGGGTCGTCTTCGTCGACGACATCGACGAGGTGCCCGAGGGGATGCCGATCATGCTCTCCGCGCACGGTTCGGCACCCGAGGTGGTTGCCGCCGCCCGGTCGCGCGGTAGTTACGTGGTCGATGCGGTGTGCCCACTCGTCACCAAGGTCCACCACGAGGTGCGAGTACGCGCCGGCAAGGGCTACCGCATCGTCTACGTCGGCCACGAGGGCCACGAGGAAGCCGTCGGCACGATGGCGGTCGCCCCACAGTCGATCAGTCGGGTGGAGTCCGTCGAAGAGGTCGAAGCCCTGCCGGAGTTCGCCGAGCCAGTGGCGCTGCTCGCTCAGACCACCCTGTCGCATCGCGACTGGCACGACGTCGCCGAGGCGGTCAAGGTCCGCTTTCCCACCGCATGGACGCCAGGCCGCAGCGACCTCTGCTTCGCCACGACCAACCGCCAGTCAGCGCTGATGGCGATGGCCCCGCGCTGCGACGCCATCGTCGTGATCGGGTCCGCCAACTCCTCGAACACCCGCGCACTCGAGAAGCTGGCCCTCGAAGCGGGTGCTCCGCGGGTCTTTCGCGTCAACCGGGCCGACGAACTGCCCGACGACCTGAGCGGCATCGTCGGAGTGACGGCCGGCGCCTCGGCCCCTGAGGAGCTCGTCGACGAGGTGCTCCTGCGTCTCGGGCCCCACCACGGAGTCGAGCTCGTGCACGTCACCGACGAGGACGAGTACTTCCCTCCGCCGCGCTCGATCCGCGAGCTCCAAGCGGCAATCGGGGTCACCGCCACGGTGCTGCTCGGCGGCGATCCGGGGAACACCGCCCGGTTCGACGACCGGGCCCTGGCGGCCAGCGCCGTCCTCCAGGCACTGGCAGACTGACTCGAGCGACAGCGACCACCTAGGGTCGTGGTCGTGCTCTCCCCCAACCTCGACACGCTTCGACTGTTCCTCCACGTAGTGGCTGCGTGCGTCTGGGTCGGAGGTCAGATCACCCTCGCCGGACTGGTGCCCGCCCTCCGTCGCGGTGCTCCCGACGCGCTCAAGCCGGCGGCGCGGGCCTTCGCGCGCTTGGCGTGGCCAGCGTTCATCGTGCTTGTCGTCACGGGTGGGTGGAGCCTCTCCGCGGTCGACGTCGGCGCGACGAGCACCGCGTACCAGGTGACGGTGCTCATCAAGGTGCTCGCCGCAGCCGCGGCTGGGGCAGCGACGGTGGTCCATTCGGTCGGCCGAAGCCGCGCGGCGGTGGCGCTCGGTGGCGCGATCGGCCTCGTCAGTTCGTTGCTGGCGCTGTTTCTCGGACTACTGCTCCGCAGCGGGAGCTGACCGCGGCGGACGGCGTCAGTTGCGCGGCACCTGGCTCCACGGCACCTCGCGGTCGACGCGGACGTCGCCGGGAAGGCCGAGGACACGCTCGCCGAGGATGTTCTTCATCACCTCGGTGGTGCCACCCTCGATCGAGTTCGCCCGGCTGCGCAGGAACGCCTTCTGGAGGGTGTCGAAGCCCATCGCGGTCTCCGGGCGCACCATCTCGTAGCTGCCGTAGAGCATCCCGTCGGCACCGAGCAAGTCCATCACCTTGGCGTAGATCGCCTTGTTCAGGTCGGCGCTCGCCATCTTGCCGATCGATCCCTCGGGGCCCGGGTCGCCCATCTTGCGCATCTGGTTGGCGCGGATGTTGGTGAGGCGCAGCACCTCAGCCTGACTCCAGAGCTTCATCACGTCGTCGCGGCTGGCGGAGTCCTTGCGATCGGCCGGGAGCTTGTCCCAGGTCGAGGTGAGCGCCTGGATGGTGCCGGAGCCCTTCTGCGGAATCGTGCCGCCGATCGAGACGCGCTCGTTCATCAGCGTCGTGAGCGACACGCGCCAGCCGTCGCCCGGCTGGCCGAGCATCTCGCTGTTCGAGATGCGCACATCGGTGAAGTAGACCTCGTTGAACTCGGCCTCACCGGTCATCTGGCGAAGTGGGCGAACCTCGACACCAGGTGCCTGCATGTCGACGACGAACGCCGTCATGCCAGCGTGCTTCACCGCGTCCGGTGCGGTGCGGACCACGAGCAGGCCCCATCGCGACAGGTGCGCCAAGGTGGTCCACACCTTCTGACCGTTGACCACCCACTCATCGCCGTCGCGCACACCCTTCGACGACAGACCGGCGAAGTCCGAACCCGAGCCCGGCTCGCTGAAGAGCTGGCACCAGATCTCTTCACCGGTGAACAGCGGGCGGAGGTAGCGCTGCTTCTGCTCCTCGCTACCCCAGACCACCACGGTCGGCCCACACATGCCGTGGCCGATCGGGTTCCGGTACATCGGGTTCGGGGCGCCGGCGGCATAGATCCGCTCGTTGACGACCTTCTGGAGCTTCGGGTTCAGTCCGAGGCCGCCGTGGCCCTCCGGGAAGTGGACCCACGCCAGCCCCTTGTCGAACTGCGCGCCCAGGAACTCGACGGGCGAGACCTGCTTCGGCGGGAACTCGGCCAGCAACTGGTCGACCAGTTCGCTGACTCGCTGCTCGTCGGCGGTGAGGACGGTTTCGGTGACGGTCATGTCGATGGATCCCCTGTCGAGTCGGCCCGGTCGGAGAGCGGGCTCTGCGTCGGACGATACCGATCCTCCGGCGGCACACCGAAACCGGACGAAGGCCCGAGCTGATGATCTAGGTCACAGGTCCGCGACGTCGACCGGAGCATCACTCGCCGTCGTCGTCGCCGGCGTCGGCCGCGTCGAAGCCTGCCGCGGCCAGGCGAGCCAGCAGCTCATCGCGGACGCTGCTCCCCGGCTCGCGCGCTTTTTCGCCCGTAATCCGCCACCCGAGGCGGCTCGAGTACAGCAAGGGGGCCTCGCGGAGCCGGCCGGCACCGACCTCGACGACCCGGGCGAAGAAGAGGTGGTGGTCGACCAGCTCCTTCACCTCGAAGGTCTCGCACCGCAACCAGGCGATGCAGTTGCGGACAACCGGGAGCTGCGAGCCAGGCATGGTCTCCAGGTACTCGTCGGCGATGTAGCGGAACTTGCGGCCGGGGTAGCTGAAGTACTGCCCCACCCCGACCTGATCGCCTGCGAGGACCGACACCGAGAACTCGCCGCTCGCACGCATCAGCGGATAGGTGTCGTGCTTCGGCGACACACTCGACATGACGATGGGTTCTTCGAAGCTGACCTGGGTCACCCAGTGGCTACAGAACGCCCTGGTCACACCGTCATGGTGGGCGCCGACGACCTCGACGCCCTTGATCATCTGGCCGAGGCAGCGTTTGAGGACCGGGTCGATCATGTCGAGGAGTATCGCGGCCGGACGGCTCAGTTGTACTGGCGGAGCCACCGTGGGTACTCGCCCGCCTCGTGAGCGAGCTCGACGAACGAGCTACGCAGCGCGACGAGCGCAGTGATCGCTCCGGGCCGACCGGTCGAGAGCACGCCGGCGCGCAGGTTGTTGAGCATTCTGATGAGGATGGCGCGCTCGGTCACCGGGAGCAGGTGCAGTTCGTCGAAGGGCAGGGTCGGCCCCACCAGGGACGGCCAGACCTGGCGCAGTGTGGACCGGTCGTACCTGGCGCCAGCGTTGAACAGGTCGCCGAAGCGGTGCCCGCCGCCGTCCCCGACGATGAAGTGGCCGGGAAGACCGACGCCCACGATCGGCACCCCCGCGCGTCGGCCGACCTCGATCGCCACCACCGAGAGGGTGATGGGCAACCCGAGCCCGCGGTCGAGAACATCCGGCAGGTACGAGTTGCGCGGGTCGTGGTAGTCACCACGGTTTCCCGTCAGGCGCTGCTGGACCACGTCGAGTACGCCGTCGAAGGTCGGCTCGGGCACGGCGTTCGCCAAGGCATCGAGATGGGCCAGGACCTCGTCGGTCCGGTCGATGCCGGTGAAGGCTGCAGCGAGGAGCGCGCACGCGACGTCGAGGTGGAGCACCGAAGGTGGACCGTTCACGAGGGCATCGAATCGCTGCGCCGGCTCCACAGTGCCACGGTACCGTCGGCTACCTTCGGCCCCATGTACCCCGGTGCTTTCGTCTCCTCCACCCCCGACAAGCCGGCCGTCGTCATGGGCGGCTCCGGCTTCGTCCAGACCTTCGCCGAACTCGACGCAGCGGCCAATGCTCTGAGCCGCCTGCTTCGCGCCGCCGGCGTGAACCCTGGCGACCACGTGGCCATCTGCATGGAGAACCACGATCGGTACCTCGAGATCGTCTGGGGATGCCACTACGCCGGCGCTGTCTACACGGCCTGCTCGAGCCGGCTCACCAGCGGCGAGTTGGCCTACATCCTGAACGACTGCACCGCCAAGGTGTTCATCACCTCGATGTACAAAGCCGACCAAGCCGCGGAGATCGTGGCCGACACCCCCGGCGTGCAGCTTCGCCTGATGCTCGACGGCACGATCCCCGGCCACGACAGCTACGAGCAGGCGGTCGCCGCCCACCCGGGCACCCCGCTCGACGAGGAGCGCGTCGCCGGCACCGACATGCTCTATTCGTCCGGCACGACCGGTCGTCCGAAGGGCGTGGCTCGTGAGTTCACGCACACGCCCCTCGAGGGTGCCGCCGGCGGGGTCACCCCGCTGCTCACCATGCTCTTCGGCGTGACGGCCGACGCGGTCTACCTCTCGCCGGCGCCCTTCTACCACGCAGCCCCGCTGCGCTTCTGCATGTCGGCCCAGGCCCTCGGTGCCACCGTCATCGCCATGGAGCACTTCGATGCCGAGCAGTACCTGCAGCTGGTCGACACCCACAAGGCGACCCACAGCCAGGTCGTCCCCACGATGTTCGTGCGGATGCTGAAGCTCCCCGAGGAGACTCGAGCGAAGTACGATGTCTCGTCGCTCCAGTGCGTCATCCATGCCGCGGCTCCGTGCCCGATCCCCGTGAAGAAGGGGATGATCGAGTGGTTCGGGCCGATCATCCACGAGTACTACGCAGGCACCGAGGGCAACGGCTTCGTCTACTGCAACAGCGACATGTGGCTCGGCCACCCCGGCACGGTGGGCATGCCCATCAACTGCACGGTGCACATCGTCGGCGAGGACGGCGAGGAGGTGCCGCGCTACGAGAGCGGCACGGTGTTCTTCGAAGGTGGGGCGAGCTTCGAGTACCACAACGACCCCGAAAAGACGGCCTCGTCGCGCCATCCGCAGGGCTGGTCGACCCTCGGCGACGTGGGGTACCTCGACGACGACAACTTCTTGTACCTCACCGACCGCAAGGCGTACATGATCATCTCCGGCGGCGTGAACATCTACCCCCAGGAGGCCGAGAACGTCCTCGTCACCCACCCGAAGGTGGTCGACGTGGCGGTGTTCGGTGTTCCCAACGACGACTTCGGCGAAGAGGTCAAGGCCGTCGTTCAGCCGGCGGAGATGCCCGCCGATGTCGATTCGGCCAAGGCGCTCGAGCGCGAGCTCATCGCGTTCTGTCGCAGCGAGCTTGCCGATGTGAAGTGCCCGCGCAGCATCGACTTCCGTGAGGAGCTGCCCCGGCACCCCACCGGCAAGCTCTACAAGCGGCTGCTCAAGGACGAGTACTGGAAGGACGCCGGCCGCAGCATCTGAGGTTGCCGGGTCGATAGCCTCCGAGGTCGTGCCTACGACCGACCATGTCCGTTGGGACCGCCTGACGGTCACGATGGTGCTGGCGTTCTTCGTGCTGGTCGCCGGCCTGAGTGCGGGCCTTGTGCTCGGCGAGCTCCGCGACGAGCTTGGCCTCTCCGGCGTCGTTGCTGCAGCCCATGGCTCGACGTTCGGAGCGGGCCTGCTGCTGATGGGTGCGGCGGGTGCCCGGCTCGTCGATCGGGTCGGGCGGGTCGTCGCCTTCTGGTCGACCTGCGCGATCATCGTGCTCGGAGTCGCCATCTTGTGCGTCGGCCGGCAGTGGTGGGTCACCCTGGTCGGCACTGCAGTCGCCGGGGTGGCGTGCGCGCTGCTGGTCCTGCTCGCCCCGGGCATCGTGGCCGACCACCACGGCGAGGGCTGGGTGCACACCTACGCTGCCGTCAACGGTGTGCCCGGCGTCGCCGGCGTTGCGTTCTCGTTGGTGATCGGAGCTGCACTCGCCGCCGGTATCTCCTGGCGAGCCCCGTACCTGGGCCTGACCCTGCTGTTCGCCCTCGTCCTGGTCGTCGTCGGTCGCGCCACCGCCCTCCCGGTTGGCGAGTCGACCTCCGTGTCATCGATCGCGCTGTTGCGCCAGGGCAACACTCGGCGTCCAGTGTTCGACGTGGTCCACGCCGTGCTGGCCGAGTTCCCCCTCGGGGTGTGGGCGGTCACGGTGCTCAAGGAGGTGGGCGGAGCATCGAGCGGCGCGGCGGCAGCGCTGGGTGCCGTCTGGGGACTCAGCATCATGACGTCGAGGCTCTCCCTCTCGCGCCTCACCAGGCTGGCCGGACCGTGGACCAGCGCCCTCGGCTACGGAGCGGTCGCGATCGGCTCGGCGCTCGTCTGGCTCGGCCCCGGTGTGTCGGTGCGTGTGCTCGGCCTGGTCATCGCAGGCCTCGGCACCGGGCCGATCTATCCGCTCGCGGTCGAGCGACTCTATGCGCGGGTCGATGCCGACACCGTCAGCCTCGGAGCTCTCACGGCGTTCGCGTCCGGCGTCGCGATCACCCTGGGGCCCTTGATGCTCGGGATCGTCGCCGACATCGTCGGACTGCGCAGCGCAGTGCTGCTCGTCACCGTGCTGGCGCTAGTGGGGATCTGGACCTCGCGACCGACCGATGCGGTGCTCGATCCCGCCACCGTGGTGGACCCGGTCTCAGCCAGCTGAGCGGTGCAAGACATCGATCCAGCGAGCGAGGAGCCGCGATTCGGCGCCACTCCATCGGGGGACGGCACCGTGATGGACGACATCCGCGAATTGATCGAGCATCTCGCCGTACGCATCGGCGCCGGGAACCGCGACGTCGAGTGTTCGGTCACCGCGTCCGATCACCGTCACCACGGATTCGTCCGCCGGGCCGGGCGCCATCTGGTCGGCCAGCACGATCGAGCCCTCCGTTCCCGTGAGCTGTAGCGCTCGGCGGTTCACCGACTCGAACGACACCTCGAATGTGGCCCGAAGGCCTTCCCCGAGATCGAGCCAACCCGACATCGACACATCGACTCCGTGATCGTTGCGGACCGCCGCCGCTGCCACCGCCACGGGTTCGCGGGGTGCGAGCAGCAGCACCGGGCCGAGGACGTAGATGCCGACGTCGAACAGCACTCCCCCGCCTCGGGCGTCGAAGCGGTGGTCGGCCGGACGGTCGAGCGCGAACGAGAACCCCGCGTGCGAGAAGCGGAGCTCGCCGAGATGGTCGCGGACCAGGTCGAGCAGGATCCGGTTGCGGGGGTGGTGCGGCCACATGTAGGCCTCGACCAGAGTCAGGCCCGCTGAGCCTGCGGCGTCGAACACCTCGTCGGTGTGCTGGGGCGACATCGTGAGCGGCTTCTCGCACAGCACGTGCTTGCCGGCCTCCAGGGCCGCGAGGATCCACCGGCGGTGGCCGTCGTTCGGCAGTGGGATGTAGACCGCGTCGACGTCGCTGCGCTCGAGCAGCTCGGCGTACGACCGGTCCGATCCGTCGGCACCCCGACTCGCCTCGGCGACGACCTCGTGACGCTCGCGAGCCTGGAGTGGGGGAAGGATCCTGCCGCGGTAGATGCGGGACGACGCGCCGAGCACGCCCCAGCGCAAGATCTCAGGCACTGATGATCACCATCTTGATCTCGGTCATCTCCTCGATCGTGAAGGCAGGGCCCTCACGAGTGTTCCCGCTGTCGCGCAGGCCACCGTAGGGCTGCTGGTCGGCGCGGAAGGTCGGGACGTCGTTCACCACTACCCCGCCGTAATCGAGCTCGCGCACGGCTCGAAGCGCAGCCCCCAGGTGTGCGGTGAAGATCGCCGCCTGGAGCCCGTACGCGGTGTCGTTGGCCAGGGCGAGTGCTTCGTCGAGCGTGTCGTACGCGGTGATCGTCACCACGGGACCGAAGAGCTCCTTGGCACACACCTTCATGTCGGCCGTCGCGTCGGCGACGACCGTCGGCAGCAGCACCCCGTCATCTTGTCGGCGGCCGCCCGTGAGGATGCGTGCGCCGGAGCCGACGGCTTCGGCGATCCACGTCTCGACCCGCTCGGTCTCGGCCGGCGAGATGAGCGCCGACACGTCGGTCGCGGCGTCGAGCGGATCTCCCACCACGAGTGACTCGACATGCGCGACGAGCGCCCGGCTGAACTCGGCTTCGATGCTGCGGTGAACCAGGATGCGCTGGGTCGAGATGCAGCTCTGGCCGGCGTGGCTGAAGCCGGCGAGCTTGATCTTTGCTGCAGCCGAGGCCCAGTCACCGTCAGGCTCGATGATGGCCGGGGCATTGTTCCCGAGCTCGAGGCCCACCCGCTTGCGCGGCGCCCGGGCACGGATCGCCCAGCCGACCTCCGGTGAGCCGGTGAAGGTGATCAGCGCCACATCGGGATGGTCGACCAGCGCATTGCCGACGGTCGCGCCACTACCCGTCACGACCTGTAGGTGATCGTCGGGCAGACCACACTCGTCGATCAGCATTCGGGCCAGCGCCAACGAGCTGAAGGGAGTCTGGCTGGCGGGCTTCAACACCACCGGGCAGCCGGCGGCGATTGCGGGGCCGAGCTTGTGGGCAACGAGGTTGAGCGGGAAGTTGAACGGCGCAATCGCACCCACCACCCCGATCGGGACGCGCAGCGTGAAGCCGAGCTTGCCCTCTCCTGCAGGTATCGCATCGAGCGGCACCATCTCGCCCGCGAAGGTCCGGGCTTCGGCAGCCGAAAAGCGCAGTGTGCCGACCGCTCGCTCGGCCTCGACACGTGCGGTCTTGAGCGGCTTGGCGGCTTCCTTGGCGATGATCTCAGCGAACTCGTCGCGCCTTGCAGCGAGCCGCTCGGCGGCCCGGTCGAGGATGTCGGCACGCTTCCACGCTGGTAGTGGCCCGCTGGCCAGCGCTGCCCGCGCCCGGGCGACGGCCCGATCGACGTCGGCTGCGGTGTGGCTCGGGATCTCGCCGATGAGCGAGCCGTCGTACGGCGATCGGACCACGATCGTCTGCTGTTCAGGGGTCGACATGCCGCCGAACGCTACTGCGCGCCATGATGGAACCATGGCGTCGGTTCGGCACCCCTTCCTCGACTGGCACGGCCCGCTGCCCTTCGCCCATCGAGGCGGTGCCAGCGACGTGCCCGAGAACACGATGCCGGCCTTCGAGTACGCCGTCGAGTTGGGCTTTCGGTACCTCGAAACCGACGTGCAGGTCACCGCAGACGGCGTGCTCGTGGCGTTCCACGACAACGACCTCCAACGGACCTGCGACCGTCCAGGCCGCATCAGCGAGCTGCCCTGGTCCGATGTGCGTGAGGCCCGTGTGGCTGGGGCAGCACCGATCCCGTTGCTCGAGGACATCCTCGGCGCGTGGCCCGACGTCCGGGTGAACATCGACTGCAAGTCCGACGCCGCCGTCCCCGCCCTGGTCGAGACCCTTCGTCGCACTGCCTCGCTCGACCGCGTGTGCGTCGGGGCATTCAGCGACCGGCGGATCCGACGGATCCGCGCCCAGCTCGGGACCGAACTGTGCAGTGCGCTGGGCCCCGCCGGCGTGGCCGCGCTCCGCTTCGGCGGCCCGACTCCGGCGGGCGCCCACACGGCCCAGGTCCCTGTCCGTCAGGGTCCGCTCACCATCGTCGACGAGCGCTTCGTCGCCAGAGCCCATCGACGAGGCATCCACGTGCATGTGTGGACCGTCGACGACCCGGCCGAGATGGAGCACCTGCTCGATATCGGTGTCGATGGCCTGATGACCGATCGTCCGACCGTGCTCCGCGACGTGCTCAGCGGACGCGGGCACTGGCGGCCGTGACACGAGCGGACACCGCCGCTGCCACGAACAGAGCGCCCGACAGCGTGGCCACCCAGACGCCGATTCCGAGATCGACTCCCGTGCTTCCAGACGCCACGATCAACACCCCCGCCACCCCCACGACATACCCCGACGCGACGAGAGCCACAGCTAGCGCCCAGCCGTGAAGGCACCACCAGCCGAGCACCACTGCGCAGGTCACGAGCAGGGGAACGACGGGCCACCAGCGGATCAGTTCCGCTGCGAGGCCGTCACCGGCGACGCCCAGGCGGTCGAGCAGGCCCAGCAGGTCGTAGCTCGACCTGGTCCGCGAACCACTGTGCACCCAGGGCAAGAAGGTCGCCGCGAGCAGTACCGCTCCGACGATCGACAACGCCGTCAGGGAGCGCAGCCGTCGATCCATGCCCGAAGCGTACGACCCCTCGCCTAGGGTTCGCTCGTGGAGCCGACTCCTCCCCACGACCTGCGGGCCGTCTCACGTGCCGGGATGGTCGCCTCCGCCGATCGGCGCGCCAGCGCGGCCGGAGCCGCAGTGCTGCGCCTGGGCGGCTCGGCCGTCGACGCAGCAATCGCCACCAACGCCGTGCTGGCTGTCACCGGCCCGCACCTGTGCGGGCTGGGCGGCGATCTGTTCGCCCTCGTCCACGACGGCAACGGGGTCCACGCCCTCAACGCCAGCGGTCGAGCCGGGTCCGGTAGCGACGCCGAGGCGCTCCGCCGGGACGGGCACCACGAAATGCCGTTCAGGCACGACATCCGCACCGTGACGATGCCGGGGTGCGTCGACGGATGGATCGAGCTGCACCGGCGCTTCGGTCGTCTTACCCTCGATGAGCTGCTCCGCCCAGCGATCGAGGCAGCCGAAGGCGGTGCCGAGGCCTCGCCGCTCCTGGTGGCGTCTGTTCGGCTGCTCGACGACCGTGGTCGTGCACAGTTGAGTGAGCTCGCTGAACAAGCGACCGGACGTCACTCCGTGGTCGTCCGTCCGGGTACGGCCCGAGCCCTGCGAGCGATCGTCTCTCAGGGGCGCGACGGGTTCTACCTCGGAGAGTTCGGGCGGGGGTTGCTCGAGCTCGGTCGAGGGGTGTTCAGCGCCGACGACTTCCAGCGATCGTCGGCGGAATGGGTCGAGCCGCTACACGCCGACGTGGCAGGCTTCCGTCTCCACACGATCCCTCCCAACTCGCAGGCCTACCTCCTGCTCGCGTCGGCGCTGCTCGCCGAGCGCTCGGGATCGATCGGCAGGCTCGACGACCCAGCCGTGGCCCACCTCCTCATCGAGTGCAGCAAGGCGGTAGGTCGGAACCGGCCGGCCCTCCTCCACGAGCATGCCGATGTCAGTGCGGTGCTCGACGAGGCTCGGGCCGGACGTCCGGCAATCGACCCGACGCGCGCGTCTGCCTGGAGCGTCCCGAGCAGCCCGGGTGACACCACCTACCTCTGTGCTGTGGATGCCGACGGTATGGGTGTGTCGCTGATCCAGTCGAACGCGTCAGGGTTCGGCTCTTGGCTCGCTGAACCGTCCACCGGCATCAACGTGCACAACCGGGGCCTGGGGTTCTCCCTCGAGCCCGGCCATCCGGCAGAGCTCGGTCCAGGTCGCCGTCCTCCACACACACTTTCGCCTGCCCTGGCCACCCATCCCGACGGCCGCTTGCGGGCTGTGTTCGGAACCATGGGCGGCGACGCCCAGCCGCAGATCCTCCTGCAAGTCGCGGCCCACCTTCTGGTGCACGGCCTCGATCCGAGCGCTGCGGTGAATTCGTCGCGCTGGATCTTGCAGGGCACCACGGGCGGATTCGACACCTGGTCCGAGGTGGCACAGCCCTCCGTGGTGCTGGAGACGACCTCGCCAGCCGGTCTCGGCGAGGCGCTGACCGATCTGGGGCACCAGGTCACGGTGTCGAGCATCGGCTCCACATTCGGCCACGCCCACGCGATCGTCGTCGAACCCGACGGTGAAGCCGCCGGCGGCGCCGACCACCGTGCCCTGATCGGCTCGGCCGAGGCGGCATGATGGCGGTCCGCCGGGTACGGAGTTCGACGCACGGGTACTGTCGCGGGATGCCTCGCATCGTGCCCACCCCGGGAGCACCCCGATGACCGATCAGCTGGTCGAACCGACCGACGCGGACGGTTGGCTCGAGCTCCCGGCGTTCGCCGAGCCCCACGCCCATCTCGACAAAGCCTTCCTCGCCGAGGTGGTCGCGAACCCGACCGGCGACCTCGTGGGGGCGATCAAGGCAATGGAGGCCAGCCGCGACCTCATCACCCTCGCCGACACAGTCGAACGGGCAGAGCGTGCGGCGCGCCTCATGCTCCTGAACGGTGCAACAGCAATCCGCACCCACGCCGATCTCACGGTGGAGACCGGACTGATGTCGGTCGAGGCACTGCTCACGGTACGTGAACGGCTCCGCGGCGAGGTCGACATCCAGATCGTCGCCCTGTGCGGCTGGCCCGCCCTAGGCCGCCAGGGGGCCGACCAGCGCGCGCTGCTCCGGGACGCAATCGACGCCGGCGTCGATCTCGTCGGGGGTTGCCCGCACCTCGAGGACGACCCTGAGGCGGCCAACGAACTGTTCCTCACCATGGCCGCCGACGCCGGTCTGCCGGTCGATCTGCACACCGACGAGACCCTCGACCCATCGAGGCTCGCGCTCGACGATCTCGCTCGCCTCGTATCTGCGAGCGGGTTCCCGTATCCGGTCACCGCGAGCCACTGCGTCTCGCTCGGCGTGCAGCCACTGCACATCCAGCAAGCCGTCGCCGGACGTGTCGCCGAGGCAGGGATCGGGGTCGTGGTCCTGCCCCACACCAACCTCTTCCTGCAGGGTCGGGCCCATCAGACCTCGACCCCGCGAGGTCTGGCCCCGGTCGACGTGCTGCGGCGAGCCGGTGTCACGGTGGCCGCGGGAGGCGACAACCTGCAGGATCCGTTCAACCCGGTCGGCCGAGGTGATCCGCTCGAGACTGCGGGGCTGCTCGTGATGGCAGCCCACCAACTGCCCGACGACGCACTCGACACCGTGAGCCGGGCAGCGCGCGCCGTGATGGGCCTCGCCGACGATGGGGACACGGTGCTGGTCCGAGCGGCTACGGTTCGCGAGGCGATCGCGTTCGGCCCCTCCGGGCGCGTCGTCCGGCGGCGGGCTCGTCCCGGCGGCGGCACACCAGACGTAATACGCTCGACACACGGAGGAAATGCCCTGCCCCGGCATGGCCTCTATGTTGAAGGGGAATGATGACATCCACCGACACTGAGACCGCCGACTCCGGAACCGTGGCCGCCGCTGGGCCGGCTCTGCGCTTCCAGAACGTCTCGATGGTCTTCCCGGACGGCACGCATGCCGTCGACAACGTCAGCTTCGACGTGCACAGCGGCGAATTCGTCTCGGTCGTCGGGCCGTCGGGTTGCGGCAAGAGCACGCTCTTGCGCATCGCGTCCGGCCTTACCAAGAACACGGGTGGCATCTGCGACGTCGATCTCTCGAGCATCGGCTACGTGTTCCAGGATGCCACGCTGCTTCCGTGGCGCACCGTTCAGCGCAATGTCGAACTGAACGCCGAGCTCCAGGGCATGGACAAGGCCACTCGTGCGGAGAAGACGAAGGCCGCCATCGAGCTCGTCAACCTCGTCGGCCATGAGGCCAAGTACCCCAAGCAACTGTCGGGTGGCATGAAGATGCGGTGCTCGCTGGCGCGCTCGCTCGTACTGCAGCCGAAGGTCTTCCTGTTCGACGAGCCATTCGGTGCGCTCGACGAGATCACCCGTGAGCGCCTCAACGACGAACTGCTGCGCCTGTTCCAGAGCGAGAAGTTCGCCGGACTCTTCATCACCCACAGCATCCAGGAAGCCGTCTACTTGTCGACCCGGGTGCTCGTGATGTCGGCTCGCCCCGGTCGTCTCATCGGCGACTACCGGGTCCCGTTCGACTTCCCCCGCCACCACGACCTGCGCTACGAACCAGAGTTCGCCGAGCTCTGCGGCCGAATCAGCGCCGACCTGAAGGACGCCCACACATGACCACGAGCTACCGCGCCGCCGATAGCGAGTCCGCTGTGTCGTCCACGCTCGACAGCATCAAGGCAGCCGAAGCCGCGCACGGTGAGGCACTCGGTGCCATCGACGGCGACCTGACCGTGCAAGGTCTCACCGAACCCACCAGCGCGTCACGTTGGTGGAACCTCGTTCCACCGCTCATCACCTTCGTGGCCTTCATCGGTGTGTGGTACCTCTACAGCTGGGTTCGCTTCGACAACGAGGCCCAGCGGCGAAATGCGCTGCCCTACCCGCACGTCGTGGTGACCGACGGCTTCATGCCGTGGTGGGACGAGAAGAACGGCCTCCGGCCGATCCTCGAGTACATGATCCCGACCATCCGGGTCACGCTGATCGGACTCGCCATCGCGGTCGTGCTCGGGGTCACCTTCGCGGTGATCATGAACCTCTCCAAGAACATGGAGCGGGCGTTCTTCCCGTACGCCGTGGTGCTGCAGACAGTTCCGATCCTTGCCATCACGCCACTGCTGACGCAGCTCTTCGGTGAGGAGATGGGAGTTCGGCTCGTGGTGGTGGTGTTGATCGCCATCTTCCCGATCATCACCAACACCCTGTTCGGCATGCAGTCCGCCGACCAGCTGCACCACGACCTGTTCACGCTCAACCACGTCAGCCGCATGACACGGCTGTGGAAGCTCGAGCTTCCGAGCGCGCTCCCAGCGATGATGGCCGGCCTGCGCATCGCGTCGGGCGGTGCCGTCATCGGTGCCATCGTGGCCGACTTCTTCTTCGTCAAGGGCGACAAGGGCATCGGCTACTACATCCGCAACAAGCAGCAGCGAGCCTCGGAACGGCCGGAGATGTTCTCCGGCACCATCATGGCCTCACTGTTCGGCGTGGTGATGTTCCTGATCATGGGATGGATCACCACCCGAGCGATCCGCAATTGGCACGAGTCGGCGCGGGCCAAGACCTGACCCGCTCCTGAGTTCCTTCATCACCAACACCACCAGGGGGAGAACCACATGAAGGCTAGAAAAGCAGTAGCGGCACTCACGCTGCTGACGTTCGGCGCAGTTGCCGTTGCATGCGGCGGCGACGACGACGCAGCAACCGAAACGACGGCGGCGGGCGGCGGCGAGACCACCGCTCCGGCCGAGAACGTCTGCCCGGAGAAGCTCACGATCCAGACCGACTGGTTCCCCGAGCTCGAGCACGGTGGCACCTATCAGCTCATCGGCCCGAACGGCACCGCCGACAAGACCACGGTCTCGTACTCCGGCCCCGTCCAGTCGCAGTACGCAGTCGGTGGCTTGAAGGAGCTCACCATCGGCACGATCAAGTTCGACAAGGCGAACGCGTCGATCCTGCTCGACGGTGAGGCCGACATGGCGTACATCACCATGGGCGACATCATCAAGGACTCGAAGGCCGTGCCGATGATCGCCATCGCCAAGACCCTCGACGCCGACCCGCAGATGGTGATGTGGGACCCGACCCAGTACGACATCAAGTCGCCGGAGGACATCAAGGGCACGGGTGCCTCGGTCCTGCACTTCCCGGGCACGGGCTACATCGACTACATGATCGGCAAGGGCTACATGACCGCCGAGCAGAGCAACCCGAGCTACGACGGTTCGGATGCGAAGTGGGTGGCCGAAGGTGGTGCGATCTTCCAGCAGGGCTTCGCCACCAACGAGGTCTACAAGTACGAGAACGACATCGCCTGGAAGGACGGGGCCCCGGCCGACGTCAGCTTCTACACGGTGAAGGACCTCGGCTTCGACAACTACCCGGCCGTCATCACGATGCTGCAGAGCCGCGCCGAGGAGCTCGACGCCTGCCTGAAGCTGCTCGTGCCGAAGATGCAGCAGGCCTGGGTCGACTTCCTCAATGACCCGAAGCCGATCACCGACCGGCTGATCACGATCAACGAGGAGCACGACGGCTTCTGGACCCTCAGCGCAGGGCTCAACGAGGCCGGCATCAAGCTCATCGGCGAGAAGGACATGGCCAAGAACAGCGAAGACGGCACGTACTGCAGCTTCGACGCTGCCCGCGTCGACACGCTGTACGGCCAGCTGAAGGAGATCTTCGACGCCCAGGGTGTCGAGATCACCGACGACGTCACGACCGTCTACACCAACAAGTACTGCGAAGGTGCGCCCGGCCGCTGAGCCGAGCACACCTCAGCGTGAACAACTGAGGCAAGGGGGCCGGCGCTGGTCGGCCCCCTTGTCGCGTCCGGGTGCGGGCCGGACGACGACGGTCACCTGCTGTCGAGCTCAGTGCGCGTGGTAGGCGCAGAGGTCGAACGGGTTGCCGTCCGGATCGGCCAGGTTGACGATCGAGCCGTACGGTTCGTGCCTCGCCGCAAGGAGCTCCTGCGCCCCGAGCGAGAGCAGGCGGGTGTGCTCGGCAGCGAAGTCGTCGAGCTCGCACGCGATGTCGAGGTGGGTGCCACCGGGGCGATGCGCACCGCGCTGGAAGCCGAGACGTCGAAGGCCGTCCTCCGACGACAAGACGATCCAGCGATCGCCATCCTCGCGCTCGGACTCGTGCAGCTCGAGCACCGCAGCCCAGAACGAGGCCAGACGCTCCGTATCGGGGCTGTCGATGGTGACCAAGTCGAAGCGGCTGCTCACGACACGACCTCCGCCAGTTCGAGCATCACCTGCAGCAGCACATCGGCGCCGGCCTGGAGATCCACCGGATGGGTGAGCTCGGCGAGGTTGTGCGACAACCCGGCCACGCTCGGGACGAAGATCATCGAGGTCGGGCAGACCCGGGCGAGCATCTGTGCGTCGTGTCCGGCGCCCGAGGGCATCCGCCGAGTGGAGTGCCCGAGCCGGAGCGCCACCGCCTCGACCCGCTCGACCATCTCGTGGTCGAAGTCGACCGGCTCGAACCTGGCGAGCGTGCGCCGCGTGATCGTGACCCCCTCGCTCGCCACAAGTTCGTCGCAGAGCTCGAGGAACCGACGCTCGGCATCCTGCAGCAGTGCCTCGTCGGTGTTGCGGAGATCGACCGTCATGGTCACCTGCGAGGGAACCACGTTCACCAGGTTCGGGACCATGTCGCAGCGCCCGACGGTGGCCACCTGGCTGCCGCCCATCTCGGCCGCGATCTGACGGACACCGACGTTGATCGCAGCTGCGACATAGCCCGGATCGCGCCGCAACCGCATGGGCGTCGTGCCCGCATGGGCCGACTGGCCGGTGATCACCACCTCGGTCCACGAAATGCCCTGCACGCCGGTGACCACCCCGATCGTCACACCTTCGTCCTCGAGCACCGGGCCCTGTTCGATGTGCAACTCGACGAATGCGCGAGGCGCGGCCGGATGTGGGCAAGGGACGGACCCCGCATAGCCGATCCGGCTCAGCTCGTCGCCGAGTCGTGCTCCGTCGTCAGCAGCCCGGACGTCGAGTGCCTCCTCGAGGGTCATGCCACCGACGTACACCAGGCTCCCGAGCATGTCCGGTTGGAATCGGGCGCCCTCTTCATCGGTGAAGAAGGCGACCTGCAACGGTCGCCGAGTCCGCACGCCATGACGCTCGAGCGTCTCGACCACCTCCAGACCGGCGAGCACACCGAGGTTTCCGTCGAAGCGGCCCCCCGTGCGCACTGTGTCGATGTGCGACCCGGTCATCACGGCAGCCGCATCGGGGTCGGTCCCAGCGCGGGTCGCGACCACGTTGCCGATCGCATCGATCACGACCTCCATGCCGAGGTCGCGCATCCAACCAACGACGAGGTCGCGGCCGTCGCGGTCAGCGTCGGTGAGCGCCAACCTGGCACAGCCCCACTCACCTGCAGGCCCGTGGACAGCGCCGACCTCACCGAGCGCATCGAGCCGCTCGCCCAGGCGGGCGCCGTCGACGCGCAGTTCGGGCAGGATCGCGCTCATCGTCCGAACTCGAACGCGGCGATCTCGCGCAGCGCTTCGCCGAAGGCGACGACGGCTCCTTCGAACAGCACAGCGCCGCGCTCGGCGGTCGCGACCGTGGGGTCGCCGACGTACCCGTCGGGACCGAAGTCGTCGGACAGCCAGCCGAAGGCGACCCGACCTCCGAACCGGACGTGCTTGTTCAGCGCCAGCTTCTCCGGGATCCTGCGCTCGGCGAGGTCCATCCGCACCAGATGGGGAGCCAGATGGAGCATCATCGAGGTCTCGTCGGTGCCGCCGTGCACACCCATCCCCAGCTCGGAAGCCGGTGACTCACCCCCCTGGTCGGCCGGCATGCCGGGATGGGCGAGGAAGGTCATCAAGCCGTGAGCCAGGCGGATCTCGCGGTTCGCCACCGCAGCCAGAGCGCTGTTGCCGCCATGCCCGTTCAGGAACACCAATCGGCGCGCCGGGGTGGTGGCCAAGCATCGGCCGAGGTCGTCGAGCACAGCGAGCAGCGTCGTCGCCGACAGCCAGACCGTGCCGGGTGACCACGCATGCTCGTTGGACTTGGTGTACTCGAGCGTCGGCAGCAGCCAGGCGTCGACCTCGTCGCCGTAGCGGTCGGTGGCTGCTTCGGCGACGGCCGACGCGACGACGGAGTCGGTCGACAACGGCAGGTGTGGGCCGTGCTGCTCGATCGCCCCGAGCGGTTGCACGAAGATGCTGCGCTCGGTGATCCGCTCCGCCACTTCGGGTGCGCGGAGATCTGCGAAACGGCGAAGTCTGGGTTGCACGCCGTCAACCTACCGGGGAGGCACGCCATCGGCCAGAATCAACGGATGGCCTCCCACACCTTCGACGCCGTCGTGATCGGCGCCGGCCACAACGGTCTGATCTGTGCCGCGTACCTGGCCCGCAGCGGCGTGCGCACCGCGCTCGTCGAGGCCCGCCACGCGGTCGGCGGCACTGCTGCGAGCGAGACGTTCGGCGGCGCAACGGTGAACATCTGCAACTGCGACCACGCCACCATCCGCTCCACGCCGATCATGGACGAGCTCGCCCTGGCCGACCACGGACTGACCTACATCGACATCGACCCGGCACAGATGAACATGAGCTGGGACGGTGGCCCGGCCTGGTCGATCCACCACGACGTCGACGAGACGCTCGACGCTCTGGCCGCCACCTACCCAGGTGAGGTCGCGGGCTATCGCCGCTACCTGCGCGAGGCCCTTCCAGCAGCCCGGCTCGTGCTGGCAGCTGCGGCCGAGCCACCGACGCCGGGTGGCCTGGCGCGTCGCCTCGCCAAGGCACGTGGCCGTGGGGCTGCCACGCTGCTGCGCTGGAGCCGCCGGAGCGCGGGCGATGTGATCCGCGAGTTCTTCACCGCCGAAGCTCTGCGCGGCCCGGCGATGGTCGAAGGGCCGATGGTGTGGGGCGTCGGCCCGCAGACGCCCGGGACCGGTCTGGCTGCCCTTGTCTACGCCATGCGTCACGCCGTCGCGCTCGGGCGGCCCGTCGGCGGGAGCGGCCAGCTCACCGAAGCGATCCGGAAGTCCTTCGAAGCCGCCGGCGGGACCTTGCTCGTGTCCCGACGGGTCGAGACGATCACCTGCGAGGGGTCGGCAGTGCGCGGCGTGCTGCTCGACGACGGCACCGAGCTCCGGGCCGCCACAGTGGTCTCGGCCTGCAACCCGCACGACACGTTCCTGCGTTGGCTGAGCAACCCGCCAGCAGCTGCACTGGCGATGATCGAGCGCTGGAAAGCCACACCGCAACACGAGGGCTTCGAGTCCAAGATCGACGGCGTACTCGCAGTGCCACCACGTCTGCACGCGTTCGGCGACCGCTACCCCACCGAGGTCGCCCTCGTCGGCACCACGGTCATCGCCCCGACCCTCGCCGACATCGAACGCGGACATCAGCTCCAGGCCGAAGGGCGGATCCTCGAGCGCCCCGCCATGCTCCTCAACGTGCCGACCATCGCCGACCCGACCATGGCACCACCGGGGGTGCATGTGCTCAGCCTCGAGGCCATCTACACGCCGTACTCGTTCGTCGGTGGATGGAGCACCCTCGACGAGCCTCGGCGCTGGCTCGAGCAGTTGGCGACGATCAGCGAGCCGGGATGGCTCGAGACCCTTGGCGAGTGGCGGGCGATGACGCCCGACCGCTACGAGCGCGAGTTCTTCCTACCCGCTGGACATGCGACCAGCTTCGCCGGCGGACCACTCGCGGCGCTGCACAGCCGTCAGCCCGAGCTCACTCGCTACGCCACGGCCGTCGATGGCCTGTACCTCACGGGCGCCGCGACCTTCCCAGGAGCGGGTGTGTGGGGCGCCTCGGGGCGAAACACGGCCAAGGTGATCCTCGACCGGTTGGGCTGACGCCCGGCGACGACGCGCTCAGGCGTCGCGGACGCTCCAGTCGCGCACGGCCACGGGGTCCTTGTCGCTCCAGGGGAAGTTGATCCACTGGTCGGTGCGCTTCCACACGTAGTCGCAGCGGACCACGGAGTGGCTCTTCTCGTAGAGCACAGCCGTGCGGACCTCGGCGACCTTTCCCTCGCAGAACTGCTCGACACTGCGCAGCGTGTGCCCGGTGTCGGCCACGTCGTCGGCGATGAGGATGCGGGCATGTGCCAGATCGACGAAGTCGGGAGCCGGCGGGAGGATGCGAGGTACCTCGAGCCGCTCGTCGACACCGGTATAGAACTCGACGTTCATCGTGTAGACGTTCTTCACGCTCAGCGCGTAGCCGAGGGCTCCACCGATGAGCAGCCCACCCCGGGCGATCGACAGGATCATGTCCGGCTCGTAGTCGGCGGCGACCTGCTCGGCGAGCTCGCGTGACGCGACTCCGAACATCTCCCAGGTCATGATTTCCCGTTCGCCCGACACGATTCCTCACCTTCTCCGACAGCAGACTCGCCGACAGCGCCAAGCTAGACGATCGATGCCCGAAGCCAGAATCCGACTCAGAGGGCGATGTCGAACGGCCTCACGGGGACGCGATCGAGGTCGCGTCCGATGGCGTCGCGGATGGCGGCGACGACCGCTGGTGTCGACGAGATGCACGGCGGCTCGCCGACACCCTTGGCGCCGAGAGGCGCCATCGGATCGGGCTCTTCCACCAGCGTGGTGAGCACGGGCGGCATGTCGAGCATGGTCGGCAGCAGGTAGTCGGTGAAGCTGGCGTTGCGCACTCGCCCGTCGGTCTGGATGATCTCTTCCATCACTGCGAGCCCGAGACCTTGGGCGATGCCGCCTTCGATCTGGCCGATCACGCTCAGCGGATTGAGGGCACGACCGACGTCCTGGGCGGTAGCGATCTGGACGACCTTGACGAGCCCGAGCTCGGGATCGACGTCGACGACGGCCCGGTGGGCGACGAATGCGAACGCGGTGTGGCAGTTGCCCTGGCCGAGCTCGTCGAGGTGCTCGGTGGGACGGTGGTGGTGCTCGAACGTCTCCTCGATCACGATGCCACTGCTTGCCTCGGCCACCGCAACACGAAGCTCACCCATCGTGTCGACCACGTCGCGTCCGTCGATCGCCAGACGCAACGCGTCGATCCCGTGACGGGCGGCGACCAACTCGAACAGGCGCTCGCGCACGAGTCGGCACGCGCCGTCGACGGCTCCGCCGCTCATCCAGGTCTGCCGTGACGCCGACGTCGACCCTGCCGAACCGATGGCGGTGTCGATCGGTTCGAGCTCGACGTCGTCGACTCCCAGCACCGTGCGGGCGATCTGGCCGGCGATGGTGATGAATCCCTGGCCGACTTCGGCGGTCGCGAACTTGAGCGAGACGACGCCGTCGGCGAGGCGACACCGAGCGGTCGAGTAGTCGTCGAAGTTCTCGGAGTACATCAGGTTCTTGATCGAGACACCCCAGCCGATGCCCCGCCGGATGTGCTGCCGATCGGCCGTCAGCCCGGCTCCGCCGGGAAGGCGCATCGGATCGCCGTCGTGGCCGCCGACGGGCTCGTCGGGCAGCGGCAGCGCAGCCGTCTCGAGGATGCAGCGCTCGACGGGCGCCACGTTCTCGATGACCTGGCCGGTGATCAGCCGATCGCCGGTCTGCATCGCGTTACGCAACCGGATCTCCACCGGATCGAGCCCGCAGGCTCGCGCGAGCTTGTCCATCTGGCCCTCGTGGGCGAAGCACGCCTGGACCACTCCGAAGCCACGCATGGCGCCGCAGGGCAGGTTGTTCGTCCGCACGGCGTAGCCGTCGACAATGGCGTTGTCGCACTTGTAGGGGCCCTGGGTGTGGGTGACGGCATTCACCAGGACTGCCGCCGACGTGGAGGCATAGGCCCCACCGTCGAGCACGAAGCGCGCCTCGATGTTGAGCAGGCGGCCGTCGCGATCTGCGTGGTGGCGCATCCAGATACGCGCCGGATGACGGTGCACATGGCCGAGGAAGCTCTCTTCGCGGCTGTAGGCCATCCGCACCGGTCGCCCAGTGCGCAGCGCGAGCAAGCACGTGTGCACCTGGAGGCTGATGTCTTCGCGAGCGCCGAACGCCCCGCCGACACCACCGAGCACGAGGCGAACCTGTTCGTCGGCGAGGTCGAGACAGGCTGCGATCTGATGGCGGTCCTCGTGGAGCCACTGGGTGGCCACGTGCAACTCGACGCCCGCCCCGCCCGGATCGGGGACCGCGAGCGCTGCTTCGAGGCCCAGGAACGCCTGGTCCTGCATGCCGATCTCGTAGGTTCCTTCCACCTGGATCTCGCCTTGCACGGACGGGTCCCCGCACACGATGCGCTGACGGCGGATCACGTTGCCGTCCGGGTGGATGGGTGCGACCGATGGATCGATCGCCCGCTCCGGGTCGGTGAGCGGCTCGAGGACCTCGTAATCGACGACGATCGCAGCAAGGGCCCGGCGACACACCTCGGGGTGGATCGCGGCCACCGCGGCCACAGGTTCGCCGACGTAGCGCACCGTGTCGGAGGCGAACACCGGCTGATCGGAGGCGATCAGCCCGTAGGTGAGCTTGCCCGGGACGTCATCTGCCGTCACGATCGCCTCCACACCGGCGATCCGCCAGGCGGCCGACAGATCGATCGATCGGATTCGCGCCGACGGGTGCGGGGAGCGAAGGGTGGCCCCCCAGAGGAACCCGTCGGCGGACATGTCGCCCGAGAACGCAAAGCTTCCCTGAACCTTGGCGACACCATCGGGCCTCGTCGGGCTGTCGCCGATTCGGCCCGGCAGTGTCCGCTCGCCGAGCACCGGCTCGACCGCCGTCATGACTCGACCCGCCGCGCCACGCTGACCTTCTGGACGGCGTCGATGATCCGGCCGTAGCCGGTGCAACGGCAGATGTTGCCCGACAGCGCCTCGCGGATCTCGAGCTCGGACGGATCCGGGCTCCGCTCGAGCAGCGCATGTGTCGCCATGATCAGGCCAGGAGTGCAGAAACCGCACTGCACGGCACCGGCGTCGACATAGGCCTGTTGCACGTCCGACGGTGCGCCCACCGGGGCGATGCCCTCGATCGTGACGATCTCCTGGTCGGTCGCCGAGGCCGCCAGCACCAGGCAGCTGCACAACAGCTCACCGTCGACGAGCACGCTGCAACTGCCGCACTCCCCTTGCTCGCACGCACCTTTGCTGCCGAGTAGACCGAGGCGCTCGCGGAGGACGAACAACAGGCTCTCCCCGACCCACGCATCGCGGACCTCGCGGTCGGTACCGTTGACCCGCAGGGTGTAGATCTGGTTGCTGCCCAGTTCGGCAGGAGACGACGAGATCGTCATGAGGCTCCTCGGGGAAATGCCCGGCGAAGCTGGCGGGCAGTCAGAACACGGATGGCGTGACGGCGATACGCCGCCGTCGATCGGTGGTCGTCGATCGGCCGCGCGGCAGCGGCTGCCAGCTCTGCGGCCTGGTCGACGACGACATCGGCGAGTGCTCCGGACTCGAAGTCCGCGTGTGCCGCGACCAGCGCTTCGGCCTCGGGTGCCCGCAAGATCACCGGGCCGACCGATCCGAGCGCCACCCGCACCGACGACCCCGACGGGTCGGTGGCCACGCACACCCCGGCAGTAGCGATCACCATGGCGTTGCGCACGCCGACCTTGCTGTAGCCCTGGTAGCCCGCCAGCACGGGGATCGTCACCCCCACGACCAACTCGCCCGCGCCTCGCACCGTCCGCTTCGGCCCGACCATGAAGTCGGCGAAGGCCAGGTCGCGGGCGCCATCAGCCGACTGCAGGTGCACCGTCGCCTCGAGTGCGGCCAGCACGGGCAGGCCGTCTCCGGCTGGCGAGGCGGTCTGCACGTTCCCGCCGATCGTCCCCGCAGCACGGATCTGAGGCGAACCGACGGTACGGGCCGCCTGAGCGAGCGCCGGAGCGAACGCGTCGAGCGGCGGAGCGAGCAGCTCGGCCCACGTCACCGCTCCACCGATCCGCACGGTGCGGGAAACCGGATCGTGCGTCCACGACCGCAGTTCGCTCACCCGGCTGACGGCCAGCACGTGGTCGACGCTGCGGTGGCCGCTGTTGAGCTCGACCATCGCGTCCGTACCGCCGGCGAGCACCAGCGCGTCGGGGACGTCGACGAGGAAGGCGAGGGCATCGGCGAGGCTCGTGGGCGCGAAGACGGACATCAGCCCCGACTGTACATTTCGTAAAGGGACGTCCGCAGGATCAACCCGTGGATCGACCTGGGGTCAGCTGACCGTGAGGTGCTCGACGCCGGGCTCAGGCGGTGGGAGCTGCGGGTCGAGGCGCTCGAGCACATCGAGCAGGATCCTCGCCACCGCCAAGTTGCGGCCGGAGTTGCTGTCGGCCGGTACGACGTACCACGGGGCATCGGCAGTCGACGTCTCGTGCAGAGCGTCCTCGTAGGCCTTCTGGAACTTGGGCCACAGCGCCCGGTCGTCGAGGTCGCCCGCCCGGAACTTCCATCGCTTCTCCGGGTTGTCGATTCGCTCCTGCAGACGTGCGGCCTGCTCGGCTTTCGATACATGGAGGAAGCACTTGACGATCGCCGTGCCCTCGTCGACCAACAGACGCTCGAAGTCGCGGATGTGCCCGTAGCGGCGTCGCCACACCTGGGGCGGCACGAACTGCTTCACCCGCACGACAAGCACGTCCTCGTAGTGGCTGCGGTTGAACACCCCGATGTGGCCTTTGGCCGGAGCGACCTGATGCACCCTCCACAGGTAGTCGTGCTCGCGCTCTGCGCCCGCCGGGACCTTGAAGCTGCTGACGGCGATACCCGCGGGGTTCAGCCCGGACAGCACGGCCCGGATCGTCCCGTCCTTGCCTGCGGCGTCCATCGCCTGCAGCACCAGCAGCACACTGTGCTTGCCCTCGGCGTACAGGCGCTGCTGGAGCAGGTCGATGCGCTCCTTCGTTCGCTCGAGCTCGTCGAGCGCCTCGCTCTTCGCGAGGCCGAAGCGATCCTTGGTCGCCCGCGCCGACAGACGCACTGCTTCTCCGGGCTGAACTCGCATCGCCTCGACAGCGCGGCCGATCGCGTCCGGTCCCTTCCGATTCCCGCTTTTCGCCATGGCACCGACGCTAGTCGCAGGACATCACGTGTGGCTCACGCCTCGTACGGGCAATGTCGGCACCCGCTCGAGCAGCAGTAGCCACGCGACGCAAGGAACGACGCCGTGAACACCGAATACCCCGACACCGGGTCGCGGTAGGACGGGCTGCCCTGGAGCACGGCTGAACGGTGGCGGGCCATGATCTCGCCGAACCAGGGATGCGTCGATCGGAGTCGATCCGGTCGAGGACACTCGACGTGATCCTCGCGGACGCTGCTCACCACACGGAGGGTACTTGTTCACGATGCCCCGCGACCTCTGCAACTTGGCTAGTGTGACGACCACTGGCATGTGATGGGGGTCACATCCCGGACTGCCGGTGCATCCGTATCGACCAAGGGGGAACTGAGTGAAGCAACCGAATCGATCCCGTCACCGCACGGGTCGGCTGGCGCTCGCTGCAGTGGTGAGCCTGGGGCTCGTCGCAGGGGCATGCAGCAAGAAGGAAGACAGCGGTGGCGGCACCGAGACCACCGCGGGCGGCGGTGGCACCGAGACCACCGCTGCGCCGGACACCACGACTGGTGGCGGCACCGAGACCACTGCTGCGCCGGAGACCACAGCTGCGCCGGCAAAGGAGGCCGTCTACGGCGGCACGATCATCGTCAGCGGTGAGGCCGAAGCGACCAATCCATGGACCCCGGCTGCAATGCAGTGCGACTCGTACTGCCAGCAGCGGGCCCGCTCGTTCTACGACCCGCTGATCGCCCTGAACAACGATCTGGAGTTCACCGGTGTGCTGGTGGAGACGTTCGAGCCGAACGCCGACTTCACCGAGTGGACCTTCACGCTTCGCGAGGGCATCCAGTTCCACGACGGCGAGCCGCTCAACGCCGCTGCCGTCGTGCGCAACCTCCAGGAAGCTGGCTCGGGCCTGCTGCTCAGCGCCGCCATCAAGGACTACGGCAAGAACCCCGACGGCACCCTTGCCATCGAGGCCACCGGCGACATGACCTTCACGATCAAGACCGGCTTCGGCGGCGACCTCGCCAACCCGGTGCCGTGGCCGAACCTGCCCGCCACGCTGACAGGCCAGCTCGGCCTGATCGCATCGCCGAAGTGGCTCGACGAGGTGAAGGCCGGTACGGGCGACCCGACGATGGCCATCGGCACCGGTCCGTTCATCGTCAAGAGCTACGCACCGCGCGACAAGCTCGTCGTCGAGCGCAACCCGAACTACTGGATGAAGGATGCAGCGGGCAACCAGCTCCCGTACCTCGACAGCATGGAGTTCCGCGTCATCGAGGACAGCGAGACCGCCGGTGAGGCGCTGCAGAGCGGCGACATCGACATCTTCTCGACGTCGTCCGCCATCGTCATCAGCGAGTACCGCGGCCTCGCCGACGAGTTCCCGATGAACGAGCAGGACACCTACACCGAGACGAACTACATCCTCATCGACCTCGACAAGGCCGGCCCCACCCAGGACAAGCGCGTCCGCTGCGCCCTCTGGAAGGCCGTCAACCGCCAGGAGCTGATCGACCTCACCGCCGACGGCATCCTGCAGGTCGCCAACGGCGTCTTCTCGCCCGGCCAGGAGGGTTACCTCGAGGACAACGGCCAGCCGACCGACCAGGACGTCGAGGGCGCCAAGGCACTCATCGCCGAGTACCAGGCGGAGTTCCCCGGCCCGGTCCAGGTGAAGTACGGCACCACGGTGTCGGCGATCAACGCCCAGGTGGCCGAGTTGCTGCAGGGCTACTGGGCCGAGATCGGCGTCGAGACCGAGATCATCCAGGTCCCGCAGGACCAGTTCATCACCAAGGCCCTGTTCGGTGACCCGGACTTCTACATGTTCGGCTGGCGCAACCACGCCGGTACCACCATCGACAGCCAGTACTTCTGGTGGCACTCCTCGGCGGCCGCACCCGACGGCAACCTGGCGCTGAACTTCGGTCGAGTCCGCGACGACGTCGTCGACGAGAACCTCGAGGCCCAGCGCAGCGAGCCGGATCCGGCCAAGCGCCAGGAGTTCGCCGAGAACGTCAACCGGCAGATGGCCGGCGAGTGCTATCAGCTCGCCAACTCCTGGACGCTGTGGGGCACCCCGCGGCACCCGAAGATCCAGGGCCTCGGCACGCTCGTGCTGCCCGACGGCAGCCTCGCCCGTGACGGTGCCGGGTTCTCCGGCCAGTTCTACGTCCACGCGCTCTGGGTCGACCCCGAGCTCGGCTGACGTAGAGCACCTTTCCTGACCTGGTCGGGGGTGGCGCATCAGCTGATGCGCCACCCCCGACCGGATGATCCCGTTCATTCTCCAGCAGTCGTCGTCGACGCTTCAGAGGTTCCTGCGTGCGCTACTTCCTCCAACGTCTGGGTCAGTTCCTGATCGTGTTCTTCCTCGTCACGTTCGGGGTGATGATCCTCATGCGCCTCGGGCTCAACGCCCCCGGCGACCCGGCCCGCACGTTGCTCGGCGGCACGGCCGACGAGCAGTTGATCGCAGAGACCACCGAGAAGTACCGCCTCGACAGCAATTACTTCGTGCAGTACTTCTTCTGGCTCGGCAACCTGCTCCAGGGCGACATGGGCTATTCGGTGCCCAACTCACTCCCGGTGTCGCAGCTCATCAAGAGCAGGATCATGACCACCTTGTTGCTCGGCCTGTATGCCACGGTGCTCTCGGTGGTCATCGCCGTCCCGGTTGCCGTGTGGCAGGCCTACAAGCGCGACGGCCGCTTCGACCGCTCGGCGAGCGCGACGTCATTCTTCCTCGTGTCGTTCCCTGCAGTGGTGCTCGCCCCGATCCTCACGCTGATCCTGATCAACGAGACCGTGTTCACCTTCGGCGACTACCAACTCACGATCGGCGGATGGTTCCCCCGCGTTGGTGAGAAGATCTACCCCTGGGAGGACTTCTGGGGGCACGTCGAGAACTTCTTCGTGCCCACCCTGGTGTTGACACTTCCGCTAGCGGCCATCTACACCCGCCTGCTCCGCGGCGACATGGTGCAGACCCTGCAGGCCGACTTCATCACCCTCGCCAGCGCCAAGGGGGTTCCGCCGCAGCGCGTGCTCTGGGTCCACGCCTTGCGCAACTCGCTGTTCTCCCTCGTCACCGGCGTGGGAACGCAGCTCGGCGCCATCGTCGGCAGCGCGATCGTGGTCGAGACCTTCTTCGACCTCGACGGCACCGGCAGCATGCTGGTGGTCGCCATCTTGAGCAAGGACCTGTTCACCGTCCAGAGCACCGCCGCGATCCTCGTGATCACGGTGGTGACCGTGAACCTGATCGTCGACTTGATGTACGCGGTCCTCGATCCTCGTATCCGCCACGCCCGAGCACTCGCCTGAGGTACCTCTGATGTCCACCACAGTGATCGAGCCAACGCAACCCGCTGCAGCAGCGGCATCGCCCGCCGAACCAGCCGCACCGAAGCGCAAACGCAAGCGGCCATCGTTCGGGATGATCTTCGCGTGCGGCTTCCTCGGGCTGTTGATCTTCTTCGCCATCTTTGCCGACTACCTCCCGTTCATCCGCCTCCCCGACACCAAGGTCAACGGCCCCGACGGTCGGCCGGGCCGCTACGAGTGGGGACCCGGGTGGGAGGCCTGGTTCGGCACCGACGGCATCAGCAACGATGTGTTCGCAAAGTGCATCTACGGCGCCCGCACCACCCTGCAGGTCGGCGTCTTCTCGACGATCTTCGGCATCGTCGTGGGTGGATTCCTCGGCGTGATCGCCGGCTACTTCCGTGGATGGGTCGACCGCGTGGTGTCGATCATCATCGACTGCCTTCTGGCACTGCCTGCCCTGCTGCTCGCCATCATCCTCGTCAACCGACTCGACGACTATGCCACTGACGCTCCGTGGCTCGGATGGCTCAGCCGCAAGTGGCAGATCGTCATCACGTTGGGCATCCTCGCCGTCGCTCCACTCGCTCGCATCGTGAGAGCCCAGACACTGTCGCTGCGTGAACGTGAGTTCGTCCTCGCAGCACGCAGCCTCGGCGCCAAGTCCGGTCGGGTGATGTTCCGTGAGATCTTGCCCAACCTGATCCCGGCCATCCTCACCGTCGCCTTCACGGGCCTCAGCATCCTCATCGCTGCCGAAGGCGCCCTCGCCTTCCTCGGCCTGGGTGTCGAGGTCGGCACACCCACGTGGGGCAAGCTGATCGACGAGAATCGCAACAAGATCGACGTCGCCTGGTGGGCGACGATCTTCCCGTGCCTCATGCTGTTCCTCACGGTCTTCTCCTTCAACATCATCGGCGACCGCCTCTCGCGGCGCTTCGACATCCGACAGGCGGGCGTATGAGCGACCTCGTCCAGGCCTCGACACGCGACATCAGCGGGCCACTGCTCGAGTTGCGCGAGGTCACCACCCACTTCCAGACGCCGCGCGGCCTGGTCCGTGCCGTCGATGGGGTGAGCTTCACCCTCGAACGGGGCAAGGCCCTCGGCATCGTGGGCGAGAGCGGATCGGGCAAGACGATCCTCTCCCGTTCGATCATGGGGCTGCTCCCCCCGCGGGGCACCGTCCGCGGCGGCAGCATCCTGTTCGAAGGCCGCGAGATCGGCCATCTCGACCGCAAGGCGATGCGCCATGTGTGGGGCAAAGAGATGGCGATGATCTTCCAGGATCCGATGACGTCGCTCAACCCGGTGATGAAGATCGGCAAGCAGATTGCCGAGCCGCTGCAGTTGCACCTCGGCATGACCAAGCAGAACGCGTGGGCAACCGCCGAGAAGCTGCTCACCGATGTGCGCATCCCCGATGCCAAGCGTCGCCTCGAGCAGTACCCGCACGAGATGTCGGGTGGCATGCGTCAGCGTGTGATGATCGCCATCGCGCTGGCCTGCGGGCCGACGATGCTGTTCGCCGACGAGCCCACCACGGCTCTCGACGTCACCGTCCAGGCGCAGATCCTCGACCTGCTCGGCGAGCAGCGCCGCGACCGCAACATGTCGCTCATCCTCGTCACCCACGACCTCGGGGTCGTGGCCGGGCATACCGACGAGATCGCCGTGATGTACGGCGGCAAGCTCGTCGAGAAGGCCGGCACTCGTCGGTTGTTCGCGCACATGAAGATGCCGTATACCGAGGCGCTGCTGCAGAGCATTCCGAAGCTCGAGGACGCGAGCCACACCCGGTTGAACGCCATCTCCGGGCGGCCACCGGACATGGTCAACCCGCCCAAGGGTTGTCGCTTCGCCCCGCGCTGCCAGTACGCCTCCGAGCGCTGCGTGGCCGAAGAGCCACCACTGCGACCTGCAGACGACGATCCGACCCATCTCTACGCCTGCTGGTACCCGGTGGGCAGCCCCGAGTACTTCGACGCCAAGCAGCGCCTCGCCACCACCCCGGTGACCGTCGGCGCAGCAGGAGGGCACTGACATGGCCGGCACCGGCACCGCACACCTTCGACCGGACGGCGACGTCCTGTTGAGGGTCGAGAACCTCGTGGTCGAGTTCCCCGTCGGGCGAACGGGCTTGAAGGTCAATGCTGTCAGTGGCATCAGCTTCGATGTCCTCCGAGGCGAGACGCTCGGTCTCGTCGGCGAGTCCGGCTGCGGCAAGAGCACCACCGGTCGGGCGATCATGCAGTTGCCCCGACCCACATCAGGATCGATCAGCTTCGAAGGGCGCGAGCTCACCCAGCTCACCGGCGACGCCATGCGCGAAGCTCGCACGAAGATGCAGATGATCTTCCAGGACCCGATCTCGTCGCTCAATCCGCGCCGCAAGGTCCGTCAAGTGGTGATGGAGCCCCTCACCATCTGGAAACGGGGCACGGCCGAGGAGCGCTCGAAGAAGGTCGACGCGACCCTCGAAGAGGTCGGCATCGACCCGGTGCGGGCAGCCGAGAGCCAGGCCCACCAGTTCTCCGGTGGCCAGTGCCAGCGCATCTCGATCGCTCGGGCGTTGGTGCTCGATCCGTCGCTGATCATCTGCGACGAGCCGGTGAGCGCACTCGACGTGAGCGTCCAGGCGCAGGTGCTGAACCTGCTCGAGGACCTCAAGAAGGAGTACGGCCTCACGCTGATCTTCATCGCCCACGACCTCGCCGTGGTGAAGAACATCAGCGACCGCGTCGCGGTGATGTACCTCGGCAAGCTCTGCGAGGTCGCTCCGTCGGACGACCTGTACCACCACCCGTACCATCACTACACCCGGGTGTTGCTCAACTCGATCCCCGTCCCCGACCCGGAGGTCGCGGTCACCAAGACTGCGGTCGAAGGTGAGATCCCCTCACCGGTGGCGCCCCCGCCCGGATGTCGGTTCCATACCCGCTGCCCTGCAGCTCAGGATGTGTGCCGCA
>JBBATY010000034.1:0-35374 GCA_040398525.1 Ilumatobacteraceae bacterium | reverse complement strand
ATCCTCGGCAGCGGCCCCAACCGCATCGGCCAGGGCATCGAGTTCGACTACTGCTGCGTCCACGCATCGTTCGCGCTGCGCGAGGCGGGCTACGAGACCGTCATGGTGAACTGCAACCCCGAGACCGTCAGCACCGACTACGACACCAGCGACCGGCTCTACTTCGAGCCGCTCACCCGTGAGGACGTGCTGTCGGTGATCGCCGCCGAGACCGCGGCGAGCGGGGGAGTGTCGCCGAAGGTGATCGTCTCGCTCGGCGGGCAGACGCCGCTCAAGCTGGCCGGGCTGCTGCCGCCGGAGCTGGTGGCAGGAACCTCACCGACCTCGATCGACCTCGCCGAGGACCGCGAGAAGTGGAACGCGCTGTGCGAGGAGTTGCACATCCCGCAGCCGCCGGGCGGCACTGCCACCGACATCGAGCAGGCCTTGGCGATCGTCGATCGGATCGGCTTCCCGGTGCTCGTGCGGCCGAGCTACGTGCTCGGTGGCCGCGCGATGCAGATCGTGCACGACGTCAACCATCTCGCGCGAGCGATGGCCGAGCTCGCCGGCTTTGGCAGCCTCGGCCGCGAGGGTGGCCTGTCGGCCGAGCGTCCCGTGCTGATCGACCGCTTCCTCGACGACGCCGTCGAGGTCGACGTCGATGCGATCCGCGACCACACCGGTGAGGTACTGATCGGCGGGGTGATGGAGCACGTCGAGGAGGCCGGTGTGCACAGCGGCGACTCGGCATGCGCCATCCCGCCCCAGACGCTGCCGGCCTGGGTCGTCGAGGTGATCGAGGCGTATGCCCGGGCGATCGCCGGGGCGCTCGACGTGCGCGGCCTGATCAACGTGCAGTTCGCCGTGTCTGGCACCACGGTGTACGTGATCGAAGCCAACCCGCGAGCCAGCCGCACGGTCCCCTTCGTGGCCAAGGCCACCGGGGTGCCCCTGGCCAAGGTGGCGACCCGCGTGATGCTGGGCGCAACGCTCGCCGAGCTGCGAGCCGAGGGCCTGCTCCGCGAACCGTCCGACCACGGCCACGTCGCGGTGAAGGAGGCGGTGCTGCCCTTCAGCCGGTTCCCCGAGGTCGACACCGCGCTCGGTCCGGAGATGCGCTCGACGGGCGAGGTGATGGGCATCGACTCCACCTTCGGCAAGGCCTTCTACAAGGCCGAGCTGGCTGCCGGCACGGTGCTGCCGTCGACCGGCACGGTGTTCCTGTCACTCGCCGACGGCGACAAGCCAGCCGGACTCGTCGTCGCCAAGCGGCTGCGCGAGCTCGGCCTCGGGATCGCCGCCACCACCGGGACGGCGGCCTATCTCGAGCGCTTTGCGCAGCCGGTCGACCTGGTCGTGGGCAAGGTCAGCGAGGGCTCCGAGCTCACCGCGGTCGAGCTGATCGCAGCCGGGGAAGTGGTCTTCGTGATCAACACCCCGCAGGGCCGCGGCGGTCGCACCGATGGCGAGCGGATCCGCAAGGCCGCCAACGCGCACCGGGTCAGCTCGGTCACCACCGTCGACGCTGCACTCGCAGCGGTGCAGGGAATGGCCGAGCAGAACGGGCGCGAGCTGTCGGTACGGTCGTTGCAGGAGTACCACGCTCGGTGAGCCGATCGCTGCGCGGGAGCCGGCGGCGCCGGTTAGCGGGCCCTGCCGGGCTCGACACGCAGGTCACCGTCGGCGGGGTCGAGCTGCCGAACCCGTTGCTCCTCGCGTCGGGCACAGCCGGTTACGGCAACGAACTTGCCGCCTATGTCGACCTCTCGACGGTCGGTGCCGTCGTGACCAAGTCCCTCGCGCCCTACGAGTGGGCCGGCAACCCTGCGCCACGGGTGCATCCCGCGGGCCCCGGGATGCTCAACGCCGTCGGGCTGCAGGGCCCGGGGGTCGAGCACTGGCTGCACCACGAGCTGCCCGAGCTCCTGGCCACGGGTGCCCGCGTGGTGGCCAGCATCTGGGGGCGCAGCCTCGACGACTATCGCCGAGCTGCCGACCTGATGGCGGCGGCACCCCCCGGTGTGGTCGCCGTCGAGGTGAACCTGTCGTGCCCGAACCTCGAGGGCCGACGGGGCATCTTCGCCCACGATCCGGAGCTCTCGGCTGCGGTGGTGGCGGCGACCGAAGGCTGCGGTCGGCCGCGGTGGGCGAAGCTGAGCCCCAACACCGACCGTGTGGTCGAGGTCGCCAGCGCGGTGTGGGACGCCGGCGCCGAGGCCGTCACGCTCGTGAACACCTTGCTCGGGATGGTGCTCGACGAAATCACGCTTCGCCCGGCGCTCGGTGCCGGTGGCGGAGGGCTGTCGGGCGCCGGCATCCATGCAGTTGCCGTGCGGGTGGTCCACGATGTGCGGGCTGCGCTGCCCGGGTTGCCGATCGTCGGTGTCGGAGGCGTCTCGCGGGGCTGGGATGCGATCGAGTTGATGGCGGTCGGCGCCTCGGCCGTCGGTGTGGGGACGGCGACATTCGCCGATCCGCGGGCCGTGGTCCATGTGTTCGACGACATGTGTTCCTGGGCAACCCGGCGCGGCCTGACGTCGCTCGCTGCGCTCACCGACCGCGCCCATCACCGCTGAAGGGCCTGCTCAGAGGCGTCGGAAGTGCCCGGCCGCAGCGGGACGTGTTGGCTAAGGTGGAGCTATGGCTACACCCCCTTCTCTGTCTCCTGAACAACGCGCTGCTGCACTCGCGAAGGCTGCCGAGGCCCGTACGGCCCGCGCCGAAGTCAAGAACCGTCTCAAGCTGGGATCGATCACTCTGGCGGAGGCACTCGCCTCGAACGACGACACGATCGGCAAGCTCAAGGTCGTCTCACTGCTCGAGTCGCTCCCTGGCGTCGGCAAGGTCAAGGCCCGCAAGCTGATGGAAGAGATCGGGATTGCCGACAACCGTCGTGTCCAGGGACTCGGCCAGCAGCAGAAGGCGGCGCTGCTCGAGCAGCTCGGCGGCAAGTGACTCGGTGAGGCGATGGATCCCTCATCGCCCACGATCTTCATCGTTTCCGGTCCCGGCGGTGTCGGGAAGGGAACGATCGTCAAATCGCTGGTTCGACGCGACCCGTCGATCTGGCTGAGCCGTTCGTGGACCACCCGGGCCCAGCGCCCGGGTGAGTCTCCGGACGCGTACGTCTTCACCACCAGGAGCGCGTTCGAGCGCCGTATCGCCGAGGGCGGGTTCCTCGAGTGGACCCAGTTCCTCGGCAACTACTACGGCACGCCCGTGCCCGACCTGACGAGCAGCGAGCTCGCCGGGCGTGATGTCGTGCTCGAGATCGAGGTCGACGGGGCGCGTCAGGTGAAGGCCCTGCATCCCGGTGCAGTGCTGATCTTCGTGCTCCCGCCCTCGCGTGACGAGCAGGCTCGGCGTCTGCGGGGTCGCGGCGATCCCGACGACAAGGTCGAACAACGTGTCCGCAAGGCCGAAGAGGAAGAGCCCATCGGACGGGCGTTGGCCGATCACCTCGTCGTCAACGACGATCTTGATCGCACGGTCGACGAGATGCTCGGCATCATCGCCACCCATCGCTCGAGGTCGGCAGCGTCGCAGTAGTTCGCACCTTCCTCGGGTAGGATGTCGTGCTCTTCCAGGAGGAACCATCCCAATGCAGCGCGCTCACGACAGCATGATGACCCCCCCGATCGAGGTCCTCCTCGACACGGTCGACTCCAAGTTCAGCCTGGTCACCCTCGGTGCGCGGCGGGCGCGGCAGATCAACTCGTACTTCAGCCAGCTCGGCGACGGCCTGGGGCACATGGTGCCGCCGCAGGTCAGCTCGGTGGCACGCAAGCCACTCAGCATCTCCTTCGAGGAGATCGCAGCCGGCAAGATCGTGCGGGTCGAGGCTGCCGACGAGCTCGTCGAGGACGAGGCCGACACCGACGCCGAATCGGCCGACTGAGCCACGCAGACGAGATCGCGGTGCTCGCTGGTCGTCGCATCGTCGTTGGTGTCACTGGCGGCATCGCCGCCTACAAGGCGGTGGAGGTCTGTCGCAGGCTGGTCGACGCGGGTGCCCACGTCGTCCCGGTGATGACCAAGGGGGCCGAGCACTTCATCGGCCGCACCACGCTCTCGGCGCTGTGCAGCGAGCCGGTGCGCACGACGCTGTGGGCCGACGACGAGCCGATCCCGCACACCCACCTCGGGCAGACCGCCGACCTGGTGCTCGTGGTGCCGGCAACGGCTCGGCTGCTCGGCGCGTATGCGGCTGGGCTGTCGACCGATCTGCTCACCAACACCTTGCTGGCCACCAGGGCGCCGGTGATCGTCTGCCCGGCGATGCACACCGAGATGTGGGAGCACCCGGCCGTGCAGGAGAACCTCGCGACCCTGCGCCGTCGTGGTGTGCACGTCGTCGAGCCCGACGAGGGTCGACTGGCCGGTGGCGATGTCGGCAAGGGGCGCCTTGCCGGACCGGAGCGCATCGTCGCAGCCGTCGAGCGGGTGCTCGGCGGAGGTGAGATGGCTGGTCTGCACGTCGTCGTGAGCGCAGGGGGCACGCGCGAGCCGATCGACGCTGTGCGGGTGATCGCCAATCGCAGCAGCGGCAAGCAGGGCTATGCCATCGCTGCCGAGGCCGTGGAACGGGGTGCCCGGGTGACACTGGTGTCGACCGTCGAGTTGCCGCTCCCGGTGGGTGCCGAGCTGTGCCGGGTCGAGACGGCAGCCCAGATGCAGGCCGCGCTCGACGAGCTCGCTCCAGCCGCCGACGTGGTGGTGATGTCGGCCGCGGTGGCCGACTTCCGTCCGGTGGCGGCCGCCAGCGGCAAGATCAAGAAGGATGCGGGCGTGCCGGAGATCGTGCTCGAGCCGACCCCGGACATCCTCGCCGGTCTGGGCGCTCGCAAGCCGGACGGGCAGGTGCTCGTGGGGTTCGCCGCCGAGACCAGCGACCTCCTGGCGAACGCCGAGTCGAAGCTGCGTCGCAAGCGGCTCGACCTGATCGTGGCGAACGACGTCAGTGCCCCAGGGGTGGGCTTCGCGCACGACACGAACGCCGTCACACTGATCCGTCCCGACATGTCGCCGACGACCGTGCCGCTCGCCGACAAACGCGCCATCGCTGCTGCCGTACTGGATAGCGTGATGCAGATCCGATCGGCCGGGCCATCCGGCACCCCAACCCCAGGAGACACGTCGTCGTGAGCCGGTACACCTTCACGTCCGAGAGCGTCACCGAAGGCCATCCCGACAAGATGGCCGACCAGGTCAGCGACGCGGTGCTCGACGCGATCCTCGCCGAGGACCCGAACGGCCGTGTCGCGTGCGAGACGCTCCTCACCACCGGCTTGTGCGTCATCGCCGGAGAGATCACCACGTCCGGGTACGTCGACATCCCCAAGTTGGCGCGCAGCGTCATCAACTCCATCGGCTACGACAACGCTGCGTACGGCTTCGACGGCAACACCTGTGGCGTGATCGTCAGCATCGACGAGCAGAGCGCCGACATCGCCCAGGGCGTCGACGCCAGCGAAGAGGTCCGCGGCGGCAAGGCCGGCGAGGACTACCTCAACAGCCAGGGCGCGGGCGACCAGGGCATGATGTTCGGCTACGCCTGCGACGAAACCCCCGACCTCATGCCGCTGCCCATCTGGACCGCTCACCGGCTCGCCGAACGGCTCAGCGAGGTGCGCAAGGCCGGGGCCGTGCCGTACCTGCGTCCGGACGGCAAGACCCAGGTCACCTTCGAGTACGAGAACGGCAAGCCGGTCCGTCTGTCCGCGGTGCTGGTCAGCACGCAGCACCAGGATGGCATCGACCGCGACACCGTCATCCGGCCCGACCTGATCGAGCAGGTCATTCGTCCCGTGGTGCCAGCGCAGTTCGCTGACGACGACTACGCGGTCTACGTCAACCCGACGGGCAAGTTCGTCATCGGCGGCCCGCACGGCGACACCGGCCTCACCGGTCGCAAGATCATCGTCGACACCTACGGCGGCATGGGCCGTCACGGCGGTGGCGCCTTCAGCGGCAAGGACCCGAGCAAGGTCGACCGCTCGGCGGCCTACGCGGCGCGGTGGGTCGCCAAGCACGTCGTCGCCTCGGGGGCGGCAGCCAAGTGCGAGGTACAGGTGGCCTATGCGATCGGCATGGCGCATCCGGTGAGCGTGCTCGTCGAGACCTTCGGCACCCACACCGTCGACCCCGCACGCATCGAGAAGGCGGTCCGCGAGGTGTTCGACCTGCGACCCGCCGCCATCGTGCGCGACCTCGATCTGAAGCGGCCGATCTACCGCGACACGGCTGCGTACGGCCACTTCGGTCGGCACCTGCCCAACTTCTCGTGGGAGCACGTCTCGCGGCTCGACGCCTTCGCCAGCGAAGTCGGGCTGTCCTGAGCACGGCGAGGCGTGGCGCAGGCTGCTGACCTGGTGCTCACGGCGACGGTCCTGCCGGACGTCAGCGGCCTCGACAAAAGCTTCGACTACCTCGTCCCGGAGGCACTCGTCGGCTCGGTGACCGTCGGATCGATGGTCCGGGTGCCGCTGCACGGCCGTCGGGTCGGCGGATGGGTCGTGAGGGTCGGTCCCCCCGACCCCGGCGTGGCGCAGGAGCGGTTGCTCCCGATTGCCGCCTGGTCGGGCCACGGCCCGGGCCCGGACGTGATCGAGCTCGCCGAGTGGGCTGCCCACCGCTGGGCCGCCGGTCGTCTCCGTCCCCTGCTCGCGACGGCGAGCCCACATGTGCGGGTGCGGTCCCTGGTCGGTGGGCGGGCACCGCGCCGTCCCCGCCCCGTCGAGCCACCTGCTGGCCTCGGCCGTCTGCTCGCCGACGGGGGTGGTGTGATGCGGGTGGCTCCGACGACCGACCCGGCCGATCTGCTCGACGGTGTCGCGCTCGACGGCCAACTGCTCGTCGTGCACCCGTCCGTCGACGGCGCCCGTGCGCTCGCCGATCGTCTCCGTCGTGCCGGTCGTTCGGTCGCCCTGCTGCCTGCGGATTGGGGTGTGGCGGCTGCTGGCAGCGTCGAGGTGGTGGTCGGTGGCCGCAGTGCTGTCTGGGCGACGTTGCCCGGACTGGCTGCCGTGGTGGTGCTCGACGAGCACGACGAGGCGCTGCAGGAGGAGCGCACGCCCACCTGGCACGCCAGGGATGTCGCCATCGAACGGGCCCGCCGAGCCGGGGTGCCGTGTGCGCTCGTCTCGCCGGCGCCGACGGTCGCTGCCCTGCAGTGGAGCGGTCGACGTTGGATGCGTCCGGCTCCCGCCGACGAGCTTGCTGGCTGGCCGCAGCTCGAGATCGTCGATCGACGCTCTGAGGAGCCGTGGAAGCGGTCGTTGCTGTCGGGCGACCTGCTGCAGTGGGCCAGGCGTCGCGACCTGCGCGTGGCGTGCGTGCACAACGTCCCCGGTCGCGCCCGGCTGCTCGCCTGCCGGGCGTGTCGAGCGCTGCTGCGCTGCGAGCACTGCGAGGGCGCAGTTGCGCAGGGTGCCGACACGGTGCTGACGTGCCGCAGGTGCGGCCTGACCAGACCCCCGGTCTGCCAGCAGTGCGGGTCGAGCGCCCTGGCCTCGGTGAAGCCAGGGGTGGCTCGCCTGCGCGAGGAGCTCGAGGCGGCTGCCGGACGTCCGGTGGTGGCAGTGGCCGCCGACAGCGGTGATGGCTGGGTCGGTGGCACGGCCGACCTGCTCATCGGTACCGAGGCGGTGTTGCACCGTGCCCGCAATGCCGATCTGGTCGCGTTCCTCGACTTCGACGCCGAGTTGCTGGCCCCCCGCTACCGCGCCGGCGAGCAGGCGATGGCCCTGCTCGTCCGCGCCGCCAGATTGGTCGGGCCGCGAGCCGGTGGCGGGCGTGTGCTCGTCCAGACGACGATGCCCGACCACGAGGTCCTCCGTGCGGCGCTGGCGGCCGACCCGGGCATGTTCGCGAAGGTCGATGCAGCGGGCCGGCGGGCGCTGGGGCTCCCACCCTTTGGCGCGCTGGCGCACATCTCCGGTCCTGGGGCCGAGTCGTTCTGCGCTCGACTCGGCGACGGTGTCGCACCCGACGCTGATGGGTTCCTCGTCCGCGCACCATCGTGGGAGGCGCTCGCCGACCGGTTGGCATCAGTGCCCCGTCCGGCCGAGCGGATGCGCATCGACGTCGATCCGCCACGTCGGTAACCTCGCCGGCATCGGCCAGCCGACCACAGGGGGTACACGAGATGACGCTCGGACGGATCGATCGAGCCGCAGTCGGAGCCCTCCTCGAACGGGCGCGCCGCGAGGTCGAGCAGGGCCTGCTGCCGTCGGCCCAGGTTGCGCTGGCCTACCATGGCGAGCTCGTCGCCTTCGAGACATTCGGGCAGGCCACGGCCGAGACGCGTTACGTCGTCTTCTCGGCGACGAAGGCGTTCCTCGCCGGTGCGGTGTGGGCCCTGATCGGCGACGGCCTGGTCGACGTGGGGCGTCCGGTCGCCGACTACATCCCCGAGTTCGCCACCAACGGCAAGGAGGTCGTGACCGTCGAGCAGGTGATGCTCCACACGTCCGGCTTCCCCCATGCGCCGCTGCGGATCCTCCAGGGTGCGACGAGCGAAGGGCGCACCACGGCCTTCGCCAAGTGGCGGTTGAACTGGGAGCCGGGCTCGGCCTACGAGTACCACGCGTCGTCGGCTCACTGGGTGCTCGCCGAGATCATCGAACGGGTCACCGGCCGGCGCTACCACGACGTGGTCCACGAGCGGGTCACCGAGCCTGCTGGCCTTCCCCGGGTGCTCGGCGTGAACGGGGCAGCCGAGATGGAGGTGGTCGGCGAGCCGGCGACGGCCGACGAGCTGTTCGAGGTGTACGGCGTGCGTGAGATCGATGTGGGGGAGGTCACCGACCACGCCCTGCTGCAGCTCAACGATCCCGAGCTGCAGGAGGTCGGCCTACCAGGCGGGGGCGGGGTGATGCGCGCGGCCGACCTGGCGCTCTACTACCAGGCGGTGCTGCGCAACCCGGCAGGCATGTGGCGGCCCGACGTGCACGCCGATGTGGTCGGCAACGTCCGCAACGCGCTGCCCGATGTGATCACGGGGGTGCCAGCCAACCGCACCCTCGGCCTCGTCCAAGCCGGCGACGACGGGCTCAGCCACCTACGTGGGATGGGCCGGACCGTGTCGCCGCGGGCAGTGGGCCACAACGGCGCAAAGGGGCAGATCGCATGGGGCGACCCGGTGAGCGGTCTGAGCCTCGGTTACTGCACCAACGGGCTCGACCAGCACATGGTGCGTGAGCAGCGGCGCACCAGTGCGATCGCGAGCGCAGCCGGGAGTTGTGTCGTCGACTGAACCCGCTCAGCCGGCGGCGTCCAACATGCTCGGCCCGCCAGGGAGTGGCCCGCGGATCTGCACAGCAGTAGGCGGGCAGGGCTTTCCAGCGAGCTCGACCCGGTTACGGCCGTTCCGCTTCGCCCGGTAGAGCGCCTCATCGGCATCCCGCAAGGTGTCGGCAGCAGTTGCCCCAGGTTGGAGCTGCGCCACGCCGAACGAGGCGGTCACCGTCAACCCCGGCGGTTCGTCGAACGTTGTGCCTTCGATCCGCTCGCGGATCCGGTCGGCCACGATGCCCGCCGTGGCCTCGTCGGCGGCACTGCAGAGCACTGCGAACTCCTCCCCGCCGACTCGGCCGATGACATCGTTGGCGCGGACGGTGCCGAGCACGGTGCCGGCCACCCGACGGAGCACGTCGTCGCCGACACCGTGACCGTGGGTGTCGTTGACAGCCTTGAAGTGGTCGATGTCGAACAGCAGCACGCACGTGGCCACATGATCTGCTGCCTCGAGGCATCGGTCGAGCTGGTTGACGAACCGACGACGGTTGCCGACGCCCGTCAACTCGTCGGTGGCGGCGATGCGGTCGAGCCGGTCGAGCGCAGAGGCGAGTTGTCGGCTGAGGTCTGCCTCGGCCAGGCGGTGCTCGATGGTGTCGTGGATCATTCGGTGCAGACGGATCCCGACGATCTCGAGCGAGCTCCAGACGATGAAGCAGCCGACCGCCAGCCAGAACGAGAACGGAGTGCCTTCGGCGAGAAGGTGGACGATGAACAGCCACACGCTGAGTGTCGTGAACGCATGGAAGCTCATCGGGACCGCTGACGAGGTGAGCAGCCCGACGCAGATCGACACCGACGTGAACAGCAAGCAGATCGTTGCGGCCAGTTCCGGGTCGGAGGCGTCGAGCGCCGGGCGGATGAGGATGCCCATCCCCGTCCCGAACCCTGCGTAGGTGGCGACGAGCACCGCGTGGGTGAGCTGTGGCGATGGGTTCGACGCGTTGGAGTACCACCAGGCGAGCAACAGCGCGATGGTCGTGGAGACCAGGTAGATCGCGAGCGAGATCCATGGCCAGGTGCTCGATGGGTTGATCGCCATCATCACGATGGCGAGCAGAGGTGCGGTGAAGCCGCACCAGCGAACGGTCCAGGTCAGCAGGAGCACCACCCGCCGCAGACGGCTGTGGCCGGGATCGCGTGTTGCGCGGACCTCCTCGAGCGTGTTGTCGAGGCCGGCGATCATGGCGCGGTCGACGGAGGGGAGCACGCTGGACCGCACGATGAGGTTTCGGCCGGATCAGGTGTTCACTTGAGCATGTTCTCCAGCGTGTCGCCCGTGTCGCCGTCGGCCTGCGGTCGTGGCCCGACCATGAGCACCCGGAACCCGCCTCCCGTGGCGCTGCGCTCGACGCGATAGCCCTGGTCGCTCAGCCAGCGGGCGAGCGAATCGGCGCCGAGGTGCTTCTGGACCACGAGGTGGGCGGTGCCGTCGGGCGTCAGCCGATCGAGCCAGGTGATGAGCAGTTCGTGAAGCGCCTCCTTGCCGATCCTGATGGGCGGGTTGCTCCAGATGGCGGCGAACCGGATGTCGTCCGGGACGTCGTCCGGGCCAGCGACCCGAACGTTCTCGGTGCCGTTCGCCGCGGCGTTGGCTGCCGTGAGCGCACGTGCCCGTGCGTTCACGTCGACCGCCCACACCGTGCTGCTCGGCGCCCGCCGGGCCATGGCGATCGCCACTGGCCCGGCCCCGCAGCCGAGGTCGAGCAGATGGCCGGTGCCGGGTGGTGGGGGCACCGTGAGCAGCAGCAGCTTCGTGCCGACGTCGACCCGACCGTGGCCGAACACTCCGCGGTCGGTCGTGATCCGCAGCTGTCCGTCGGGCAAGGACCAGACCACGTCGACAGGAGCCGAGGGGGTCGATGGATCGGGATCGAAGTAGTGCGGCATGCCGTTGGGTAGCCTTGCACGCATGGCCTACTCGATCCGCACCTTCGGGGACCCCGTGCTGAAGTCGAAGGCCGCTGCGGTCACCGAGATCGACGGCAAGGTCGCGCGCCTCATCGACGACATGTTCGACACGCTGTACACGACCGACTCGGGGATCGGGCTGGCCGCCCCGCAGATCGGCGTCCAGAAGCAGATCTTCGTCTGGGACATCGACGATCGACCACTGGTCGTCATCAACCCCGAGATCGTCGAGTCGAGCGGCGAGCTCGTCTACGACGAGGGGTGCCTGAGCATCCCCGGGCTGTACGTCGAGCTGCTCCGGCCGGACAAGGTGCTCATGCGTGGCTTGGACCTCGATGGCAACACGGTCGAGGTGGAGGCCGACGGCCTCGAGGGCCGGTTGTTCCAGCACGAGCTCGACCATCTCCACGGTGTGCTCATGTTCGACCGGATGACCCCGGATCAGCGCAAGGAAGCTCTCGCCGAGTACCAGCGCATGTCGGTGGGCGGACAGGCGCAGGGCGCCCGGCGTCGTTTGCGCCTGCGTTGACCGCATCGGCCGAACAGCGGTGGCGTCCGCACCGGTTGGTGTACCTCGGCACGCCGGACATGGCCGTGCCACCGCTGCACGCCCTGGTCGCGGCAGGCTTCGACGTCGCTGCGGTCGTCACTCGGGCTGACGCCCGCCGAGGGCGGGGGAGTGACGTCTCTCCGAGCCCGGTGAAGGCGGCGGCGCTCGAGCTCGGGATCCCGGTGCTGCACCGCGTCGACGAGGTGCGCGACCTACACGTCGAGCTCGGGGTCGTGGTGGCCTTCGGTCGGCTGATCGGGCCCGAGGTGCTCGCTGCGGTGCCGATGGTGAACCTGCACTTCTCGCTGCTGCCGCGATGGCGCGGCGCGGCACCGGTGGAGCGGGCGTTGCTCGCGGGCGACGCCACGACCGGTGTCTGTCTGATGCAGCTGGACGAAGGCCTCGACACCGGGCCCGTGCATGCGTGCATCGAGGTGCCGATCGGGCCTGAGCAGACCGCCGACCAGCTCCGTCGCGAGCTGGTCGACACCGGGAGCCGGCTGCTCATCGAGCAGTTGCAGACCGGCCTCGGTGCACCCCAGCCGCAGGTGGGTGAGCCAACGTATGCCGCCAAACTGCAGCCCGACGACCGGCGCCTCGACTGGACAGCCACTGCGACCGAGCGGCACCGCACCGTTCGCCTCGGAGGGGCGTTCACGACGTTCCGAGGTCGACGGCTGCGCGTCGTCAGTGCCGTGGTCGTCGACGCTGCAGCCGTTGGCGACCAGCTCGACGGCGACATCGTGGGTGGTCTTCGCCTGCTGACGGTGCAACCGGAGAGCAAGGCGCCGATGCCGTTCGTGGCATTCGCCAACGGGGCCCGCCCGTTGCCCGGAGAGCGGCTGGGCGGATGAGCAACGCCCGTCGGGTCGCCCTCGCCTGCCTCGAGCGCATCGAGCGTCAGGGCGCCTACGCCAACCTCGTCGTGCCGGCGATGTTGTCGGAGTCGTCGCTCGACGCACGTGACCGAGCGTTTGTGACCGACCTTGTCTATGGCACCACGCGGTTCCGTCGAGCCTGCGACGCGCTTGTCGACCGGTTCGTGCTGACCGAGCCCGACCCGGAGGTCCGCACGGTGCTCCGCCTCGGTGCCTACCAGCTCCACTTCGCTCGGGTCGCCGCGCATGCCGCGGTCTCGGCCACGGTCGACCTCGCCCCGCATCGGGCCCGCGGTTTCGTCAACGCCGTGCTGCGCAAGGTTGCCACCACGCCGATGGTGTGGCCCGACGAGGCGACGCGGCTCAGTTACCCCGACTGGATCGTCGACCGAGTTCGTGCCGAGCTGGGCGACGATGCGACTGCAGCGCTGGAGCAGATGAACGCAGCAGCCCCGGTCACGATGCGTGCCGACGGGTACACCCAGGACCGCGCCTCGCAGTGGGTCGCCGAATCCGTGGGTGCGCAGCCGGGCGAGCGGGTGCTCGACGTGTGCGCTGCGCCCGGGGGGAAGGCCACGGCGATGGCCCAGCGCCACGGGAGCGACGGAGCGTTCGTCGTCGCTGCTGAAATGAACCGAGCCAGGGCTGGGTTGCTCGGGACCAACGTCGCCAGGCTCGCCGCAGACGTCGCCGTCGTGTGCGCCGATGGCACGGCTCCTCCGTTCGCTCCGTCGAGCTTCGACCGGGTGTTGCTCGATGCGCCCTGCTCGGGTCTGGGAGCTCTGCGGCGACGGCCGGATGCGCGCTGGCGCATCGAGTTGACCGACCTCGATGAGCTGGTCGACCTCCAGCGACGTCTGCTCGGCGCCGTGACCCCGCTCGTCCGGCCTGGCGGCACCTTGGTGTACAGCGTCTGCACGCTCACTGCGGCCGAGTCGATCGATCATCCGGTACCGGCGGGCTTCGAGGTGGTCGAGACGGCGCCGCCCGGGGTGTGGCGTGCGTACGGCCACGGCTGGCGGGTGCTGCCACACGACGACGACACCGACGGCATGGTCGTGGTTCGCTACCGTCGGATGCCATGAGCGCTGCAGACGGGCTGTCGGCCAAGGTGTTGACCGTGAGCGACGGGGTCGTCCACGGCACTCGAGAAGACCTCAGCGGGGCGGCACTGGTGTCGCAGCTGCGCGACGCCGGGTTCGAGGTCGTCGACCACCGTGTCACGGCCGATGGCACCGAGGCCGTGGCCGAGGTGTTGCTCGAGATGTGCGCTGGCTTCGCCGGCCTGGTGGTCACCACGGGTGGCACCGGGTTCGCCCCCCGCGACCAGACACCGGAGGGCACGCGACTGGTCATCGAGCGCGACGCGCCGGGCCTGGCCGAGGCGATGCGGCTCGTCAGTCCGCTCGGGCGCTTGTCGCGAGGGGTCGCCGGGATCCGCGGGACGGCGATCATCTGCAACACGCCCGGCTCGCCGAAGGGATGCGTCGAGCAACTCGGCGCCGTGCTCGACGTGCTCCCGCACGCGCTGCGGCTGTTGAACGCAGAGCCCACCTCCCACTGACGCCCGCTAGCCTCAGGCGCCGTGCTCAGGCTCGTACTCCCCAAGGGCTCGCTCGAGCGGGCGACCCTCGAGCTGTTCGAGGCAGCAGACCTTCCGGTCGTACGTTCGTCGTCGGTCGACTACAAGGCCTCCGTCGACGACCCACGCCTCGACGAGGTGCGCATCCTGCGTCCCCAGGAGATCCCGGTCTACGTGGCCGAGGGGTTGTTCGACATCGGCATCACGGGCCGTGACTGGGTCGAGGAGACGGCCAGCGAGGTGGTCAGCCTCGGTGAGCTGCGGTACTCGAAGGCAACGTCGCTGCCGATCCGCGTCGTCGTGGCAGTTGCAGGCGACTCGGCTGTCGAACGTGTCGAGCAGCTCCCGCAGGGGGTGCGCGTCAGCACCGAGTACCCCGAGCTGACCAGACGGTTCTTCGCCGACAAGGGGATCGAGGCCGACATCAGGCTGTCGTACGGAGCAAGCGAGGCGAAGATCCCCGACATCGCCGACTGCATCGTCGACATCACCGAGACTGGACGGGCCCTGCGTGCAGCTGGCCTGCGCATCATCGACACGATCCTGGTCAGCTACACCGAGGTCGTCACCAACCCTGCCTCGTACGACGACCCGGCCAAGCGTCATGCCATGCAGCAGCTGATGACGTTGCTGAACGGCACACTCGAGGCGCGAGGCAAGGTCCTCGTCAAGCTCAACGTCCTCGGCGAGCACCTCAGCGATGTGCTGGGGCTGTTGCCATCGCTCAAGTCGCCGACCATCAGCGAGCTCGCTGCCGGCAGTGGCTTCGCTGTCGAGACCGTGGTGGCCAAGAACCAGATCAACCGGCTGATCCCGGCACTGAAGGATGCGGGTGCCACCGGCATCCTCGAGCTGCCGATCTCCAAGATCATCGCCTGACGGATACGACGATGGAGCACACCCAGACTCGCAGCCAAGGAGTGGTGGAGTCCTTCGACGAGCACCGCGGCCTCGGTCAGGTGCGCGCCGCCGATGGGCGCCTGTTCGACTTCCACTGCATCGGCATCGCCGACGGCAGCCGGACGATCGAGGTCGGCGCACCGGTCGTGTTCCGGCTGCTCGCCAAGCTCGGCCGCTACGAAGCGACCGACATCACACCGGGGTGAGCGGGGCCGAGCGCGACCGACGGATCCTCGATGTGGTCCGCAGCCTCAGGCAGGGAGAGGTCGTGTGCTACGGCGACATCGCTGCCGATGCCGGCTGCCCGGGCCGCGCCCGGCTCGTCGGCAGGTTGCTCGCCGAAGCGGCTGACGACGACCTTCCGTGGTGGAGGGTGGTCACCAGCGCCGGTCGCCTGGTCCCTGGTCTCGAGGTCGACCAGGAGCACCGACTCGCCAGCGAAGCCGTGGTCGTGCAGCGCGGCCGGGTGCACTCGGCCCCGATCGGTCGGTTCAGTCGGCCTGGGCGCTGAGCTGGACGTACGCCATGCGGATCGTGGCGAGCGCCTCGGCGAGCGTGGTGGAGTGCTCGCCGAGCCGCTCCCCGAAGCCGTCGACCAGGTAGCCGACGGCGTCGATCGCCAACCGGGCCTCGCCGAGATCCGGAGGGGCGGCCGACAGGTGGATCGCGGCGAGCTCGTAGAGGCCCATCACGTGGTTGACGATCACGAGCTCGGCGGGTGTCTCGCGCAGGCGGTCGCGGGCGTCGTCGAGGAGGGCTCGGGCCTCGTCGATGTCGTCGTCGTTGATGTCGGCAGGGTCGCCGACCTGCGGGAACGAGTTTTCCGGGTCCACCTCTGGTACCCTACCGGCCACAACTGAGGCGAAGTGGGGCTGGTTCCCCCACCCGGCCACCCTGCCCAGCCGAGCTGGGCTCCCGGCTCCGGCCGGGGAGGGCGTGCGTCGGGTCGTGCGATGCGGTGTGGTCCGTCATGGTCGTGCAAGCGACCTCTCGGGTCTTCGTCGTGGCGTTCGACTTCGCGTCGATCCATCACACGACTGGGAGGACAAGCCCATTGCACAGGAGTGAACGGCCATAGCACCGCCGCAGCAAACCGAGCACCGGTACAACGATCGCATCCGCGCCCGTGAGGTTCGCCTCATCGGCCCGAACGGCGATCAACTCGGGATCAAGCCTCTCCCGGAGGCCCTCACATTGGCCCGTCAGCTCGACCTCGACCTCGTCGAAGTCGCCCCGCTGGCAGCGCCTCCCGTGTGCCGGATCATGGACTACGGCAAGTTCCGCTACGAGGAGAGCCAGAAGGCCAAGGAGTCGCGTCGCAAGACCATCCAGGTGTCGATCAAAGAGGTCAAGTTCCGGCCCAAGATCGGCAAGGGCGACTTCGACACCAAGGTCCGGCACATGCACGAGTTCCTGTCCGACGGGCACAAGGTGAAAGTCACCTTGCAGTTCCGCGGCCGGGAGATGGCTCACCCGGAGCTCGGCTCGAAGATCCTCGATGCGGTGATCGAACAACTCGGGCCCATCGCCAAAGTCGAGACGTTCGCTCGTCTCGAGGGCAGGAACATGACCATGGTCATCGCCCCGGACAAGAAGCCAGCTGCCAAGAAGAACGACAAGAACCCCGCCAAGCCAGGTACCGACTCCACCGAGGCTGCCGACATCACGCCGGATGCTCCGGCAGGTGAAGGTACCTCCGCCGATCCGGCCTGACGAGGCGCCTCGCACACCCCCGATCGGCTGCCCTGAGCCGACTCCCTGAGCCGTCCGTGCAGACGGCCCCGAAGAAGGACATCACCATGCCCAAGATGAAGACCAGCAAAACCGCTGCGAAGCGGTTCAAGAAGACCGGGACCGGCAAGTTGCGCCGGCTCCAGCAGAACCGTCAGCACCTGTTCGAGAAGAAGGCCTCGACGCGCACCCGTCGTCTCGACGGCATGGTGGCCGTGCACCCAGGTGATGAGAAGAAGATCAAGCGCCTGTTGGGCGAGCGCTGAGAAGGAGGCACCACCATGGCACGAGTGAAGAGAGCAGTTGGTTCGAAGAAGCACCGCAAGCAGGTGCTCGAGCGGGCCAAGGGGTACTACGGCAACAAGAGCCGGTCGGTGCGCGCGGCCAACGAGCAGGTCATGCGCAGTGGCCAGTATGCGTTCCGCGACCGTCGGGCGAAGAAGGGCGAGTTCCGCAGCCTGTGGATCCAGCGCATCAATGCTGGCTGCCGCATGAACGACATGAGCTACAGCCGCTTCATCGACGGGCTCAACAAGGCCGGCATCGAGGTCGACCGCAAGATCCTGGCCGACCTCGCCGTCCGTGACGAGGCAGCGTTCGCGCAGCTGGTCGCCGCGGCGAAGGCGGCGCTCTGAGCGGTCCGCTCACAGCTTCGAACCCGAAGGTTCAACGACTGCGGCGCCTCCTGGGGCGCCGCAGTGCGCGTACCGACGAGAACAGGTTCGTGGTCGAGGGAGACGACCTCGTCCGGCTGGCCCGTGCGTCGGGCTGGGAGGTCGAGGCGGTGTACCTGGCCGCAGGCCATGTCCCTGCGCAGCCGTTCGATGTTCCGGTGTTCGAGCTCGGGCCCGGAGTGATCGAGCGAGTCGCCTCGACACAGGCACCGCAACCGGTGCTGGCCGTCGTGACGCGGCGGTCCGCCGGCCTCGGATCCCTGGCGGCGTCGGACTTCGTCGTGGTGGGGGATCGCATCGCCGACCCCGGCAACGCCGGCACCATGCTGCGCTCGGCCGAGGCCGCGGGTGCGGGCGCCGTCGTCTTCACCACTGGCTCGGTCGACGTGTTCAACCCCAAGACCGTGCGGGCTTCGGCCGGAGCGTTGTTCACCGTGCCGACGGTGGTGGTCGACGTCGATCTCGCCGATGCGTTGGCAGCCTGCCCTGGGCGCTCGTGGGGCGCGTCGTCCCATGTCGGCATGCCCTACGTGTCGGCCGACTTCGTGGCACCGACGGTGCTGGTGGTCGGTAACGAGGCCCACGGCCTCGAACCCGACGCCCCCGTGGACGGCTGGGTGACGATCCCTCATGCCGGTCGTGCAGAGAGTCTGAATGTGGCGATGGCGGCGACCCTGCTCGTCTTCGAAGTCGCCCGGCAGAGGTCGGCGCGGTAACCTTTGCGCCATGTGCATGCGGCGATTTCGGTGCCCCCGGGTGATACCCGGGGAGGCGCGTGTCGCTTCGCGGCACCGTTGATCCTGGAGCCCGGGGGAGCACAACCGTGCCGGCACACAAGCCCGTCGGCACGACGTAGAGGTTCTCGAGGAAGGTGAGTGGTCCCATGTTGGAAGAGGTCACAGGTGCGAGGGACGATGCCCTCGCCCGAATCTCGACAGCGCGCACGCTCGACGAAGTGGTTGCACTCGACTCGGAGCTGCTGTCCAAGCGGGGAGTGTTCGCGAGCTTCAAGACCAGCCTGGGTGGTCTGCCGACGGTCGACGAGAAGAAGCAGGTCGGCCAGGTGCTGCACGCCGCCACGACCGTGGTCGAAGCCGCTCTCGCCGAGCGGCGCACGGCGCTGGCTCGCGAGGCACGGGATGTGCAGCTCGAGCGTGAGCGTCTCGACCTCACCGAGGTGCAGACGGGGGAGCGCCGCGGCCACGCCCATGTGGTGACCCAGGCGTGGGAACGCCTCGAGGACGTGTTCATCGGCCTCGGCTTCCAGATCGCCGAAGGGCCGGAGGTCGAGACCGACTTCTACAACTTCGAGGCGCTGAACATGCCGCGGAGCCATCCGGCACGTAGTGGCTTCGACACCCTGTTCACCGACTACCGCGACGACGGCTCGGTGCTGCTGCGCACGCACACCTCGCCGGTGCAGATCCGTGTGATGCAGACCATCGCACCGCCGATCTACATGGTGATGCCCGGCCGGGTGTTCCGACGCGACACGCCCGACGCGACGCACATGCCGGTGTTCCATCAGATCGAAGGCCTGGTCATCGACCGTGGGATCACGATGGCCCACCTGGCCGGCACCATCGACGCGTTCACCAAGGCGTTCTTCGGGGGTGCCTTCACCAGCAGGCTCCGGCCGAACTACTTCCCCTTCACCGAGCCGTCGGCCGAGTTCGACATCCTTCGCCCCGACGGCACGTGGATCGAGCTCGGCGGATGCGGCATGGTCCACCCCAACGTGCTGCGCGCCGGTGGGCTCGACCCCGAGGAGTGGAGTGGATTCGCATTCGGGTTCGGCATCGACCGGATGGCACGCGAGCGCCACGCCGTCGACGACATCCGCGACATGTACAGCAACGACATCCGCTTCATCGAGCAGTTCTGAGGGATCGACATGAAAGCAGTCCTCTCCTGGCTCAACGATCTCGCCCCGATCGGCTCTGACCATGCGGCCCTCGCTGCGCGGATGACGATGCTCGGGATGCAGGTCGAAGACGTCCTCAGCGTCGGCTCGACTGTCGACGGGGTGATCACGGCTCGCGTGCTGCGGACCGAGCGGCATCCCGATGCGGCCAAGGTCCATCGGGTGTGGGTCGACGCCGGCGACGGCGTGGAGCGTCATGTGTGGTGCGGAGCGTTCAACATGTCGGCCGGCGACGTGATCCCGCTGGCGACCCCGGGCACCACGATGCCCGACGGTCGGTCGATCGAGCCGCGCCCGATCCTCGGCATCGAGTCCCAGGGCATGCTCTGCTCCGCCCGTGAACTGGGCCTCGGTGACGACCACTCAGGAATCCTCCTCCTCGACCGCGACACCCCGATCGGCCTTCCCTACGGAGAGGCGCTCGGCCTGCAGAGCGAGGTCGTCCTCGACATCGACCTCACCCGCAACCGTCCCGACTGCTGGGGTCACCTCGGGCTCGCTCGCGACCTGGCGGCACACCTTGGTGTGCCGTTGGTCGCAGGGCCGGAGCCGCTAGCGGCGTCCGGCGAGCAGCGCAGCGCGCCGGTCGACGTGGTCGACGGTTCGCGGTGCCCGCGCTTCACCACGGTCGTCCTCTCGGGCGTCGCGGTTGCAGCGTCGCCAGCCTGGATGGCCCGTCGGCTCCGAGCTGCGGGGATGCGCCCGATCAACAACGTGGTCGATGTCAGCAACTACGTGATGCTCGAGCTCAACCAGCCCAACCACGCCTACGACCTCGACACGTTGGGCGGCGGGTCGATCCGGGTCCGTCGGGCGCTCGACGGCGAGCAGCTCGTCACCCTCGACGGAACGACACGTACCCTCTCGGCAGACGACCTGTTGATCTGCGACGGTCTCGACGTCCCGATCGGGATCGCCGGAGTGATGGGTGGGCTCGACAGCGAGATCACTGAGACGACCTCGGTGGTGGCACTGGAGATCGCCTGCTTCGAGCAGACCGGCATCACCAGGACCATGAACCGTCTCGGGCTGCGCTCGGAGGCATCCGGCCGATTCGAGCGAGGCGTCGACCCCTACGGCATCGAGCGTGCCCAGGCACGGTTCGTCGAGCTGCTGCGCGAGACCTGTCCGGCGCTGGTGGTCCACGCCGGAACCGTCGACGTTCGCCACGACACGATGCCGCCGGAGCATCGTCCGGTCGCCGTGAGAGTGAGCCAGGTGAATCGTCTGCTCGGCACCGAGCTGAACGGCGACGATGTCGCCCGTCTCGTCGGGCCGATCGGCTTCGAGGTGGTCGACCAGCAGGGGGATGCACTCACGGTGACCCTTCCGTCGTGGCGGCCCGACAGCCACGGGGAGATCGACGTGGTGGAGGAAGTGGCTCGCCACTTCGGCTACGACGCGATCGGCTCGGTGGTGCCCAACTCGACGATGCACGGTCGACTCAGCCATCTGCAGCAGCGCAGGCGGCTACTGCGTCAGGTGCTGCTCGGCTTCGGTGCGAGCGAGGCGATCACCGAATCGTTCCTGCGGCGCGGCGACCTCGCTGCTGCGCAACTGTCGGACGACGCGATCCGGATCACGAACCCGCTCGTCGCCGACGAGGACCTGCTCCGACCGTCGATGCGTCCGGGGTTGCTCCGTGCCGTGGCGTTCAACGGGTCGCACCGGAGGCCGGGGGTCGTCCTGTTCGAGATCGGCCATGTGTACCCGCCCGGCGATCGCAGCACCGATCTACCGCCGGAGTACGAGTCGCTCGCGGTCGCGCTCGCCGGACGGGAGGCGCCCGAGGCGATGGCTCTCTGGCGTGAGATCTCGCGCTCGCTCGGGGTCGGCGCTCGGGTCGACCAATCGCAGGTACCTACTGGCATGCACCCGACCCGGTCGGCGACGCTGTCGATCGGGCGCGACTCGGTCGGCTGCGTCGGCGAGGTGCATCCCGACGTGCTCGAGGCATTCGATGTGGGCGAGCGTGTGGCCTGGCTCGAGCTCGACCTCTCGCGGCTGCTGGCGATCGAGCCGAAGATCGCGCAGTGGAAGCCCACCAGCCGGTATCCGTCGACCGATCTCGACCTCGCGTTCGTCGTCCCCGACGGGATCGCAGCCGAGCGTGTCGACAAGGCCATCCGGCAGGCCGCTGGAGCGTTGCTTGTCGACCTCGGCTTGTTCGACGTGTTCCGAGGGGTCGGGGTGCCCGACGGCGCGCGCAGCCTTGCGTACCGGCTGCGGCTCCAGGCGCTCGACCGGACCCTGACCGACGCCGAGACCTCGGCCACTCGCGACCGGGTGACTGCTGCAGTCGCCAAGTTCGGTGTGTCGCTGCGGACCTGAGCTGTTCGCAGCACCCCTCCGCAGGGGACTAGTTCGCAGACAGGTCGTCAGGCGCGTTGGCGAGCCATGCCACCTGGCCACCCTGACGGCGCAGGACTCGCCGCCACAACCCGACAGGGTCGGCGCAGAAGACATCCTCGGCCAGGGCGTCGAACACCATCCATGCGCCGTCATCGAGCTCTGCCTCGAGTTGGCCTGCGGCCCAGCCGCTGTAGCCCCGGAACACGCGCACCTGGTCGAACAAGGCGCCCATGTCGCCAGGCCGGCTCGTCAGATCGACGGTGCCCACGGTCCCGCCGATCAGCGCCCACCCGGGCGCTGTCGCCGAACTCGACGAGGCGAGGGCGATCAACGAATCGTCACCGACCGGTCCACCGGCATGGAGACGTGCTGGCTGGGCGAGCAGTGGCAACCACGAGTCCATCGTGTCGATGCCGATAGCCAGGACATCGAGGCCCGGTCCAAAGTCGTCGAACCGGTTCAGCATCACCCCGAGCGCGCCGTCGGCGTTGTGCTCGATCATGAAGACCACGCTGCGATCGAAGTTGGGGTCGTCGAGTGGTGGCGTCGCCACGAGCAGTCGCCCCCTGGTTGACCGATCGAATGGCACGGCGACATTGTGCCCGAGTGGTCCCCTCCTGCACCACCGGGCTCCCGAGTAGGATCCGGATGTGGAGCCGGGACGCACAGCCGTGGTCGAGAGGGCACCAGCCACGGCGCGAGCTCTGGCGGTCGGTCTCGACCTGGCTGGTGGGGCTGCCCGAATGGCGTTGGAGGGCATCAGCTCGATCATCACCACACGCGCCGACCACGTGGGGCGTTGGCTGCCCGGGTACGACGCCCCCATGTTCTGGGTCGCCACGGATGCGCTCGACGCCATCACGACGCGCGAGAGCGGTAGGGGGTCGACGGCGGACGCAGTGGTTGCCGTTCCAGCGTGGTTCGGCGCCCTCGACCGAGCAGCGGTACGAGCGTTGCTCGGTGCCGGTAGGCACTCCGTTCGCGTCGTGTCATCACCGTCGGCAGCCGCGGTTGCATGGGTGGCGCGGCAGCGACATGGTCGGCCCGATCGTGCTGTCCTCTGCGTCGACGTCGGGCACGGCGTGTCCGGCACGGTGGTGCTGCTCGAAGACGGCCAGGCCCAGGAAGTCGCCTCGGTGGCACTCGAGCCGGGCGTCGGTGCATCTCCAGGCTCGACAGCTCGCACGGAGGTGCTCACCGCACTGGTCGGACAACTTCTCGGACGGGCCCGAGCAGCGGGAGTGGAGCTGGTCGATTCGGCCGTGCTCGCTGCGGAGACGCACACCGAGGCATTGCTCGAGCAGTGGTACCGGGTGGTGTCTTCGGCGACCCGTCCCGGAGACGTGGCGCCGGCTGCCTACGTCCTCGACCGCGGCGAGCTCGTCGCCGACGGCGCGGCTCGGTTGGGGGGCAGGTGGGCGTCCGGTGAACCGTGTGGTCTGGCGGGCGCCGTCGGGCATCGCCTCGGCGTGTTGGTCGACGACGGCGTGAACGTACGGGTGATGACGTTGGTCGATGCAGGTCGGCCGCTTCCGACCTTCGTCGACCAGCTCTTCGCAGTCGATGCGTCGGCCCCTGTGCGGTTGGAGCTCGTCGAGGCGCGGCGGCCCGGAGCGGGCGACGACCCGATCGACTGGTCGCCCGTGGCCGCAGCGACGTGGACGGGCGCGCTGATCGATGTGGCCGACCAGGCACCGGCGGCTGCGCATGTGGTCCTCGAGCTGTCGGCCGACAACGACGGTGCCGTCGCGATCGGCCCCGCAGACAGCTGGTCGGTCGAGGTCGCTGCGGGGGCTGTCGAGTGGTCGGTCGGTCCGATCAGCAGCGAGGGTGCGGCAACGGCCGGCCGTCTCCACCGTGGGGTTGATGTTGCACCGACGCACTCGGTGGCGTCCGTGGCCTCGTCTGCCGAGAAGCCGACGTCCGAGGCTCGGTCCCGATCGATCGCCTGGCCTGGCGATGAAGTCCTTCCGGGTTGGCCACCTCCGGTGCCGACACCGGTTGCGGCCGAACTGCTCCATGCGACGGCCGGCGCAGAGCTCGGTGCCGAGGTGCTCGTGACCGAGCCCGATCCTCTGCCCGAAGTGGCCGAGACGGCGGCAGCGATCGTGCGCGACGTGCTCGACGTGTTGCGGTCAGCACCGTCGGGCCCTCCCGACCGTGTCGCCCTGGATGATGTCGCCGTCGATGGTGTCGCTCGCGACCGTGGTGCGCTGGACCACGTCGCCCTCGAAGAGATCGCCCGGGCCGAGGTCGGTGGGGCGAGCCTGGCCACGGCGCTCGTCGAGCTCGAACGCCAGTTGTCGAAGCGGTTCGGCCTGCTCGTCGGCGTGCGGTCGGTCCCAGCGCTGCTCGACTGTGACGACGACGCCGACCTCGATGCGTTGCGTGCCGGCGCGATGCGGCTCGAGCAGGCGCTCGACGGCCAGCCCGACGACGATCTCGCCGAAGCCGTTCGCGCTGCCGTGCGTGCGGCTCGACGGACCTTCGGCGAGCCGATGGGCGCCACCTTCGTCGGTGGCACGGCGGAGTCGATCGCCGCCGATGCGGTTCGCGTTGCCGAGCATCTGCGCCTCATGGTCGGCGACGTCGTGCCGGCCGAGCGGCAGCGGATCGCACTCGACGCGCGCCTGCGCGGCCTGTCGCTCGCCACGACCGAGCGGGTGCTGGCGGAGGTGCTCGGTAGCGACGGCGCGCTCGCCGAGCAGCACGTGCGGTCGGCATCGACGGTGCGCGACGCTGCGGCACGAGTCGGGGTCGGTCATCGCGGGTGGTCGCTCGAGGCTCATGCCGACCCGGGCGAGGTCGCACACCCGGAGTCGCGTCCTGGGGTCGCGCAGATCCGAGTGCTCCTCCTCGAGCGCTGCCTGGGCGTGCTCTGAACCGTCGTCTCAGGGCGCCGAAGTCGGGCGCTCGACGGAGGCCACGAGCGGTGCAGCCTCGTGCGGGATGTCGGTCACCGTGGCCGTCGTGTGCTTTCTCAGCGCGCCGACCAGTCGGCCGACCAGGTGCTCGAAGGTGTCGAGCATGATGTCGAAGTCGCCGAAGAGCGTCCAGTTGTCGACGTAGAAGAGGTCGAGCCGGCGGTATGCATCGAACGATGGGCTGTCGCGCGCCTCGACCTGCCACAGCCCGGTGATGCCGGGCTTCACCAACTCGCGTCGGCGCAGTTCGTCATCGAATTGGACGACCTCGCGGGGCAGCGCCGGCCGAGGCCCGACCAGGCTCATCTCGCCTCGCAGCACATTGAGCAACTGGGGGATCTCGTCGATGCTCGACAGTCGCAGCACCCGACCTACACGTGTGACCCGCGGATCGTGCTCCATCTTGAACAGCGGCCCGCTCCGCTCGTTGTCGTGTTCGAGGGTGGCGACGCGTGCCTCAGCATCGACGGACATCGTGCGCAGCTTGTAGACCGCGAACGGCGAGCCGTGCTGGCCGACCCGCGTCTGCTTGAACAGGATCGGCCCGCGGTCGGTGAGCTTGATCGCGATGGCTGCCACTGCCAGGACAGGCAGGGTCAGCACCAACGCAGTGACGCTGACGACCAGATCGATCAGCCGCTTCAGGGCGTGATCGATGCGTCGTGGCTCGACCTGCTCGAGGTAGATCATCGGCTCGCGGGCGATGTGAAGGTGGCGCAGACGGGTGATGTCGAAACCGACGAGGCCGCTCGCGACCTGGACGTGGATGTGGCGACGCTGAAGCCGCTTGACCAACTGGGCGACTCCGGGCTGCTCGGTGGCGGCAGGGCTCACCACGACCCCGGTCACGCCGGACAGGGTGACAATCTCCTCGGTCCGCTCGAGCGGTCCGAGCCACAGGGCGACGAGGCCGTTCTCGATGGCCGACTCCCGGTCGCCGATCACGCCGACAGCGCGCATGCCGTAGTCGGGATGGTCGCCGATCAGGGCGGTGAGGTGGGCGGCGTGAGCGCCCGTGCCGATGATGATGACCTCGCGCGAGTTGGCGCCGTCGTGGCGGCTGGCGCGCACCGAACTGCGGTACACCGAGCGGCCGACGACGAGGAGGACGAGCATCATCGTGCAGCCGACGGCGATCTCTTCGAGCGCGATGTAGGTGTCGACCGCGCCGAAGACCAGGCGGTCGACGAGCAGCAGCGCGACGAGCGTGAGCGCGGTCGCTCGGGCGATCAGGCGGACCTCGATCGACCTGATCGCGCACACCCGCGACAGCCACAGCCCCTGGAAGCGGATCATGGCGAGGGCGGCCAGCACTGCGCACACTCCGACCAACAGCGACGCCGCTGAAGGACGGACGTCGGCGGCGGGGCCGCCGAGCAGGATGGGGAACCAGGCGATCGAGAGCAGTGCCAGATCGACCAGCACGAGGATCGCTTTCAGACCGGAGCGGACAAGGGGGGTGCGAACCACGCTCGTGATCGTGTCGTGGTGCACCTCAGCGCCGCCATGGTTTCGGGTCAGGGGTCCGTCAAGATGCGCACCCTCCGACCACGTCGAGTGGGCCAGCGGGCGCGACCTGTCGCAGTTCGCCGAAGACTGGTATGTTCATGCAGGAGGCTGTATACTCATTCGGGTGGCCAAGAGACTCAGAGCGGCAATCGTCGGAGCGTCGGGGTACACAGGCGCCGAGCTGCTGCGTCTGATCGCCCAGCACCCCTCACTCGAGTTGGTGGTGGCGACGGGCGACAGCCAGGCCGGCGTGAGTGCATCGACGCTGTATCCGAGCCTCGGCGCGGCATACCCCGACCTCGTCTTCGGCGAGTTCGACCCGGCGGACGTCGACGGAGTCGATGTCGCATTCCTCGGCGTCCCGCACGAAGCGAGCCTCGAGCTCGCCCCGTCGCTGGTCGACCGGGTCGGCTGCGTGGTCGATCTTTCGGCTGCCTACCGTCTCAAGGACGCATCGCTCTACCCCCGGTGGTACGGCTTCGAGCACGACCAACCGGCCGAGCTTGCACGAGCGATCTTCGGGCTGCCCGAGCTCTACCGAGCGCAGTTGCCCGGCGCCAAGCTCATTGCCACACCGGGCTGTCACGTCACCGCCGCAGTGCTCGCGCTGGCGCCGCTCGTGGCGGCCGGCCTGGTCGAACCCACGGGGATCGTCGTCAACAGCATCACCGGTGTGAGCGGCGCCGGCCGTGCTCTGAAGCACACCTCGCAGTTCTGCACCGTCGACGAGGATGTGCAGGCCTACGGGCTGCTCGACCATCGCCACACACCGGAGATCGAACAGGTGCTCACCGATCAGCTCGCCGGTGGCGACCCCTGCCAGGTGCTGTTCACCCCGCACCTGGCACCGATGAATCGCGGCATCCTCGCCACCTGCGTGGCCCGTCCCCGTGGCGAGGTCTCCACAGAGGTGTTGCTCGAGGCGTTGCGTTCCCGCTATCGCGACGAGCCCTTCGTCGTGGTCGGCTCGGGCTCGCCGTCCACCAAGGCCGCGCTCGGCACCAACTCGTCGTTCATCACGGCCCGCTACGACGCCCGCACGGGGACCGTGCTCGCGATTGCGGCGATCGACAACCTCTGCAAGGGGGCGAGTGGCGGAGCGGTGCAGGCAGCCAACGTCGCCCTCGGCCTCGACGAGGTCGCCGGATTGCAGAAGGTGGGGTTGTACCCGTGAGTGCTGCCGATCGGGCTGCCGTCCTCGTCGAGGCGCTGCCCTACATCCAACGCTTCGCCGGCCAGGTGGTGGTGGTCAAGTACGGCGGCAATGCGCTCGCCGGCAGCAGCGACGACCAGGCGTTGGCGCTGTTCGCCCAGGACCTCGTGCTGATGCGTGCCGTCGGGATGCGTCCCCTCGTGGTGCACGGCGGGGGCCCGCAGATCAGCGACCTGATGCGCCGTCTCGGGAAGGAGACCGAGTTTCGCAACGGGCTGCGAGTCACCGATGCCGAGACCGTCGACATCGCCAGGATGGTGCTGATCGGGCAGGTCAACCCCCAGCTGGTCGCGGCGATCAACGTGCATGGCCCGGTTGCCGTCGGCGTCTCGGGTGAGGACGCGGGTCTGATCCGCGCCGTGGCGCGCGACCCCGAGCTCGGGTTCGTCGGCGACGTCGCCCACGTCGATCCGACCATCCTGCAGAGCCTGATCGACGACCAGTTCATCCCCGTCGTCGCCACGATCGGCACCGACGCCGCCGGTCAGGCCTACAACATCAACGCCGACACGGTGGCCGGGGCGATCGCCGTGGCGCTGCAGGCCGAAAAGCTGGTCTACCTCACCGACATCGAGGGGCTGCGCCGGGTGGTCGACGACCCCTCCAGCCTGATCCAGCAGACCACGCCCGCCGAGCTCGACGAGCTCGTGGCCACGGGGGTGATCGCCGGGGGGATGATCCCGAAGGTGGCGAGCTGCGTCGACGCAGTGCGCAGTGGCGTCCGGCGGGCCCACATCCTCGACGGGCGCATCCCCCACGTCCTGCTGCTCGAGCTGTTCACCGATGAAGGGATCGGAACCATGGTGTGCGAGGAGGATCCACGATGAGTACCCACGCGTTCGATTCGTCGGCTGCAGGCCCGGGCTGCCCGTTCATGCCCGTGTTCGGCCCACCACAAGTGATGTTCGTGCGCGGGAGCGGCACCGAGCTGTGGGACAGCGACGGGCGCAGATACCTCGACTTCCTCTGTGGGCTGGCGGTGACGTCGCTCGGCCACTGCAACCCGGCTGTCACCGCAGCCATCGTCGAGCAGGCTGGAACCCTGTTGCACGTGAGCAACTTCTTCAGCAACGACGCTGCCGCCCGGGCAGCCGTCGAAGTCGTCGACCTGCTCAGCGAGACCACCGGCGAGGCCGGCCAGGTCTTCTTCTGCAACTCCGGCGCCGAGGCCAACGAGGCGGCGCTCAAGCTGGCCCGTAAGTTCGGCGGGCGTGGCCGCCACGTCGTGGTGAGCGCGTTCGGCAGCTTCCACGGGCGGACCCTGGCCGCTCTGGCAGCGACCGGCCAGCCGGCCAAGCACGAGCCGTTCGCCCCGATGCCCGAGGGGTTCCGCCATGTCCCCTTCGGCGATCTTGCTGCCCTCGAGCAGGCGATCGACCCGACGGTGTCGGCAGTGCTGATCGAGACCGTCCAGGGCGAGGGCGGCGTCATTCCGGCCGACGACGACTATCTGCGCGGCATCCGGCGGCTGTGCGACGAGCGCGGGATGCTGTTGATGGTCGACGAGGTGCAGACCGGCTTCGCCCGCACCGGGCGGTGGTTCGGTTTCGAGCACGCCGGAGTCCGCCCCGATGTGGTGACGATGGCCAAGGCGATGGGCAACGGCTTCCCGGTCGGGGCGGTGTGGGCTCGACGCGAGGTCGCCGCAGCCTTCCAGCCGGGTGACCACGGCAGCACCTACAGCGGAACGGCGATCGCGACGGCTGTCGTCAGTGCGGTCATCGCCGAGATGCGCCGAATCGACGCGCCCGCCTTGGCTGCGACCCGTGGCGACTACTTGCGCGCCCGTCTTGAAGCGGTACCGGGTGTGGCGGCCGTGCGCGGCCGTGGCCTGCTCGTCGCAGCCGAGCTCGACGGTGGGCGCGATGCCAAGGCGGTCTACACCGAGCTTCTGGCTCGGGGTCTGGTGACCAACCCGGTGACCGCCACCGCGCTGCGGCTGGCGCCACCGATCACGGTGTCCGAGGCCGAGATCGACGAGGCCATCGCAGTGCTGACGGGGGTGCTGGGGTGAACGACTTCCTCGACATCGCTGGCCTCGAGCCCGGCCAACTGGCGGCGCTGCTCGACCTCGCCGAGCGCCCGGTCGCCTCACTCGGTCGCCCGCTCGATGGGCAGGGCGTGGCCTTGATCTTCGAGAAGCCCTCGAACCGCACCCGGCACAGCACCGAGATGGCAGTCGTCCAGCTCGGTGGCCACCCGGTCTACACGCGGGGCGAGGAGATCGGCTTCGACGTGCGCGAGCCGGTCGAGGACATCGCCCGCATCATGGCCGGCTACCACGCAGTGATCGCGGCTCGTGTCTTCGCGCATCAGGTCGTCGAACGTCTTGCGGCCGCCAGCTCGGTGCCGGTGGTGAACCTGCTCAGCGATCACAGCCACCCGCTGCAGGGTCTGGCGGACGCCCTCACGATGCGCCAGGCGCTCGGCGGTCTCGCTGGTCGAACGGTGGCCTTCGTCGGCGACTACGCAAACGTCACGCGCTCGCTGGCCGAGATCAGCGTCACCCTCGGGATGCGTGTCCGCCTCGGCTGTCCGTCCGGCTATGACGCCGCACCCGACGAGCTCGCCAGGATCGATGCGCTCGGCCCGGGCACCGTCGAGCAGACCGACGACCCGTACGAGGCCGTCCAAGGCGCCGATGTGGTGCACACCGACACCTGGACATCGATGGGCCGAGAGGCCGAGAAGGCGCAGCGGGCCGAGATCTTTGCTGCGTATCAGGTCGATGCGCAGCTCATGGCGCACGCGTCACCTGGGGCGTGGTTCATGCACTGCCTGCCCGCGTATCGGGGGCTCGAAGTCGCCGCCGAGGTGATCGACGGGCCGCGCTCGCTCGTCATCGCCCAGGGACACAACCGCATGCACACGGCCCGAGCGGTGCTCGCAGTCTTGGCAGGGGTGACGCCATGACCACCAAGGTGCAACGTCAACAGGCCGTTGCGCGGCTCATCGCCACCAACCCGGTCGGCAGCCAGCCGCAGCTCGTCGACCTGCTCGCCGGTGAGGGCATTTCGGCGACGCAGGCGACGGTGTCGCGTGACCTCGACGAACTCGGTGCGGTCAAGGTCCGTGTCCCGGGGGGCGAGACCGTGTACGCCATCCCCGAGTTCGCTCCGGCACGCATCGCCCCAGAGGACCACCTTCGCCGGGTGATGGGCGAGTGGGTCGCCGAGGTCCGCTCGTCGGGCTCCCTCGTCGTGCTCCGAACGCCCCCGGGGTGCGCTCACGTCGTCGGTTCGGCACTCGACCGCTCGAACCTTTCCGGCCTGCTCGGCACGGTTGCCGGAGACGACACGCTGCTCTGCGTCGCCGACGAGGATCTCGGTGGACCGGCGCTGGCCGCTGCGCTGCGCGAACTAGCGGGGCTGTCGTGAGCGCCACGGGCGAGGGCCGCACCCTGTGGCACGGCCGCTTCGAGTCCGGGCCCGCCGAGGAGTTGATGGCGTTCACCGAGAGCCTCTCGTTCGATCGTCGGCTGTGGGCCGACGACATCGAAGGGTCGCGCGCCCACGTGCGGGGCCTTGCTCGTGCCGGGATTCTCAGCATCGTCGAACGCGACAGCGTGCTGGCGGCGCTCGATGTCGTCGCCGGTGAACTCGGAGCAGGCACGTTCGCCTTCGTCGCGTCGGACGAGGACATCCACACGGCAGTCGAGCGGCGTGTCACCGAGCTCGCTGGTGCCGCCGGCGCCAAGCTGCACACCGGGCGGAGTCGTAACGACCAGAGCGCCACCGGAGTGCGGCTCTGGCTGAAGCGCGAGCTGATGATCGTTGCTGCGCGGATCGTCGACCTCCAGATGGTGCTGCTCGAGCGGTCCGTTGCGGCCGGCGACGCCTATCTACCGGGGTACACACACCTCCAGCGCGCCCAGCCGGTGCTGCTCGCCCACCATCTGATGGCGCACGGATGGGCCCTCGGTCGCGACGTCGAGCGCATCGTGGATGCGCTCGAGCGTGTCGATGTGTCGCCGCTCGGAGCGGGTGCGTTGGCCGGCTCGTCGCTGCCGCTCGACCCGGATTTCACGGCGACCGAGCTCGGCTTCGCGCATCGATTCGAGAACTCACTCGATGCGGTCGGGTCGCGCGACCACATCGCCGAAGCGCTGTTCGCGCTGACGATGGTGGCGATCGACCTGTCGCGCCTGGGTGAGGAGTTCGTGCTCTGGACCACCGATGAGTTCGGCTTCGCCCGTCTCGACGACGGGTACGCCACCGGGTCGTCGATGCTGCCCCAGAAGAAGAACCCCGACATCGCCGAGTTGGCTCGGGGTAAGGCTGGCCGGGTGATCGGCGACCTCACCGGGTTTCTGGCCACGATGAAGGGGCTTCCGCTCAGCTACAACCGCGACTACCAGGAGGACAAAGAGCCGCTGTTCGATGCGATGGACACGGTTCGTCTGGCGCTCGGTGCGATGACCGGAATGATCGCCACCGCCACGTTCGACCATGCACGCATGCAGGCTGCGGCAGACGCCGAGACCAGTTCGGCGACCGACCTCGCCGAATGGCTCGTCGGTCGGGGCATGCCCTTCCGCGAGGCCCACGCCGTGGTCGGGGCGCTCGTGCGGCGTTGCCTGGCAGGGGAGGGTTCACTCCGCGACCTCGTCGCGGCCGATCCGACACTCGGTCCCGAGGCCGCCGCCCTGGTGGCGCCTGGCGTGTCGGTGACGCGGCGTACGACCCCGGGCGGTGCCGGACCAGGGCCGGTCGCCGACCAACTCGAACGGTTCCGTCGGCGCGTCGGCGAGCTCCGCGCTGCAGTGACCGGGCACGCTCGCTGAGCGCATCGCAGTGGTCGAATCGCCCGGACTGCTGACTGCTCCGTCCGTCGTCGACCGGCGACGCTGGGGCGCCGGAGGGCGCTAGCTCCCTGGGTGCTCCCAGTGCAGCCAGTAGCCGTGGGGGTGGCAGGAAGCAAGACGCTGCACCGCTCGCCGCCCATTGCGCCACCGCACCACTGACAGCACGGTGAGCTCGTCGGCCGGATCGGTGGTGGGGATCGGGAGCCCAGGGGTCTCGGCCGGGCTCTCGGCCAGCACCCACGACAAGTCCTGCGCAGAGCCGATGCGGTCGAGCTCGGCGACGTAGGCGACACGCTGGTCGAACGTGAGGTAGTTCAGCACCCAGGTGTTCATCACCACCGGGTGCCCGTGCTGCGCCACCTCGGCGACGAGGCCGCCGACATCGTCAATCGCATCGCCCCGCCGCACGTCCGGAGGGGTCGCGCGAGCGAGCTCGAGGGCCCCGACGAGGCGATGGAAGCGGTCGGCCTGGTCCGGCCACACGCAGGCCTCGAGCCAACGGCAGGCGGCCGGGTCCGATGTGTCGATGGGCAGGGGGTCGACCCCAACCGCGGCCGCGATCGGAGGTATGGCGTGAGGGAGCACCACCGGCCCTCGCGTCGAGCATTCCAGCAGCACCGTGGAGTCGGGCCCGAGCTCGTGCCCGGCGGGTGCGTATCGGTACCGGTAGCGGTCGAGCAGCAGGTTGAGCCCTGCGCTGGCGCCGACGTCGACGAGGCCCAGCGGTCCGACGTCGTCGGCGACGATGCCGAGCGCCGGGAGCAACAGTGAGCAGCGGCCGATCTCGTTCGTCTGGGTGTGGCGCGTCGCCACGATCGCACCGATCTCTGTCCGCCGCTCGAGCGCGAACTCCCTGAACGCTGCGACCGCACCTGCCCGGTCGGCGGAGCCACCCAGGTTGGGGTAGTGGCGGGCGAGTGGATGGTTCGGCTCCGCGAGCAGCAGGTCGTGCACGGCCGCGAACAGCAGCACGGGTATCGCCTGTTCATCCGGCGCGGGGTCGAGCAGCGCGAGCAGGGCAGGATCATCGGCCACTGCCGCGGCGAGCACGCTGTAGAGGGGTGCCCGCCCGTCGGCGGTCCGAGCAAGGGCCCGGAATCGCTCGGCGGTCACGGCTGCTCGCGGCATCTGCCGTGACTGTACCCGCGGTGACGGGACATCGCTGATGCGAATGGACGGTGATGTCCGGGCCGTCGGCTGGCAACATGGAGGACCATGGATCTGATCGACGACCTCGTCGCACGCGGCCTCGTGCACGACAGCACCGACATCGACGCGCTGCGTGCCCGCCTCACTGCCGGGCCGATCGGTGTGTACGTGGGTTTCGATCCGACAGCGCCGTCGCTGCACGCCGGAAACCTGCTCGGCCAGGTCATGCTGCGTCGCTTCCAGCTCGCTGGGCACCGTCCGGTGGTGCTCGCCGGTGGGGCCACGGGGATGGTGGGCGATCCCGGGGGTCGGAGCGAGGAGCGCAACCTGCTCGACGAGGAGTCCCTTGCGCACAACGTCGCTTGTGTGAAGCGTCAGCTCGAGCGGATCCTCGAGTTCGAGCCGGGACCGTATGCCGCCCGCCTGGTCGACAATGCGTCGTGGACCAAGCCGATGGGGGTGCTCGAGTTCCTCCGCGACGTCGGCAAGCACATCACCGTGAACCAGATGGTGGCGAAGGAGTCCGTACGTGCCCGGATGGAGAGCGAGCACGGCATCTCCTACACCGAGTTCAGCTACATGCTGCTGCAGGCCAACGACTTCCGACACCTGCGCGAGCACGCCGATGTCGAGATGCAGATGGGCGGCTCCGACCAGTGGGGCAACATCGTCGCCGGGATCGACCTGATCCGGCGCCGGCTCGGCCGACCGGCCTACGGATTGACCTGGCCGCTGCTCACGCGCAGCGACGGCCAGAAGATGGGCAAGTCCGTGTCCGGCGCCTTGTGGCTCGATGCCGAGCTCACTTCGCCGTACCAGTTCCGGCAGTACTGGGTGCAGCTCCCGGACGCCGACGTCGAGCGGTTCCTGCTGCAGTTGACGCTCCGGCCGGTCGAGGAGATTCGGGCGATCGTCGCTGAGCACCTTGCGGCACCGGAACGGCGGATCGGGCAGAAGACCCTGGCCCACGACGTGACGGCCTTGGTGCACGGCGAGGCTGCAGCACGTGCAGCAGCGGAAGCGGCAGACATCCTCTTTGGCGGCGACCCCACCGTCGCATCGCCCGAGGCGCTGACCGTCGTGGCCGCAGAGGTGCCATGCGTCGACCTGCCTGCCGACATCGCCGGGGCACGCGTCCACGATCTCCTCGTGGCCGCTGGAGTTGCCTCGTCGATGAGCGAAGTCAATCGTCTCCTCGCCCAGGGGGCCGTTCGGGCGGGGACCAGAGTGCTCGATCGCGAGGGCACGTTGGCGGCATCGGACCTGCTTGCGGGCGGTATCGTGCTGCTGCGCAAGGGCAAGCGCGACTTCGTGGTCGGAAAAACTTCGTCCGCAGGTTGACGTTGCTCGGGCTAGCCCGATAGCGTAGCCACTCGCCCCGGTGAGCGGTTTACCGCCCGGGTCGCAGCACCTCCGCCGGCCACGCCGGTGTGTGCACGAGCTACGGCTCCTTGAAAACAGAAGAGAAGATAGAACGCCAGTGCGGGCAGCACGGCAGTAGGCGCTTGCGTCTACAGCTGGAGCTGTCTGTCAATTCACAAGTCCTCCGGTCCCAACCGGAGGCATCAGCCGGAACGTGATGTCGCCAAACGTGAGCTATTCCCTCATGTGACATCACCGGCTCTCAAGCGAACGCAGCCGGGTAACCGGTCATGTTCTTGTTGGAGAGTTTGATCCTGGCTCAGGACGAACGCTGGCGGCGTGCTTAACACATGCAAGTCGAACGGGGTCCATCCAGTAGCAATACTGGGGAAGGCCTAGTGGCGAACGGGTGAGTAACACGTGAGAAACCTGCCCTGGTCTCTGGGATAACAGTTGGAAACAGCTGCTAATACCGGATGCCGTCGGAGCCTCGCATGGGGCGCTGACGAAAGGGTCACTGGACCAGGAGGGTCTCGCGACCTATCAGCTTGTTGGTGGGGTAACGGCCTACCAAGGCGTCGACGGGTAGCTGGTCTGAGAGGATGATCAGCCACACTGGGACTGAGACACGG
>JBBATY010000033.1:14259-35802 GCA_040398525.1 Ilumatobacteraceae bacterium | reverse complement strand
GTAACGACGAACGCCGCAGGGCGAACCCTGCGGCGTCACGACGTGGTGGAGCTGAGGGGATTCGAACCCGCTGCCGCACTTGATTGTCGTTCACGTTTGTCCTGCTCAACCGGCCTCTGGCGAGGGTTGCCTATGCACTGCGTATGGGGGCTACGTCCTCGCATCCGAGATTCGATCCAATAAACCACACGCGGACAAGAAACGTTACCCCACTGCCGCCGCCCACGGTCGAGGCGTCTCGACGGCGAATCAGACCTCGCTGAGATACACCGGGTACTCCCTGTTCGCCTCAACCCAGTCGTGCGGCTGACCAAGGTGTTGGAGCATCTGGACCAGGATTGGCGACGGGACTCTCACTTCGTCAAACACGCGCACGGACGCGATCTCGCCCAGTTCGCCCCGCTCGGCTGCCTCAGCCAGGAACGTCGCCGATGCGTTGAGCGCCGACAGCCCTTCAATGACCACGGCCTCTGACGGCTCACCTCGAGCAATGATTACCTCGTACCAAGTCACGATCAGTTCCCCCGATGCCCTGCATCATCCGACATCGGGTCGTCGTGCGGCTGCGGGCCTTGGGACCCAAGGTAGTTGGAGCGAACTTCGCCAATCGTGCGCTGGTCGCTCGGCGAGTCGATGCGCCAGAACTCCCAGCCGTTGTTGGAGAACTGTGGCAGGTGGTCGGAGGCAGCCGAAAGCGTCCGGTGGATTGTGCCGTCCGGGATCTGCACCCGTCCGTCTGCCGTGATCGTCGCGTTGTACTACCTGCCAGACCGGCTTCCCACGATCTGGAGCTCCCCCCGGATCACACGAATAACCGCACAGTGGGGATCTACGCCAGTGACGCAATCGGAGCGTCGCTGAACGGCCCATGCTCCTAGGCCGGCGAGGGCGAGCCGGTTCCTGAGCGAGGCGCCGCTGATTCCGCAGCAAGGTGAGGTGCCGTGTGCAGCAGTCGCCGAGCGCACATCTAACCGGCGCTGCCACATCTAACAGGAGTGCTCCATATCTAACATCTCTAACGCGCCACCACGCTCTGTCAGTGGCCACCAGAAGCTGCCCACCGGTGGCCAACGAATCGCTCGCCATCGTGAACGCTCACAGCGGTGGCTTCAGGGTCCTCCGGTATTGTGGATCACACGCATAACCGGCGGTATGGGGCACTCACATGAATGTGTTGTTGGGTGTGTCGCTGGAGACGATCTCGGCTTGTTCGGGGAAGGCCGCCATGATGTCGGCAATGAGTGCTCGGCTGCCCGCGATGTAGGTCCAGTCGAGATCGGTGTCGGTAGCGATGAACCATCGTCGGTCGTCGGGCCACCACAGATCGGGGACCTGATGCCGGCCTCCGCCTGGCCTACCGATGCTCGCTGCAGCCTGCAGTGAGCCTCGAAGGAGGTAGTAGCGGCGGCCGGGCAGATCGAACCGTGGAATCTGTTCGAGCCCTCGCCAGATCCGACGACGCCGACGGCGGTCAGCGAGGCGGGACCGTCCACGGAACCAAGCACGGACGAACCACGCTGACAGCCTCGGACCGCTGACGCTGTACAAGGTCATCGACGAGGCCCACCCGTAGCCCTCCCAGATCGCAAACCAGATCCGATCTGTTGTCGTGGTGTGGCGCCGAGCGACGCTCGCAATGGTCGAGATCTGTGTTGCATCGTCGCTACCGCCATCGGCGAGCCCCGCCGGGCGCAACAGCAGATACTGATCAAAGCCATCAGGAACCAAGCCACCGACCGTTCCGAACTCGCCGAGACGCGACGCGATCCATCCCGCGGCTGAAGCGTCGGTTGGCACGGTGACGGCGGGGCCGAAGATCGACACGCATGCAATGCTGCCAGTCCACGGCCGGAGCTGAGGCCCAGTGGTCCGACAGGGCACACCGACACCCCGGCGGCCGACACCCGTGTAACCGGCGTTTGGGGATGCGTCGGCCACGCCGAGTCGTGAGCGGGGAGAAGCCCGTCGGGGGTGGGGTCCTGGAGCTTTGGGAGCTCAGGCAGCTGCAGCAGAGTTCTACCAGCGACGCCACTCCTGCAATCACTATCGGGCGGTCCGTCATGACGGTCACCTGTACATCGGCGACGGCATGAGCCGCTCGACGGCAACCGCGTGGGGCAAGCGAGGCAACGATGTCTGGTCGGTTTCGCAGAACCAAGCCAAGGAGTTGGCAGGGGCAGTCAACCCGACAGGACAGCCGGTCGGGCCCGAGATCGACGCCGAAAGCCAGGGCAAGTTCTGGCACTACCATCCGCGCAACCGGACGCCCGGCATGCACTCGTTCTACGGCGTGGCGCAGTAGCAGGGTGTGAACGACCGAAGAAGAGCGATGACGACGTGAACGGAGACGATCCGGACTACGAGGTGCTGAAGGACCGCTGGGAGCGGGCGAGGCCCCGCACCTACACCTGCGCCGAGCTCGAGCGGCTGCTCGAGCGGCGCTTCGGCGCCTACGAGATTCCGCTCACGACTATCACTGACGAGGACTACGCCAACGACGACGAGGTCGACGAGCGCCGCATCTACAAGCTGATGACCATCACCGACCCGGAAGTCATCGCGATGCTGCAGACCGACAAGGAGCGGGCCCAACTCACGACGGCACCGGCCGAGGTCGACCAGGACTGGCGCGGCCTGCTCAGCTGGGGAACGACCGAACTTGGCTACGACCTGTTGAACATCCAACACGGCCACGGCACACGAATCTCGGTGGTGCTCGAAGCCGACGGTGATCACGTCTCGGGGTGGAAGGTCTACGGGCTCTCCTTCGCGCTGCAGGACCTACTGGCCGCACTGGTCGGGATGCGCGACATGCGGCCCGGGGACACGTCCGATCGCGGTTTCCAATGGCACCTGGAATGTCTTGATCGCCTCGGGATGCTGTGAGGACGATTGCTGCTGCTCTCGGCGCGGCACTGCTCCTGGTCGCTTGCGATGCATCCACCGAGCCGTCCGATGTCGTTCGCGTCGCAGTGCTTGACGCCGGGGTGAGCAGCGAACTCCCCGAGTTCGACTGCTTCCGGATCGTTGGCGCCCCGGCCGTCGGCGACGACCACGGCACGGCGATGGCCGGTCTCGTCCTCGGCGTCCTGGACGACCCGTGCCCGCCCTGGAGCGACCGGGTCACGACCCCCCGAGTCCGCCCTCGAGCGGTCCGACCTTTGCCGTGATCCGGTTGCACATCGCCACAACGCGCCGAAGATCGGACCGCTGCCGTTCCGGCCTGACCCAGAGAGGCCAGAAGTGCCTGATGGGGAGTGTCGGGTGCGCCGCGTGGCAGAAGTGCCGGTAGGGGGTGCTCGCGAACGTCCGCTCGCCGATCACTGACAGCGGTCGAATGGCCGTCAGCGGGCACTCGTTCATGGTCACCGGTGGGCAGAATCCGATGTCCGCCGACACCGGTCGTTATGGGAGATCACCGAGGCGACGGCAGCACCGGTCGCCGCATTGGGTAGGGGCTCTCTGCACACGCCGAACCAGTGATTCGCTGCCGACTAGACAACCGCTGCCAAGGTTCCGAGGCCACCAGGTTGATGTCCAGCATCCGCGCTGTCGACCCAAGCGCATCGGGGCCTCCGATCGAGTGCTGCATCACTGGTTACTGCTCCGCTGTGATGAGCACCGATAGCAGCGGGCTCTCCCGATGCACGAAGAACTTGTATTTCAGGTCCCGCTTGATGATGAGCCCCTTGCCGGAGAGGGAGAGGAGCTCGACCCGGTTCTTGCCGCTTGCGGCGATCACGTCCTCGAGCGCAAGCCAATCATCGGGCAGCGTGTCCGACCGGCGCGCGCGGCGCGCTCGGGCTCGTGCGTCTTCCTCGTAGCGTTCGATCGAGGCGATGGTGATGTAGATGGCGCCGTTCGGGTCAAGCGCTGACTCGGGATCGGCTTCGAGTTTGCCGGCCTGCAGCAGGCGCTTGGTGGCGTGCGTACTCAGTTGGAGTCGGGTGGCGGCCTCGGCCAGGCGGATTGCTCGCTCCCCGAGCGCGGCGAGGCGCATCAGGTTGTCGCGCTGGGTTTCGACGACCGCGCGACTGATTCGGTACCGGTTGTTGGCCTGCTTCATGGCGGGGAGTGCACCCGACAGGATGAGTTGTCTGACTGACCACTGCGAGATCGCGAGCAGTTGCGCTGCCTCCTCGCTCGAGATGCCGTCGTCACCGGGCTGGCGTTGCAGTTTCAACGCCAGCACGTCGTCGAGGTGTACGTAGGTGACCGGTCCACCGGTGGCGTGCTCGACGGACGTGGTGCGGACTGAGCCTTGTGTGATCGCCTGGCGCAGGACGCCGCGGCTCTCGCCGAGCACTCGCACCGCTTCGGAGATGGTGACGAGCTCGGAGTCGGTGGCGATGCATCCTGCTGCTTCGAGGACGCTGTGTGCAGTGGCGAGACGGTGCTCGTCGAGGTGCGTGACGTGACCGAGTGGATGCGGGTGGGTGATCGGGATGATGAGCGAACCGATCTGCTCGGTGATGAACGGGCCCTGCACCCGGGCAATCGCGATGAACGGCTCGAGTTGTGGCAGTGCCGGGGTGTAGCTGCGCATCGTTACGGCAGCGCCGCCGCCGGAACGCACGAGGTGGCCGAGAATCTCTGAGCGGATCAAGTCGTCGATCGCGAGTTGCAGCTTCAGTTCCCCGCCGAGCGATGCCCGCAGGTGGTGCGTGGACGCACTGAACCCGATCTCTTCGTAGGTGAGCCCTTCGGCTGCGAAGGCTTTCTTCAGCGCGGTGCGGTAGGCGCCGTCGCCGGCCACGTTGGCGGCCTGCAGACCCACGATGAGCCGTGCGTCGTGGTCGACCTCGCCGGTGGAAGGGTCGGTGTGGAACGCGTTGATGTAGACCCGCAGCAGTTCCAACAGCGGGAGCGGGACAGCGATAACCCGGCTCGAGGTCGCCGTCTTGACGCGTTCCACCTCGTCGAGCTTGACGACCTGGCCCCGTTCGTCGTACGCGAGCCGCTTCTTGCCACCCTGACGGGAGATCGATGCGAGACCGATGTCGCCGAAGTCACCGATGTCGCCGACATGGAGCCCGAACACCTCACCGATGCGGAGCCCGATGACGCGTTGGATCCAGAACGCGACCGCATGGTGGATGTGCAGGTGTTGCACGACCTTCGCGCACACCGGGTACTCGAAGACGTACTTCTTGCGCTTCGCTTGCCTGTGCGTCGTGCGGTCCGGGTTGGGTGGCATCACGTTGATGCCTTTGCTGGGGTCGGTGTCGATCTCCCGGTGCGCGATCGCGTACGCGATCACCTCGCGCAGAACGGCGAGATGGCCGCCTGCGGTCGTCTTTCTGAGCGCCCAGGCTGGTGAGTGCTTGTTGAGCGTCACCGCTCGATCGACGAGCCCAGCAGCGACAAGGTCGGTAATCGGTATCTCGATGTCCACGCTGCCGCGGCGTCGGCCTGCGTTCGGGAATCTCCCATCCAGCCATCGGCGGCGGATCGTCGAGCGGCTCACACCGCAATGCTCGGCTGCCTGCGTGATGGTGAGCGACGTTGTGGGCACCGCGGTCAGTCGGCGCTGACGCAGCGATGTGGGTAGTGGCTCGTAGCCGGCGAGGAAGCGGACGAACTCACGGACATGGTCGCGCCGCAGTTGATCGATGCTGTCCACCTGGGCATCGAAGAACGGGACGATTCGGCGGCGGAGCATCGTCTCCACCGAAGCTCGCCGCTCGGGCAGGGCACGGCGGTCCTCTACGTACACCTCGCGCCACCATGCCCACGCAGTCTCCGAGAACGACCGGGGCTGCATCTTCAAGGCCACCACTTGGGCGACCGAGTGTTGGTAGTTGTCTGCGTCGGGGTACCGGCGGTCGTCGTTGCGGGCAGCGAGGCAGTCGGCAACCCAACGTTTCGCGGATGCGTCGTCGGGAAACGACTTCTCAACCCGGCCGGCCGTGCCGCGTGGTGCAGGAATGCTCGCCAGCACTCTCCCGCCACGCTGGCGGTAGTGGCCCGTTGCTGGACGCGGCATCAGGCCACCATCCTCTCTGGGGCGGTGAGCCGTTCGACGACACGCCGGTTGAACGCGATCTCGCTGCGCAGTTCGTCGACAAGGCGCTCTGCCGCCTCGGCGCGTTCTTTCCAGCGCGCGACCTCTGCGTGCAGTTCGGTCAGTTCGGCGGCCGGGATAGTGGGCACATACCGGCTCGGTGCCGCGTCGACGTAGAGGCCGGCAGCCTCGAGCCCCGAGCGGGGCAGCGCCCACTCACCGAACGGCGCTTCGCCGCGTCGGAGGGCACCAGGGATCTGACCGGCACGGATGCGTCGACGGATCGTGTCGAGGCTCACACCGCAGAGGCGCGCCGCCTCGACCGGAGTGAACCAGGGATCTGCCGCTGTGTCTCGGATGCTTCCTGGGGGTGGCGTCATGCGACTCACGGGGCCACAACATGACGGCCTGTCCCTCGATGACACACGCTGCATGCCGCTGCGACACGCCGCGAACCGGCGTGCACTGTGCTGCCGAGCGCACCCGCCACCCCCGCCGAGCACCAGACGGGCAGAACTCCTGGCAGGGCATGGTGACTGCCCGCACAGCCCAGGGTGTTCACCGATCCGATAAACCCCCCAAAACGTCCGACATTCGACCCCCATTGCGGGCGTCCGCACTGTGCAGCACACCGGCGGCGACAACGAGGTGCACCGTGCGCTCGACGCGGCAGGGAACGCCGTATCGGCGCAGGTCAGCGGGCAAGTGGGTCGGTCTCGACACCCTCGGGCGGAGACGAGGAGGGGGTGCAGGCCCTGAGACCGTGCACCCCCTGCCAAGTGTTTGATTCGTGGAGCTGACGGGAATTGAACCCGTGACCTCTTCATTGCGAACGAAGCGCTCTGCCAACTGAGCTACAGCCCCGAGGTCGGTTGCGAAGCCTAGCGGCACGAGCCGCCGCTCACCACGGCTCAGGCGTGGGGGTACCAGCGCACGTCGGGCTGACGGCTGTCGAGCTCGTACTGGCGCAACTGGGCGAGCTTGTACACATACCCGCACAGGGCGACGAACGCGAGGGCGAACGAGTACACCCAGAACGACGACGAGGTCGACGCCGCCAAGAACAGCGTGAGCCCGGTGGCGGCGGCCAGCAGGAACAACACGTTCGTGCGGCGGCGCCGGATTGCCTCGCGCCGGCTGACACGACGGGCCGGAACCCGCTGCGTACCGGCAGTGGGGTCGTACTCCGCCCGACGCTGCAGCCCACCGGTGGGCGCACTGTCGTAGGCCATGGCGCGATCGTCGGCCAGCGTTGCCGAGTGCATACGGCTGGCCGTGCGGGCCGACGCTGTCGGCCGGGCAGCGGGTGCGTGCGTGAGCGGGCGGGCCATGCCGCGCATCGGCCCCATCTGCCGGGTGGGCACCGTCTTTTGCAGCGTGGAGAGCTGACGACGGAAGTCCGACACCGACGACCCCGGGCGGTTCTCGAGACGTGAGCGCAGCAGCGGCGGCACGAGCACAGCGGCCCAGGCAGCGGCGACAGCGAGGATGACGATCTTGTTCATCTCAGAACTTCCCCGAGCACTCCGCGGCATCCGCCGGATCGGGAAGGGTGATGGTGTCGAAGATGCTCATGAGGTGCAGCGATCCGATCAGCGCGGGTCCGGCGCACACCGGCCCGGTCGAGAGAACATTACGATTCTACTACATTCGTGACGGGGTCCGACACATCCGTTCCTGGCGATGTGTGACCGGGGTCACCCACCCGCCGATACACCCCGGACCGCCCACCGGTCTTTTCCCACAGGGCCAGGTCACCGATCACCATGCCTCGGTCGGCGGACTTGCACATGTCGTAGATGGTGAGGGCGGCGACGGCGCACGCATGGAGCGCCTCCATCTCGACGCCCGTGCGGTCGACGCAGTCGACGTTGGCCTCGATCGCCACGAAGTCGTCGCCGATCTCGAAGTTGATGTTCACCGCGCCGACCAACAGGGGGTGGCACAGCGGGATGACGTCACTCGTGCGCTTCGCAGCCTGGATGCCGGCCACGCGTGCCACGGCGAGCACATCGCCCTTCTTCACCTCGCGATTGGCGATCGCAGCGGTGGTGGCCGGCTGCATGAACACCTTGCAGCGGGCGACCGCACGTCGGTGCGTCGGCTCTTTCGGCGTCACGTCGACCATCCGAGCCCGCCCCAGCGGGTCGAGATGGGTGAACTCGAGCTCGCTCATCGGGCAAATGGTACCGCTGGGTCGGGCTCGCGCCGGGGATGACGGCGGGTGGCGCGAGCCGCGAACAGCCCGACGGCCAGCACCACCAGGCCGCCGACGGCGTCGAGCCAGAAGTGGTTCCCGGTGACCACGATCGCGAACATCGTGGCGACCGGATAGGCCGCTGCCAACACCTTGACGACGAGGCGACGACACAGTGGCCACACGGCAATGGCGCACCACATCGCCCACGCGATGTGCAGGCTCGGCATGGCTGCGTACTGGTTGGAGATGGAGGCGAGCGCACTGCTCTGGAACGACCAGGGACCGCCGATGTGGACCAGCGTGTCGACATACCCGAACGAGTCGTCCGCAGCGAAGGGCGCCGTCCAGGTGCCGGCCTCGGCGCCGTCCGGGCCCGGTGAGCGCAGCTCGCTCTCGATGCAGCGCCCGCCGAACTCGGCAACGGCCGACGAAGGATCCGGGCATGGCGCGTCGAGCAGCCGGGGTGGCATCAGCGGGAACAGCGCATAGCCCACGATCGCCACGCAGGTCGTCGCGACGATCGCAGTCCGCAGACGGGGGTAGGCGTCTGGACGGCGGACGAAGAGCACCACCAGCACGCCGATCGTCACGACGAAGTGGGCGATGCCGTAGAACGCATTCAGCACCTGCACGAACCAGCGCAGGTCGACGAACCACGACTGCACGGTCGGTTCGATGTACAGCCCGAGCGCCTGCTCGGCGCGGATGACGGCCTCGGCGTTCCGGAAGGCTTCGCGGGGCACCCCGTCGGCGACGATCCGCGCCGAGCCGAACAGGTTGCGCGTCAGGGTGTACACCGCGTAGACGGCACCGACCAGCAGCAGTTCGGCCTTCCAGGACGACCCTCGGAGGCCGCGCGTGGCGACCACCTCGGCCACCGGGGCGCTCAACCGCCGATCTGACTCATCGTCCGTGCCGGCCGGACGAAGGTGACCTGGTTGATGTTGTGACCGGCCCACTTCGTGCCGACTGCGCGCTCGATCTCGGCGGCCAGATCGTCGTCTGAGCAGTCGCTGCGCAACATGCCTCGGAGGTCGAACTCGGAGGTGGCGAACAGGCACGTGCGGAACTGCCCCTCGGCCGTGAGCCGCACCCGGTCGCAGTCGCCGCAGAACGGCTTGGTGACGGTCGGGATGACGCCCACCGTGCCGCGCCCGTCGAGATAGCGCCACCGGTCGGCGGGGGCTGCGCCACGGGCGGGCAGCTGCTCGAGCGGATAGACGGCCGAGATCGCTGCGACGATGTCGTCCTGGCTGACGACCTTGTCGTGCAGCCAGTGACCGGTGGCGTCGAGCGGCATGAACTCGATGAACCGCACCTCGACGTCGTGCTCGCGGCCGTAGGTGGCGAGATCGACGATCTCGTCGTCGTTCACCCCGCGCTCGATGACCGCGTTCACCTTCACGGGGCCGAACCCGGCCTCCTTGGCGGCCTCGATGCCGTCGAGCACGCGCTCGAGCTCGTCGCGACGGGTGATCTCGACGAACCGGTCGCGCCGCAGCGTGTCGAGGCTGATGTTCACCCGGTCGAGCCCGGCCGCCCGCAGCTCGGTGGCCAGCAATCGGAATGTGGCGCCGTTGGTGGTGATCGACAGATCGGGCTTCTGTCCGGCGAGCGGTGACGACGAGTGCTCAGGCACGCGCAGACGAGCCAGCTTCTCGACGAGCAACGGGAGCTTCGCCCGCACTGTCGGCTCGCCACCGGTGAGGCGCAAGCCGTCGACCTCGAAGCGTTCGACGAAGACCCGCGCCAGCCGTTCGATCTCCTCGAAGGTGAGCAGGTCGGCACGTGGCAACCACTGCATCCCTTCCTCGGGCATGCAGTAGGTGCAGCGGAAGTTGCACCGGTCGGTGATCGAGATCCGCAGGTCGCGAATGGTTCGTCCGAACGGGTCGACGAGGTCCATCGGCTCAGTCTAGGCCGAGCACGATCACGCCGACCGAGGCGTGTGCCGGCACCCCGTCACCGTCGGGGAGCACGGCCAGCGCCGTGGCGGTCGCGGTGGCCGCCAACTGGTGGCTGCCCTGACCGCCGACGGAGCGCACGTGGTAGCGCCCGTCAGGTCCGAACCCTCCGACGACCCGGGCGTAGTGGGTCTTGCCGTCGGGCCGACGGCGCAGCGGCTCGTCGGCCACACCGTGCACGACGGGACGCTCGACCCTGGGGTGTCCTGCCATGCGGCGCAACCCAGGCCGGGCGAACAGCTCGAAGCTGACCATCGAGCTCACCGGGTTGCCGGGCAAGCCGAACACGGGGACCTGCCGTCCGTCGCCCGCCGCGAGCAGACCGAAGGCGAAGGGCTTGGCCGGTTTGATGGCGATCTGCATCCAGCGCATGTCGGCAATGCGTCCGAGGACGGCCTTGACGACGTCGTAGTCGCCCATGCTCACGCCGCCGCTGGTGACGATCGCATCGCACTCGTCGGCCGCGCGGCGCAGGATCGCCTCCAGCGCAGCCTCGTCGTCGCGCACCACACCCAGGTCGATCGGGGTGCAGCCGGCCTGGGCCACCAGTCCGAGCAGCATCGTCTTGTTGCTCTCGCGGATCTGCCCGGGTGCCAGGGGCGATCCGTCGTCGACGAGCTCATCGCCTGTCGACAACACAGCCACCCGGAGGCGGGGCACGGCGACGAGCGAACGGGCGTTCACGCTGGCCAGCACGCCGGCGACAGCCGGCGTGACGAGCGTGCCGGCCTCGAACAGCACCGTGCCGACAGTGACGTCGTCGCCGACGTTGCGCACGGCGTCGCCGGGCTGCACCGAGCGACGCACCAGCACCCGCGCCCCGCCATCGAGGCGCTCGGTGTCCTCGACCATCACCGCCGCGTCGGCGCCGGCCGGCATCGGCGCCCCGGTCATGATGCGGATCGCCTGTCCGGGCCCGAGCACGCGGCTCGTGTGGGCCCCGGCAGCCACCTCGTCGACGACGTCGAGCTCGACCGGCACCGTCGCCACATCGGCCGAGCGCACGGCGTAGCCGTCGACCGCGGTGTTGGCGAACGGCGGCACGTCCTCGCCCGCAACGACCGGCGCGGCGAGGACCAGACCGGTGGCGGCCTCGATCGACACCGTCTGCTCCGGCAGGACGTGGCAGCGTTCGAGGACGTGCTGCAGGACCTCGCGCTCGGGGATCACCTGAGGCACGGTACTCAAGGCCCGCCGTGCTGGCACACTGGACAGGTGAGCTCGTACCTGCCCGTCGGCACCGACGGACACACCATCCGCTGGTCGACCTGGGACCACGAGTCGGTCGAGGAGGTCTCGATCAGCTGGGAGAACGAGGCCTGGACCGTGTCGGGAGCAGTCGGGCGCGAGCGGGTCCAGTATGTGTTCCGTCTGTCGCCCGCGTGGCAGGTCAGGCAGTTCCTGCTGTTCCGCGACCTCGACGAGCCCGATCTCTGGCTGGCCTCCGACGGCGGCGGTCGCTGGGGCGAGGTCAACGGCGCCCATCGCACCGACCTCGACGGCTGCTATGACCTCGACCTTCCCTGCACCCCGTTCACCCGGTCGATCCCGGTGCACCGCCTGCCGCTCCATGTCGGCCACACCGCCGAGATCACCGTCGCCCGCATCGACGTCGACACCCTCGAGGTGTCGCCGGAGCCCCACCGCTACACGCGACTGGCGTCACATCGATGGCAGCTCACGCGTGACGCCGAGCCGCCGATGGAGTTCGACGTCGACGAGCACGGCCTCGTCGTCGACGAACCGCAACGGTTCCGTCGGCTCTAGCGCTGCCCGTCGGCGAGTTGCCCGGCGAGCCAGGTGCGCAGCTGCGCGCCGAACCGTGGGTCGTCGAGGCCCATCTCGATCACGGCGGTGAGCCACCCGAACGGTGTGCCGGTGTCGTGCCGGCCCACATCGCCGACCAGCCCGTGGAACGGCCCACGTGCGGCCTGGGCACGCATCGCATCGGTGAGCTGGATCTCACCACCCGAACCGGGCTCGACCCGGTCGATTTCGTCGAAGACGTCGGGGGTGAGGACGTAGCGACCGATGATGATCAGCTCGCTCGGGGCATCGGCAGGCGCGGGCTTCTCGACCATCGACCTCACGGCCACCACGTCGTCGACGATCTCGCCGGCCGGATCGATCACCCCGTAGGCGCCGACCTGCTCGCGCGCGACCCGCTTCAGCCCGACGACACCGCCACCCGTCGACTCGCACAGACGGGCCATCCGGTCGAGCAGGTTCGACGAGCCCATCAACTCGTCGGGCAGCAGCACGGCGAACGGCTCGTCGCCCACGGCGTCGCGTGCGCACCCGACAGCGTGACCGAGCCCGAGGGCCTGCTCCTGGTAGGCGAAGCTCACGCGGATGTCGCGGCCGATCGCCTCGAGCCGGTCGGCCATCTCGTCGCGACCCGAGCCGCGCAGTTTGGCGACCACCTCCGGTTGCGGCGCGAAGTAGGCCTCGATCGCCGGCTTGGCCCGGCTGGTGACGATGACCAGGTGGTCGATGCCGGCGCCGACGGCTTCGTCGATGATGAACTGCAGGGCCGGGCGGTCGAGCATCGGCAGCAGCTCCTTCGGCACAGCCTTGGTGGCCGGAAGGAACCTGGTTCCCATCCCTGCTGCCGGAACGACGGCGGTACGAACTCGCATGGCCGCATCCTAGGGAGGCCCGCAACGCCGATCGGGCCTCGCCCCAGGGCGGAGTGAGTGCTCGACGGTGCCGCATCGTGGCCGAGCCGGTACCCTGTCGCTGTTAGCACTCGCTACCACCGAGTGCCAACACGTTCTTCCCCTCGTCATCGGATCCTGCGAGGACGCCATGCCCACCTACGTCTACAAGTTCATCGAGACCGGCGAGACCATCGAGGTGCAGCAGGCCTTCACCGACGCCGCGCTCACCGAGGCCGTCCATCCGGCATCCGGCCAGACGATGGCGGTCAAGAAGGTGTTCACCCCGGTCGGCGTCACCTTCAAAGGCGGTGGGTTCTACAAGACCGACAGCCGCGGGTCGTCGTCGAGCACGTCGTCGAGCAGCAGCACCTCGAGCGACTCGTCGTCGAGCACGTCGAGCACGGCAGGCGCGTCGGGCACCTCCGACTCGAGCAGCTCCGGCACGTCGAGCAGCTCGACCCCCGCTGCGCCGGCGGCATCGACCACCAGCTGATCGCCAGCTGACCAGCCGCAGCCCTGCGGCGGACCTAGCCGCCGGTCGTCACCGGCACGACTTCCCCCACCTGCACCCGTCCCGGGAGGTCTCGTCGTGGTCGTCGTCCGGATCAGATCGTGGCTCGCCCGCCACCCTCGTCTCGTGTGGTGGGCGGCTGCAGCGGCAGCCGGCGTCGCAGCCTGGGGGGTCGCCGGAGCCATCGGCTCGCTCGAGCACGCCCGCCGGCAGTGGGGCAGCACCATCACCGTCTGGGTCGCGGCGCGCGACCTCGCACCCGGCGACCCGATCGAGGCTGCGCCCCACCAGCACCCGCGCGCGGTCGTCGCAGCGGCATCGCTCGACCGCGACCCCACGGGACTGATCGCGCTGCAGCACATCGCTGCAGGCGAGCCGGTGATGGGAGCCGATGTGGGCAGGTCGGGCCTCGAGCTGCTGCCTGCCGACTGGCGCGGTGTCGCCGTGCCCGTCGTCGACGGTGCGTTCGCGCTCACCCCAGGCCAGCGCGTCGACGTCGTCGCCGCCGGCCAACTCATCGCCGACGAGGCCGTCGTGATCGCCACCTCCGGCACCTCGGTCACGGTGGGCGTGCCCCGCGAGGTCGCGGCGAGCGTGGCCGATGCAGCGCTGCGCCAGGAAGTCAGCCTGGTGGTGAGGCCGGACTGACCGGGTGGGCGCCGCTCGACACCGACCGGTCAGCGCACACCGGTGGCGAGCAGCACCAGGATGACCACGCCGATGATGCAGCGGTACACCACGAAGGGCATGAAGCTGCGGGTGCGCACAAGGGCGATCGTGCCCCACACGGCGAACCAGCCCGACAGCCCGGACGCGACGATGCCCACCACCATGGGTACGACCAGGCCGTCGGGGATGCCGCCGGAGATCAGGTCGACCATCTTGAACACGACGGCACCGGCGATCACCGGGATGCTCATCAAGAAGCTGATCCGTGCGGCGGCATCGCGACTGAAGCCCGCCATCCGCGCCGCGGTGATGGTGATGCCCGAGCGCGACGTGCCGGGGTTGAGCGCCAGTGCCTGGGCTGCGCCGATCTGCAGCGACTGGGTCGTGCCGAAGTCGTCGAGTGTGCGCTCGCCCGGGCGTCGATCCGCCCAGCCGAGCAACAGGCCGAACACGATCAGCGACACGGCGATGAGCCACGGCGCGCCGAGCACTTCTTCGACCACGCTCTCGAACAGCGCGCCGGCAACGGCAGCAGGCACGGCGGAGAGCACCAGCAACCAGGCCAGGCGACCCTCGCGGGTGGACGGTCGTTGCCGGCGCACCACGAGCAGCACGCCCTCGCGGACATAGACGACCAGATCGCGCCGGAAGTAGGCGATGACGGCGACGAGGGTGCCGAGGTGGAGGGCCACGTCGAAGGCCTTGGCGACCGACTCGGGCTGGAGCTCCTCCCAACCGAAGATCCAGCGCACCAGGATGAGGTGACCGCTCGACGAGATCGGCAGGAACTCGCTGAGGCCCTGGGTGATCCCGAGCACGATCGCCTGGAGAACCGACACGACGTTCGTTCTAGTCGCTCGGGGCCGTGCTCGGCACGATGCGCGGGCTCCACGGGCGCGGCCGGTCCCAGTGATGGCCGACGACGACACCGTCGCGGAGCTTGGCGAGGAAGTCGGCCGGGCCGTCGAAGTCGGGCATCTCGACGTAGGCCGCGCCGAGCGCGTCCGGCACGTGGGCATCGCTACCGGCGCCGGCCGCGAGCCCGAAGCGTTCGGCGTACTCGCCCGCACGCCGGTTGAGGCTGCTGAGCGAGGTCTTGGCGTTGAGCACCTCGATGGCGTCGACGAGCCCCTCGGCCACGAGGGCGTCGAGCGCCGCCTCGGCGAGGTTTCGCCGCATCGGGTCGAACGGATGCGGCACGTAGACGACACCACCCTGGGCGCGGATCGCCCGAGCGGCTTCGGCCGGCGGGGTGCCGAAGGGGATCCGCTCGCTGAGGAACAGGCCGATGATCTCGCCGGCGTGCGTGCGCAGCTCCTCGCCCACAACCACACGACAGGGCAGGCGCGAGGCGAGCTCCTGCGCGCCCTTCACCGCGTTGTGGTCGGTGATGCACAGCACGTCGATACCGGACTCGACGACAGCCTGCTCGATCTCGTCGGGGGTGGTGGTGCTGTCGCCGCTCCACATGGTGTGGCTGTGCAGATCGACCCGCACCCAGCCCGGCCGGAGCGGCTGGGCCAGATGGGGATGGCGATCGACGGCGGCTGGTGACGGGCTCGGCACGGCCGATGAGGGTACCGGCCGCTCGTGGGCTGCGTAGGCTCGGACCATGCGCTGGAGCCGTCGCCGACGGTCGCTGCTCGTCACCGGAGGCTCGGGCCTGCTCGGCGGCCACCTGATGCGCTCGCCGGCGCTCGCCTCGTGGGACCTCGTGGCGCCGCCGTCGCGGATGCTCGACGTGCGTGACGCCGATGCCGTCGCCGAGCAGGTGCGCTCGTGGAAGCCCACCGCGATCGCCCACCTCGCCTACCGCCGCGACGACCCGCGCACGATCGTGCAGGGCAGCGCCAACATGGCCCGGGCCGCAGCGAAGGTCGGGGCTCGGTTCGTCCACCTGTCGACCGACCTCGTCTTCGCCGGCCGGCCGGCCCCCTACACCGAGCACGACGAGCTGACGCCGATCATCGACTACGGCCACCGGAAGGCTGCGGCCGAGGCCGAGGTTGCCAGCGTCTGCCCCGACGCGGTCGTGGTGCGCACCTCGCTGATCTACGCAACCGACACGTCGTCACCGCCGCAGGCCGACGTCGAGGCCGTGCTGGCGGGGCGCAGCTCGATGCGGTTCTTCACCGACGAGGTCCGCTGTCCGGTGCACGCGGCCGACCTCGCTGCCGCCGTCGCCGAGCTGGCCGACCGCCGCGACATCACCGGTCCGCTGCACGTGGCCGGCCCCGACGCGCTGAGCCGCGCCGACATCGCCGCCCGGCTCGCGCGGTGGATGGGCCACGACCCCTCCAGGCTGCCGCTGGCCAGCCTGGCCGAGAGCGGCCTGGTGCGGCCCGGCCATCTGGTGCTCGACTGCTCGCGCGCCGCCACCCTCGGGCTGGCGTGCCGTTCGATGGACGAGGCGCTACGCGGCTGAGGTGGTCAGGCGCCGCTCATCGTCATGTCGGCGATGACCAGGCTCACTCCGGCGGCCCGCATGGGCAGCCAGTCGAGGTCGTTGCCCACCTCGACGACGTCGAGCAGCATCTTCTGCAGCGTCGACGCGATGGTGAACTCGCGCACCGGTGCGCCCAGCTTGCCGTCGGTGATCAGCAGGCCTGCGGCACCCGACGAGAAATCGCCGCTCACCGGGTTGACGCCGCTGTGCAGGCCGAACACCTGCTGCACCAGCACGCCGTCGGTGATGTCGGCGATCATCTCGGCCTGCGAACGGGCGCCCGGCTGCAGTTGCAGGGCCAGGCAGCCCACACCGGGGGTGCCCTTGAAGCCACCGCGCACGGCGTTGCCGGTGCTGGCAGTACCCGCCCGGCGGGCGCTGTAGCTGGAGTGGACGAACCCCTGCAGCACGCCCCGGTCGATCAGCACGTTGCGCCGCGCCGCGAGGCCTTCGCCATCGAGCTCGGTGGCCGTGTACGCGAGCGGGTTGGTGGGGTCGTCGACCAGGGTGAACGCCGGGCTGGCCACGATCTCGCCCACCCGGTCCTTGAACAGGCTGCGGCCTTTGATGACCGCCTCGCCGTTGAGGGTGCTGCTGATGACGCCGAGGAACTGCGCCGTCACGAACGGATCGAGCACCACGGTGAGCCGTCGGCTGGGGGGCTTGGTGGCGCCCAACAGGCCGGTGGCGCGGTCGGCCGCTTCGCGTGCGGCGCGCGGCAGGTCGAACTCGTCGGGTGAACGACCGACACTGAAGCCGAAGCCGGTCTGGGTCTCGTCGCCGTCGTCGGCCAGCGTGCCGACGCTGACATAGCAGCCGTTCTCGCGACTCGACCGGCGGATGCCGGTGGTGGTGGCCACCGCCGACTCCGAGGCGGCATCGGAGTAGTTCGAGTCGTCGACACGCACGCGGGCGTCGGCGGCCACCGCCAAGCGCTCGAGCTCCTTGGCCAACTCGATCTTGCGCTCGGTGGGATAGGCGGCCAGCGCCTCGTTCCACAGCGGCTGCGGCACGACCTCGACGCCGTCGGGCTCGGCGAGCGCAGCCCACTCGTCGCTGCTGCCGAACTCGACGTTGTCGCGGGCCTCGGCCAGCACCTCGGCGACCGCCGTGGGGTCGAGCGCCCCGGCATAGGCGAACCCGGTGCGGCCGTCGCGGATGACCCGGATGCCGATGCCCTCGCTCTGCGCGCTGACGAAGTGCTCGACCTCGCCCTGGTAGACGCGGATGTCGGTCTCGCTGCCGCGCGCCGCATAGGCCTCGATCGCTTCGCCAGGCTGCGCCTGGGCCACGACCGAATCGACGATCGACTGAAGATCCGTCATGCTGCCGTGCCCCCGATGGTCATCGACGAGACGCGCAGCGTCGGCTGGCCGTCGCCCACCGGCACGCCCTGGCCGTCCTTGCCGCAGGTGCCCGGGTTGCCCATCGCGAAGTCGTTGCCGAGCAGGTCGATGTCGCGCAGCACCTGCGGGCCGTTGCCGATGAGGTTGCCCTCGCGCAACGGCTCGGTGATCTCGCCGTTCTCGATGAGGTACGCCTCGGTCATGCCGAACACGAAGTCGCCGGTCGCGGTGTTGACGCTGCCGCCGCCCAGCTGGGCGACGAACACCCCGTGGTCGGTGGCCCGCACGATGTCGTCGGGCTCCTCGGCGCCGTTCAGCACATAGGTGTTCGTCATCCGCACCATCGGCAGGTGCATGTAGCTCTGCCGACGCCCGTTGCCGCTCTGGCGGCGGCCCTCCTTGCGGGCCCGCAGGTAGTCCCACATGTAGTCGGTGAGCACACCGTTCTCGATGAGCACGTTGTACTGGCTGGGATGGCCCTCGTCGTCGATGCCGATGGCGCCCCACTCACGGCTCATCGTGCCGTCGTCGACCAGGGTGACGAGCGGCGACGCAACCAGCTCGCCCGTGCGGCCGCGGTAGACGCTGGCGCCCTTGGCCACCAGGTCGGCTTCGAGGCCGTGACCACAGGCCTCGTGGAACAGCACCCCACCGCTGCCCTGCTTGATGACGACGGGCAGCGCACCGCTCGGCGCAGGGCGCGCCTTGAGCTTGGTGATCGCCATCCGCGCCGCATCGCGGGCGAGTGCCTCGACGTCGACCGAGTCGAACATCTCGAAGCCCACGGTCTGACCGGCGCTCTGGAAGCCGGTCTGCATGCCCGTGTCGGCCGAAGCGACCACGCTCATCCGCACCAGGGCGCGCACCTGCTCGTCCTCGGCGAGCACACCGTCGGTGTTGGCCACGAGGATGCGGCGGCGGCTGTCGCCATAGCCGGCCGACACCTGCACGATCGACGCCCCGGCGCTGCGAGCCGCGTCGTCGATGCGCCGCAGCAGCTCGACCTTGGCGGCCTTCGGGATGCTGTCGGGGTACTGCTCGACGTTGTTCACCTGGGTGGCAGCCACGCGGGTGAGCGCCACCGTGCGCACGCCACCTCCACCCTGGCTCGCGGCGGCAGCTGCTGCCTCGGCTGCGGCGCGCAGGCCCGCCTCGCTGAGGTCGGCAGTGTGGGCGAAGCCCGTGGTGTCGCCCTTGACGACCCGGATTCCTGCGCCACGGTCGCGACCGCTGGTGACCTGCTCGACGCGACCGTCGTCGAGGCCGGCCGAGGTGGAGCGCTTGTCCTCCACGAACACTTCTGCGAAGTCGGCACCCGTGCGAGTGGCGGCTCCGAGCACCCTGGTGAGCGTGTCCTGATCGATCATGCAGGAATCGTACCTGCACGGTCCTGCGCGCCGGAGCCGTCGTCGAGTGACGTCGTGCACCTCGACCGCGATCCACCTGGCCGGGCGAGCCTGGTCGTCGGCGACGTCGGCACGGCGCGCGACCCGTGCTCGGGCACGGTGCACCGCACCGCCGTCGACCTCGAGCGGTTCACGGCCTCGCTCGGCTGAGCCGGGCGCTCAGGCGAGGTTCGACGAGCGCGGGTAGATGTCGGCGGGGTCGGTGACGATGTTCACGAGGTACGGCACGCCCGACGCGAACGCACGGTCGAGCGCAGGGCCGATCTGGTCGGGCGAGGTGACCAGCTCGCCGCCGCCGCCCAGGGCCGTGACCACCTGGTCGTAGCGGCACCCCGGCTGCAGGTCGCACGCCATGTCCCAGCCGTAGATGGCCTGCATCGGATGCTTCTCGAGGCCCCACATGCCGTTGTTGCCCACCACCATCACCACCGGCAGCCGGTGCCGCACGAGCGAGTCGACGTCCATCAGGCTGAACCCCGCGGCACCGTCGCCGAGCAACGTCACCACCTGGCTGCTGGGGCGCACCACACGCGCCGCGATGGCGTATCCGAGGCCGTTGCCGAGGCAGCCGTAGGGGCCGGTGTCGAGCCAGCAGCCGGGCTGTTGCACCTCGACGAACTTGCCCGCGTACGAGGCGAAGTCGCCGCCGTCGCAGATGACGACCGCATCGTCGGCCAGCCGCTTGCCGAGCTCGCCGTAGATGCGGCTCGGCTTGATCGGCGCCGTGTCGGCGGCGAGCAGGTCGGCATCGGCTGCCGTGGCGGCCTGCTCGGCGGCGCGGAGCTCGGCGATCCAGCCCTCGTGATCGACCCGCGTGCCGCTGTGCTCGGCCAGCGCGGCCAGCACCAGGCGGGCATCGCCGGCCACCGTGGGCACGTCGATGTGCCCGGCGCGCTGCCCCTCGCTGTCGACCACGTGGGCCACCTGGGCGTTGCCGAACCGACCGAAGCCGAGGCGGAAGTCGAGTGGCGTGCCCAGCACCACCACCAGATCGGCTCGCTTCTTGAGCAGCCCGCGGGTGCGCAGGAAGCCGAGCTCGTGCCGGGCCGGCAGGGTGCCGCGGCCCAGGCCATTGAAGAAGCACGGCACGCGCAGGTGCTCGACCGCAGCACGCAACTCGTCCCACGCCCCGTCCCAGTACACGTCGCTGCCCACGATGAACGCCGGTCGCTCGGCGGTGGCGATCAGGTCGGCGAGACGGCTCACCTCGGCCGGGTCGGGCGCCGGACCGGTGCCGGTGCACACGTCGACCGTCGGCACCTCGCCACTGGAGGGCCCGAACACGTCGAGCGGGAAGTCGAGGAACGTCGGGCCGCGGTGCGGGGTGCGGCTCAGGGTGGCCGCCTCGTGCACCAGCGCACCCGCCCGGGTGGCGTCTTTGACGGTGAGGGCGCTCTTGGTGATGCTCTGCACCACTGGCACGTGGTCCATCTCCTGCAGCGACCCGGCACCCCAACGTCCCTCGGGGGCGCGTCCGCCCATCACCACCACGGGCGACCCGTTGAACCACGCGCTGGTGATGGCCGACACGCCGTTGGTGATGCCCGGACCAGCGGTGAGTGCTGCGAAGCCGGGGTTGCGGGTCAGCTTGGCGTAGGCCTCGGCAGCGAACGTGGCCGTCTGCTCGTGGCGGGTGTCGATCACCCGCATGTCGCGCACCCGCGCCGCGTCGTACAGCGGCCAGATGTGGCCACCATTGAGCGTGAACATCACATCGGTGCCGTGCTGCAGCATCGCTGCAACGGCCTGGTGCCCGGCGTGTCCGTCGATCGTCGTCATGCACCGAGTCTCGCACGCGGACGTGGGCACCTCTAGGGCTCCATCACCACCCAGCCGCGGCGCTGCAGCTCGGCCGCGAGCTGCTGCGACGTGTACCGGCGGAGCGCCTGCTCGGCGCTGGTCGGGCGGGGCGGTCGGGCCGCCGGGCGGACCTGCGCAGCCGGGGCTGCTACCGCCTCCGCCACGGGGCCTGGTTCGCCGGCCTCAGCCTCCACCTCGGCGCGCACCTGCTCGATGACGGCATCGGCCTCGTCGCGGGTGAACTTGCCGTTGCCCTGGCGCTGGGTGAGCCCGAGCGGCCCACGGGCGCTGCGAAAGCCGTCGTAGCCGGCCTGCTCGAGCAGGGTGAGCAGCTCGCGCAACTGCTTGGCGGACGCAGGCGGTCCTGATGGTTGGCCGAACGACATGGCCCGAGTCTCGCACCGGGGTGTGCGGTTCGGCCGCGACCGCCGGGCTGGGACGACCGGACCGCCACCGACCGGACCGTCACCGGCCAGACCGCGACCGGCCAGACCGCGACCGGCCAGACCGCGACCGGCCAGACCGCGACCGGCCAGA
>JBBATY010000033.1:0-14159 GCA_040398525.1 Ilumatobacteraceae bacterium | reverse complement strand
ACCGGCCAGACCGCGACCGGCCAGACCGCGACCGGCCAGACCGCGACCGGCCAGACCGCGACCGGCCGGACCTAGTACGAGTGGTATCCGCCGTCGATGGTGATCACGTCGCCGGTGTGGTAGCCGCTCGCCGTGCTGGCGAGGTACACCGCCAACGCAGCGAAGTCCGCCGGCTTGCCCCAGCGGCGCAGCGGAACACGCGGCAGCACGTTGCTGACGAACTTGTCCCACCCGAGCGCCGGGGCGGTCATCTCGCTCTCGATCCAGCCGGGCAGGATGGCGTTGCAGCGGATGCCGTGGCGGGCGTGCTCGACAGCGATGCCTTTCATCATCGAGATGACCGCACCCTTCGAACCCCCGTAGTGCTGGCCCTTCTGCTGGCCGAAGTAGGCCGATCCGGAGGTGGTGAACACCACCGACCCGCCGGTGCCTTGCTCGACCATGCGCTTCACCGCCTCCTGCGCCGTGTAGAACGCACCGTCGAGGTTGACCCGCAGCACGCGGTGCCACTCCTCGTCGGTCATGCCGACGAAGCTCGGCGCCTTGCCGCCAACGCCGGCGTTGACGAAGCAGGAGTCGACACGGCCGAGCGCATCGACCGTCGCCGCCATCGAGGCGATGACGGCTTCGTGGTCGCCGACGTCGCACACCAGGTCGAGCACGGCACCGCCGTGGGCGCGCAGTTCGTCGGCGGCAGCGGCGTTCTTGGCCGGGTTGGTGCCCCAGATCGCGACGCTCGCGCCATGCGCAGCCAGGCCGTGCGCCATACCCAGGCCGATGCCGCTGTTACCGCCCGTGACGAGGGCCACATGGCCGGTGAGATCGAACAGCGAGGTGGTGACTGTCATGGCCGGAACCTACCGTCCCGACCGCTCGGGCCGCCGTACCCAGCGGTAGCGTGAACACCCCATGGCGCTGTCAGACATCCGTGAGCCCGCCGACCTCCGTGGCCTGTCGTACTCCCAGCTCGACGAGCTGGCGGGCGAGATCCGCGACTTCGTGGTCCAGGCAGTCGCCGAGACCGGAGGCCATCTCGGTTCGAACCTCGGTGCCGTCGAGCTCACCATGGCCCTGCACCGGGTGTTCGACTCGCCTCGCGACGCCATCCTCTGGGACACCGGCCACCAGGCCTACGTCCACAAGATCGTCACCGGCCGCCAGGCCGGCTTCGAGCGACTCCGCCAGGCCGAAGGCCTGTCGGGCTACCCGAGCCGCGAAGAGAGCCGGCACGACTACATCGAGAACAGCCATGCGAGCACCGTGCTCTCGTATGCCTATGGCCTGGCCGTCGCCCGCGACGCAGGTGTCGACCCGCACCGCCACATCGTCGCCGTGATCGGCGACGGCTCGATGACCGGCGGCATGGCCTACGAGGCGCTCAACAACCTCGGCCACTCGGGCAAGCGAGTCATCATCGTGCTGAACGACAACGGCCGCTCGTACGCCCCCACCATCTCGAACCTGTCGGCCGGTGTAGCGCCCGTCGTCGAGCCAACCAGCGAGCACCCCAGCCTGCCGGAGCGCATCACCGACAAGTTGTCGCACACCCTCACCAACATCCGCATGAACCCGGTGTACGTGCGCCGGCAGCGCCGGATCGAGCACTTCGTCGAGCGCCTCCCCTACGTCGGGCCGCAGGCCGAGAAGGGCGTCGAGGCCTTCAAGGCGGCGGTGCGCGAGTTCCTCCAGCCACCTTCGTTCTTCGAGGCGCTCGGCGTGCGCTACGTCGGCCCGGTCGACGGCCACGACCTGCGCGAGCTCGAGGATGCGTTCGCCAAGGCTGTCGAGCTGTCGGCCGAGGGCCCGATCGTGGTGCACGTGCTCACCCAGAAAGGCCGCGGCTACTCGCCGGCCGAGGACGACGACGAGAAGCACCTCCACGACACCCCGGTGTTCGACCCGCTGGTGGGGCCGCCCCCGGCTGTGCCCACTGGCTACACCCAGGCGTTCGCCGACGCGATCATCAAAGAGGCCGAGGCCGACAGCCGAGTGGTGACCATCACCGCCGCCATGCCGGGGCCCACCGGGTTGCTGCCGTTCCAGGCCCGCTTCCCCAGCCGCTTCTTCGACGTCGGCATCGCCGAGCAGCACGCCGTCACCGGCGCAGCCGGCATGGCCATGGGCGGGCTGCGGCCCGTCGTGGCGATCTACTCCACGTTCCTCAGCCGGGCGTGGGACCAGGTGGTCTACGACGTCGCCCTGCACCGCCTGCCCGTGGTGTTCTGCCTCGATCGCGCCGGCATCACCGGCGACGACGGCCCCAGCCACCACGGCGTCTACGACATGGCCCTGCTGTCGAAGGTGCCCGGCATGCGAGTGCTCGCGCCGTCGAGCCTGCAGGAGCTGCACGTCATGCTCCACGACGCGATCAGCCTGGCCGACAGCGGCCCGGTCGTGATCCGCTACCCGAAGGGCGCTGCCCGCCAGGTGGGCGAGCACGAAGTGGGCAGCGGTGTGTCCGCCAGACAGATGCGCACGGGCGACGGCTCGGTGTGCGTGCTCGCCATCGGCAAGTTGGTGAGTGCGGCCGAGAAGGCCGCCGAGGCGCTCGCCGCCGAAGGGGTCGACGTCACCCTGTGGGACGTCCGCTGCTGCGCCCCGCTCGACCCGGCGATGATCGCCGACGCCGCCCGCCACAGCGTGGTGGTCACCTGCGAGGACGGCATCCGCGACGGCGGCATCGGGTCGACGATCGCCACCGAGGTGCACGCCGTGGCTCCGGGTGTGCGGGTCGAGTCGTTGGGTGTGCCCACGACGTTCATCCCGCACGCCAAGCCCGACCGGATCCTGGCGTCGCTCGGCCTCGACGCCGACGGCATCGCCACCACCATCCGCTCGCTGATCCGCTGACGGCCGGCCGGCACCGGACCCAGCAACGGCCGGCACCGGACCAGCGACGGTCGACCGGTGTCCTCTAGCCTCGGCCCGATGGACGACTCCTCGTACCGACGGCTCCGCATCGACCGACGCGACCACGGTGTGGTGCTGCTCACCCTGTCGAACCCGGGCAAGCTCAACGCCACCGACGCCGTGCTCCACGCCGAGTTGGCCCGTGTGTTCCACGACGTCCACCACGACGAGTCGATCCACGCCGTGGTGGTGACGGGCGAGGGCAAGGCCTTCAGCGCCGGTGGCGACCTGGAGTGGATCGCCGAACAGGTGGGCAACCACGCCCAGACGATGCGGGTGATGCGCGAGGCGGGCGACATCGTGCGGACGATGATCGAGTGCGACACTCCGATCATCAGCGCGATCAACGGTGTCGCCGTCGGCGCCGGCCTGGCCGTGGCCCTGCTGGCCGACATCTCGATCATCGCCGAGGACACCCGCTTCACCGACGGCCACATTCGCCTGGGCGTGGGCGCGGGCGACCACGCCGTGGCCATCTGGCCCCTGCTGTGCGGGATGGCCAAGGCGAAGTACTACCTGCTGACCTCGGACTTCATCGACGGCCGCGAGGCCGAGCGGATCGGCCTGGTGAGCAAGGCGGTCCCGGCCGACGAGGTGCTGCCCACCGCACTCTCCATCGCCGAGCAGTTGGCCCGCGGCCCGCACGACGCGACCCGGCTCACCAAGCGGGCGCTCAACCACTGGTTGCGCCAGGCACTGCCCAACTTCGAAGCCTCGCTCGCCTACGAGATGCTCAACTTCCTGGGCGCCGACGCAGCCGAGGGGTTGAGCGCGCTGCGCGAGAAGCGGGCGCCGGAGTTCCCCCGATGAGCAGCGACGAGGCTCGGCTCGACCTGGTGGCCGACCTCGACCTTGCGTTGCGATTGGCCGACCTGGCCGATGCCTTCACCCTGCCGGCCTACGAGGCCCGCGAGTTCAGCACCGACCGCAAAGCCGACCGCAGCGAGGTGACCGAGATCGACCGCGCGTGCGAGTCGGCGATCGCCACCGCCCTGCTGGCCGAGCGCCCGCACCACTGCCTGTACGGCGAGGAGCACGGCACGGTGGGCGACTCCACCTCGCCGTGGCGGTGGATCGTCGACCCGATCGACGGCACCAGCAACTTCGTGCGACGCATCCCGGTGTGGGCCACGCTCGTGGCCCTCACCCATGCCGAGCTTGGCCCGGTAGTGGGCGTCGTGTCGGCTCCCGCTCTCGGCCGCCGGTGGTGGGCGTCGCGCGGTGCCGGCGCGTTCGCCGACGGACGGCCCTGCCGGGTGAGCTCGGTCGCCGACATCGCCGACGCGCAGGTGTGCGTCACCTACACCCAGGGTTGGGACGACCTCGGCAAGCTGCCTGCGCTGATGGACCTGCAACGCCAGGCCTACCGCAGCCGCGGCTTCGGCGACTTCTGGCAGCACATGCTGGTGGCCGAGGGCGCCGTCGACCTAGCCGTCGACGCCGTGGGCCTGATGCCCTACGACCTCGCTGCGGTGATGGTGGTGGTGGAGGAAGCGGGCGGCACCTTCACCGACCGCCACGGCGTGCGCACCTTCGAGAGCGACACGGCGATCTCGTCCAACGGCCTGCTCCACCACGCCATCGCCTCGCTGGCCTGAGCGTCGGTCGCCGGTGATCGATCCGGGAAAGAATCAGCCGGGCGGCGGACAGAACGACAGCATGTCGCGCCCCGACGCCCCCGACCTTGCCCGGCGACAGCACTTCGAGCGCATCTTCGCGGTCGCCTACGAGCCGCTGCAGCGCTACGTGCGCCGCCGCGGGGGCGGGGCCGACACCGACGACATCGTCGCCGAGGCGCTCACGGTGGTGTGGCGGCGCCTCGACGACGTCCCCGGTGGGGCCGAGGTGCCGTGGTGCCTCGGCGTGGCCCGCCGCTGCCTCGCCAACCAGCGGCGGGCCGACCAGCGGCGCGACGTGCTCCACGAGCGCGCCGCGGCACACCCGCCCACGGCCCCCGCAGACACCGACCCGGAGCTCGACCGAGCCCTGGCGCAACTCGACGAGGAGCAGCGCGAGCTGCTGCGCCTGTGGGCGTGGGAGGGCTTCGCGCCACGCGAGATCGCCGTCGTGATGGGTGCCTCGCCCAATGCGATCAGCATTCGGCTGCACCGTGCCCGGCGGGATCTGGCGAAGCTCATGCCGGAACGAAAGACCGCCGCCGTGGCCGGACACATCGGGGGCAGGACGACCGAGGAGGAACGATGAACGACCACGAGATCTTCGAGCGACTGGTGCGCATCGATCCGCTCCCCGACGGCGTCCCCGTGGAGCCTGCGCACAGCGCACAGGCCCTGACCCTGATGGAGACGATCATGACCACCAACTCCCTGCCCCCGACCACTGCCGACGAGGCCACAGGAAGAACCTCTGCAGACCGCCCCGGTGTCGGCCGCTCGCGACGCATGTGGCTGGCGGGCCTCGGGTTGACGGCTGTCGCTGCGGTCGCAGCAGTCGTCGTGCTGCCCGGCCCCGGAGGAACCCGGAGCACGCTTGCCTGGTCACCGGTCCCGCAGACGACCACCGCCGCCGACGCGGACGCCGCCCGGCAGACCTGCTCCTCGGCGATCGACGCGGCCGTGGCCGAGGCCGAGGCAGCCAGGGCGGGAGCCAGCGTTCCTGTCGCTGCAGCACCGACCGAGCTCGCGCCACTACCGCCGCTGACAGCGCTCGACCTGCGCGGGCGGAGCGGCCTCGCCGTGTTCAGCGACGACACCACGATGGGGGTGTGCATGCTCCTCGGCTCCGACAGCGGCTTCGAGTTCGGGGGCTCCAGTGTGTTCGACCTGCCCGCCGACCAACCTGCAGGCTTCGCCGTCAGCAGTTACATGGCGACGGCACTCGGTACGGACCGGGCGGTCCAGCTCGTCATCGGTCAGGCCGGCGCAGCGGATCGCGTGGAGGTGGTCGTCCCGGGCCTCGACACCATCACGGCCACGCTCAGCAACGGGCAGTACGCCGCCTGGTGGCCCTCGACAGAGGTGGTCCCGGTCACCGTCCGGTCGATCGCCGCGGACGGCACCATCCTCGCCGAGCAGGCGCTCGACCCGTCAGCAACCCGCACGGCCGAGCCTGCACAGCAGGGCGGCGACGACACGGCCCCTACCCGTCCGGCGATCGAGCCGGCTCCCTGATCGCCAATGCGCCAGGCGCGGAGAGCGACGAGTGCCCCATCGCACCCGTCGCTCTCCGCGTCGGTCGCGTTCGGCGCGCGAGACTATAGGGGTGCACGATCTCGTCATTCGCAACGCCCATCTGGTCGATGGCAGCGGCGCCCCCGCCCGACCTGCTGACGTGGTGGTCGATGCCGGGCTGATCACCGCCGTCGAGCCGGCCGGCAGCGGCACCGCTGCCCGACGCGCGATCGACGCCGATGGTCGGCTGGTCACACCCGGCTTCGTCGACGTCCACACCCACTACGACGCCCAGGCGAGCTGGGACCCCTATCTCACCCCGTCGAGCTGGCACGGGGTGACCACCGTGGTGATGGGCAACTGCGGTGTCGGCTTCGCCCCGGCCGCGCCCGATCGTCACGAGTGGCTGATCGCCCTGATGGAGGGCGTGGAGGACATCCCCGGCAGCGCACTCACCGAGGGCATCACCTGGGAGTGGACCAGCTTCCCCGAGTATCTCGACGCACTCGGCGCCAAGCAGTACGTCCTCGACCTCGGTGCACAGGTCGCCCACGGCCCGGTGCGCGGCTTCGTGATGGGTGATCGCGGCGCCGCCAACGAGGTGGCCACCGACGACGACATCGTCGCCATGGCCGACATCGTCGAGCAGGCGCTGCGCGCTGGTGCGCTCGGGTTCAGCACCAGCCGCACGCCGTTGCACCGCTCCCGCGATGGTGAACTGGTGCCCGGCACCCACGCCGACGAGCGCGAGCTGCTCGGCATCGGCTCGGCCATCCGTCGTGCCGGGCACGGTGTGTTCCAGTTCTCACCCGAGCATGTGCGGGTGCCGATCGACGAATGGCCGTGGATGCGCCGTCTCGCAGCCCTCACCGGGCAACCGGTCAGCGTGAACCTGAGCCAGCCCGACCAGGCGCCCGACCTGTGGCGCGAGGTGCTGGCGCTGCTCGACCAGGCCCACGCCGATGGGTTGCCGATGGTGGCCCAGGTGGCAGGGCGCAGCATCGGCATCCTCTACTGCCTGCAGGGCAGCGTGCACCCGCTGATGTTCCACCCCGCCTACGCCGAGGTGGGCCACCTGCCGCTCGCCGAACGGTTGGTGGCACTGGGCGACCCGGAGCGTCGCCGCCGCATCGTCCACGACCTGCCCGACGACGGTGGGCTGTTCCGCAAGGTGCTGCTCGACAAGGCCTACGCGATCTGGCCGGTGGCCGACGGGGCGATCGACTACGAGCCGTCGCGCGAGTCGTCCGTGGCTGCCATCGCCGAACAACTCGGCGTGCCGGTCGTGCAGGTGGTGCTCGACCAGCTGCTCGCCCACGATGGCAACGGGATGCTCTACGCCCCCTTCTTCAACTACGGCTACGGCGACCTGTCGATGAGCTACGAAGCAGCCCGGCACCCCCACACCCGCATGGGCCTGAGCGACGCGGGCGCGCACTGCGGCGCGATCTGCGACGGCGGCATGCCGACCTTCATGCTCACCCACTGGACCCGCGACCGCGCCCGCGGGCCGCGCCTGGCGCTCGAGCACATCGTCCACCGCCAGACCCGCCAGACAGCGCTGCTCTACGGCCTCGGCGATCGCGGCCTGGTGGCCCCGGGCCTGCGGGCCGACCTCAATGTCATCGACTACGACGAGCTCACCTTCGACGCGCCACGCATGGCCTTCGACCTCCCCGCCGGGGGGCGGCGCCTCGTGCAGCGCGGCATCGGCTATTCGGCGACCTTCGTCGCGGGTGTGCAGACCGTCGACCACGACGAGTTCACCGGCGAGTTGCCCGGCCGCCTCGTGCGCGGCCCGCGCTGAGCGGCCGCTGCGATCGGCCTCATCGATTGCCAGCGCCGGCTCGGCTCGGCAGGGGTGCGCCCGAGGATCAGGCTCGCTTGTACAGGCTGCGGAAGTCCGACTCGGTGAACTCACCGCTCAGTCGGCCGTCGAGCGCGTAGTGATAGGTAGCCAGGTCGAGCACCGTGCCGAGCGTCGACGTCACCGCGGTGAACACCGACAGGAATACCGCACCCAGCACGAGGGCGACCGGCCACGAGATGAACCCGACGATGCAGAGGACCATGACGACCGGCATGAACACGACCGAGGATGCGGCACCGATGGTGACATCTGCCGTGACCTGCTCCACCCAGGTCCGCTTGAAGAGTTGCGCCGAGCGACGAACGGCCGTGGTGACCGAGACGTCTTCGAGCACCAAGACAGGGACGACGAGAGTGGTGGCGAGACCCCACGCTAGACCGACCAGCCATTGGGCGATTCGACCTGCAAGGTGAAGTCGCTCGGCGATCACGTACAGCACCATGCCGACGAAACCCGCGAGGAGCGTCCACCGGACGATGCGTCCCAACTTGGTTCGTGTGCGACGGGCCGCCTCCGCTCGTGACATCGGGGAACCGCTCAACTTTGCATCCAACAAGATCGCCACCCAACAGGCGACAACGTTGTAGAAGAACGACGACACCCACAGGAACGGGAACACCAGCAGATAGCGAGGGAACCTGCTGTCGTCGATGGATGGAAGCCGACCGAACACGAGGACGAACGAGACGAGTCCGACCGACCAAGCGATGATCGCCCCGACCAGCATCGCGACCATTGCCGCCGGTTCGCGTCGGACCGTCCGCCAACTCTTCCCTGCCAAGCTGGCCCCTGCGCTGATCCTTCCCGCCATCGCACCCCCTTGTCCTAACCTCTCACCCTACATCTCCGGTCCGCACGGTCGGATCGGAGACGTAGCCATCGGCTTACCCGAGGGCGTCGGCGACGAGGGTGGGGCCGACGATGAAGCAGAACTCGTTGCCCTCGGGGTCGGCCATGACCTGGAAGCCACCCACCGGGTCCGGCTGCGGTGGCCCGATGCGGATCGCACCGATCGCCTCGGCCGCCACAGCAGCCGTCTCGAGGTCGTCGACAGCCACGTCGAGATGCACCCGGTTCTTCACCGACTTGTGCTCGGGCACCTCTTGGAACGACACCGTGATGCCCGTGGGTGGACGCAACGCGACCCATTCGCGGCTCTGACGCTCGATCGTGCCACCGAGCACGCCCTGCCAGAACTCGGCGAGACGCATCGTGTCGAGGCAGTCGATGACCACCTCGTCGAGATGACCGATCATGCGACGTGGGTCGTCGACGTTTCGCCGAGCGACTGCTCGGCACGCCCGAAGATGAACCAGAGGTCGAGGTACGGCGCCGGGTCGGCCGACCAGCCGTAGCCACTCACCTCGGCCACCGTGCGCCGGCCGAGGCGACCGCGGAACCACTGCAGGTCGCTCGCCTCGACCGTCACCGCCGGCAACCCGGCGGCAGCCACGGCATCGGCGAGATCGGCCTGCGTCAGCGGGGTGATCCAGTCGAGGAACTCGCCCGGCAGATCGACCGGACGACCGAGCGCGTTCAACAGGTCGGCTTCGTGGGTGTGGATGTCGAGCACGGCGCGGAACGCCGAGGACCCGTCGGGTGACGACAGGAACCACTCGATGCCCGGTGCGAGCTGCTCCCACATCGCCAGCAGCTCGGCCACCGTCTTCGACCGACCGCGCTCGACCTGCGCGGCGGTCCACGGATCGGTGGTGACGCCCTCCATGTTGCCGGTCGCCGCGTCCTCGGTGATCCCCGCCAGGTGGGCGACGACGTCGTGCACGTCCCACAGCGGGGTGGCCGGCACCGGCCGCCCACCGACGGTGTCGTCCACCAGGGCAGCGATGCGCAGCCGGGCGGCGCGGTACATGGCTCCGAGATCGATCTCCACGGCGACGACCGTACCGCGGTGGACGGAGATGGCCGAACCGCGTTGCGGATGACGTAGCGTGGACCGGCGATGGCCGATCAGCACCAGCCAGCAACCACCGCGATCACCGCCGGCCGTCGGGCCAGCGGCTCGTCGCTCGCTCCTGCGCTGTGGGCGTCGACGACCTGGGAGAGCAGCGGTCTCGCCGATGCCGAACGTCGGGCGACCGGCACCCGGGCCAACGAGTTCTACAGCCGCTACGCAAACCCGACGGTGCGCTCGTTCGAGGAGGCGCTCGCCGCGCTCGAGGGTGCGGAAGACGCGCTGGCCTTCGCCTCGGGCATGGGTGCCGTGGCGTCGACCGTGCTCGCCTTGTGCTCGGCGGGCGACCACATCGTGGCCCAGCGCCAGCTCTACGCCGGCACCCTCGCGTTCCTCCAGGGGCCCTGCCAGCGGCTGGGCATCGAGCTCACCCTGGTCGATGGCACCGAGCCGGGCTCGTTCGCCGCGGCAGTACGGCCCGGCAAGACGATGCTCGTGCTGGCCGAGACCCCGTCGAACCCCCGGCTCGACCTGGTCGACCTCAGCGAGCTCGGTGCACTGCGCGGGCCACTCGTGGTGGTCGACTCGACCCTGGCCACACCGCTGGGGCAGCGGCCACTCGCCCACGGGGCACACCTCGTGCTGCACTCGGCCACGAAGGGCATCGCCGGCCACAACGACGCCACGCTCGGGGTCATCGCCGGCGAGCGCGAGCTGGTCGAAGCCATCTGGTCGTACGCCGTGCTGCACGGCGCAACACCCTCGCCGTTCGATGCGCTCAACGCCCTCCGGGGCCTGCGCACCCTGTCGGTTCGGGTGACCCATCAGAACGACTCCGCGCTCTACCTCGCCGAATCGCTGGCCGAGCACCCGTGCGTCACCGCGGTGCACTACCCCGGCCTCGCCTCGCACCCACAGGCCGAGCTCGTCCGCCGGCAGATGACACTGGCCGGCACGATGGTGGCGATCGAGCTGGCCGGGGGCCGCACCGCAGCAGCGGCGTTCCTCGACCGGCTCCAGTTACTCCGTGTGGCCACCTCGCTCGGCGGCCCCGAGACGCTCGTGTGCCATCCGGCCACCACCACCCATGCCAGCCTCACCCCGGAAGAGGCTGCCGCAGTCGGGGTGACCGACGGGCTGCTGCGCATCTCGGTGGGGCTCGAGGACCCGACGGACCTGCTCACCGACATCCTGCGCGCCATCGGCTGACGATGGCGCGCGTCCTGTGCCTGCACGGCCTCGGCGGCACCGGGGCGACGATGTGGCCGATCGTCGCCATGCTCTCCGGCCTCGGCCACACCGTGCTGGCGCCAACACTGCCGGGGCATGGCTCGACGCCGGACGATCTCGTCGGGGTGGGCTGGGACGACTGGCTCGCCGCAGCGCGTGACTGGCCGGCCGACGTGGTTGTCGGCCAGTCGATGGGCGCCGCCCTCGCCCTGGCACTCGCCGCCGAGGACCGGGTCGAGGCCGCCGTGCTCGTCAACCCGCTCGCGCCCGATCCAGACGCCGTCGACGGGCTTGAGTGGCGCCTCGGTCGCGGCCACGAATGGGTCGACGTCGCCCCATCCGGGCTCGGCGAGCTGGCCTACGAACGCCTGCCACTGACGGCGTTGCTGAGCATGCACCAGGGCCTGCTCAGCCTCGACCTTGCCGCAGTGCGCGTGCCGGTGCTGGTGGCGACGAGCGCGAACGACGACGTGGTCGACCCGCACAGCTCCGACGTCGTTGCGGCTGCCCTCGGCGGGCGTGTCCGCCGGCTGCGGCTGGCCCGTGGCGGCCACGTCGCCACCCTCGACGCCGATCGCGACCGTCTCGCCACCGCAGTGGCGACGTTCGCCTCGGGCATCCGCACCTGATCCGACGACAGGCAAGGCCTGCTCGGCAGGCGACGCCTCAGCGGGCCAACGCGGTGGAGATGGCGAGCCCGGCGGCCACCACGGCCGCACCGAAGCGCTTGCCCGGCTGGCGCGACATCCGCTCGATCGGCCCGCTCACGCTGACGGCCGCGACCACCGCACCCGAGCCGTCGAGCACGGGGGCACTCACCGAGGCCACCCCGCGCTCGCGCTCTTCCACGCTCTGCACCCAGGTGCCAGCAGAAGACCGGCCCGACAAGACACGACCTGCCGAGCCTGCATCGAGCGGCAGCAGGCTGCCTTCGGGCACGATCCAGCGCAGTCCGTGCGGCGACTGCATCGACACCACGCACCGGCGCATGCCGTCCTCGCGGACGAACAGCTGCACGCTCTCGCCCGTGTCGTCGCGCAACGCGGCGAGGACCGGCATCGCCACGGCGGCCACGCCGAACTGCTCGGCGGCCGAACGGCCGAGCGCCACCAGCTCGAGGCCGAGGCAGAACCGACCGCTCGGGTCGCGGCGGACCAGGTGGTGCACCTCGAGCGCGGACGCCAGCCGGTGCGCGGTCGCGCGCGGCAGACCCGTCGCCGCCTGCAGTGCCGCCAGGTCGAGGGGCCCCGTGCTCAGCGCAGCGAGCACCTGCATCGACTTGTCGATCACCCCGACGCCACTTAGACTGCTCATTGCTGAGAATCATATCTCACATATTGAGATTCACTCACTCCCCTCGGACTCAGCAGGAGAACCCATGTCGACCCCGAAGACCCTGCCCCAGAAGGTGTGGGAACGGCACCTGGTGCACAGCGCACCCGGTGAGCCCGACCTGCTCTACATCGACCTCCACCTCGTCCACGAAGTGACCAGCCCGCAGGCGTTCGACGGGTTGCGGCTCACCGGGCGCACCGTCCGCCGCCCCGACCTCACCGTGGCCACCGAGGACCACAACGTCCCCACGGCCGACATCGACCAGCCGATCGCCGACCCGATCTCGGCCCGCCAGGTCGAGGTGCTCCGCGAAAACACCGCCGAGTTCGGCATCGTCAACTTCCCGATGGGCAACCCGGGCCAGGGCATCGTCCACGTCATCGCCCCCGAGCAGGGGCGCACCCTGCCCGGCATGACGGTGGTGTGCGGCGACAGCCACACCGCCACCCACGGGGCGTTCGGCGCCCTCGCCTTCGGCATCGGCACCAGCGAGGTCGAGCACGTGCTCGCCACGCAGACCCTGCCCCAGAGCCGCCCCAAGTGGATGAGCGTCACCGTCGAAGGTGACCTGCAGCCCGGGGTCACCGCCAAGGACGTGATCCTGCACATCATCGGTGTGATCGGCACCGGCGGCGGTATCGGCCACGTCATCGAGTACCGCGGCTCGGCCATCCGGTCGCTGTCGATGGAGGGACGGATGACGGTGTGCAACATGAGCATCGAGGCTGGCGCGAAGGCGGGCCTCATCGCCCCGGACGAGACCACCTTCGCCTACCTGCAGGGCCGCCCCCACGCGCCGGCCGGCGACCTGTGGGAGCAGGCCGTCGCCGACTGGCGTGGGCTCGTCACCGACGATGGCGCCGCGTGGGACCGCGAGGTGCTGATCGACGCCGCCGACATCCGTCCGCAGGTGAGCTGGGGCACCAACCCCGGCCAGGTCACCTCGATCGACGGCGAAGTGCCCGCACCGGACTCGTTCGCCGACGCCACGACCCGCGAGACCGTGGCCCGCGCCCTCGAGTACATGGGCCTCGAGGCCGGCACCCGCATCCGCGACATCCCGGTCGACACGGTGTTCATCGGCAGCTGCACCAACAGCCGCATCGAGGACCTGCGCGCCGCAGCCGCGGTGCTCCGCGGCCGCACCGTCACCGTGCCGCGCGTGATGGTGGTGCCGGGCAGCCACGCCGTGAAGGACCAGGCCGTCGCCGAGGGGCTGCCCGACGTGTTCCGGGCCGCCGGAGCCGACTGGCGCGAGCCCGGCTGCAGCATGTGCCTGGCGATGAACCCCGACAAGCTCGCCCCCGGCGAGCGCGCCGCCAGCACCAGCAACCGCAACTTCGAGGGCCGCCAGGGACGCGGTGGCCGCACCCATCTGGTCAGCCCTGCAGTCGCCGCGGCCACTGCTGTCGCCGGCCACTTCGCCACCCCCGACGACCTGGAGGCACTGTCGTGAAGGCTGTTCGAATCGTCACCGGACGAGGTGTCCCGCTGCGGCGCAGCGACGTCGACACCGACCAGATCATCCCCGCCGAATGGCTGAAGCGGGTCGAGCGCACCGGGTTCGAGAAGGGCCTGTTCTCGACCTGGCGCGACGACCGCGACTTCGTGCTCAACGACGAGCGCTACGCCGGCGCGTCGGTCCTCGTCGCCGGGCCCGCGTTCGGTGTCGGCTCGTCACGCGAGCACGCGGTGTGGGCCATCCAGCAGGGCGGCTTCGACGCCGTGATCGCACCGAGCTTCAGCGACATCTTCCGCAACAACTGCACCA
>JBBATY010000032.1:12726-36110 GCA_040398525.1 Ilumatobacteraceae bacterium | reverse complement strand
CCATCGTGCCGATATTCACATGCGGCTTCGTACGCTCGAACTTGGCCTTGCTCATGGTGGTCTCCGTTGCTCTCCCGGATTCGTGGGTTGTCAAAGAACGTGTGGAGCCTAGCGGCTCGGGGCCCCGACCCCAACGTCGGCGGGTGTGTCCGACCCTGGCCCGACCGGCGGGGAGGTAGCAGACGGACGCGTTGACAAAACGTACACTCGGGGCATGCATCTTGCCGACCGACTCCAGAACCTGGGCACCGAGACCGCCTTCGCCGTCTCCCTCGCCGCTGCCGACTGGGCAGCGAAGGGCAACCGGGTCTATCCGTTCCACCTCGGCGACATGAACCTGCCCACCCCTGCGAACGTGGTCGCCGCGATGGACCGGGCCATCGCCGACGGCAAGACCGGCTACTGCGCTGCGGCCGGCATCGCCCCGCTGCGCGAGGCCCTCGCCCACGACATCGGCAGCCGCCGCGGGTTGAGCTTCCAGCCGGCGAACGTCGTGGTGCAGCCCGGCGGCAAGCCGGTGATCGGCAAGTTCGTCCAGACCGTCATGCAGCCCGGTGACGAGGTGCTCTACCCGAACCCGGGCTACCCGATCTACGAGAGCCAGATCGAGTACTTCGGCGGCCGCGCCGTGCCCTACCGCTACATCGAGACACCCACCGGCTTCGCACTCGACCTCGAGTACCTCGAGTCGCTCATCACACCGCGCACCACCGCCATCTTCTACAACGACCTGCAGAACCCGCTCTCGGCCGAGAGCAGCGAGGCCGAGATGCATGCCGTGGCCGAGCTGGCCATGAAGCACGACCTGTGGGTGCTGTCCGATGAGGCGTACTTCGAGATGCGCTACTCCGGGTCGAGCCGCAGCATCGCGAGCATCCCGGGCATGCTGGAGCGCACGGTCATCCTCTACACGTTCTCGAAGAAGTTCGCGATGACCGGCTGGCGCCTCGGCGCAGCCATCGCCCCGCTGCAGGTGGCCGAGCAGATCGCCAAGCTGAACACCAACGACGAGTCGTGCACCGCGCACTTCGTGCAGTGGGCCGGTGTGGAGGGCATCACCGGCGACCCGTCCGGCCCGGCAGCCCTGGTCGACATCCTGCGCACCCGCCGCGACGCCGCGGTCGACGCCGTCAATGCCGTGCCCGGCATGCACACCGCTCGTCCCGAGGCCACCTTCTACCTGTTCGTCAACGTCACCCAGGCGATGGCGGCCAAGGGCTTCACCGACGTCGGCGAGTTCGCCACGGCCGCGCTGCACAACACCGGCGTGTCGTTCTGCACCCGTCGCCACTTCGGCCGGCCGCAGCCCGGCGAGACCGAGCAGTACATCCGCCTCGCCTACTCGGGCATCTCCGCCGACGACATCACCGAGGGCCTCGGCCTGCTGCGCGACTGGGTCGCCTCGTGAGCACGGTCGTCGTCACCGGCCGCATCCCCCAGCCCGGCATCGACCTGCTGCGCGAAGCCGGCCACCACGTGGTGGCGTGGGACGAGCCGCACCCCGTCTCGCGCGACGAGCTGCTCCGCCGGGTCGCCGGCGCCGACGTGATCGTGTCGCTGCTCACCGAGCGCATCGACGCCGAGCTGCTCGCCGCCGCCGGACCGCAACTGCAGGCCGTGTGCAACGTGGCCGTGGGCTACAACAACATCGACGTCGCCGCGTGCCGCGAGCGCGGTGTCACCGCCACCAACACCCCGGGCGTGCTCACCGACGCCACCGCCGACATCGCCATGGCGCTGATCCTGATGGCCACCCGGCGCCTCGCCGAGGGCGAGCGGCTCATCCGGGCCCGCGAGCCGTGGCAGTGGGGCATGTTCATGATGCTCGGCTCGGGCATCCAGGGGGCCCGACTCGGCATCGTCGGCATGGGCCAGATCGGCCTCGCCCTCGCTCGCCGGGCGCGCGCGTTCGGGATGGAGATCGCCTACAGCAACCGCCGTCCGTGCGATGCCGCCGTCGCCGCCGAGCTCGACGCCACCTACCTGTCGATGGACGAGCTGTTGGCCACCAGCGACGTGGTGTCGCTGCACTGCCCCTACTCGCCCGACACGCACCACCTCATCAGCACCCCGCAGCTGCAGGCGATGAAGCGCAGCGCGTTCCTCGTCAACACAGCGCGTGGACCTGTGGTCGACGAGGCTGCGCTGGTGGCCGCACTCGAGGCCGGCGAGATCGCCGGTGCCGGGCTCGACGTGTTCGAGAAGGAGCCCGAGGTGCATGCCGGCCTGCTCGACCGCGACGACGTGGTGCTGATCCCCCACCTCGGCTCGGCAACGATCGAGACCCGCACGGCGATGGCCACCCTGGCTGCCCGCAACGCCCTCGGTGTGCTGGCCGGCAACGGCCCGGTCACCCCGATCTCCTGACGATCTGCTGCCCGTCAGGGGTGGTGGAACTCGCTGGCTGCGGCGAACAGCGCTGCAGTGTCGGTCGGCGCCTCGGCCCGCACCAACGCGTCGACCCAGCCGTGGAAGCGCTGGCAGGCGCCCTCGTTGCGGCCGAACAGGAACTCGGTCTTGGCGCCGGTCTTCACGGTCCGCTGGATGCGGTTGCCGGTGAAGTAGTCCTCGTCGCGCACCACGCGCAGGAGGAAGTCCATCTGCGCGTCGATCGCCGTCAGCTGCTCGGCCGTGGGCTCGAACGTCGCCAGGAAGTGCTGGGTGGTCACCGATGTGTCGGGGTCGATGCCGGGGAACAGCTGCGACACCATGTAGATCCGCCCACCGACGTCGAAGTTGGCGATCGACACATGGGGGAAGATCGTCCAGATGCCGCCGTTGATCCGGTCGATCGGCCAGTCGTCCGACGGGCGCTCGGCGAGCTTCACCAACCGTTCGTCGGGCTGGGTGTTGCGCTGGTGGGGGCCCCACGCATCGGTGACCGTCTTGTTGTTGAACTGCGGCCCGAACGTGTTCTTGTGCAGGATGGGCAGGTGGTAGAAGTCGAGGTAGCCGTCGTAGGCCACCTTCCAGTTCGGCCCACCCACGCTCTGGCGGCCCACCAGCGTGCAGTCGGCCAGACCGAGGTGCTCGAGCAGCTCGTCGTACCCGCACAGGAACGAGTCGAGATCGAGGTCGGCGCTCGGTGTGATCGCACCGAACACGATGCCGGCACGCTCGGCGACGGGTAGCTGGGTGAGGCCGAGGCAGCTCATGTCGACCTCGCCGAAGTTGGCCTTGTCGAGGATGCCGACGAGATCGCCGGTCGAGTCGTACGTCCAGGCGTGGTAGGGGCAGCTGAAGCGCCGGGCCGACCCGACTCCCTCGTCGACCACCTGCGCCCCGCGGTGGCTGCACATGTTGACGAACGAACGCAACACGCCGTCACCACCACGCACGAGCAGCACGGGCACACCCATCGCGTCGAGCGCCCGGTACGAGTGTGGCTCGCGCAGCTCGCAGCTGAAGCCGAGCACCAGCGGCAGGCGGCGGAAGATGCGGTCCATCTCGAGCTGCCAGCGCGCCGGGTCGTGGTAGTTCGCAGCAGGCACACGCATCACGCCGTCGTCGAGAGGCACCGTGCCGGCCTGCACGTGGCGGATCGTCCGCTCGGCCATCGCCACGAGTTGCTCTCGACTCATCTTCGACTCCCTCGTCGACCTGCGTGACCGGATGGTACCCGGCGCACCGGGGCGCCGCCCGGGCGATCGCACGGGCCCGGACGCGACACACCCGGCTCGTCGGAGCCGGGTGTGTGGAGTGTCTCGGGATGGTTGCGACTATTCGCCGCGGACCCGCTTGACGATGTCGGCCGAGATGTTGCCCGGAACTTCCTGGTACATCGCGAACTGCATGGTGTAGGTGGCCCGGCCCTGGGTGCGCGACCGCAGGTCGGTCGAGTAGCCGAACATCTCCGACAGCGGCACCTGGGCCCGCACCACCTGGTTGGTGCCCTGCGCCTCCATGCCCTCGATACGGCCGCGGCGGCTCGACAGGTCGCCCATCACGTCGCCCATGTAGTCCTCGGGGGTGACGACCTCGACGGCCATGATCGGCTCGAGGATGACCGGCTTGGCCAGTTCGGCCGCCTTCTTGAACGCCATCTGGCCGGCGATCTTGAACGCCATTTCCGACGAGTCGACATCGTGGTACTGGCCGTCGGTGAGGATGGCCTTCACGTCGACCGTGGGGTAGCCGGCGAGCACGCCCGACTCGAGCGCGCTCTGCATGCCCTGGTTGGCGGGCTGGATGTACTCACGCGGGATGCGGCCACCGCTGATCTTGTCGACGAACTCGTAGCCCTTGCCCGGGTTCGGCTCGAGCGAGATCTTCACGACGGCGAACTGACCCGAACCACCGGTCTGCTTGATGTGGCGGTACTCGACGTTGTCGACGCTCTTGGTGATGGTCTCGCGATAGGCCACCTGCGGCTTGCCGACGGTGGCGACCACGTTGAACTCGCGCATCATGCGGTCGACGAGGATCTCGAGGTGGAGCTCGCCCATGCCGGAGATGACGGTCTGGCCGGTCTCTTCGTCGGTGCGCACCCGGAAGGTCGGGTCCTCGTCCGACAGCGACTTGAGCGCCTTGCCGAGCTTGTCGGAGTCGTCCTTGGTCTTGGGCTCGATGGCCACGTGGATGACCGGCTCGGGGAAGATCATCCGCTCGAGGATGACCGGGTTGTTGCGGTCGCACAGCGTGTCGCCCGTGGTGGTCTCCTTGAAGCCGAGGCCGGCCACGATGTCGCCGGCCATGGCGACGTCGAGGTCTTCACGCTGGTTGGCGTGCATCAACAGGATCCGGCCGAGACGCTCCTTGCGCTCCTTGGTCGAGTTGTAGACCTCGTCGCCCTTGCTGATCTGGCCCGAGTACACCCGGAAGTAGGTGAGCTTGCCGAACGGGTCGGCCACGATCTTGAACGCCAGCGCGGCGAACGGCTCGGTCTCGGAGGCCTTGCGGACCACCACCTCGTCCTCGTGGTTGGGGCGCACGCCCTCGGCCGCCGGGATGTCGAGCGGGCTGGGCAGGAAGTCGACGACCGCGTCGAGCATCGGCTGGACGCCCTTGTTCTTGAACGCCGAGCCGCAGAGGATGGGCACGAAGTCGAACGCCAGGGTGCCTTTACGGATGGCCCGCTTGACCTCGGCCTCGGTGAGCTCCTCGCCGCCGAGGTACTTCTCCATCAGCTCGTCGTCGCTCGTGGCGATGGTCTCGAGCAGCAACTCGCGGTACTCGTCGGCCTGGTCCTTCATGTCGGCCGGGATGTCGATCTCGTCCCACTTGGCGCCGAGCTCCTCGTCGCGCCAGATGAGCGCCTTCATCTTCACCAGGTCGATCAGACCGGCGAAGGGCTTGTTGCTCTCGGCGCCACCGGCGCCCACGGGCAGGTGGAGGATGGCCGGGGTGGCCTGCAGACGGCTCTTCACCATCTCGACGGTGCGGTAGAAGTCGGCACCGATACGGTCCATCTTGTTGACGAAGCACATGCGGGGCACGCGGTACTTGTTGGCCTGGCGCCACACCGTCTCGGTCTGCGGCTCGACGCCGGCCACCGAGTCGAACACCGTCACCGCACCGTCGAGCACGCGGAGCGAGCGCTCGACTTCGATGGTGAAGTCGACGTGGCCGGGCGTGTCGATGATGTTGATGCGGTGGTTGTTCCAGATGCAGGTGGTGGCAGCCGAGGTGATGGTGATGCCACGCTCCTGCTCCTGGGCCATGTGGTCCATGGTGGCTGCACCGTCGTGCACCTCACCGATCTTGTAGCTCTTGCCCGTGTAGTAGAGGATGCGCTCGGTCGTCGTGGTCTTGCCGGCATCGATGTGGGCCATGATGCCGATGTTGCGGGTGCGCTCGAGGGGGAATTCGCGCTTGGCCATGATGGTGTTTCGTTCCTCTGCTGCGTCGGGGGCGATATCAGCCCTGGGCAGGGCTGACGAGGGGTGCGGGCGCGCCGAAAGCGGCAGCGAGCACGGTTGGCAATGCTACCGGCCCGGTGGTCGGTCCCGCACGCTGGGCCGGAGCATCGCCCACACCACGCTCACGAGCGCGGCGACCGCCAGCAGGCAGACCGCAGCAGGCACCATCCGGTCCGTCGCTGCGACCACTGCCGGAGCGCCCGCAGGGGACGCCGCATCGACCACGCTCGGGGCGGTGGCCGCGACCGCCGCGAGCAGGGCGGCGATCGCTGCGGTGCGCACCAGCAGACGCCGCGGCCCGGGCACGGCGAGCACGTCCGCCGTCGTCGGCTCGACCAGGTCGGTGCCTTCCGGCGACACCACCTCGCAGTACTCGTAGAGCGCGTCCGACGAGGCGAAGTCGAGGTCGGCGAACTCGAGGCCGCACACGTATCCGAGCGGGGTCCGGCGGGCAGTGCGAACCACGGCGCTCGCAGTGACCAGTGTTCGGCGGCCGCGACGAGTCGGGACGGCGAACGACACCCGCACGTGCTCGCCCGCCATGATCGGCTCGCTCAGGTCGGTCCCTTCGATCACTGCGCCTGCGCCGAAGGGCGTGAGATCGCAGATCGTGGCCTGGTAGTCGCCCACTCGACCCGGCTCGGCGATGCGGACCCGGGCCGAGCGACGAGCAGTCTGCGAACCGGGCAGGCAACGCAGCACTGCGAGCACCAACACGATCGACCACAGCGCGACCCCGATCTGCAGGGCCCGGTCGACAGGCTCCATGGTGGGCAGCGGGCCACCCCGACGGTCCGAGGCCATGACGGCTGCCATCGTGACGGCGAGGCCGACCATCGTGGCGGTCATCGTCCGATCGGCCGTCATGCGGGCACGCCAACCCGTCACCATCGACAGCTCTGCGCCGATCGGCTGGCGACCGGGGCCGCCCAGCGCCGCCAGCGCTGCGCCGACGGTTGCGAACGACCAGCGGGCCTGTTCGCCGAACGCCAGCCGACCACCGACCAGCTGGCGCAGTGCCAGCTGGGCCGAGGCAGCCGCCGGGAGCCACACGACGGCGAGCTCCCACCAGCGTGTAGAGAGGGGCAGGCGGCCGCTCACCATCGACAGCATCAGCACCGCCAGGAACACTGCCCGACGCAGCCCGCTGAGCGGGCGCACCAGCCCCGCGGCAAGTGCCAGGCGGTCGGCGAGCCGCATACGCATCGACAGCAGCGGGCCGTCGGTGCTGCGCAGCAGCTCGAGCGCACCAGCCGTCTCACGACGACGCGTCGCCCGCACCTCGACGGCGCTCGCCGCCCCGCGCTCGCGCACCACCACATGATCGGGTGGGGCGATGACGGCGAGCCCAGCCGCCCGCAGCCGAGCCGACAGCCGCATCTCGACACCGCGGCGCGACCCGGTCGGGATGCCCACACGGGCGACCGCCCACCGACGCATCACCGTGCCGGAGCCACCGATGAGCGCAGCGGGCGAGGTGGCCGGCCCGAGCAGTTCGCGCTCGAAGCGACGCTCGTGGCGGCCACGCTGATCGTGCTCGACCGATTCGACCGAACGATGGCCGACCCGACCCACCACGGCGGCCACATACGGGTCGTCGACTCGAGGTGCAAGCGCACTGAGCACGTCGGGCCGCGGCACATCGCCGGCGTCGAGCACCATCATCCAGGGCGCGCTCCCACCGGCCAACGCTGCGGTGAGACCTGCCGCGTCGAACATCTGGTCGACCTCGAACACGGCGAGGCCGTGCTCGGCCGCCACCGCCAGCACATCGGGGCGATGGCGCGTCACGAGCAGCGACGTCGACTCCACCCCCCGCACCGTGCGCACACCCGCCAGCGTGGCGAGGAGATGCGAGAGGGGATGGGCGTCGAGACGCACGAAGACATCAGCGCGCAAGAGTGTGGCTCGCTGATCGGCCTCCACCAGGTCGGCCCCACCCCGACGGAGCACGACGAGCCAGACCACCAGGCCCACCCAGCCGACGATCTCGATCGTCAGTGCCGGCCAGGCCAGCCAGCGCGGCACACCGTCCAACGTCGTGAGGGCGCGCCAGAGCAGGTAGATCGCGCCGGCGGCGACGGCCACCGGCATCCATCGGATGTGTCGAAGGTTCATCTGGGTCGTGTCGAGCGGACGAGCCTCGTCACCTGCCCAGCGGGGACAGGCCTTGGTCGCCACCGTTGATCGTCCCCGACGGGCCCGATCAGGCACGACGGCTGGCGATGTCGTCCATCGCTGGCGACGACCGGTACGGTCGGACCATCTCGACCCCACCGCTCCCCGTGACCTTGTCGGTCCGCCTCCGTCGTCTGGCGACCTCGTGGCTGCTCGTCAGCATCGGCGTCCCCCTCATGCTGCGCGCCGACCTCGGCGTCTCGCCGTTCGACGTGCTCTCCACCGGCGTGGCCGACACGACGGGCTGGAGCATCGGCATCTCGTTCATCGTCTGCTCCGTCACCTGCTTCGCAATCGGCCGACTGCTCGGCGGCCTGCTCGGGCCGGCGTGTGTCCCGGGCACGATCATCATCGGCCTGCTCGTGAACCTGGCACTCGACACGCTCCCCGAGCCGACGGCGCTACTCGCCCGGGTGCCGATGTTCATCGGTGGCCTGCTGATCGTCGCTGCGGCGATCACCCTCGGGGTGGCGAGCGAGCTCGGTCCGGGCCCCACAGAAGTAGTGATGCTCGGGCTGATGGCCCGAGGTCTGCCGGTGGTGCCGGCCCGCTGGGTGAGCGATGGCATGCCGGTGGTGATCGGCACCCTGCTCGGTGGGGCCATCGGTGGTGGCACGGTGGCCTTCTGGGTGACGATGGGCCCCCTCGTGAAGTACGGGCTGCGGGCCGTCGGCTACGAACCTCCGCACGTTCGCGCCGAGCAGGCGCGGATGGCGGCCGTCGCGTCGTCGTGACGGCCCGCGGCGCCGGTCAGCCGATGCCGTAGTAATAGCAGCCGTACTGGTCCGCTGGCGACCAGCGCGCCGCGCCGCGCACGACGAGCGTGTCCCGGTCGGTGAACTGCACCTGGTCGAGCCCGACGGTGGCCAGCTCGTCGCCGATGACCATCGAGCGCTGCAGCGGGGCCCAGCACGGGCTCGCGTCCGCGCTGTGCTGGATCGTCCCCTTGGCCACCAACGAGGTGCCCTGCAACTGGGCGACCACCACGGCACCGACCGGGCCGGCGCCGACCGGGCTGGCAATCCCGTCGGCTGCGCAGACGATCCCGACCGGGCACGGCCCCCACGTCGGCGAGACCGGGATCACGATGGTGCCGTCGGCGGGCCAGTAGAGGAAGGCCCGGTGGTCCCACTCCGCCTCGCTCGAGCCACCGATCATGAGCGTCGAGAGCCGCACCGGGTTGGCCGGGTCGCGCACGTCGAACAGGCTCAACTGGGTGCCGAGCGTCACTCCGTCGGCTGTGGCGTCCTGGCCCACACCGAGCAACAACCCCTCGCCCACGGGGTGCAGGTAGGCCGAGTAGCCAGGGATCTTCAGCTCACCGGCGAGCCGCGGCGCGGTCGGGTCGGCGAGATCGATCACGTACAGCGGGTCGACCTGCCGGAAGGTGACGACGTAGGCCTGGGTGCCGATGAAGCGCACGGCGTAGATCTGCTCGGTGAGGCCCAACCCACCCACCGACCCGATCGGCACGAGCGTGGTGCCCTCGGGCCGCAGCACGTGGACGAACGACTCGCTCGGGCGTGTGCCGCTCCACGACTCGACCGTGGTCGCCACGCGCAGGTCGCCCTCGTGCTCGCTCATCGCGAACTGGTTGAGCAGCCGGCCGGTCAGGGTGCCCGACGCGTCGTAGCGGGCGCCGCCGTCGTCGGTGAGCGTGAAGCGGTGGATCACGAGCGTCGAGGTGTCGACCGCCACGGGCGCCACCTCGGGCGTCGACCCTGCCGGGACGATCTGCTCCGGCCAGGTCGTGGTGGCCAGGTACAGCCGGTCCGCCGTGGCATACACCGTGCCACCCTGCGACACCACGCCTGCGCCGGCCACCAGTGCGTCGCCGCCTTCGCTGTCGAGATCGATCGAGGCGATCCAGGTGATGCCGAGGCCGGCGAAGTCGCGCGGCGCTGCCACCGTCGAGCAGTCGAGCGCGACGTCGATGTCGCCGTAGACGCCGTCGGTGCCCTCGCGGAACGCACGAGGCATCCACTGGTCGATGGTCGACTCGCGGATGATCCGCTGGTTCTCGGCGAGGGCCCGCTTCTCGTCGAGGCCGAACTGGTTGGGGGTGACGAACTGCAGCCGCGTGGCCAGCTCGGAGGTCAGCACCACGCGGACGATGCCATCGGCCGACCGAGAGGCGGTCAGCGAGCCCTCCAGATGATGGCGGCCGAGCACCTTCGGAGCAGCCGGATCGCCGACATCGAACACCGAGACGACCGTCTCCTGCCACTGGTTCATCGGCCGGGTCACCACGACCAGCCGGTCGCCGTCGAGGAGCAACTCGTGGCTGCCGGCAACCACCGGGAGCGTGGCCACTACCCGGGCGGCCGCGACCTCCACGATGCGCACCCCGTCCTGGCTCGCTGCGAACACGTGCGTGCCGTTGGTCTCGACGACGTCGCCCTCGTCGACCCCGACCTCCTGGGTGTTGGTGCCGGAGTAGTCGACACCTTCCACCATCGTGGGGGGCGCCGCCGACTCCCCACCATTCGAGCCGGCGGCGGTCGTCTGGGGCACGGCGCCCGCCATGTCATCCATCGGCCTCGGGAACGGCCCCCACACAGGCCCGCCGCCCAGGCCCCACGCAGTCACCCGTTGGAGCGCCTTGGCCTGCAGATAGCCGAGCAGGTCGGGGCAGTCGCTGAAGAACGTGAGCCGCGACTCGCCGAACCCTCCGGTCGGCAGGCCGTCCGGAACGGGCAGCGAGTCGGCAGTGCCGCCCCGGGTCGTCGGCGTCCGAGGTGCAGCGTCGGGGTCGTCGGCGAAGCAGCCAGCAAGGACCACCGCCGAGCAGGCGAGGGTGGCGAGGATCGGGGCACGGCGGGGCATACCCCGTTCGACGTCGATGGGGCCGGCCAAGTTCCCGCCGGCCGGGCGATCACCAGCGGTAGTGGGCGAACGCCTTGTTGCTCTCGGCCATCTTCTGCATGTCGTCGCGACGCTTGATCGAGGCGCCCAAGCCGTTGGCGGCGTCCATCAGCTCGTTCGCGAGGCACTGGGCCATGGTCTTCTCACGGCGCTTGCGGCTGAAGTCGACGAGCCAACGGATGGCGAGCGTGTTCGCCCGACGCGGGCGAACCTCGACCGGAACCTGGTACGTGGCACCGCCGACGCGGCGGCTACGCACCTCGAGCGGCGGCTTGACGTTGTCGATCGCACGCTTCACCGTCGACAGCGGCTCGGAGCCGGTCTTCTCTTCGATCATCTTCATCGCGTCGTAGACGATCTTTTCGGCAACGGTGCGCTTGCCGTGCAGCATCACCTTGTTGATCAACTGAGTGACGAGCAGCGACCGGTAGACCGGATCGGGGGTGAGCTCGCGGCGCTGGGCGGGTCCCTTACGAGGCATGGTTGGTCACGTGTTCCTTACTTGGCCTTCTTGGCGCCGTAGCGGCTGCGCGCCTGCTTGCGGTTCTTCACGCCGGCAGCATCGAGTGCGCCGCGGATGATCTTGTAGCGCACACCCGGCAGGTCGCGGACTCGGCCGCCACGCACGAGCACGATCGAGTGCTCCTGCAGGTTGTGGCCCTCACCAGGGATGTAGGCAGTGATCTCGACACCGCTCGACAGACGCACGCGCGCCACCTTGCGCAACGCCGAGTTCGGCTTCTTCGGGGTGTTGGTGTACACGCGGGTGCACACGCCGCGACGCTGCGGCGAGCCCTTCAGGGCAGGCGTCTTGGTCTTGGAGAACTTCGTGGACCGACCCTGACGGACCAGTTGCTGAATCGTGGGCACGCGGCGCCTTTCGCTACGACAGACCTGAAGTGCGCGAACAACCCGCGCACAGGACCCTGTAATGCTAGAGCCTCGCGCTCCGTGGCAGCAACCTGTCTCGGGCCGAGGTCACTCGACGTTGTCGACCGCGTCCTTCGCAGCCTCGGCAGCCTGCTTCACGGCACCATCGACCTGATCGGGCGTCTTGGCCGCGACCGCGCTCGCAGCGGTGTCGATGCCGGTCTTCACCGTCGACTTGTTCTTCTTGAACAGGCCCTTGATCGAGTCCATCAGCCCCATGTCAGATCCCTCTTTCCCCAGCTCCGGGCCCGTACCCGGATCGAGGCGGAACGCTAGCACGCGACGATGAGCACCCCGGCTGATGCCTGGGTGCTCATCGACACGTCTGTGGACGGCTGCCGCCGTGCGACCGGTCAGCCCTCGACGGCGGGAACGTCGCTCGAGTACGTGCCGTGCATGTTCGACAGCCAGGCGGCCGGATCGTCGTCGAAGTCGCTCGAGTACGTGGTCATCGGCTGGTAGTCCGGCGCATCCACGTCGAACTGCCGGTACCGCGGCATACCGGTGCCTGCCGGGATCAGCTTGCCGATGATGATGTTCTCCTTCAGCCCGAGCAGGCTGTCGGAGCGTCCATCGATGGCGGCCTCGGTGAGCACACGGGTGGTCTCCTGGAACGACGCTGCCGAGAGCCAGCTCTCGGTGGCCAGCGAGGCCTTGGTGATGCCCATGATCTCGGGACGACCCTCGGCCGGCTTCTGGCCCTGCTCGACCATCCGCCGGTTGGTGTCGCGGAAGCTCTTGGCATCGGCGCGCTCGCCGGGCAGGAACCCGGTGTCGCCCGGCTCCTGCACACCGATGCGGCGGGTCATCTGCCGCACGATCAGCTCGATGTGCTTGTCGTGGATCGACACGCCCTGGTCGCGGTACACCTTCTGCACCTCTTCGACGAGGTACAGCTGCGTCTCGCGGATGCCCTTGATCTCGAGCAGCTCCTTCGGGTCGTACGGACCATCGGTGACAGGGTCGCCGGCCTTCATCTCCTGGCCGTCGGACACGATCGGCCGGCTCCCCGAGGGCAGCAAGATGGCGTGCTCGTCGCCCTGGTCGTCGACGATGGTGACCGGGATGCCCTTGCCCTCGTCCTCGCCGATGCGCACCACACCGGAGGCCTTGGCCAGACGCGCCGCACCCTTCGGGGTGCGGGCCTCGAACAGCTCGACCACGCGGGGCAGACCACCGGCGATGTCCTTACCAGCAACACCACCGGTGTGGAAGGTCCGCATCGTCAGCTGGGTTCCAGGCTCGCCGATCGACTGGGCAGCGATGACGCCCACGGCTTCGCCGAGCTCGATCCCCTTGCCGGTGGCCAGCGAACGTCCGTAGCAGAGCGCGCACACGCCGAGCTCGGCGTCGCAGGTGAGCACCGAGCGCACCCGCAGGCGGGTGATGGCCGGATCGTCGCGCAGCGCGTCCATCTCCGGATCGCCGACGACGGTGTTCCGGGTGAGCACGCTGCCGTCGGACAACGTGACGTCCTGGAGCAGTGCCCGGCCGAACAGCTTCGTCTCGAGGTAGGCGCGCTTGTTGGCGGTGTCGGCACCGATGTTCTCGACCCACACACCGAGCGTGGTGCCGCAGTCGACCTCGCGGATGATCAGTTCCTGGGCGACGTCGACGAGTCGACGGGTCAGGTAGCCCGAGTCGGCAGTACGCAGCGCGGTGTCGACCAAGCCCTTTCGTGCACCCGGGGTGGCGATGAAGTACTCGAGGGTCTCGAGGCCCTCGCGGAAGTTCTTCTTGATCGGACGCGGGATCATGTCACCACGAGGGTTGGCCACCAGGCCGCGCATGCCTGCGATCTGACGCATCTGGGTCATGTTGCCGCGGGCACCCGAGCCGACCATCATGTCGATCGGGTTGAAGCGCTGGGCCTTGAACTCGGCCTCCATCGCCCGCTGCACCTCGGCCGTGGCGTCGGTCCAGATGCGGACCTCCTGCTGGCGGCGCTCGCCGTCGGTGATGATGCCGCGCTTGAACTGGTTCTCGACCTTGTCGGCCTGAGCCTCGTGCTTGTCGAGGATCTCTTTCTTGACCTTCGGGGTCTTGACGTCGTCGATCGACACGGTGAGGCCGCTCTGCGACGCGTAGCGGTAGCAGATGTTCTTGATGGCATCGAGGGCGGTGGCGACCTCGGACTTCATGTAGTTGTCGGAGAGGCGCTCGACGATGACGCCCATCTCCTTCTTCTTCACGAGCATGTCGATGTGCCCGAAGCGTGCGGTGTAGTCGCGCGGCAGGGCCTCTTCGAACAGCACCCGGCCGGCAGTCGTCGAGAAGGTATCGACACCGCCCTCGGCGAGCGGGCGACGCATCGTGATCGTGGCGTGCAGCTTGAGCGAGCCTTCGTCGAGCGCGCGCACGACCTCCCACGTGTGGCGGAAGACGCGACCCTCACCCTTGGAGCCGTCGACCTGCTCGGTGAGGTAGTACCCACCGATGATCAGGTCCTGGCTCGGAGTCACGATCGGGCGGCCCGAGGCGGGCGACAAGATGTTGTTGGCGCTCAGCATCAGCACCCGCGCCTCGGCCTGCGCCTCGGCGCTGAGCGGCACGTGGATGGCCATCTGGTCGCCGTCGAAGTCGGCGTTGAACGCCGTGCAGACGAGCGGGTGGATCTGGAGGGCCTTGCCCTCGACGAGCACCGGCTCGAAGGCCTGGATGCCGAGGCGGTGGAGCGTCGGTGCACGGTTGAGCAGCACCGGGTGCTCCTTGATGACGTCCTCGAGGACGTCCCACACCTGCGGGCGACGGCGCTCGACCATGCGCTTCGCGCTCTTGATGTTCTGCGCCAGCTCGAGGTCGACGAGGCGCTTCATCACGAACGGCTTGAACAGCTCGAGCGCCATCAGCTTCGGGAGACCGCACTGGTGCAGCTTCAGCGTCGGGCCGGCCACGATGACCGAACGGCCCGAGTAGTCGACGCGCTTACCGAGCAGGTTCTGGCGGAAGCGGCCCTGCTTACCCTTCAGCATGTCGGACAGCGACTTGAGCGGACGGTTGCCCGGCCCGGTGACCGGCCGACCACGACGGCCGTTGTCGAACAGCGCGTCGACGGCCTCCTGCAGCATGCGCTTTTCGTTGTTGACGATGATCTCGGGGGCACCGAGGTCGAGCAGGCGCTTCAGACGGTTGTTGCGGTTGATGACCCGGCGATAGAGGTCGTTCAGGTCGGAGGTGGCGAAGCGGCCGCCGTCGAGCTGCACCATCGGGCGCAGTTCGGGCGGGATCACCGGCACCACGTCGAGGATCATCGCCTTGGGGTCGTTGACCCGTCGGCCGTGGTCGTCGCGCTTGTTGAACGAGGCGACGATCTTCAGACGCTTGATGGCCTTCTGACGGCGCTGCGCGCTGAGCGGCTTGCGGCCGCTCGTGGAGGTGTCGATCGCATCGCGGAGCTTGCGCTCTTCCTCGTCGAAGTCGATGCGGTCGATGAGGGCCTTGATCGAGTCGGCGCCGGTGCCACCCTCGAAGTAGTCGCCGTAGCGGTCGCGCAGCTCGCGCCACAGCAGCTCGTCTTCGATGATCATCCGGCCGTGCAGCTTGCGGAACTCGTCCCACGTGCGCTGCAGCAGCTCCGTCTCGGCCTCGTAGCGCTCGCGGATGGACTGCACCTCTTTTTCGGCGACGTTGCGCAGCTTGCGCGCATCGGCACCCTCTGCCTCGGTGCGCGTCGCCTCGTCCTCGAGCTCTTTGTAGCGACGGTCGATCTCGAGGTCCATCTCCTTCTTGACCGCGTCGCGCTCTTCGAGGTACTCGGCCTCGAGCGACGGCAAGTTGGCGTCACGACCGGCCTCGTCGACCCACGTGACCAGGTTGGCCGCGAAGTAGATGACCTTCTCGAGCTGCTTGGCCTTGAGCTCTTCCTTCGGCTCGATGCCGGCGAGCAGGTAGGCCAACCAGCTACGGGTGCCGCGCAGGTACCAGATGTGGACCACGGGGGCGCTGAGCTCGATGTGGCCCATCCGCTCGCGGCGCACCTTCGAGCGCGTCACTTCGACACCGCAGCGTTCGCAGACGATGCCCTTGAAGCGCACGCGCTTGTACTTGCCGCAGTAGCACTCCCAGTCGCGGGTCGGCCCGAAGATCTTCTCGCAGAACAGTCCGTCCTTCTCAGGGCGCAGTGTGCGGTAGTTGATCGTCTCGGGCTTCTTCACCTCGCCGTGCGACCACATGCGGATCTGGTCGGCCGTGGCCAGACCGATCTTCAACTGGTCGAACATGTTGACGTCGAGCATCTCGGGTGTCCTTTGTCGTCGTCGTAGTGGGGGTCAGAACGCGCGCTCGCGGCGAGCGGCGCGTTCACGGTCGTCTTCGTCGGTGCCGCGCTCGGGGCGGCTGATGTCGATGCCGAGCTCCTCGGCGGCGCGGAACACGTCCTCGTCGATCTCGCGCATCTCGATCTCGGTGCCGTCGGCCTGGAGCACCTCGACATTGAGGCACAGGGCCTGCATCTCCTTCATGAGCACCTTGAAGCTCTCGGGGATGCCCGGCTCGGGAACGTTCTCGCCCTTCACGATCGACTCGTACACCTTCACGCGACCGAGCACATCGTCGGACTTGATGGTGAGCAGCTCCTGCAAGCAGTACGCCGCGCCGTAGGCCTCGAGGGCCCACACCTCCATCTCGCCGAAGCGCTGGCCACCGAACTGTGCCTTACCGCCCAGCGGCTGCTGGGTGATCATGCTGTACGGGCCGGTGGAGCGGGCGTGGATCTTGTCGTCGACGAGGTGGGCCAGCTTCAGGATGTACATGAAGCCGACGGTCACCGGGTTGTCGTAGACCTCGCCGGTGCGGCCGTTGTAGAGCGTCGTCTTACCGTTGGGGCGGATCAGACGGTCGCCGTCGACCGACTCCGGGTTCAGGTTTTCGAGGATCTGCTGGATCGTCAGGTGCTTGCCTGCGACCTCGACTTCGTCCCAGTGCGCTCCGTCGAACACCGGCGTGGCGATGTGGATCGCCGGCGTGGTGTTCGCCCGGGTCTTGGTCTCGGTGCCGCGGATGGGCGCGGCGCCGATGCGCTTGTTGTTCTTCGGGTCGTGCCAGCCCCACCGAGCGGCATAGCCGAGGTGGGCTTCGAGCACCTGGCCGACGTTCATACGTGACGGCACACCGAGCGGGTTCAAGATGATGTCGACCGGGGTGCCGTCGGCGAGGTACGGCATGTCCTCGACCGGCAGCACCTTGGAGATGACACCCTTGTTGCCGTGGCGGCCGGCGAGCTTGTCGCCGACGGAGATCTTGCGCTTCTGGGCGACGTACACCCGCACCAGCTGGTTCACGCCGGGCGGCAGCTCGTCGCCGTCGTCGCGGTTGAACACCTTGACGTCGATGACCTTGCCGCTCTCGCCGTGGGGCACCTTGAGGCTGGTGTCGCGGACCTCGCGGGCCTTCTCGCCGAAGATCGCGCGGAGCAGGCGCTCCTCAGGGGTGAGCTCGGTCTCGCCCTTCGGGGTGACCTTGCCGACCAGCACGTCGCCGGGGCCGACCTCGGCGCCGATGCGGATGATGCCCCGGTCGTCGAGGTCTTTCAGGATGTCGTCGGACAGGTTGGGGATGTCGCGCGTGATCTCTTCGGGCCCGAGCTTGGTGTCGCGTGCGTCGACCTCGTGCTCGTGGATGTGGATCGAGGTCAGCACGTCGTCGCGCACGAGGCGCTCGGACAGGATGATCGCGTCCTCGAAGTTGTAGCCCTCCCATGGCATCAGGGCCACGAGCAGGTTCTTGCCGAGGGCGAGCTCGCCCATGTCGGTCGACGGGCCGTCCGCGAGGACGGTGCCCTTGGTGACTTCCTCGCCCTCTTTCACCCGGGCACGGTGGTTGATGCACGTGTCCTGGTTCGAGCGGCGGAACTTCGACAACCGGTAGGTGGTCTTGCCCTGGCCGGTGTACTGGACGGTGATCGACTCACCGCTCACATCGGTGACCACGCCGTCGCCGGTGGCCTGGATGAGGTCGGCAGCGTCACGAGCAGCACGGTCCTCGATGCCGGTGCCGATGTAGGGGGCCTCGGCCCGCAGCAGCGGCACGGCCTGGCGCTGCATGTTGGCGCCCATCAGGGCGCGGTTGGCGTCGTCGTGCTCGAGGAACGGGATGAGCGCCGTGGCGACCGAGACGATCTGCCGCGGGCTGACGTCCATCAACTGGACTTCCTTGGCCTCGACGAGGGCGATGTCGGTGGTGGCACCGAAGAAGCTCTCGGCCTCGAGCATGCGCTTGAGGTCCTCGAGGCTCGCGGCCTGCGGGCTGCGCCGGCAGAGCACGCGATCGGTCTCGAACGTCCCGTCCTTCTTGATCGGGGTGTTGGCCTGGGCGACGACGTACTTCTCTTCCTCGTCGGCAGCCATGTAGCGGATCTCGTCGGTGACCTTGCCGTTCTTCACGACGCGGTACGGCGTCTCGATGAAGCCGAACTCGTTCACCCGGGCGAAGGTGCTGAGCGCACCGATGAGGCCGATGTTCGGGCCCTCGGGCGTCTCGATCGGGCACATCCGGCCGTAGTGGCTGAAGTGCACGTCGCGCACCTCGAAACCGGCGCGTTCGCGGCTCAGACCGCCAGGCCCGAGCGCCGACAGGCGGCGCCGGTGGGTGAGGCCCGACAGCGGGTTCACCTGGTCCATGAACTGGCTGAGCTGGCTGGTGCCGAAGAACTCCTTGATGGCCGCCACGACGGGGCGGATGTTCACCAGCGTCGTGGGCGTGATCGCCTCGACGTCCTGGGTGGTCATCCGCTCACGCACGACGCGCTCCATGCGGCTGAGGCCGATGCGGACCTGGTTCTGGATCAGTTCGCCCACACTGCGGATGCGGCGGTTGGCGAAGTGGTCCTGGTCGTCGAGGCTGTAGCCGGGCTCCTGCTTCACCAGGTGGAGCATGTAGCTGATGGCGGCCACGACCTCGTTCGGGCGCAGCACCTCGTCGCTGGGGGCCGGCATCTTCGACGGGTCGTCGTTGTCGGTGCGGAAGGTGGTGCCCATCTCGATGGTGCCCTTGCCGAACAGTGCGTCGAGCTTGTCGACCTCGGCGCCGAGCTTGCGGTCGAGCTTGTAGCGACCGACGCGCGACAGGTCGTAGCGACGGCTCTCGAAGAAGGCGTTGCGGAAGTAGGCGCGGGCCGACTCGGCGGTCGGCGGCTCACCCGGCCGGGCGCGCTTGTAGATCTCGATGAGGGCCTCGCTCTGGGTGGGAGCGATCGACCGCTCCTTCTCCCACTGGCCCTCGAGGAAGTCGAAGTGGCTGACGAACCGGTCGAGGAAGCCGGGTGCGTGCTCCTCGTCGTAGCCGAGGGCGCGCAGCAGCACGAAGATGCTCATCCGCCGCTTGCGGGCGATGCGGGTGCCGGCGGTGACGTCCTTGCCGGGCTTGTGCTCGACGTCGAACTCCATCCACTCACCGCGGTAGGGGTGGATCGTGCCCTTGACGAGCTGGTGCTTGCTCAGGTTGCGCAGGCGGTACCGCTCGCCGGCTTCGAAGATGACGCCGGGGCTGCGCACGAGCTGGCTGACGACGACACGCTCGGTGCCGTTGATGATGAAGGTGCCCTTCTCGGTCATCATCGGGAAGTCCCCCATGAAGACCGTCTGCTCCTTGATCTCACCCGTGTTGCGGTTCATGAACCGCGCCCGGACGAAGATCGGAGCGGAGTAGGTCATGTCCTTCTCCTTGCACTCCTCCACCGTGAACTTCGGCGGCGGGCGCAGGTCCTCGTCGTCGACGTCGAGCTCGAGCTCGAGCTGGAGCGCCTCGCTGAAGTCCTTGATCGGTGAGATGTCGCGGAATGCTTCCGCGAGGCCCTCGTTCAAGAACCATTCGAAGCTGTCGCGCTGGACCGCGATCAGATCCGGCAGCTCGAGGGGCTCCACCAAGTTGGCGAAGGAATAGCGTTCACGGGACGTGGAACGTGAGGCCACAGCGTCACTCCTCTGGGGCAGTCGGCATGGGGGCGCGCGACATCAAGCTCCAAGAGGATGGGGACGAGACGCGACGCACGGCAACGGACGAGCCTATCGGGCTGGCCGGTGCAACGTCAACCGCTGAAACAACCCCGAGGGGCCGCGTCTGGTGGCGAAACGGTAAGCCCACGCCGCCGGGCAAGTCAAGGGTTTGGACCATGCGCCGACGACCACGGGCGTCACCTCGATCGGGCGGCCGATCTCACACCGTGTGGTGGATCCACCGCCACGAGGTGTGGTGAACCAGGCCCGACACCGCCCGGGTCAACACGTCGTCAAGGCTCGCGCCCGACCTGGCGGCGCACCCGACACACCCACACGGTCCCCCTCGTCACCGCCGACACCGCCACCGAAAGGCCCGCCCATCATGCGCACCGGCGCCAAGCGCCTCCTCATCGCCGCCACCGCCGCCATTGCCGCCAGCAGCATCGCCGCCGTTCCGTCGGCCGGTGCCAGCTGGGAGCAGCCGTGCGAGGCACGCAAGTTGTCGAAGGCGTTCAGCCAGTGGGGCGACACCAACGACTACTTCCTCGTCACTGGCGGCAGCTTCGAGACGTTCAGCGTGGTCTCCTGGAACCTGTCCTCCGGCGCGTTCCCCCGTCTCGGCGAGCAGTCGCCCTGGAAGGTCAACGGCGCGAACGATCGCATGGGCTTGCGCATCCCCTTCGGCGGCTCGGCCCGCACGCTCGACATCTGCGTGATGGTCGACGAAGAGGTGATGCGGTTCTTCTATCGCTCGCCCGGTGTCCGCGGCGCCCAGCTGCGCGTCGACATCGACGCCGACAGCGACATGGGCTCGGCCAAGGGCAGCTGGACCGCCGACGGGTCGGTCGCCGGCTGGCAGGTCTCGCCCCCCATCGCCATCCCCAACGTCCGCGGCGAGGACGGCCGCCAGCAGATCGACATCACCTTCACCCCTGCCGGCGCCCGGGCCACCTGGGCGATCGACGATGTGATGATCGACCCCTGGCGCACCCGCTGACCCGCAACCTGGGCGATCCCACGCCAGGTGGTGGAGCGACCACCACTCGGCGCGGTTGATCAGGCCCGATGCCATCGACGACAAAAGGTCATCAACATCTGCACCCGACGTGGCATCCCGCCGACCCATCCACACAGTCCCCAACGTCACCGCCGACACCGCCAACGAAAGGCACCGCATCATGCGCACCACCGTCAAGCGCCTCCTGATCACCACCGCCGCCGCCGTCGCCGCCAGCAGCGTGGCCGCCATCCCCTCGGCCAGCGCCGACTGGGAGCAGCCCTGCGAGACTCGGGTGCTCTCCCAGGCCTTCACGCAGTGGGGCGACACCAACGACTACTTCCTGGTGACCGGCGGCGACTTCGAGAACCCGAGCTCGACCTCGTGGGACCTCGAGGGTGCAAGCATCGTGCTCAATGAACAGTCACCGTGGAAGGTGAACGGCGCCAGCCATCGCGGCGCACTCCGCCTGCCATCCGGCGCCGACGCCGAGACCCACGAGATCTGCGTCATGGTGGGCGAGGACTCGATCAGGTTCTTCTACAAGGCACCGGGAGTGACCGGCGCCCATCTGCGGGTCGAGATCACGGCATCGAGCGACGTCGGCCAGGCACTCGGCTTCATGCAGCTCAACGGCAGTGCCCGCGGCTGGCAGGTCTCGCCGCCGATACAGATCCCCAACGTGCGCGGCGAGGACGGCCGCCAGGAGATCGACATCACCTTCGAGGCGATCGGCCGGCGTGCGACCTGGTTCATCGACGACGTGATGGTCGACCCGTGGCGCACCCGCTGACCAGCTGCCTCTTCTGACAACTCATCCTCCGGTGCGGCACCGCCGCGGCAGATCACCTCTGGTGGTCGCCGCGGCGGTACCGCGTCCGGGCCAGGTCAAGACCACACCTCACCCCGCTTCACCACTGTCAACACAAAGAGTGGTCGAGCGACCACCACCTGGCGTGGTGGATCAGGTCTCGCGGGAGCTCGGTCAACAACCTCTCAAGGTTGGCACGACACGTGGCGCACAGCCCTGCGTCGGCGCACGGTCGACCAGGTCACCTCGACACCGCCAACGAAAGGCACCGCATCGTGCGTACCACCGTCAAGCGCCTCCTGATCACCACCGCCGCCGCCGTCGCCGCCAGCAGCGTGGCCGCCATCCCCTCGGCCAGCGCCGGCTGGGACCAGCCGTGCGAGACCCGGGTGATGACCCAGGCCTTCAAGCAGTGGGGCGACCTCAACAACTACTTCCTCGTCAACGGCGGCACCTTCGAGGACAACCTGCTCTCCAAGTGGGACATCAAGCCCGGTGCCACGGTCGTCGCCGGCGAGCAGTCCCCGTGGAAGGTGAACGGCAGCAGGCACACCCGTGGCATGCGGATCCCCGCCGGCGCATCGGTGGAGACCCTCGACGTCTGCGTGATGGTCGACGAGGAGACGGTACGGTTCTTCTACCGCTCGCCCGGCGTCCGCGGCGCTCAGCTGCGGGTCGACGTCGAGGCCGACAGCGACCTCGGCAAGGCGTTGGGCTCGTGGACCGCCGACGGGTCGTCGGCCGGCTGGAAGGTCTCGCCGCCCATCGCCATCCCCAACGTGCGTGGCGAGGACGGCCGTCAGGAGATCGACATCACCTTCACCCCGATCGGGACCCGGGCAACCTGGGCGATCGACGACGTGATGATCGACCCCTGGCGCACCCGCTGACCATCGGTCACCTTCCGAACGTCATCCTTCAGTGCGGCACCGCCGCGGCTGATCACCTCAGGTGGTCGCCGCGGCGGTGTCGCGTCCGGGCCCCTCCCGCCACGACAGCACCCCTCCACCACAGCAGGTGGGCGACCCACCACGAGGACCGTTGCCCGACCTGGGCCGATGCCCGGCGGGTCAGACAACGCTCAAGAACACCCGACCGACGTGCCCTGACAGCAGCGACACCCGACTGTCCCCCTCAGATCGTCGGCCGCGCCGAACCATCACGGAGAGCACCATGCAACGCACCATCCGCTTCCTTCTCGCCACGGCGATGCTCACCGCCGCCACGTCGATCGGCATCGCCGGACATGCTGCTGCTGGCGGCAAGCTGTGCGAGGAGCGTGAGTTGTCGCAGCCGTTCGCCCAGTTCGGCGACCACAACGACTATTTCCTCGTCGATGCAGCCGACTTCGAGACCGACGGCAAGGGCCGGGGCTCGCACAAGGACTGGAAGCTGCCCAAGAAGGCGAAGATCGTGTCGGACCAGTCACCCTGGAAGGTGAACGGCGACAAGCACAGCAAAGGTCTGCAGATCGACTCGGGCACGACAGTGACGACCCCCGAGGTCTGCGTGATGGTGAACGAGGAGTTCTTCCGCTTCTTCTACAAGGACCCCGGCAAGAGCAACGCCGCCCTCGACGTCACCGTCACCGCGACGAGCGCGCTCGGCACCGCCACCACATCGTGGAGGGCGACCTCGACGGACAAAGGATGGAAGGTCTCTCCGCCGATCGCCCTGCCGAACGTCCGTGGCGAGAACGGCGAGCAGCAGATCACCATCACCTTCGCCACCGCTTCGGGCAAGGACAGCCGCTGGGTGATCGACGACGTGATGATCGATCCGTGGCGCACCCGCTGATCATCGGTCACGTC
>JBBATY010000032.1:0-12626 GCA_040398525.1 Ilumatobacteraceae bacterium | reverse complement strand
TGATCGACGACGTGATGATCGATCCGTGGCGCACCCGCTGATCATCGGTCACGTCGGCCAACTTCTCCTTCAGTGCACGACCGCCGCAGCCGATCACCAGAGGTGATGACTGCGGCGGCCTCGCGTCCCGACGACCTCGAGTCGGCGATCGCCGGGGTTCGCGCCGTCGCCGACGGCAGGTCGCGAGGCACCGCTCCGAGTGGGGCCGACCGCTGGAGCGCGACGCTGCTCGGTGGCGGCTACCTGGCCATCTGTGCGCTTGGCTGGTTCATCGCGCCCCAGCCGACAGCCACCATGCTGCTCACCTTCCTCGCTGCGTGCGGTGCGCACGCCCTCGCATCGAAGGTCGTGTTCGAGTCGGCCGCCGGCAGCGCGGTCGCCACGCAACCGATCCTGGTCGCGGCGCTGTTGCTGTTGCCAGTGGCGCTGGTGCCGAGCGTCGTGCTGGCCGGGCTGCTGCTCAGTAGCCGTCGCGAGGATCGGACCGGCAACCGGTTGCACGACCTACTGGTGACGTCGACGTCGGGTTGGCACTGCCTCGGGCCGGTCACCGTGCTCACCGTTGCGGATCTGCCCGAGGTCGCGCTGTCGCACTGGCAGGTGTACCTGCTCGCCCTGGCCGCCCAGTTCGCGCTCGACGCCTTCGTCGCCATCGTGCGGTGCAGGGCCCTCGGCATCCCGCTCGGTGAGCTGCCGCGCCCGATGACGTGGAGCTGGTCGGTCGATGCGCTGCTCGCCCCGATCGGCCTGACGGCCGTGCTCGCCGCCGACAGCTGGTGGATCGCCCTAGTGTGGGCGTCCACCCCGATCGCCCTGCTCGCCCTGCTCGCCCGCGACCGCACCGAGCACCTCGAGAAGGCCGTTGTCATCAGCGAGGCGTTCGACGCTGCGGTGAACGCTGCTCGACGCGATGCCCTCACCGAGCTCGCCAACCGCCGCGCCTGGAGCGAGGCGACCGCTCGCGCGGCGATCGAGTTCGAAGCCGATCCGCATGGCAAGACCGTGGCGGTGCTCGTGGCCGACCTCGACGGGCTGAAGATGGTCAACGACCTGCTCGGCCACGACGCCGGCGACGACCTGATCTGCGCTGCAGCCGATGTGCTGCGCAGTGCCGCACCGGCCGACGCCCTGGTTGCCCGCCTCGGCGGCGACGAGTTCGGCATCTTGCTGGGGGGCAGCACCACCTCCGCCGAGGAGCTGGTGTTCGCCGTTCGCCACGCCGCACTGGCCCACCCCGGTGTGCACGGCTGCACGGTCTCGCTCTCGATCGGCATCGCCTCGTGCCCTCCGTTCGATGCGGTCGAGGATGCCCTCGTGGCCGCCGACCAGCGTGCGTTCGTCGACAAGGCCGAGCGTCGCGCCGGACGTCGCTGACTCGAGTTCAGGTTGGCTCAAGATGGCCGCCGGGAGCGGCGTGGCCACATCGCCGACCGGACGATCGTGGCCACATCCGCTACAAGTACAGGAGTACCCGTGAATCCTCGCCCGAAGAAGTTCCTCGCCGCGTTCGTCGGTGCCGTCGCCGCGATCACCATGGTGGGCGCCGGCTCGGCTGCCGCCAAGACACCGCCGCCGAAGCCGATCATCGTGGCTGAGTCGGCATCGGACAACGGCACGACCAACAGCGCGAACAAGGGCAACGGCTCCGTCCAGTGGAGCTTCAAGCCCCGCAAGTGACCTGTCGGCCCGACGTTGCGACGATCCGTGTGCCCACCCGACCCAGGTCGGGTGGGCACACGCTCGTCCGGCCCCGTTCGATGAACCCATGAAACGCACCGCACACCGCCGCTCCCTCGTCGTCGCAGCGCTCGTCGCAGCGACCAGCCTCGGCGCGTGCAGCGACCCGGCGACACCTCCCCGCGACGGCGCCGGACCGTCGGTGTCGGTGGTCGGCGAGCCGACGAACCACGACGACGGCGACACGGTCGTCCGCAACCACTTCCGGCCACGTCGATGACCCCTCACCGAGCTCGCCGATGAGCCGCGGAACCCCGGCAACCGACATCTCGCTCGGGACAGTCCCCTTGGTGACGACAGCGGTCGAACCGAGCGCGATGCGAGCGATCGAGAACGCCCGGTCGATGGCCGACGCGCGCGCGCATCGCGGCCGCGACCTGCGGCGCGACCGGGTGAGCGCCACGGTGCTCGGGTACGGCTTCGTCGTGGTCGCCGTCGCCCTGGCGTGGCTCGAGGGCTCGTTCAGCGGCGACATCGCCACGCGTCTGGTGCTCGTGGCCCTGGCCTATGCAGCAGCCTCGCGTGTGGTCTTCGAGTCCGTCGGCGGTGACGCCATCGCCGCACAGCCGGTCCTCGTGGCAGCGCTGTTCCTCCTCCCCCTGCCGCTGGTGCCGCTCGCCGTGCTGCTCGGTACCACCGTCGCCTGGCTGAGCCAGAGGCCCAACCTCTCCGGGCACGAGTTCGCGGCCGAGGCGCTCGCCGGGTGGCACACCCTCGGACCCGTGGCCATCCTCGCCGCGAGCGGCGCGACAGCCAGCCTGTCGTCGTGGCCGTGGCTGCTCGTGGCTCTCGTCGCCCAGTTCCTGATCGACTCGATCGTGGCGATGACGAGATGCGCGGCGCTCGGAATCCCCACCTCGACGCTCACCCGCGCGCTGGTGTGGACCTACGCCATCGACGCCCTGTTGGCACCCGTCGGGTTCGCCGCCGTGCTCGCCACCGACAACGTCGTGCTCGTCCTGCTGCTGGCGTGCACACCCGTCGGGCTGCTCGCCCTGTTGGCCCGCGACCGGGCCGAGCACCTCGAGCAGGCCGTCACCATCTCGGCCGCCTACGAGCACGCGATCGGTCAAGCGACGACCGACGCGCTCACCGAGGTCGCCAACCGCCGGGCGTGGACCGAGGCGACCGCCCGCGCCGCCATCGAGCACGCCGCCGACCCGGCAGGCCACCCGGTGACGGTGCTGATCGCCGACGTCGACGGCCTCAAGGCCGTGAACGACAGCCTCGGCCACGACGCCGGCGACAACTTGATCTGCGCCGCCGCCGACGTGCTGCGCGCCGCGGCGCCCCCCGGTGCGCTCGTCGCCCGCCTCGGCGGCGACGAGTTCGGCATCCTCGTCGTCGGCGGCACGGCCGCCAGTGCCGAGCTCGCCGCACGGGTACGGCGCCAGGCGGAGGCCCATCCGGGTGTTCGCGGCCATGCCGTGTCGTTGTCGATCGGCGTCGCCTCCTGCCCACCGCTGCGAGCGGTCGAGGAGGCCGTGGTCGTCGCCGACCACGAGTCGAGCGTCGACAAGGTCACCCGTCGCGCGCAGCGACGCTGAACCGACCGCCGAGTGGCACCCCGACCCGAGACGCGAGAACGGGCCCGGGGTGCACCCCCGGGCCCGTTCTCAGACGTACATGACGCGTCGGTCGACGCTCGAGGTCACTTCACCTCGACGCCGGCACCAGCCTCGACGAGCTTGGCCTTGGCAGCCTCGGCGGCGTCCTTGTTGACCTTCTCGAGCACCGGCTTCGGGGCGCCGTCGACGAGGTCCTTGGCCTCCTTCAGGCCCAGGCTGGTGAGCTCGCGCACCACCTTGATGACCTGGATCTTCTGTGCGCCGGCATCGGTGAGGATGACGTCGAACTCGTCCTTCTCCTCCTCGACAGGGGCGGCGGCGCCGCCGGCGGCCACGGCGGCCACGGCGACGGGAGCTGCGGCGGTGACGCCGAACTTCTCTTCAAAGGCGGTGAGGAGCTCGCTGAGCTCGATGACGGTGAGGGCGCCGATGGCGTCGAGGATCTCTTCTTTGCTGAGAGCCATGATGATTCGTTCTCCTTGAACTGTGTTGCTGATGGATGCGTTGGGTGGGAAGGGGCCGGATCAGGCCGCTTGCTTGGTGTCGATAAGGGCCTTGAGGCCGTAGGCGAAGTTGCGGGGCAGGGCCTGCAACAGACCGGCGGTCTTGACCAGCGGCGCCTGCAGGGCACCGGCCATGCGGGCGAGCAGGACCTCGCGGCTCGGCAGATCGGCGAGTGCCTCGACGTCGGCGGCCGACATGACCTTGCCGCTGAGAACACCCCCCTTGAGCACGAGCAGCGGGTTGGTCTTCGATACGTCTCGCAACGCCTTGGCCACCGCGGCGACGTCGCCGTGGATGAAGGTGATGCCTGTCGGGCCGACCAGCAGCTCTTCGAGCTGGGGCAGGCCCGCTTCGACGGCACCGAGCCGGGCCAGGGTGTTCTTGTACACCTTGTACTCGCCACCGGCATCGCGCAGTTGGCGACGCAGGCCGGCGAGGTGGCTGACCTTCATGCCGCGGTACTCGGTGACGATGACCGCATCGGCTGCACGCAACCGCTCGGCCACCTCGGCCACCACCGCAACTTTCTCCTCACGTGGGTTTTCCATGTACACCTCCTCTCGCTGCTACTCGGGGTGCTCGCATGAGCGAACACCGCGAGGAGCGACGAGGAAGTCCCGGCGCATCTCGGCAGCATCCACCTCGGCTGGCGCCCGGGGGCATTACCCGCCCACCGGAGTGGGACGGACCAGCGGTCTTCGGCGAGCGACCGTTGTCGTGGGGAACCACGCTACCGGCGACCGTTCGAAGCATCAACCGGGGCGGATCGCCACGTCCGGACATGTCCAGCGCGGCTCGTCTGGCCGGTACACTCGTTCCGCTTTGCCGCTGTGGTCGGCGCCCTCCACGGCGCCGCGCGACGAAGGAAGGGGCACACGTGCGATCAGGCCGAACAGGACGGGTCACCGAGCAGACGGCGCCGCCGCTGCCCGCTGATCAGCTCGCTGCCGTCACCGCCGCGCTCGAGGCGAACGGCAACGACCCCACCCGCCTGCTCGTGGTGCTCCAGGACGTCCAGCACCGGCTCGGCTGGGTCCCCCCGGCCACCGTCCGCCCCATCGCCAAGGCCCTCGGCCTCTCGCGCGCCGAGGTCCACGGCGTGCTGTCGTTCTACCACGACCTGCGCACCGAGCCCGTCGGACGCCACGTGCTGCGGGTCTGCCAGGCCGAGAGCTGCCAGGCCGCCGGCGGCAGCGCAGTGTGGGCCCATCTCGAGGCCCAGCTCGGCTGCCCAATCGGCGAGACCACCACCGATGGTGCGCTCACCACCGAGGTCGCCTACTGCCTGGGCCTGTGCGCGGCGTCCCCGGCTGCACTGCTCGACGAGCGCCCCCTCGGCCGGCTCACCCCGGCTGCCGTCGATCGGCGCCTCGCCGAGGTGCGCGGCGCGTCGGCCGGGAGCGCGTCATGAGCATCACCGTCTTCGTCCCCTGCGACGCGATCGCCCTCGCCTTCGGGGCCGACGACGTGGCCGAGCAGATCGTCGCCGGCGCTGCCGCCCGGGGCATCGACGTGCAGGTCGTGCGCAACGGATCACGCGGGTTGTTCTGGCTCGAGCCGCTCGTCGAGGTCGCCACCGACCAGGGCCGTCACGCCTACGGGCCGGTGAGCCCCGACGACGTCGACAGCCTGTTCTCGGCCGGCTTCACCGCTGGCCCGTGCGACCATCCCCTCGCCCTCGGCCCGGTCGACGAGATCGCCGAGCTGGCCGGCCAGACCCGGCTCACCTTCGCCCGCCACGGTGTGGTCGACCCACGGTCGCTCGCCGACTACCTCGCCCACGGGGGCTACGACGGCCTGCGCACGGCGCTCGCCGAGGGGCCCGAGCACGTCGTCGCCCAGGTCACTGCGTCGGGCCTGCGCGGCCGCGGTGGCGCGGCCTTCCCGACCGGCATCAAGTGGCAGACGGTCGCGGGTGCGCCGGCCCTGCCGAAGTACGTGGTCGCCAACGCCGACGAGGGCGACTCGGGCACGTTCTCCGACCGGATGGTGATGGAGGGCGACCCGTTCTGCCTGCTCGAAGGCATGACCATCGCTGCGGTCGGGGTGGGTGCGACCCACGGTGTGGTCTACATCCGCTCGGAGTACCCGCAGGCCATCGCCACCATGCAGGCAGCCATCGACAGCGCCAGGTCGGCCGGTTGGCTCGGTGCCGACATCGCCGGATCGGGCCGGGCGTTCGACGTCGAGATCCGCGTCGGTGCGGGCGCGTACATCTGCGGTGAGGAGACCTCGATGCTCGAGAGCATCGAGGGCAAGCGCGGCATGGTGCGACCCAAGCCACCGCTGCCGGCGCTCGAAGGCCTGTACGGCAAGCCGACGGTGGTGAACAACGTCGTCACCCTGGCCTCGGTGCCCTGGATCCTCGCCAACGGTGGTGCCGCGTACGCAGCACACGGTGTCGGCCGCTCGGCGGGCACGCTGCCCGTGCAGCTCGCCGGCAACATCGCCCGCGGGCAGCTGGTCGAGGTGCCGTTCGGCATCACCCTGCGCGAGCTCGTCCACGGCTACGGCGGCGGCACCCGCAGCGGTCGGCCGGTCGGAGCCGTTCAGATCGGTGGCCCGCTCGGCGCCTATTTCGCCGACGCGCAGCTCGACACCGTGCTCGACTACGAGGCGATCAGCGCCGCCGGAGGCCTGCTCGGCCACGGCGGGGTGGTCGTCTTCGACGACACCGTCGACCTCATCGCCCAGGCTCGGTTCGCGATGTCGTTCTGCGCAGTCGAGAGCTGCGGCAAGTGCACCCCATGCCGGGTCGGCTCGACCCGTGGGGTCGAGTTGATCGATCGGATCGCCTCGGGCCATCAGGCCGACCGCAATCGTCGTCAGCTCGACGAGTTGTGCGAGGTGCTCGAGGCGGGCTCGCTGTGTGCGCTCGGCGGCCTGACCCCCTACCCGGTGCGGTCGGCGCTGCAGCTGTGGGACCAGCGACGAGACGAGGCGAGTGCGACAGCACCGAACGGGGAGGGGCACTGAGATGTGGTCGGAACTGCGCGCCCTGCGCGAGGGCATCGATCTCGGCACCCCGCCACGCGACGGCGAGCCCGTCACGCTGACGATCGACGGGGTCGAGACCACCGTCGCCGGCGGCAGCTCGGTGCTGCTCGCGGCGACGACCGCCGGTGCCGTGGTGCCGAAGCTGTGCGCCACCGACACCCTCGAGTGCTTCGGCAGCTGCCGGGTGTGCCTGGTCGAGATCGACGGTCGCCGCGGCTACCCGGCCAGCTGCACCACCCCGGTCGAGCCCGGGATGGTCGTGCGCACCACCGGTGAGCGGCTCGAGTCGCTGCGCCGTGGCGTGGTCGAGCTCTATCTCTCCGACTACCCGGCGAGCGACATCGAGGGTGGATGGAGCGAGTTCCACACCACGCTCGCCCAGGTGGGCCTCGCCGAGGGCCTGCCCGCCGACCACCCGTACCGCGGTGGCGCCGACCACCAGCACCTCGCGGTCGACGAGTCGAACCCGTACTTCCTGTTCGATCCTGCCAAGTGCATCGTCTGCTCGCGCTGCGTGCGCGCCTGCCAGGAGATCCAGGGCACCTTCGCCCTCACCATCGACAACCGCGGCTTCGCCTCCAAGGTGGCCGCGAGCCAAGACGAATCGTTCCTCGCGTCAGAATGTGTCAGCTGCGGCGCCTGCGTGCAGGCATGCCCCAGCGACGCCCTGATCGAAAAGAGCCTGTTCCCAGGGGGGTACCACCGTGCCGATTCCGGTCAAGCCTGACAGCAGCACCGTCACCACCTGCGCCTACTGCGGCGTCGGGTGTGGATTCAAGGCCGAGACCCACGAGGGTCGGGTCGTGCGCATGATTCCCTGGAAGGAGGGCAAGGCCAACCACGGGCACAGCTGCGTGAAGGGCCGGTTCGCCTTCGACTACTACAACCACCCGGACCGGGTGCGCACCCCCATGATCCGCAGCTCGATCGACGAGCCGTGGCAGGAGGTCGACTGGGCGACGGCGTTCGCTCATGCCGCCTCGGAGCTCACGCGCCTGCAGGCCACCTACGGCCGGGGCTCGGTCGGAGCCGTGTCGAGCTCGCGCTGCACCAACGAGGAGATCTTCCTCATGCAGAAGTTCGCTCGAGTGGCGTTGCGCAACAACAACATCGACAACTGCTCGCGGATCTGCCACTCGCCCACCCAGTTCGGCCTGTCGGCCACACTCGGCGCCGGCGCGGCGAGCCAGCACTTCGACTCGGTGCTCCAGTCCGATGTGGTGCTCGTGGTCGGGGCCAACCCCACCGAGGGCCACCCGGTGTTCGGCTCGATGATGAAGCGGGCCATCCGTCGTGGCGCCAAGTTGCTGGTGATCGACCCGCGCCGCACCGAGACCGTCGACAGCCCCCACTGCCGGGCCGAGGTGCACCTCGCCCTTCGTCCGGGCACCAACGTGCTGGTGCTGAACTCCGTTGCACACGTGGTGGTCACCGAAGGCCTCTACGACGAGGCCTTCGTCCGGGCACGCTGCGACTGGGACGACTTCCAGCTGTGGATGGGCATGGTCGGCGACCAGCGCTACTCACCCGACGTGGTCGGGCCCGAGGCGGGCATCGACCCCGACGACATCCGCCGCCTGGCGCGCATCTACGCCGCCGGGCCGAGCAGCACGATCTACTACGGCCTCGGCGTCACCGAGCACTCGCAGGGCTCCACCGGTGTGATGTGCCTCGGCAACCTCACCATGGCGTGCGGCATGGTGGGCCGCGAAGGGGTCGGCGTCAACCCGCTCCGCGGCCAGGGCAACGTCCAGGGCGGGTCGTGCCTGGGCAGTTGGCCGCACATGTTCACCGGCTACCGCTTCGTCACCGACCCCGAGGTGCGCGCCTCGTTCGAGAACGAGTGGCGCATCGACCTCGACAGCGAGCCGGGCCTGCGCCTGCCGAACATGTTCGACGCGGCGACGGCCGGCACCTTCAAGGGCATCTACATCCAGGGCGAGGACCCGGTGCAGAGCGACCCCAACCGCCACCACGTCGAAGCAGCGCTGCGCAACATGGAGTGCGTCATCGTGCAGGACCTGTTCCTGTCGGAGACGGCGAAGTTCGCCCACGTGTTCTTCCCGGGTAGCTCGTCGCTCGAAAAGGACGGCACCTTCACCAACGCCGAGCGCCGGGTCAGCATGGTGCGCAAGGTGGTCGAGCCCCTCGGCGGGCTGGCCGACTGGGAGATCACCGTCGGGTTGATGAACGCGATGGGCTACGAGTGCCACTACGACCACCCGAGCGAGGTGCTCGACGAGATCGCCCGCACCTCGCCCGCCTACTCGGGCATGAGCTTCGACAAGATCGACAAGCTCGGCTCGGTGCAGTGGCCCTGCAACGTCGACGCACCCGAGGGCACCGAGGTGCTGCACACCGTGCAGTTCCCGCGTGGCAAGGGCTCGTTCATGCTCACCCAGTACGTGGCCACCCGCGAGCGGGCCGACGACCAGTACCCGCTGCTGCTCACCACCGGCCGCATCCTCAGCCAGTACAACGTCGGCACCCAGACCCGCCGCACCGCCAACCTGGCCTGGCACGACGAGGACATCCTCGAGATCAGCGCCGACGACGCCGCGGCCCGCGGCCTCGCCTCGGGCGACCGAGCACGCATCGCCAGCCGCTACGGAACGACCGAGCTGAAGGTGCGCATCAGCGAGCGGGTGAACCCCGGCATCGTCTACACGACGTTCCACTTCGCCCACACGATGGTGAACAACCTGACGAGCAACCTCGACGACTGGGCGACCAACTGCCCGGAGTACAAGGTGACCGCCGTCGAGGTCATCAAGACGTCGGCCACGGTGCCCGCATGACGTTCATCGATACCGAGCGCCTGGTGACGATGGCCAACCAGATCGGCGAGTTCTTCGCGCCCTACCCCCACGCCCGCCGGGTCGAGGGGGTGCGCAACCATCTCCGCAACTACTGGGACCCGCGCATGCGCGAGGCGCTGTTCGAGCACATCGACACCACCGGTGGCACCGACCTGTTCGAGCACGTCCGCGAAGCAGCGGCCCTGGTGCGTGCCGACACGATCGGCGCGCGGGCATATGCGGGGCCGCCCAAGCCGGGCGACCCCACCGCCGGCTGACTCAGGCCGGCTGCTCCGGGCGCAGGCGGTTGGTGTCGACCTTCACGCCGGGGCCCATGGTCGAGCTGACCGTGATCTTCTTCAGGTAGCGCCCCTTGGCTGCTGCCGGCTTGGCGCGCTGCAGCTCGTCGAGCACGGCCCGGAAGTTCTCCTCGAGCGCCTCGGGAGCGAAGCTGGCCTTGCCGATCGGCACGTGCACGTTGCCGTAGCGGTCGGTGCGGTACTCGACCTTGCCGCCCTTGAACTCGCTGACGGCGCGAGCGACGTCCTGGGTGACCGTGCCGGTCTTCGGGTTCGGCATCAGGCCGCGGGGGCCGAGCACGCGACCGAGGCGACCGACGAGGGGCATCAGGTCCGGGGTGGCGATGGCGAGGTCGAAGTCCATCATGCCCTGCTCGACCTGCGCGTAGAGGTCGTCGGCGCCGACGAACTCGGCACCGGCGGCGCGAGCGGCCTCGGCTGCCTCACCCGCGGCGAAGACGGCGATGCGCACGTCCTTGCCCGTGCCGCTGGGCAGGGCGACGGTGCCGCGCACCATCTGGTCGGCCTTGCGCGGGTCGACGCCGAGGCGCACGGCGAGCTCGACGGTCTCGTCGAACTTGGCCGAGGCCGTGCCCTTCACCTTGCCGAGCGCCTCGCTCGGCGTGAACAGGTGGTCTCGGTCGAACGTCTTGGCCGCATCCTTGTACTTCTTGCCTGACATGTGCTGTCTCCCTCGTGTGTCGACGCCGCCGGGCGAGGTCGTCCCGGTCGAGCGGTGGTGTGGATTGGGGGCGGTGCCGCCGACCGACGATGCGGTCAGGCGTTCACCTTGAGGCCCATCGAGCGGGCCGTGCCGCGGACCTGCTGCTTGGCAGCTTCGAGGTCGTAGGCGTTGAGGTCGGGCATCTTGATGCGCGCAACTTCTTCGATGTCGGCCTCGGTGACCGCGCCGACAACGGTCTTGCCGGGAGTCGACGAGCCCTTGTCGAGCTTGGCCTTCTGGCGCAGCAGCACCGGCGTCGGGGGCGTCTTCAGGATGAACGTGAAGGTGCGGTCCTCGAACACGGTGATCTCGACCGGGATGATCGTGCCGACCTGCGACTCGGTGGCCGCGTTGTACTGCTTCACGAAGTCCATGATGGGCACGCCGTGGGGCCCGAGCGCGGTGCCGACAGGCGGGGCCGGGGTGGCCTTGCCTGCGGGGATCTGGATCCTGATGACCGCAGCGACCTTTTTCTTTGCCATGTCGGGTGTCCTCTACTTCGTGTCCGTACGTTGGTCGTGTTCGTGGGGGGTGCTCAGAGCTTGGCGACCTGGCTGAAGTCCATCTCCACGAGGGTCTCGCGACCGAAGATGTTGACCAGCACCTTGAGCTTGAGGTGGTCGGCGTTGATCTCGGCGATCGTGCCGGTGAAGTCGGCGAAGGGGCCTTCCTTCACGCGCACGCTCTCGTTGACCTCGAACTCGAGCTTGGGCTTGCGGCGCGACGGCATCCCACCGGTGCCGTCGCCCTTGGCTGCCAGGAAGGTCTGCACTTCGCGCTTGGACAGCGGCGCCGGCTTCTGGCCGTGCCGGCTCTGGCCGACGAAACCAGTGACACCCGGCGTGTTGCGGATGCAGTACCAGCTCTCGTCGTCCATCATGCAGCGCACGAGGATGTAGCCGGGGAAGACCTTCTTCTGAACGGTCTGCTTGCGACCGTTCTTGAACTCCTCGACCTCTTCCATGGGGATGACGGTCTCGAAGATCCGGTCCTCCATGTTCATGCTCTGGATGCGAGCGGCAAGGTTGGCCGAGACCTTCTTTTCGTAGCCGGACTGGGTGTGCACGACGTACCACTTGCCCGGGCGGGTCCAGGGGTCGTCGACGATCACCTCGTCGGGCTCGTCGTCGGTGTCGACGGCTGCGTCGGCCTCGGCCGTCAGGTCGAACGCGACCTCGGCCTCGGACTCGGGGGCCGTGTCGGGCACCGATGCGGCCTCGTCGGCCTCGGTTTCGGAGAGGAGCTCGTCGTTCATGTCAGTCGTACAACCAAGAGGAGAAGAGGCCGAACAGGGAGTCGAGGCCGCCCACGTAGGCGGTGAGGATGACGACCGTGACGAGCACGATCAGCGCCATCCTGCGAACCTCGGGCCACTTCGGCCAGGCCACCTTGCGCATCTCGTCACGAACTTCGCGCAGGTATTGGCCTGGGCCAACGCGCTCCTCCGCGCTGCGCCGTGCCTGAGGCTGTGCGCGAGTGGGGGTGCCCTTCTCGGTAAGGGCCCCCATCCGCTTCAGTGAGCGCTTCTGCTCACGGTTCAGGTCATCGAGCGACATCGTGGTGGTGCTTTCCTGGCGGTTCGTGCCGGGCACGTGGGATCTGGGCAGGGCAGGAGGGACTCGAACCCCCGACCGTCGGTTTTGGAGACCGATGCTCTACCAACTGAGCTACTGCCCTCAGAGGGGCAGGCCAACGCTACCAGCCTGCCCCCACTCTCCCTCCGCGGCATTCGGGGCCATCAGCCCCGGTGCCACGAGGGGTCGTGGTTCAGCGGGTCTCCTTGTGCAGGGTGTGCCTGCGGTCATGGGAGCAGTACTTCTTCATCTCGAGTCGTTCGCGATCATTGATCTTCGACTTCATCGTGATGTAGTTGCGCCGCTTGCACTCGGTGCACTCGAGGGTGATCTTCACCCGCTTGTCGTTCTTCGGCATGACGCCGCCTTCCTCACTTGATGATCTTGGTGACGCGGCCGGCGCCGACGGTACGTCCACCCTCACG
>JBBATY010000031.1:20221-38219 GCA_040398525.1 Ilumatobacteraceae bacterium | reverse complement strand
ATCGAGCGCAACACCACCATCCCGACGCGCCGCACCGAGGTGTTCACCACCGCCGAGGACATGCAGCCGAGCGTCGAGATCCATGTGCTGCAGGGCGAGCGCGAGATGGCGGGCTACAACAAGACCCTCGGCAAGTTCCAGCTCGTCGACCTGCCGCCCGCACCGCGCGGGGTGCCGCAGATCGAGGTCACCTTCGACATCGACGCCAACGGCATCGTCCACGTCAGCGCCAAGGACCGGGCGACGAACAAGGAGCAGTCGATGACCATCACCGGTCAGTCAACGCTCGACAAGAAAGACATCGACCAGATGGTCCGCGACGCCGAGGCGCACGCTGCCGAGGACCGTCAGCGCCGCGAGGAGGCCGAGATCCGCAACAACGCCGACTCGCTCGTCTACCAGACCGAGAAGGTGCTGCGCGACCAGGGCGACAAGCTGTCGGCCGACGACAAGGCTGCCGTCGAGCGTCCGCTCGCCGAGCTGAAGACGGCCCTCGCCGGCAACGACATGACGGCTATCCGCACCGCCCACGAGGCGCTGATGGCTGCCAGCCAGGCGTTCAGCCAGAAGCTCTACGAGGCGGCGTCGCGCGACGACGCAGCGGCTGCGGGCACGTCCGCCAGCGGCCAAGCCGGCCAGGGTGGCGACGACGAGATCATCGACGCCGAGATCGTCGACGAGAAGTGAGCCGGTGGCGATGAGCGATCCCGCCGCCCCCCAACATCCAGACGACGCGGTGTCCGCGGCCGACCTCCGGGCGGCTGCGGACGCGGCGGCCGTCGACGAGGCCGCCGCCGTCGTCGAGCACGACGTCGAGGCCGTGCTCCTCGAGCGCGACCAGTTCAAGGAGATCGCCATGCGTCTGCAGGCCGACTTCGAGAACTACCGCAAGCGTGTGGCCGCCCAGCAGGCCGACGAGGTCGACCGTGCCACGGGCAAGATGGCCGAGGCCCTCCTGCCCGTGCTCGACGCCTGCGAGGCCGCCTTCGCCCACAACGTGCAGGGTGTCGAGTCGATCTGGTCGGCGCTCATCGGCGCGCTGCAGAAGCAGGGCCTCGAGGCGCTCGACCTGGCCGACCAGCCGTTCGACCCCGCCATCGCCGAGGCCGTCATGCACGAGCCCGGCACCGGTGACGGCCCGCCCATGGTGGCCGAGGTCCTGCGCACCGGGTACCGCTGGAAGGGCCGTGTGCTGCGTGCAGCCATGGTGAAGGTGCGTGGGTAAGTGACCGCTCAGCGCGAGTGGTACGAGAAGGACTACTACAAGGTCCTGGGTGTCTCCGGGGCGGCTACGCCGAAGGAGATCACCAAGGCGTACCGCAAGCTCGCGCGTGAACTGCACCCCGATGCCAACCCGGGCAACCCCACGGCCGAGGAGCGCTTCAAGGAGGTGAGCGCGGCCTACGACGTGCTCGGCGACGAGGCCAAGCGCAAGGAGTACGACGAGGTCCGCCGCCTCGGCCCGATGGGCGGGTTCGGCGGTGCTGGCGGCCCGGCCGGTGGCGGACAGACGTTCAATGTGGGTGCCGATGGCCTCGGCGACCTGCTGGGGCAGATGTTCGGGCGTGGTCGGCGCGGTGGCGGCGCATCGGCGGGGCGCGGCCCCCAGCGCGGAGCCGACTACGAGGCCACGCTCACCCTCGAGTTCGCCGACGCCGTGCGCGGCATCACCACCACGCTGTTCCTCACCACCGATGCGCAATGCACCACGTGCACGGGCAGCGGGGCGCGCCCGGGCACCTCGCCGCGGGTCTGCTCGCGCTGTGGCGGCCGCGGCGTCATCGACGACAACCAAGGCCCGTTCTCGTTCACCTCGCCGTGCACCGCCTGCGCCGGTCGCGGTGTGGTGATCGACCAACCGTGCCCCACCTGCACCGGCTCGGGGGTCGAGAAGCGCCAACGCGAGGTGCAGGTGCGCATCCCCGCCGGGGTCGACGACCGTCAGAAGATCCGCCTCAAGGGCAAGGGCGCCCCCGGGCTCAACGGCGGCCCGGCGGGCGACCTGATCGTCGAATGCCAGGTACGTCCGCACCGCCTGTTCGGCCGCGACGGCTCGAACCTCACCGTACGTGTGCCCGTCACCTTTCCCGAGGCTGCCCTCGGTGGCACCATCGAGGTGCCCACCCTCGACGGGTCGCAGGTCACCCTGCGGTTGCGTCCGGGCACGCAGTCCGGGTCGCGCCACCGGGTGAAGGGCAAAGGTGTCGTCACCGCCAAGGCCGAGGGCGACCTGATCGTCACCGTCGACGTGCAGGTGCCCGCCGAGCTCACCGAACAGCAGCGGGCGGCGATCGAGGCCCTCGCCGCTGCGACTACCGTGTCACCCAGAGCCCACCTGCTGCGCGATGGCGCGGCGGCGAGCTGAGTGGAGGTCCCCGCCGTGCGTTCCAGGAGCCATGCCGTCTACGTCATCTCGGTTGCTGCCGAGTTGGCCGGCATGCACCCCCAGACGCTGCGCATCTACGAGCGCCGTGGCCTGGTGCAACCGGCCCGCACCCAGGGCGGCAACCGTCGCTACAGCGATGTCGACATCGAGCGGCTACGCCGCATCCAGGAGCTCGCCGCGGAGGGCATGAACCTCGAAGGCATCCGCCGGGTGATGGAGCTCGAGGCCGAGGTCGAGCGGCTCCGCATCGAGAACGACCAGTTGCGTCAGCTGGCGGCCGCCGCCGAGGCCGAGGCCAAGGGTCGCGCCCCGCGCCGCGATCTGGTGCCGCTGCGCCAGACGGTGGCCGTCTTCGGTGGCCCACGCCTCGGCGACGGCCGCTGACGCCGAGCGCTGCCGCCGCCGCCCGGCGAGCCACCCCTGGCGGGTGATGACGAGATCCGCAACGGCCAGCCACCGTTGCGCATGACCTCGATTCCCCAGCCCTTGTTCCCGGGGCCCGTCGACACCCGCATCGGCCGCCTCGAGTTCTCCCAGGGCTATCCGACTCCGGAGACGACCGCCCGGCTGTTCGACGAGCTCGACTTCCAGCGGGCCGTCCAGGGCTACCTGTGGGCGATCCCGCTCGTCGGCTTCGCACACTGGCAGCGCGAGCACGAGACCGTCTTCGGAGCCGGCGACTGCGACATCGTCGAATACAGCAGCTTCGCCGACAAGTTGGGCCTCCTCACGGCCAACGGGACCACCCCGTACATCGTCGGGTTCCCGAACCTGGCGCGGACCGGACCGCTGATCATCGAGGTGCCTGCGGGCCCGACGGCCGGCGCGGTCCTCGACTTCTGGCAGCGCCCGATCACCGACACCGGCCTCACCGGCCCCGACGGTGGCGCCGGCGCCAGGTACCTGCTGGTGGGCCCCGGCCAGGAAGTGCCCGACGTCCCCGGCGCGATCGTCGTGCAGACCCCGACGCTGAGCGTGATGCACGGGACCCGAATCCTGGCCACCGATCAGGACGAGGCGGCCCGCACACTTGCCGGCTACCGCGTGTACCCGGCGAGCGCCATGGCCGCACCCACCCCGACGCGCGTGGTGCGCCCCGACGGCCGCGAGTGGAGCGGCACCCAGCCGCGGGGGATCGCCTACTGGGAGGCGGTCGACCGGTTCATCGACGCCGAGCCGGTGCACGACCGCGACCGGATCACCATCGCCTCGCTCGAGTACCTGGGCATCGTGAAGGGCGCACCGTTCGCACCCGACGATCGTCAGCGCCGCATCCTCGAACAAGCCACGTTGGTCGGCGAGGCGATGGCCCGCGCCATCGGGTACGAGCCGCGCTTCGCAGGCGCCACCGTGTATCCGGGCCGCGACTGGAAGCTGGCGCTGTTCCTCGACGCCGACCAGGAGATCGAGTACACCACCCAGCTCGACGAGCGCACGGCGTGGTTCTACGAGGCGGTGACCGCCTCGAAGGGCATGACCACGCATACCCCTGGCGAAGGGCAGGTCTATCTCCACGTCGGTCGCGACAGCTCGGGTGCCTGGCTGTCGGGCGATCACCACTACGAGCTCGTGGTGCCGGCGGATGCTCCCGTGAAGCAGTTCTGGTCGTTCACGGCGTACGACAACGACACCCGTTGCTTCATCGACAACCCGGTGGGCCGCGCCGACCGTTCGTCGCGCCACCCGCTCGACATCAACCCCGACGGCAGCGTCACCTTGCACATCGGCCCGACACCGCCCGAGGGGGGCGACGCCAACTGGGTGCCGACGGTGCCCGGTCGCGGCTGGTTCGCCTACTTCCGCTTCTACGCACCGACCGAGGCGTACTTCGACCGTTCGTGGCAGTTGCCCGACCTGGTCCGCATCGACTGACGTCGGCCCGCCGGCGCTGTCAGCGCCGCTCGGCGAGTAGCCGTTCGATCACCACGGCCACACCGTCGTCGACGTTCGACGGGGCGATCTCGTCGGCGAGGGCCCGGGTCTGCTCGTTGGCGTTGGCCATCGCTACTCCGTGACCCGCCCAGCGCAGCATCGCGTGGTCGTTGTGCTCGTCGCCGAAGGCCACCACGTCGGCTCGGTCGACGCCGAGGTGGGCGCACAACCAGGCCAGTCCGGCTGCCTTGTCGATACCTGCCGGGCCGATCTCGACGCAGTCGGCGCCCATGTGGGTGACGGCCAGCTCGGGGCCGAGGATCGGCGGCAGTAGCTCGAGCAGCTGGTGCGCGGTATGGCCGTCGTGGAAGGCCATCAGCTTCAGTGCCTCGGTGGCGCCAACTGCGGCGTCGAGCGCGTCGGCGCTGTCCGGCGCCATCCGGCCGACGGGCATCCGCTCGAAGAAGCCCTGCTCCTGTGCCCAGCCGGCGTCGGTGGCGAGCGCGAAGCCGTAGGCCGGGTCGATCGTGCGCAGCTGGTGCACCACGCCCACGGCCATGTCGAGCTCGAAGCGCATGCGCCGCAGTTCGGCGCCGTCGGGCAGGGTGCAGACCAGCGAGCCGTTGGCGAGCACCCCGTGGGTGACGGCGTCGCCGACGACGGGCAGCACCGGGTCGAGCATGAACGGGGGCCGACCGGAGGCGATCACCACATGCACACCTGCTGCGTGGGCGGCGCGCAGCGCAGCAACCGACCGGTCACTCACGCTGGCATCGGGTCGAAGCAGCGTGCCGTCGAGGTCGCAGGCGATCAGTCGCACGGCTGCAGTCTGGTGGACGCGGACCGGGCGCCGATCATCCGGCGCCCGGTCGTGCCGAGGAAGTGGGCGCCGGTTCAGCCGGCCGGGACGAGCACGGTGTCGATGACGTGGATGATGCCGTTGTCGGCGGCGATGTCGGCAGTGATCACCTTGGCGCCGCCGATGGTGATGACGTCGGCATCGACCACCACGGGCAGCGAGGTGCCGTCGACGGTGACCACGTTGCTGAAGATGCCGATGCTCGACGAGTCCTGCGGGACCGGCAGGAGGTGGTTGCGCAGCACCTTGGTGAGCTGCGCCGGGTCGGCCAGCAGTGCGTCGATCGTGGCCTGGCCGAGCGCGGCGAAGGCCTCGTCGGTGGGGGCGAGCACGGTGAACTTCTGGGTGGCCAGTGCCTCGGTCAGCCCAGCGGCCTCGACGGCGGCGAGCAGCGTGGTGAACGAGCCGGCGGCGGTGGCGACATCGACGATCGAACCGAGCGCGGCCAGCGTGGTCTCCGGCACAGCTGTGGTGTCGGGCGCAGCCGTGGTGTCGGGTGCGGCGCTGGTCTCGGGTGCTGCGCTCGTCTCGGGTGCGGCGGTGGTCTCCGGGGCGGCGGTCGAGGGGGCCGTGGTGCTGGTCGAGTCGTCATCGCTGCCGCAGGCCACGAGGGTGAGGCACGAGACGACAGTGACGGCCACGAGGGCGCGCGAACGGAACATGGGAACTCCTTGCAAGGGGGTGGCCGCGCACGGATGGCGGCCGGGGGGAGCGGGCAGTCTGGCCGCGACCGGCCTGGCATCGGCCACCCGGCGGGTGTGCCCCATGTCATGGCCGGGTCGGCCGTGATGAGTCGGCCACCAGGCCCAGGATCCGTGAGCGCCAGCCCACGCTCTGCACGGTCGTCCGCAGGAGGCCCTCGCAAAGTTGATACGACCTGTAGCAAGTTTGTTGCGTTGGGTGTAGAGTTCCGCACATGGCGATCGATCCGAAGAAGTGGACCATCAAGACCCAGGAGGCCGTCGGCGCGGCCATCGATCAGGCGCGTGCGCTCTCCAACCCCGAGCTCACCCCCGACCACCTGCTCGCCGCCATGGCCCGCCAGGACGACACCCTCACCCCGGCCGTGCTGCAGAAGCTCGGCCTGGCACCGCTGATGGTGCGCAACAAGGCCGACGAGGCCGTGGCCAAGCTGCCCAAGGCCTACGGCGGCGACGACCCGCGGATGAACCGCGAGCTCACCGCCGCGTTCGACACTGCCGAGCGCCACCGCAAGGACCTGAAGGACGACTACCTGTCGGTCGAGCACCTGCTGCTGGCGCTGGCCGACCGCCTCGGGGTGGGCCACGAGGAGCTGCTGCTCGCCCTCAAGGACGTGCGCGGCAGCCACCGGGTGAGCAGCCAGAACCCCGAGGACCAGTTCGCCGCGCTCGACAAGTACGGCCAGGACCTCACCGCCCGGGCTCGCGAAGGCAAGATCGATCCGGTCATCGGCCGCGACGACGAGATCCGTCGCGTCATCCAGGTGCTCAGCCGGCGCACCAAGAACAACCCGGTGCTCATCGGCGAGCCCGGTGTGGGCAAGACCGCCATCGTCGAAGGCCTCGCCCGACGCATCGCCGACGGCGACGTGCCCGAGGGCCTGAAGCACAAGCGGCTGATCTCGCTCGACCTCGCCAGCATGCTTGCCGGGGCGAAGTACCGCGGCGAGTTCGAAGAGCGTCTGAAGGCCGTGCTGAAGGAGATCACCGACGCGGCCGGCGAGGTGATCACCTTCGTCGACGAGCTGCACACCATCGTGGGCGCTGGTGGCGCCGAGGGTGCGATGGACGCCGGCAACATGATCAAGCCGATGCTGGCCCGCGGCGAGCTGCACATGATCGGGGCCACCACCCTCGACGAGTACCGCAAGTACGTCGAGAAGGACCCGGCGCTCGAACGGCGCTTCCAGCAGGTCTACGTCGGCGAGCCGAGCGTCGAGGACACCATCGCCATCCTGCGCGGCTTGAAAGAGCGCTACGAGGTGCACCACGGGGTGCGCATCCAGGACTCGGCGCTCGTCAGTGCCGCGGTGCTCAGCAACCGCTACCTCACCAACCGCTTCCTGCCGGACAAGGCGATCGACCTCGTCGACGAAGCAGCCAGCAAGCTGCGCATCGAGATCGACTCGCTGCCCACCGAGATCGACATCGTCGAGCGGCGCATCCTGCAGCTCGAGATCGAGCAGGTGGCTCTCGAGAAGGAGACCGACGAGCCGTCGCGTGAGCGCCTCGAGGCGCTGCAGGGCGAGCTCATCTTGCTGCGCGACCAGTCGGCCGAGATGCGCGCCCACTGGGAGTCCGAGAAGGAAGCCATCGGCGCCATCCGCGTGCTGAAGGAAGAGCTCGAGCAGCTGCGCTCGATGGTCGAGCGCGAGACCGACCTGAACCTGGCGGCAGAGATGCGCTACGGCCGCATCCCCGAGCTCGAGCGGCGCATCGCCGACGCCACCACGCACCTCGACGAACTGCAGCGCGGCAACCGCATGCTGAAAGAAGAGGTCGACGCCGAGGACATCGCCGAGGTCGTCAGCAAGTGGACGGGCGTGCCCGTCACCCGGCTGATGGAGGGCGAGATGGCCAAGCTCGTCCACCTCGAGGACCTGCTCCACCAGCGGGTCATCGGCCAGGACGACGCGGTCACCGCCGTGGCCAACGCGATCCGCCGGTCGCGGGCCGGCCTCAGCGACCCGCACCGCCCGATCGGCTCGTTCATGTTCCTCGGGCCCACCGGTGTGGGCAAGACCGAGCTCGCCCGGGCCGTGGCCGAGTACCTGTTCGACGACGACAAGGCGATGGTCCGCATCGACATGGGCGAGTACATGGAGAAGTACTCCGTCAGCCGCCTGATCGGTGCGCCCCCCGGCTACGTCGGCTACGACGAGGGCGGCCAGCTCACCGAGGCCGTGCGCCGCCGCCCCTACAGCGTGGTGCTGCTCGACGAGATCGAAAAGGCCCACCCCGACGTGTTCAACGTGCTGCTGCAGGTGCTCGACGACGGCCGCCTCACCGACGGCCAGGGCCGCACGGTCGACTTCAGCAACGTGGTCATCGTGATGACGTCGAACCTGCCGGGCGACCCGCTCGGGTTCTTCAAGCCCGAGTTCATCAACCGCGTCGACGAGATCATCCGCTTCCGTGCCCTCACCCAGGACGACCTGGCGACCATCGTGGGCATCCAGCTCGGACTCCTCCGCGGCCGCATGGCCGACCGGCGCATCGCCCTCGAGGTCACCGATGCGGCGATGGCGCTGCTCGCCGAGGAGGGCTACGACCCGGCCTTCGGCGCCCGGCCGCTCAAGCGGGTGATCCAGCGCCAGATCAGCGACCCGGTGGCCATGCTGGTGCTCGAGGGCAAGGTGGGCGAGGGCGGCACCGTCACCGTCGACGTCGCCGCCGACGAGCACGGGCCGCACCTCACCGTCAGCGTCTGAGCCGGCTCAGTCGGGGCTGGCGTCGGTGAGGGTCGGCTGCGGGTGCTGCGCCTCCTCGACCAGGGCCTCGACCGGGGCCTCGACCGGGGCCTTGGCTCGCCGGCGGAGCCTCCGACGGCGACGGACCGCCAGCACCAGCAGCGTGACGAGCAGGACGAGGCCCACCACGGCACCGACGGCGAGCGCGAAGCGCCTCGTGCCCACGTCGGCCGATCGGTCGATGGTGTCCACCGCCTCGCTGGCCGCTGCCCGCGCAGCGTCGTGGTCGCCGGTCGCCGCTGCCGACTTGGCCTCGTCGAGCATCGCCGGCACGTCGGTGCCCCAGAGCCCGATCGACTCGAAGAACCCGTCGTCGCGGGCGTCGGCCTCGATGGCCGAGCTGACGGTGTCGAAGGTCTCGATCTGCTCGTCTAGCGCCGACTCCACCTCGTCGAACGAGTCGTCGACAGCCTCGTAGGCAGCCTCGAACCGGGTCGGGTGGCTGATGCCCAATGCCGTGGCCTTGTCGATCATCGTGTCGCGTCGGGCCAACACCTCCGAGGCATCGGCGATCGCGGCCTCGGCCTTGGCGAAGCTCCAGTCGCTCAGATGCCGGCGCACCACCACCGGCCCGGCCCAGGTGCCGCCGTCGGCGAGCAGTTCGCCGTACTGCTCGCGGGCGGCGTCGCGTGCATCGAGCAGCCCCGCTGGCTCATCGGCGATGACGTACTGCTCGAACAGGTCGCCTGCGGCGGTCGAGCCCCCCAGCTCGACGACGAGGTCGAGGAACCGGCGCCAGTTGGTGATCTCCGCCGTCACCTCGGGGGGCAGCTCGCCCCGGTACGCGATGGTGCCGTCGGCCACTGCGTCGAGCACCTCGCGCATCGCCTCCTCGCCGACCTCGTCGACGAGCTGGTCCATCACGGCGAACGAGGCGTTGTAGCCGTAGCCCTCCCGTGCGTCGTCGTTGCCGTCCGGCGACAGGTCGTCCCAGTCGTTCAGTTCGATGAACCCCGGGTCCGAGCGCTCGATCGGGTCCGGGGCGAGCGGTGTGCCGCCCAGCGCGGCGACGGCCTTGTTCGAGTACACCTGGGCGAGGCCCTCGTTCACCCAGCGGTCGGTGAACCACTGGTCGTTGAACCAGGCGTGCGAGAGCTCGTGCAGCACCACTTCCTGGTCGAGGTCCTCGCCCACCTCGATCAGCCGCTCGCGGGCGCTGAACCAGCCGGCGTACCCGTACAGATAGGGCGTCGTCGCCTGCACCAGCTCGAGCGTGTCGTCGATCGGCCATGGTTGCCCGAGCAGCTCGATCAGCACGGGCACGCCGGTCTCGACCTGGTCGCGCACGAAGGTCTGCCACGTGCTGTCGCCCGGCCACGAGAGCACCTCGAACAGGCCACCGCCGGCGGTCAGGCTCGTCCGGTCGAGCGCCACGTCGTTACGTGCCGACACGATGACGGTGTACCCGTCCGGATCGACGATCGCCTCAGCCGAGTAGATGGTGGCGCCGGCGACGCGCTCGATCGTCACCGGGTCGCCCAGCAGATCGACCTCGACCCCGTCGGGCGCCACGATGCGCACGGTCACAGCTCCGCTGTCGCCCGTGCCGAAGGCACTGAAACCGAAGTAGGCGGGGTTGATCCGTGTCGGGTCGGGTGAGCGCGGCGGGAGGCCGACGATGTCGTAGGTGAGGGTGAACCGCTCGGTCTGGCGGTAGTACAGCCGGCCGGCGAACTCGACGTTGTAGAGCACGTAGCCGGGGAGCTCCGGCCGCGACGTCGCCGTCACCGTCAGGGCCCTGCCTGCCGAGTCGACCGCGGTGGCGTTCGCCGTCGCGGCCGACGCAGGGATGAGGTAGCCGGTGTAGTAGCGGGAGTAGATGGTGTTGCCCTCGGTGCGGTCGGGGGCGAGGTTGGTGACCGTCATCTCGACCGACACCCTCACCACACCACCGATCGGGTCGATGGTGTAGGTGCTGGTGCTCGACTCGTCGAGGTCGTCGTCGGCGAGGACGACCGCGTCGCCGACGGGCGCAGTGGCCATGCAGACCGTCGCCACGAGCGTCGCAGCCAGCAGTCGCCCCAGCACCGCCTCACCGTAGCCGCCGTCGGTGCGCACCCGGATCGCAGCCAGTCCGGGGGCGGGCGTAGTGTCGCCGGCGATGGGGGATCCTGACGGGCCGTGGTCGAGCTTCGAGCCGTGCGCGCTCGATGCCGACGCCGCCGACGCGCCCCCGCCGCGGGCCACCATCCACCCCGATCGCGACCGCGGGTGGATGCGCCGCATGTGGCCGCTGCTACGCGCCCGCTGGGTGACGTTCTTCGGGTCGCTCGTGCTCGCGCTCGTGGCCATGGTGGCCGGGGTGATGATCCCGCGGGTGCTGATGGACGCGATCGATCTCGCCCTGCGCGAGCGCAGCGAGGCGTTGGCCGGGTTCGTGTGGGTGCTGCTCGCCCTGGCGGTCGGGCGGGCGCTGCTCACCTTCGTCTACCGCTTCACGCTGTACCGGGTGGCCTACGACCTCGAGCGCGACCTGCGCCTGGCCATGTTCGGCCACCTCACCCGGATGGACTTCGCGTTCTTCGACCGGGTGCAGGCCGGCCAGCTGATCTCGCGTGCGAACTCCGACATCCGCTCGGTGCAGATGTTCCTCACCTTCGCGCCGCTGATCTCGCTCAACCTGCTCAGCTTCGTGGTCGCCGTGGTGCTGATGCTGTCGATCCACGTCGGGCTCACCCTGGTGGCGCTGTGCACGCTGCCGTTCACCTACCTCACCGGTTCGAAGCTGCGGAACATCTCGTTCCCGATGTCGTGGATCGTGCAGGGCCGCCAGGCCGAGATCACCACCATCGTCGACGAGAACGTGCAGGGCGTGCGGGTGGTGAAGGGCTTCGCTGCCGAGGAGCGCGAGCTCACCAAACTGGCCCGTGCCGCGCAGCGTCTGCGATGGGCCAACGTCGCGTTGAACGACGCCCGGGCGCGCTGGGGTCCGATCACGGAGAACCTGCCCCGGCTCGGCCTGGCCGGCGTGCTGCTGTACGGCGGGTTGCTGGCGATCGATGGCCAGGTCACCGTCGGCGCGATCGTCGCCTTCAACGCGTACGTCGTGCTGGTGCAGGCCCCGTTCCGCTTCCTCAGCTTCATCCTCATCCTCGGCCAGCGCGCCGCGGCCTCGGCAGGGCGCATCTTCGAGGTGCTCGACGAGCAGCCAGGGGTGACCGACCGCCCCGGCGCGGTCGACCTGGTCGACCCGCAGGGCGACGTGGTGTTCGACGACGTGCGCTTCGCCTACGGCGGTGCCGACGCCACACCGGTGCTCGACGGGCTCTCACTGCACATCCGCGCCGGCGAGACGGTGGCCATCGTCGGGCGCACGGGCAGCGGCAAGAGCACCATCGCCCGGCTGCTCACCCGCTTCTACGACGTGCAGGCGGGTGCGGTGCGCATCGACGGCCACGACGTGCGCGACCTCACCCTGGCGAGCGTGCGCCACCACGTGGGTGTGGTGCTCGACGACCCGTTCCTGTTCTCGGCGTCGGTGCACGACAACATCGCCTACGGCGACCCCGGCGCCGACCGCGAGCGGGTGACGACAGCCGCCCGGGCGGCCCAGGCCGACGAGTTCGTCAGCCAGCTCGGCGACGGCTACGACGCCGTGGTGGGCGAGCGTGGCTACGACCTGTCGGGCGGCCAGCGCCAGCGGATCTCGATCGCCCGCACCCTGCTGGTGAACCCGGCTGTGCTGGTGCTCGACGACGCGACCTCGGCCATCGACGTGCAGGTCGAGCAGCTCATCCACGGCTCGCTGCACGAGCTGCGCGGAACGCGCACGATGATCCTGATCGCCCACCGGCTGTCGACCATCGCGCTGGCCGACCGGGTGGTGCTGCTCGAGGACGGCAAGGTCGCGGCCGAGGGCACCCACACCGAGCTGTTGGCGAGCGAGCCGCGCTACGCCGCCGTGCTGGCCCGTGCGGTCGACGATGTCGCGATCGATGCCCCGGCCGACGACGAGGAGCTGCCGCGATGATGCTCGGCGGGCCCGCAGGTGGTGGCTTCGGCCCCGGCGGCGTGCAGACCAGCGCGGCCGCGGGCCTGCCCTTCGCCGGTGTGCCGGCCGAGCTGCGCGAGCGGGCCGAAGCGATCCTGGCCACCGAGCCCACCCACCCCGAGCCGGACGTTCGCTTCGACCCGGTGCACTCGGACCGCCGTCCGTTCACCCTGCGCCGCTTCCTGGCCGGCCACCGCCTGGGCCTGTTCGGCGCCTTCGTGCTGGTGGTGGTCGAGACCCTCGCCCTGCAGGCGGGCGGCATCCTCACCCAGCAGGGCATCGACCGCGGCATCGCCCAGGGCGACCGTGGCGTGGTGGTGGCTGTCGCCGTGCTCTACGTGGTGTCGGTGGTGCTGGCCACGCTCACCGGCGCCTGGCGGGTGGCCTGGACCGGGCGCCTCGGCGAACGGCTGCTCTACCAACTGCGCCTGCGGGTGTTCGCCCACTTCCAACGGCTGTCGATCGACTTCTATACCGACGAACGCGCCGGACGTCTGCTCACCCGGATGACGAGCGACGTCGACGCGCTGCAGCAGCTGTTCCAGGACGGCCTGGTGAACATCGTTGTCCAGGGCCTCACCGTGCTCGTGGTGGGCGCCATCCTGTTCGCCCTCGAACCGACCCTTGCCCTGGTGACGGTGCTGGTGGTGGTGCCGGCGCTCACCCTGATCACCCTGTGGTACCGGTCGGCGTCGGACCGCTCGTTCGCGACGGTGCGCGACCGCATCGCCGATGTGCTCGCCGACCTGTCCGAGACGCTGCAGGGCGTGCGTGTGGTGACGGCGTTCAACCGTCGCCGGCAGAACGTGATGGCCCACCGGGCGATCGTGCGCCGCTACCGCGACGCGAACGTCACCACCGCCCGTCAGGGCGCGCTCTACGGGCCGGCCGCCGACTTCCTCGGTGCCCTCGGCCAGGCGGTGGTGCTGGTCGTCGGCGGGAAGATGGTGCTCGACGGCGAGCTGTCGATCGGCACGCTCGCTGCCTTCGTGCTCTACCTGACGTCGTTCTTCGCGCCGATCCAGCAGCTGGTGCAGCTGTACACCACCTACCAGTCGGGCCAGGCCGCGGTCACCAAGATCCGCGACCTGCTGGCTACCGAGCCGTCGGTGCTCGAGCGCGAGGACGCCACGGTGCTGCCGCCCATCGACGGCCGAGTCGAGCTCGACGAGGTGAGCTTCGCCTACATCGACGGTGTCACCGTGCTCGACCACGTCACGCTCACCATCGAGCCCGGCGAGACGTTCGCATTCGTCGGGGCCACCGGATCGGGCAAGTCGACGATGGCCAAGCTCGTCACCCGCTTCCACGACCCCACAGCGGGCGCGGTGCGCATCGACGGCCACGACCTGCGCGACGTCACCCTCGCCTCGTTGCGCAGCCAGCTCGGTGTGGTGCCCCAGGAGCCGTTCCTGTTCGCCACGACCATCCGCGACAACGTCGCCTTCGGCCGGCCCGACGCCGGCGACGACGAGGTGCGCGCCGCGTGCGACGCCGTCGGCCTCGGCGAGGTGCTCGACCGCCTGCCGAACGGCCTGGGCACCGTGGTGCACGAGCGCGGGGTGTCGCTGTCGAGCGGTGAGCGACAGTTGCTGGCCCTGGCCCGCGCGTTCCTGGCCCGGCCGCGGGTGCTCGTGCTCGACGAGGCCACCTCGAGCCTCGACCTCGAGAGCGAGACCGTCGTCGAGCGTGCCCTCGACGCGGTGCTCGAAGGCCGCACGGCGATCGTCATCGCCCACCGCCTGGCGACGGCGATGCGCGCCGACCGGATCGCCGTGGTCGAGGCGGGCCGGATCGTCGAGCTCGGCTCACCTGCCGAGCTGCGCGACCTCGGTGGGCGCTGGGCCGAGATGGAAGCCACCTGGCTGCGCCACGCCGAGACCTGACCGGTGCGAGCCGAGCGGTGAGCGGCGAAGCTCAGTCGGCCACGAAGCGGAACGTGCCGGCCAGGTAGTCGACGAACGACGGCGACACGCCCTCGGCGAGCAGCACGTCGCGGGGCACCGGTGCGCGGCGGGGGACGAAGCCCGGGTCGGTCTGCACCCGCTGCGGGTAGTCGTGGTGGAGGATCGCCACCCGGCCGAGCACGGCCACGTCGATGCCGAGGTCGAGCACCCGCTGCGCGTCGGCCGGGTCGTGGATCTTGCCGGCCACGCCGAGGCGCGCCGCCCCACGGTCCCACGAGGCCACGATCTCGGCGAGCGAGCGGCCCTGGTGGGCCTCGTCGACGGGCTCCTTGCCGACGTCCCACAGCGACATGTCGATCAGGTCGACCCGACCGTCGGCACCCAGCTGCTCGAACACGGTGCGGATCTCGTCGAGCACCATCCCGAACCGCTCCGGCGACAACCGCACGGCGAGCGCGAAGTCAGGGCCGCACGCCGCGCGCACCCCGTCGACGATCTCGAACAGCATGCGGCTGCGGTTGGTGAGCGAGCCTCCGTAGTGGTCGGTGCGCCGGTTCAGCTCGGCCGACAGGAACTGGCAGATCAGGTAGCCGTGGGCGCCGTGCAGCTCGACCCCGTGGAAGCCGGCCTGCTCGGCGCGCTGCGCGGCGGCGACGAAGTCGGCCACCACCTGCTCGACCTCGGCGGTGGTGAGGGCCCGGGCGCCGGTCTCGGGATCGTCGGACGGGCACACCGGCTGGGTGCCGATCAACGCCGCAGGTGAGCGGTTGCCCGCGTGGTGGAGCTGCATGTACGACACGGTGCCGGTGGCGTTCAGGTCGCCCGCCAGCCGGGTGAGGCCGGCCAGGTGCTGGTCGCCGAACACGCCGAGCTGGCCGGCGAAGCCCTGGCCCACGGCCTGCACGTGCGCAGCGCACGTCATCGTCAACCCGAACCCGCCGTGGGCGCGCATGGTGAGCCAGTGGTGCTCGTCGTCGCTCAGCGTGCCGTCGGCGTGGCTCTGCTGGTTGGTGAGCGGGGCGAGCATGAACCGGTTCGGCATGGTCGGGCCGTGGGCGAAGGTGACGGGATCGAACAGTGCTGGCACGAGGGCTCCTCCGGGGCGGTGACGCGTCGTAGTGTCGCACCGGAGACGCTATGGAGACCGCACCCACGCTCACCACCGACGAACGCGCCGCGTTGCGGGCCTTCCTGCAGCGGGCCGAGGTGCGCCTGTCGACCATCCACCGCACGGCCACGGCACTGCTGTCGGGCGCCGGTGTGCTGGTGCTGCTCCCTGCGGTGGGCCGCGACGCGATCGTCAATGTGCTGCGGGCGCTGCTGGCCGACACCAGCTCGGGCACCAGCCTCACCCTCGCCGTGCTCGTCGTGGTCACCCTGGTGCTGGCCCTGCTCGCCATCTGGCTGTTGCTCTACGAGCTGACCCGCTTCTACTTCCACGCCAACCACGTCACCAGCGACCGCGGCACCACGTTCACGCCGCGCTTCACCCTCACCAGCCTGCACCTGCCGGTCGACGAGCTCGGTGAGGCCGCGACGCAGGCACTGGCCGAACGGCGCAACGACCCCGCCTACATCGAGCTGCTCGTGCCGGCCAACGACAAGGTGCGTCGCCAGATCGACGCCCAGATCGCTGCGTACGCGGGCCTCCAGTCGACCGACTCACCGTCCGATGCGTCGCGTGCGGCCGCGCTGCTGCAGCTCGCCGGTGTGCGCGACCGCAACCTGGTCGACGAAGTGGCCAAGGTCGAGTACGGCATGGCCCGCCACGTCATCCGGGTGCAGACCATCGTGCTGCGCTACATCAAGGCCCTGCTGGTGGTGCTGGCCACGGTGGTGTCGACGTTCGTGATGGCCGCCGTCATCGAGTCGTCGCCCAATGTCGACGCCAGCGCCGAGCGCTGGATCGTGGCGACGCTGATGCTGTGGGCGCCCGCGGTGCTGTTCGTCACCGCCACCCCGCTGCGCTGGCTCGGCCAGCTGCTGATGGCGGAAGGCGCCACCAGCGCCGGCATCCGCTACGACCGCGACCTGTCGCGACTCGAGCGGGTGGCGGGTGCGTGCTCGCTCGCCGTGCTGGTGGGTGCCCTTGTGTGCGGTGTGGTGCTGGCGACCCGCGACGCGAGTGCGATCGGGACGGTGGCGTTCGCCGCGGCCGGGCTCGTCGGCTGCGTCGCCGAGGGCTGGCTGCTGCGCCGCATCGGGGGCTGAACGTCCGGTTCCCAGCCTTCCCGGTCGGGGCTACGGTCGGCCCATGGATCTCGTCGACGCCCTGCAGTTCCTCGCCCCGCGCCGCAACGGTGTGCTCGCCACCCAGCGCCGCGACGGTCGGCCCCAGCTCTCGAACATCACCTACCACCTCGGCGGCGACGGCCTGGTGCGCATCTCGATCACGGCTACGCGCGCCAAGTACCACAACCTGGTGCGCGACCCGCGGGCGTCGCTGCACGTGGCTGCCGACGACTTCTGGAGCTACGTCGTCGTCGACGGCGATGTCGAGCTGGCACCCGTGGCCGCCGACCCGAACGACCCGACGGTCGACGAGCTGGTCGCCTACTACCGCGAGCTGGCCGGCGAGCACCCCAACTGGGACGAGTACCGCCTGGCGATGGTGAACGACCGGCGCACGATGGTGCGCCTCACCCCGACCCACGTGTACGGGATGTTGCCGCGACCCAGCTGATCGCGTTGGCCAGCAACCGTCGGTAGACGGGGTCGGCGTACGCGCTCGGCCCGTCACCGGGCTGCAGGTACACCGTCGGCGAAGCCCCGACGGTGCGTGCCCAGCCGAGCAGGTCCGCACCCGGCAGGTGGGCGCCGGTCGGGTGCGACCATCCGGCGCGATCGTCGGGTCGGCCGCGCAGCGTGCGGTCGGTCGAGTGGAAGTGCTCGAGCTCGAGCGGGAAGGTGGTGCGCAGCAGCGGCACCGTCTGCGGATCGGCGAGGTCGATGGTGACCGGCGCCAGGTAGAGCTCGTCGCGCAGGGTGAACGTCGCCGGCACCCCGGCGCACACCGGATGGTCGGGGGCGAGCACCTCGACGGTGTGCTCGACATCGAGCAGGTAGCCCGAGTCCGGGTAGTCGACGCCCGCGAGATGGCCGGGCGCGTAGTGGAAGCGCCCGCCGACGATGTCGGCCCAACGCGGCCAGGCCGGCCACGAGGCGATGCTGTGGTGCAGCATCACCATGCCGACCCCACGGGCGAGCAGCGCCTCGATGCCGGCGACGACCGCCGGATCGGGTGGCACCGCCTCGACCGGCGGGTCGCCACGGGTGAAGCGCACGCCCGGCATGTCGTAGAAGACGATCGCGTCGATGTCGCCCAAACGGTCCGGGTGCAGGCGCTCGCGAGCTGCAGGGTGCTCGACGTGCTCGACCACGATCGCGTCGTTCGCCGCGAACATCGCCAGCAGTGGCTCGCGCTCGAACGGGTGGCCACCGGTGACCAGCAGCACCCGGTCCGGCCGATCGGTCGGGCTGCCGGTCACGGCGAGCACCTCACGGCGAGCACCTCACGGCGAGCACCTCACGG
>JBBATY010000031.1:0-20121 GCA_040398525.1 Ilumatobacteraceae bacterium | reverse complement strand
TCACGGCGAGCACCTCACGGCGAGCACCTCACGGCGAGCACCTCACGGGGCGCACCTCACGGTGTGGCCCGCTCGTCGCGCGCCACCTTCCAGGCCAGCCAGAACAGCGGCAACTGCAACGGCAGGCGCAACCAGGCCACCAGCGCCGAGTCGAACGGCGGGTCCATGCCCTTCATGCCGCCGTCGAGCGCGGCCTGGATGTTGGCCGGGTACACCCCGATGAACGTGGCGAGCGCCACCCAGCCCCCGAGTCGGCGGGTGCGCGGGATGGCGATCAGGACCGCCGCAGCGAGCTCGACGACACCGCTCAGGTAGGTGATCAGCCGCTTCGAGCCGGGCATCCACTCGGGCACGATCGGGTCGAAGAACTTCGGGTTGGCGAAGTGGGCCACGCCTGCGCCACCGAGGATGATGATCAGCAGCAGGGCGGGCACCGACAGGCGTGAGCGGGTCATGGCCGCACCCTAGGGCCGCCGACGGCTCAGGTGCCGAAGCGGCGTCGGATCGCGGCGGCGTGCGCCGGGAAGCCCTCGTGGTCGGCCAGGGCGATGATCGACGGCCCCATCCGGCGCAGGGCCTGCTCGTCGGCACGGGCCACGGCGGTGCGCTTCAGGAACGCCTCGGCGGTGATGCCCGACGACACCTGGGCGAACCCGCTCGTCGGCAACGAGGCCGGGCAGCCGATCACGAAGTTGGCGGCGCTGAACGGCGTGTGCTGGCCGAGCAGGATCTCGCCGGCCTCGGTGAGCAGCTCGAGCGTGGCCTCGAGCTGGTGGTCGGCGACGGCCAACTGCAGGTGCTCGGGGGCGTAGCGGTTCGACACCTCGGCCGCTTCGTCGAGGTCGCCCACCAGCACGCAGCCGCCGTTGGTGCCGAGCGACGCCCGTGCCGCCTCGGCGCGCACTGCCGGCAGATCGGCCAGTTGGCGGGCGAGCTCGTCGTCCACCGCGTCGGCGAGCGCCGACGAGGTGGTGACCAGCACCACCGCCGAGTCGGTGCCGTGCTCGGCCTCGATCAGCAGATCGGCGGCCAGGCGCACCGGGTCGGCGGTGTCGTCGGCGATCACCAGGCTCTCGGTGGGGCCGAGGAGCATCATCGTGGCCATCCCGTGGCGCTGCATCTCGACCTGGGCGCAGGTGACTGCTGGCGAGCCCGGACCGACGACCTTGCGCACCCGGGGGATGCGCTCGGTGCCGAAGCCGAGCGCGGCCACCCCGGCCGGCCCGTTCACGCGGAACACCTGGTGGATGCCGAGCTTGCGGCACACGGTGAGCACGGCGGGGTCGACCTCGCCCCGGCCGCCAGGCACCGGCGGTACGACGAGGACGATCTCGGGCACCCCGGCCACCACCGCGGGCACCCCGAGCTGGTAGGCGACGCTCGGGTACGAGGCCTTGCCGCTCGGCACGAACAACCCGGCCGACACGACCGGGGTGATCTTCTCGCCCACCACCAGGCCGGCCTCGCTCTCGAACGACCAGTGTGCGGCGCGGTCGAGGAGCCGTTCGTTGAAGGCGCGCAGGTGGGCGATCGCGTCGTCGATCGCGGCATCGACCTCGGGCGACACGCGGGCGGCCTCGATCTCGTCGGCGCTCACCCGGAGCTGGTCGGGCGTCAGCTCGATGCGATCGAAACGGGCCAGCGCCCGGCACACCGCCTCGTCGCCGTGGAGGCGGACATCGTCGATCAACTCGCCGATCGACAGGCGCAACGCCGGGTCGAAGATCTCGTCGAGGCCGCGGTGGCACAGGGCGGCGCGCGCTGGCTCGTCCATCGACGCCCAGGTCATCCGGCGCATCACACCCGTGTCGTGCGGCATGCGCCGACGGTACCCGGCAGGTCCGTGGCCACCCAACCGCGAATCGACCGGACCTGGGGTCGGATGTGCCCGAGCGGCTAGGCTTTCGCCACGTTCCGTGAACACCTGCGGACACCAGTCGTGTGAGGAGCGTGCCATGCCGGTCACTGTCATCGTCGGCGCCCAGTGGGGCGACGAAGGCAAGGCCAAGGTCATCGATCTGCTGTCGAAGGAGCACACCCATGTGGTGCGCTACCAGGGCGGTCACAACGCCGGGCACACCGTGGTGGTGGGCGACCAGCGCTACGCGCTGCAGCTCGTGCCGAGCGGCATCCTCTACCCCCACGTCGTGCCCGTCATCGCCAACGGTGTCGTGGTCGACCTCCCCACGTTGTTCCGCGAGATCGACACCCTCGAAGGTCGCGGCGTGTCGTGCGCTCGGCTGGTGGTGAGCAGCCATGCCCACCTGATCTTCCCGTGGCACCAGGCCTGGGACGCGCTCGACGAGCAGGGGCGAGGCGACGCGAAGATCGGCACCACGCTGAAGGGCATCGGCCCGGCCTACGCCGACAAGGCCCGTCGCGTCGGCATCCGCGCCGGTGACGTGCTCGACCCCTCGGCGTTCGCCGCGGCGGTGCGCGAGCGCGGCCTGGCCGAGAACGCGGCGATCGTCGCAGCTGGCGGCGAGGCACTCGACATCGATGCGATCGTCGAGCAGTTCGCCGCCCTCGGGGCGCGCCTGGCGTCGCACGTCGGCGACACGGTGAGCCTGCTGCACGATGCGCTCGCGGCCGGCAACCAGCTGCTGCTCGAGGGTGCGCAGGCCACCTTCCTCGACCTCGACCACGGCACCTACCCGTACGTCACCTCGTCGAACCCGACCGCCGGTGGGGCGTGCGCCGGCACCGGGCTCGGGCCTCGCCACATCGACCGCGTCGTCGGGATCACCAAGGCCTACACCACCCGCGTCGGGGCCGGGCCGTTCCCCACCGAGCTGCTCGACGACAACGGCGACCGGCTCGTCGAGATCGGTCGCGAGTTCGGCACCGTCACCGGCAGGCGCCGTCGACCCGGCTGGATCGACTGCGCGATGCTGCGCCACGCGGTGCGGGTCAACTCGCTCACCGAGCTGGCGCTCACCAAGCTCGATGTGCTCGACAGCTTCGCGACGGTGAAGGTGTGCGTCGGCTACCGCCTCGACGGGCGGCGGATGACCACCTACCCCGACCGCAGCGACCTGCTCGCCCGCGTCGAGCCGGAGTACATCGAGCTGCCGGGCTGGCAGCGCGAGCTGCGCCAGGCACGCACCCCCGCCGAGCTGCCCGCAGCGGCACGCGCGTTCGTGCAGTTGGTCGAGGCCGAGGTGGGTGTGCCCATCTCGATCGTCGGTGTGGGTGCCGAGCGCGACGACTACCTGGTCTGGTCGTGAGCCGATGATCCCGCGGTACTCGCTCCCGGAGATGGCGGCGGTGTTCACCGACACCGCCCGCTTCGGTCGCTGGCTGGAGATCGAGTTGTTGGCCACCGAGGCCCATGCGGCGCTCGGGCTGGTGCCCGCCGCCGATGCGCAGCTGTGCCGCGACCGTGCCCCGGTGGTCGACGAGGCGTTCGTCGAGGCCGTGTCGGCGCGCGAGGCCGTCACCGACCACGACGTCGCCGCGTTCGTCGACGTGGTGCAGTCGTCGATCGGCGCGCCGGCGGGCGCGTGGATCCACTACGGGCTCACCTCGAGCGATGTCGTCGACACGGCGTGGTGCTGGATGCTGCGCGACGCGGCCGACCTGCTCGTCGACGCAGCCACAGCGCTGCTCTCCACGTTGGTCGACCTGGCCCGCGAGCACCGCCACACCGTCACCATCGGCCGCACCCACGGCGTGCACGCCGAGCCCACCACCTTCGGCGCCAAGGTCGCCCTGTGGGCGCTGCAGGTCGATCGCGACCGCGAACGGCTGCGTTCGGCACGTCGGGCCGTCAGCGTGTGCAAGCTCAGCGGTGCGGTGGGCACCTATTCGAACATCGATCCGGCTGTCGAGCGCTGGGTTGGCGAGCGGCTCGGGCTCACCCCGGTGCCGGCCACCCAGGTGATCGCCCGCGACCGCCACGCCGAGTACCTCTACGCCTGTGCTGCCGTCGGTTCGACGATGGAGCTGATCGCCGTCGAGCTGCGCCACCTGCAGCGCACCGAGGTGCGCGAGGCGATGGAGGGCTTCAAGGCCGGCCAGAAGGGCTCGTCGGCGATGCCCCACAAGCGCAACCCGATCTCGGCCGAGACGATCAGTGGCCTGTCACGCGTGCTGCGCGGCAACCTGCAGGCCGGCATGCAGGACATCGCCCTGTGGCACGAGCGCGACATCTCGCACAGCTCGGTCGAGCGGGTGGTGCTGCCGGACTCGTCGCTGCTCGCCCATTACGTGCTGCGCCGCACCCAGCGGCTGCTGGCGGGCCTGCAGGTCGACGCGGGGCGGATGCGGGCCAACCTGGCGTCGAGCCACGGCCTGGTGTTCAGCCAGGGTGTGCTGCTGGCGCTCGTCCAGGCAGGTCTGCAGCGCGACGACGCGTACCGGATCGTGCAGGCCAACGCGATGCGTGCGTGGGACGAGGGATGCGACTTCCGCACCCTGCTCGAGGCCGATCCAGCGGTCGCCGCCCTCGGCGAGTCGGTGCTCGACGACGCGTTCTCGCTCGATCGCGTGCTCCAACACGCCCAGCAAACCGTCGATGCACTCGACGCAATTGCGATCTGAACGTTCTGGCGGCGCCGCTCGAACCCGCTGTTGAGATGTCCATCGGCGGCTGTCGAGCCGCCGGATGACCGTCAGCTCGCGCGGCTGATGCCTGCGGCCTTCAGCACCGATGCCTCGACGCCGACGTCGCGCCAGGTGGCGTACGAGATGCCCTGACGCTCGCTGTACGACTTGGCCACCGAGATGAATGCTTCCTCGAGGGCAGCCATATCGACCCCGCTGTCGAAGCTGGCCAGCTCGGCCTGCAGGTTGCGGCGCTCCTGGAGCAGGCGCAGCTCCTCGATCGGATCGGCCTCGAGCAGTTCCTCGTCGATCCGCTCCAAGCGAGCGGTGATCGAATCGGCGGTGCGCTTGCGCCCGCGGCGCGGCTTGTTGTTCCGCAACGCCTCGAGGTATTCGCGCACTGCACGGCCCTCGGTGCGGCCGACGGCCATCGCCTTCTTCTGGTCATTCGACAGCGGATTCTTGGGGCCCTTCTTTGCCATAGGGCCAGATGTATAGCAGGACATGTCGTTGTGGGCAACTATTGAGCCCATTGTCTCCAAATCGAGGAATTCGGCAGTCGTTCGACCGGCCGGTAGCGTCGCCGACATGGATCTCGGCGCACTGTTCGACCTCGAGCCTCACGGCCCCGACACCCTGGTCGGGGTGGGCCCGCAGTACTCGTGGGGCGGGCTCTACGGGGGCCAGATCGTGGCCCAGGCGCTGCGCGCTGCGGCCTCCACGGTCGATGCGCACAAGGCGCCGCACTCGCTGCGCGCCTACTTCATCCGCCGTGGCGACAACACCCAGCCGATCCGCTACGAGGTCGATCGCATCCGCGACGGGAGCAGCTTCTGCACCCGGCGGGTGGTCGCTCGGCAGTCGTTCGGGGCCATCTTGAACCTCGAGTCGTCGTTCCAGGCGCACGAGGACGCAGCCGACATCACCACGGTGGCCATGGCGAGCGGCCTGCCCGGGCCCGACGAGCTCGAGCCGTCGTCGTGGATCGACGTGGTCGATCAGCGCCGTGTGCCGGCTGGTGCGCTCACCGATGCAGGCCGGGCCGGCACCGGGCGCACGGCGATGTGGATGAAGGTCACCGCCCCGCTGGCCGACGACCCGCTGCTGCACCGCTGCTGGCTCGCCTACCTGTCCGACGACCTGCCGACGGTCAGCGTGCTGCGCACCATCGCCGCCCACGAGGGCCTGTCGCTCGACGCCGACGACGGACCGTACGACGGGTTCTTCAGCGCCAGCCTCGACCACACCGTCTGGTTCCACCGCCCGCTGCGCGCCGACGAGTGGCACCTCTACGACATGAGCTGCCACGGTTACGTGAACGGTCGCGGCGTCACGATGGGCCACGTGTTCACCGCCGACGGCATCCACGCGGCCACCGTGGCCCAGGAGGTGCTGGTGCGGCGCTCCAGGTAGTCGAGCACCGGTGCGGGCCCGGCTACGGTCGACGGCATGGACCTGCCCTCGCTCGACCCCGCCCGTGCCGCGCTGCGCGACCACGTCCTGCGCCACAGCTTGAAGCGTGGCGACTTCACCCTGAAGTCCGGGGCGCAGAGCAGCTGGTTCCTCGACACCAAGCAGACCGCCTGCCGTCCGGACGGGATGCTGCTCATGGCCGAGGTGGCGCTGTCGATCATCCCCGACGACGCGCAGGCCATCGGTGGGCTCACCATCGGGGCCGACCCGGTGGCCTACGCCGTGGCGGCCATCGGCGCCACCCGCGGGCGGCAACTGCGCAGCTTCACGGTGCGCAAGGAGGCCAAGGACCACGGCATCACCGGTCGTATCGCCGGCGCGCTCGAGCCCGGCGACCGGGTGGTGATCACCGAGGACACCGTCACCCGCGGCACCTCGATCATGGAAGCCGTCGAGGTGGTGCGTGCTGTCGGTGCCGTGCCGGTGCTGATCACCGTGATCGTCGACCGTGGCGGCACCTGTGGGGCGATGGCCGAGGCTGCGGGCATCCCGTTCGTGCCGATGCTGACGGCGCCCGACCTCGGCTTCGGCTACGGCACCTGAGACGGGAGCGTCGAGTTCGGGCGGTCGTGCGGCCGCAGGTCGACCGTGAGTGATCGCCGGGCGGGTCAGCCGACGACGGTGGCGCCGGCAGGCAGCTCGGCCAGCAACGCGTCGCTCACCCAGCAGCGGGTGAGGTGCAGGGTGCTGCGGATGCGCACCACCCGCTTGGGCTCGTCGAGGCCGCGGCCGCACATGCTGAGCGCGGCCTTCATGCAGTCGTCCTCGGTAGGCAGCACCATCGGCATCCGGCTACGACGGGCGCCAGCAGGGCCGGCCGTGAAGCAGTTGACATAGGTCTTCTGCCAGTCGATCTGCACTGCCACCGACGCCGGGATGAAGTCGGCGAAGCCGATGCCGAGCACGTTGCCGCCCGAGATGGGGGTGATGCCGAGCAGCACGATCATCGACACGTCCGGCCGGCCGAGGTCGGCCAGTCCGGGCACCCAGAAGCGCCCGGTGACGTTCGGGTCCATCGTGGTGCCGCTGATGTCTTTGCCGCCCTGCTCGATGACCAGCACATCGATACGGTCGAACGGCAGCGCAGGCACCAGGGCACGGGCCTCGTCGGTGAGTGCCTCCTCGGCCGGGCCGCCCACGTCGGTCGCGGTGAGGGCGCGCACGGTGACCACGTCGCCGCTGGTCGACTCGAGCGACGACACCCCACCGAGCAGGCGGCCTGTGGCCCGGAGCGCATCGATGCCGGCCATCAGCCGGTCGCGCATCTCGACCGGTCCGCACGAGTGGATCTGCGCCGCGCCGGGCTGCTTGCCGAAGCCGACCACGGCCATCTTCGTGCAGCCGCTCTCGATCGGCCCCTTGAAGCACGTGTGCGGCTTGATCCGGTTCACCGGCAGGATCCGGTCGGCGCCGGCCGCATGGGTGTCGAGGTAGATCGGCATACCCGCCGGGGTGCGGGCGACTTCGACGGTGTCCATCGTCGCCCGGATCTCGGCGCCGATCGCGTCCTCGGTCATGCCGAGCGACTCGAGCATCACCCGCTGACCGGCTGCGGAGGCGCCGCCGTGGCTGCCCATCGCCGGCACCACGAACGGTTCGGCGCCCAGGGCGCGCAGGCCGCTGATCGTGCCGCGCAGCATCGCCACCCGTTCGGTGAGGCCACGGCTGCCTGCGCCGACGGCCACCGTCATGCCCGGGGTGACCGAGCCGGCCAGCACCTCGACCACCTGGCCGTGTGCTGCCGCCTCGACATCGGCCACCGGTTCGGGCAACGGCACGGGCAGGGTCACCTCGTGCAGCTCGGGCACGCCGAGGTCGGGGTGGAACGGCAGGTGCACGCCCTCGACGAGCTGCTGCCAGTTCCCGGATGCCGAGGCCGTTCCCATGCCGGCCACCGTAGCCCCGCCGCCTCCAGCGCGGTGAGAGGTGAGGCATCCAGCCAGCCCACCCTCTCATCGCTCACCGCACCGCCGAGCGGTGGGTCAGTGGGCGATGGGTCAGTGGGCGGCGGGTCAGTGGGTGGGGGCGTCGACGCCGAGCTGCCCGTCGACGCCGAGCTGACCGTCGACAATGGTGACGGTGCGATCGGCGTAGTGGGTCATGCGGGTGTCGTGGGTGACGATCACCGCGGCCGTGCCGCGGCTGCGCATCTCGTGCTGGATGAGGTCCATCACCTGCTCGCCGAGCTTGGTGTCGAGCGCCGAGGTCGGCTCGTCGAACAGCACCAGGGCCGGGCCGTTGAACAGCGCCCTGCCGATGGCCACCCGCTGGCGCTCGCCGCCGCTGAGCTGGCTGGGCAGGTTGCCGGCGCGGTGCGCGAGGCCCAGTTCGCCCAGCAGCTCGCCGGCCCGGGCCCGCGCCGCCTTGCGGGTCATCGTGCCTGCGCCGCCCAGCTCGTTCACCACGAGCAGGTTCTCCTCGGCGGTGAGGAACGGCACCAGGTTGACGCTCTGGAACACGAAGCCGACGGTGGTGCGACGGAACTCGGTGAGCTCGCGTGGCGTGCGGTCGCTGATGTCGTGGCCGCCCACCACGACGGTGCCCGAGGTGGGGGTGAGCAGCCCGCCGGCGATCGACAGCAGTGTGGTCTTGCCCGAGCCGGAGGGCCCGAGCAGCGCGACGATCTCGCCGTGGCCGACGGTGAGGTCGGCGTGGGCGACGGCGACCACTTCGGAGTCGCCGCTCGAGTACACCTTGCGGACGGCGCGCATCTCGAGCGCCGGCCCGGCGTGGGTGGCGGCACCGCTGCTGGCGGCCGCAGTGCCGTCGGCGGTCGTGGCGGGGGTCGAGGTCATGAGGCACTCCCGATGGCCGAGGCCGGATCGATGCGGATGACGCGCCGCAGCGAGATGGCACTGCCGAGCACGGCGGCCACCACGAGGGCGACGAGGGTGAACACGAAGCGGCCCGGGGTGAGCTGCAGCGGGATGCCCGCCGACAGCGCAGCCCCCGCCAGCAGGGCGAGCAGCGAGCCGAGCACGAAGGCGATCAGCGCCACGGTGACGGCCTGGGTGACCACGCCGCCGAACAGCGTGCGGGTGCGCGCGCCGACGGCCTTCAGTACGCCGTAGAGGGCGGTGCGCTCGAGGGTGAGCAGCGAGAAGAACAGCCCGACCACTGCCAGCACCACCACGATCGTCGAGTAGATGATCGCGCTGAAGGTGGCATCTTGCTCCTTCACGCCCGGCAGCGCGCCGACGGCCTCGTCGCGGGTGAGAGTGGAGGTGGCGCCGTCGGTGGCCGCGTCGATCGCCGCCGCGAGGTCGCCGCTGCCGCTCACCACCAGCACCTGCACCACGTCGTCGGGCACGAACGCGTCCGGTCGGTTGGCGTTCTGGGTGTTGCGCCAGGTGGCCAGGTCGACCCACAGCCCGCCCTGCAGCAGGTAGTTGGTGTCGGAGACGAAGCCGTCGACGGTGATCGGTGTCCGAGCCGGGCCGACGAGCACCGTGTCGCCCACCTCGACCCCTGCGTCGCGTAGGCGCTCGTCGGCCCACCCGTGCCCGGCGGGCGGCACCGCTGGCACACCACGCGGCGGGGTCTCGTAGCCCGCCACGGCCACGTCGGCGATGTCGTCGCTGCCGGGCACCTCGCCGCCGAGCAGCAGCACACCGAGGCCACCGACCTCGCTCACACCGTCGACGGCCTCCACTGTCGATCGCACCTCACCATCGAGGCGGCTACGCAGGAACGAGTCGCGTGCGTTCGACGAGTAGACGATCACGTCGGCCTGCTGGGCCCGGATCGCCCCGGTCGAGCCGAGGTACAGCCCGTCGAGCAGGCCGCCGAGCAGCAACAGCAGCAGGGTGAGGAAGGTGAGCACCACGGTGGCCACCGTGAACCGGCTCGGCCGCCGGCGCAGCTCGCGCAGTGCGAGGCGCATCAGACCTGGACCCCCGCGCCCGTGGTGGCGGCGATCGGGTCGATGCGCAGCACGCGCCGCACCGCTGCCAGCGAGGTGATCAGGGCGAGCACCAGCACCACGACCACCGTGACGATCACCGGGCCCGGTTCGGGGCGAACCCCGAGCGAGTTCGTCGCGCCCGAGCTGAGCGCGAACAGGATCGTGGCGATCACGCCGCCCCCCAACACCACGAGCACCACCTGGGTGAGCAGGGCCCGCACGAGCGGCCCGGCCGGCGACCCGATGGCGCGCAACAGGGTGAGCGAGTTGGCCTTCTGGAAGGTGACGATCAGGAAGAACAGGCCGGTGACCAGCGGGATCACCAGGTAGAAGAGCAACAGGATCACGTTGAAGCTCTGACGCACGCTGGCCACACCGGGCGACTCGTCGACGGCCTGCTGGCGGGTGAGCGCCTCGGTGCCCGGCACGGCGGCGCTGATCGCCGCGGCCACCTCGGCGCTCGACGCACCGTCGGCCACTGCCACGGCCATCACGGTGGGCAGCACACCGGCTGCATCCGGGTTGACCATCCGCTTGGCCGCTTCGTACGACGCGTAGTCGGTGAACAGCACCGGCGCCACCGAGTAGTTGATGTCGCGCGCCAGGCCCACCACGGTGAAGGTGACCGGCTCGACCTCGGCGCCCGGTCCGACGAGCACGGTGACCTCGTCGCCGACGTCGAAGCCATCGGCCGCGTTGCGGCTGCTGGCCACGGCCTCGAACCCGCCCTCGGGCAGTCGGCCCTCGATGAGCGTGGTCGGTGCACCGGGCCCGCCGAGCACGTAGCCGAACACCACTGCGTCCTGCTCGTCGCCGCCGGCCAGCACGGTGAAGGTGTCCTCACCGAGCGGCTCGGCCGCCGCCACCCCGGGCACGCCCGCGACGGCGGCCTGCTGCTCGGGCAGGATGATCGACCCCTCGAGGTTCTTGCGGGCCTGCGCGTTGTAGACGAGCACATCGGCCGACTGGTGCTTCAGCGCCCCGATGAACTGCTCGATCAGCCCGCCCGACAGCGCCTGCTGGAACAGGATCAGGTACACGAGCAGGCCCACGGCCCCCGTCAACAGACCGAACCGCGTCTTCGCGCGGCGCATCTCGGTGAGGGCGAGGTTCACGTCCCGAGCGTCACACGCCGCCGGTGCCGGGTGCCAGTCGGGCACCGTAGGCAGCGACGATAGGAGCCAGTTCCGCCGGGGCCGCCCCGTGCAGGATCACCCCGTCGGCACCGAGCTCGAGCTGGTGGACGACCGCCGCGGCGACCTGTTCGGGTGTGCCGTAGCCCGCCGGGGCCAGCCACTCGTCGGGGATCAGGGTGGCGACGTGCTCGAGCTCGGCGGTGGTGGCCTTGCCGTCGAGCGCGCCGCGGAAGCCGGCGACGAACGGGTCGGCCCGGAACCGGGCGAGCACCTCGGGGTCCCAGCCGTTGGTGCGCACCATCAGGTCGCCGTAGGCCTGGAGGTAGGTGGCCAGTCGGCCGACGGTCTTCTTCAACCGCACGTCCTCGGGGAGCCAGTCGCCGATGGTGGCCAGGCAGCTCCACACCTTCACCGTCGCCGGGTCGCGCCCGGCCTGCTCGGCCGACTCCTTCACCGTGCGCACACAGCGCTGCAGGGTCTCGTCGGTGAAGAAGGTGTGCAGCAGCACCTCGTCGAACGCTCGCCCGGCCAGACGCAGGCTCTGCGGACCGAAGGCGCTCAGCAGCAGCGGGATGTCCTCGCGGAAGTCGGGGTCGAGGGCGAGCACCGGCCAGCGCCCGGCCGGGCCGTCGTGGCCCACCACCACCTCGCCGTGCCACAGCCGGCGCATCAGCCCGGCGAAGTCCTCCATCTGCGCCGTGGTGATGCGCGGCAGGCCGAAGGCGTCGAACATCCGGTCCATGCCCCGGCCGAGGCCGAGCACGAAGCGCCCAGCGGTGAGGCGGTGCATCGTGGTGGCGTAGCTGGCCGTCACGATCGGGTGCCGGGTGTTGTGGTTGGTCACGCCGGTGGCGATGCGCATCGAGTTGGTGACGGCACCGGCCACACCGCTGATGGTGGCGATCTCCTTGATGTTGAACCGCTCGCTCAGGAACACCGTGCCGAGGCCGAGCGCCTCACCGTCGCGGCATTCGTCGATCAGGTCGGCGGGCGACTTCGGGGCGCCGGCGAGGCCGTAGAAGCCGAGCTCGGGGAAACGTGGCGACATGGCGGATCCTTCGTGAGGGGCGAGTGCCCCGACGCTACGTAGCGCGCCAGTGCCGAGGTGCAGTCGGGCGGGAGGTTGGCGAACGAGATGGGCGCAGCCAGAGTGGGCGCATGCGCGACCTGCAGGGTGCCGTGGTGGTGGTCGTCGGGGCGACGGGTGGGCTCGGGCGCGAGATCGTGGCCGAGCTGCGCCGACGTGGCGCCACGGTGATCGGCGCCGGTCGCAGCGGGCCCGACGTGGTGGTCGACATCCGCGACCCCGATGCCGGCGATGCCATCGTGCGAGCGGCGACCGCTGCCCATGGCCGCCTCGACGGCGTGGTCGACGCCGCCGGCATCGTCGCCTTCGGCGAGCTGGCCGCCACCGACCCGGTCGTCATCGAGGAGCTGTTCCTCGTCAATGCGTTGGGGCCGATGTGGCTCGCCCAGCGGGTGTTGCCCGCGCTGGCGGAGTCGTCGGGGTTCTTCGCAGCGATCACCGGTGTGGTGGCCGAGCAGGCCTTCCCGGGCATGGTGGGCTACGCCGCGTCGAAGGCTGCCCTGTCGCACGCTCTCGCCGGCCTGCGCCGCGAGGCGCGCCGTGCGGGTGTGCACGTGCTCGACGCCCGCCCACCGCACACCGAGACGGGCCTCGCCACCCGCCCGTTGGCCGGCACGGCGCCGCGCATGGCGGTGGGCCTCGACCCCGCGCCCGTGGCGGTGCGCATCGTCGACGCGATCGCCGCCGACGAGGCCGAGGTGCCGTCGAGCGGGTTCGGCTGAGCCCATCGGGATCCGCTGCTCCGGCGCGGAATCCACCGCAGCCGCTCGAAGGCGCACCGATACCGTGGCGACCATGACGACGATCGCCCTCCGCCCGATGACGGCGGACGACTACGAGCAGGTGCACGCACTGCAGCTCGTCGCCAACGCGCACGACGGTGTCCCGCTCGTCGCCACGCTCGACGAACTGCTCGAGGAGCTCGACGACGAGCACGTCCGCTTGGCCGACGACGTGCGACTGGCGACGGTCGACGGTCGTCTCGTGGGCTACTGCTACACCTATCACCTGCCGTCGGAGGCGAGGCTCGAGCGCTGCTACCTCTTCGGTGATGTCGACCCGGCGTGGCGCGGGCACGGGGTGGGCCAGGCGCTGATGAACTGGGGCATCGCCCGGGCCACCGAGCAGCTCCGTTCGACTGGGCGCGACCTGCCGTGTGTCATCCGCGTCGACGCCCTCGACACGATCGAGTCGAAGCACCGCCTGTTCGCGCGGATGGGTTTCACCCCGGTGCGCTGGTTCGAGGAGTTGCTGCGACCACTCGTCGACCTGCCGGAGCGTCGCACCGTGCCGGGGGTGCGGATCGTGGGGTGGCCCGAGGGTCGCGACGAGGAGATCCGGGGGGTGAAGAACCGGGCCTTCGATGACCACTGGGGGGCCACGCCGACGAGCGAGCACCATTGGCAACAGATGGTGCACGGTTTCGGGGCGCGTCGCGACCTGAGCTTCGTCGCCGTCGACGACGACGACCGGGTAGTGGCGCACTGTCTGGCCAAGCGCTACCCGGACGACGACGAGCTGCTCGGCCGCCGCGACGGCTGGATCGACAATCTCGGCTGCCTGCCGGAGTGGCGCGGTCGCGGCATCGCCAGTGCCCTGCTGGTCGAGGCACTGCACGCCTTCGTCGCCGCAGGGCTCACTCACGCCTCGATCGGTGTCGACGCCGACAGCCCGACGGGCGCGAACCGGTTGTACCGATCGCTCGGCTTCGCCCCGAACGTGCGCTCGGTCACCCACGAGATCGCGCTCGCCCCGGCACGGTGACATCCGGCCCGAGCAGGGGCGGGCCGCGCCGCCCTATCGTGGCGCGATGACCTTCACCGTCACCCCACTCGACGCCATCCCCGGCGTGGTCGCCACCGCGCGGCGCACCTACGACGCCGGCACCACCCGCCCGCGAGCCTGGCGAGTGGCCACGCTCACCCGCCTGCGCGAGCTGGTCGTCGCCCACGAGGCCCGCCTGCTCGACGCGCTCGCAGCCGACTTCGGCAAGCCGCGCTTCGAGGCGTGGGGCACCGAGATCGGGTTCGTGCTGAGCGACATCGACCACACCCTGGCCCACCTCGACCACTGGATGGCGCCGGAGAAGGTGCCGACACCGTTGGCGTTCAAGCCGGCCAGCTCGAGCATCGTCCCCGAGCCGCTGGGTGTGGTGTGCGTGATCGCCCCGTGGAACTACCCGGTGCAGCTGCTCCTGCTACCGATGGTGGCTGCGATCGCCGCCGGCAACGCCGTGGTGGGCAAGCCGAGTGAGCTGTCGCCCGCGGCGGCCGATGCGGTGCGCGACCTGGTCGACGAGCTCGGCGACGCAGCGGTGCAGCTGGTGCTCGGCGGGGTGGCCGAGACCACCGAGCTGCTCACCCAGCGCTTCGACCACATCGTCTACACCGGCAACAGCCGTGTCGCCCGCATCGTCATGCGCGCCGCAGCCGAGCACCTCACCCCGGTCACCCTCGAGCTCGGAGGCAAGAGCCCTGCGATCGTCAGCCACAACGCCGACATCGAGGTGGCCGCCAAGCGCATCGCGTGGGGCAAGTTCGTCAACGCGGGACAGACCTGCATCGCGCCCGATTACATCCTCGTCGAGCGTCAGGTGCACGACCAGCTCGTGGCGGCGCTGGGCGAGCAGATCACGGCGTTCTACGGGGCCGACCCCCAGCGCAGCCCCGACTACACGCGCATCGTCAACGACGCCCAGTTTCACCGCCTCGAGAAGATGCTGCACTGCGGCACGGTGGCCCACGGCGGCCAGTCCGACGCCGACGAGCGCTACATCGCGCCCACGGTGCTCACCGGCATCACCCGCGACGACCCGGTGATGGGCGAGGAGATCTTCGGTCCGGTGCTGCCCGTGATCGCCGTCGACTCACTCGACGAGGCGATCGCCTTCGTCAACACCGGCGACAAGCCGCTCGCGCTCTACTCCTTCAGCGACGACGACACCGACAACGACCGGGTCATCGCCGGGGCCACGAGCGGCGGCGCCTGTGTGAACGGCACCCTGCTGCACATCAGCAACCCCCACCTGCCGTTCGGCGGTGTGGGCGAGAGCGGGATGGGCGCCTACCACGGCAAGATCGGCTTCGACACGCTCAGCCACCGACGTGGCGTGATGACTCGCTCGACCAAGCTCGACCCGCCGCTGATGTACCCGCCGTACACGGCGAAGAAGGAGAAGCTGATCCGCCGCGGCATGGTGCTGGCCGATCCACGCGACTCCGTCGCCAAGGCGAGCGGCAAGGTGCGCACCCGACTGAGTCGCCGCAGCCGCGGCTGACCGGCTGCCCGGCTGCCCGGTCTCGGCCGCCCGATTCGCTCGGCCCGATCTCGGGCCCGGTCGGGGCGGTTCAGTCTCGACGGTCCAGTCGCAGCGGTTCAGTCCGGGGCGGTGAGCAACTCGACGATCAGTTCGCGCAACCGGTCGATGCCCGTGCCCTTGGACGCGCTCACCCACAGCACTTCGTGTTCGGCCACACCGCAGGCCTTGGCCACCTGCTGCTTGCGGCCCGCCAGGCGCGACGGCTTCACCTTGTCGGCCTTGGTGGCCACCAGCACGGCCGGCACTTCGTTCGCGTCGAGCCAGTCGATCATCTGCAGGTCGAGCTTCGTCGGGCCGATCTCGCCGTCGAGCAGCAACAGCAGGGCCCGCAGCGGCTCGCGCTCGAGCAGGTAGCCCTCGATCATCGGCTGCCAGCCCGCCCGCTCGCGCTGGGGCACCTTGGCGAAGCCGTAGCCGGGCAGGTCGACCACCGTGCCGACATCGGACATGCGGAACAGGTTGAGCAGCTGCGTGCGACCCGGGGTGTTCGACACCTTGGCGAGCTGCTTGCGGTTGGCGAGGGCGTTGACCAACGACGACTTGCCGACGTTCGAGCGACCGACGAAGGCCACCTCGGCGGGGGAGTCGGGAAGGTCGGCCATGCGCTTGGCCGACATGACGAACTCGAGCGGCAGGGGCGCAGGCACCCGCCCAGGCTAGAGGCGGCTCAGCGCGACGGCCCGCCCAGGGTGTGGGCGATCGTGTCGACCATGTCGGCGACGACGGCCCCGACGTCGATGCGCCCGACATGGCGTGGGCCGCGCCTGAGCCCGGGGAGCTCGGCGAGCAGCGACCCGATGTCGAGCTCGACCGTGGCGTCGGCCCCGACGAAGTCGAGCCACGCCGGCGATGCGAACGGCGACGGCCCCGGCGGTTCGCGTCGGGCGGCCTGCCGTGCGCCTGCGGTGGCGGTGCCGCCCACCACCTGCAGATGTCGTCCTGCCGCCGCCTGCGAGCCCACCGTCGGGCGTGCTGCGGGGCTCTGTGAGCAGCGCCAGGTCACGAGCAACTCGGGGCGGGTGACCAACTCGTCGGCGAGCACCAGCAGTGCGGCCGCGGCGTGCTTGCACGGGGTATCGGCATCGGGGCAATCGCACCATGCGTCGAGCTCGTCGTTGTCGGGCACGAGCCGCGGCACATGGCCGCGCTCGGGTCGTGCGCCCATCCCGGCCGGAGTGTGGATGGTGGCCACCCGTACCTGCACCTGGTACGGCGTGGCCCGCGAGCCCACCACCTGGGCGCGCAGCACCCCGGTGTCGAGCTCGAGAGCCACGATGGCGCGCTCGGCCTGGTAGGCGCGTCCTCGGCGGAAGCGACCCGATTCGGTGAGCCCCGCGACGGTGACCGACAGCAACGTCGAGGCCAGCTTGCCCGTCGGGGTTGCCTCGGCCGAGCCAGCCGTACGCGGCCGGGGGATGACGACGATGCTCACAGGCCCCTCGCGGTGTGCAGGTCGAGCACCACCAGGTCGCGCAGCTCGTCGGTCGACAGCTCGCTCAACCAGGTCTCGCCGGTGGTGCCCACCACCGCTTCCGCCAGCGCACGCTTATCGGCGATGAGCTGATCGATGCGCTCCTCGACCGTGCCCTGGCACACCAGCTTGTGGACGAACACCGCCTGCTGCTGGCCGATCCGCCAGGCGCGATCGGTGGCCTGGTCCTCGACGGCGGGGTTCCACCAGCGGTCGTAGTGCACGACGCGCGAGGCCGCAGTGAGGTTCAGCCCGGTGCCACCCGCCTTCAGCGACACGAGGAGCAGCGGCGAGCCCGCGCCACCGTGCTGGAACGTGTCGACCATGTGGTCGCGCGCCGACCTGGGCACCCCGCCATGGAGGAACGGTGGGCGCACACCGAAGCGCTCGTCGAGATGGCGCTGCAGCAACAGGCCCATCTCGCGGAACTGGGTGAACACCAGTGCCTGCTCGCCGGCGTCGAGCAGGTCGGTGACCAGCTCGTCGAACCGGGCGAGCTTGCCCGACCGGCCGGCCAGGCCCGAGCCGTCGCCGAGGGCGTGCGCCGGGTGATTGCAGATCTGCTTCAGGCGGGTGAGTGCGGCGAGCACCAGCCCCCGCCGCTTCATCCCCGATGTGGCCTGCGCGTCGACGAGCAACTGGTCGACGACGGCCTGGTACATGGTCACCTGCTCGCGGGTGAGCGGTGCCCAGGCGACCTGCTCGACCTTGTCGGGCAGGTCGGGTACGAGCGAGCGGTCGGCCTTGGTGCGCCGCAGCAGGAACGGCGAGGTGAGCCGACGCAGTGCGGCGGTGGCCTCGGCATCGTGGCGACGTTCGATGGGCAGTGCGAAGCGGGTGCGGAACTGCTGCTGGTTGCCCAGCAGCCCGGGGGCGACGGTCGACAGGATCGACCACAGCTCGGTGAGCCGGTTCTCGACCGGGGTGCCGGTGAGGGCGAGGCGCTGCACGGCCGGCAGGCGTCGCGCGGCGCGGGCCGTCTGGGTATCGGGGTTCTTCACCGCCTGCGCCTCGTCGAGCACGACGCAGTGCCAGGGCACCGTGGTGAGCGCCTCGATGTCGCGGGTGATGGTCTGGTAGGTGGTGATGACGATGTCGTGGGCTGCCACTGCCGCGGCGAGCTGGTCGGCGCCGGCGCGGCCCGGCCCGTGGTGCACCATCACCCGCAGCAGCGGCGTGAAGCGGGCCGCCTCGCGCTGCCAGTTGCGCACCACCGACAGGGGGCACACCACCAGGTGGGGGCCGGGCAGCGCGGCCAGGTGGGCCAGCGTGGTGGGGGTCTTGCCGAGCCCCATGTCGTCGGCCAGGCAGCCGCCCAGGCCGAGGCGGTGCAGGAACTGCAGCCACCCGAGGCCGCGACGCTGGTAGGGGCGCAATGTCGCCGTGAACCCGGCCGGCACCTCGCCCTCGGTGAGCACCTCGTCGGGCAGGCCGTCGAGCAACTGCGCGGCCCATCCCTCGGCCTGCAGCAGGCTGCTGCCGCCGAGCAGGTCGAGCGACTCGCCGGTCCACGCGTCGTCGGCCGGCGCCGCCGGGGCGGCGTTCGCGCCTGCGGCCTCGAGCTCGGCCGCCAGGCGCAGCAGCCCGAGCGCATCGAGCTCGGCATGGTCGTGGCGGTGGCGGACCAGCTGCTCGAGCGCCCGCTCGGCATCGGCGCGATCGAGTCGCACCCACCGGCCGCCCACGTCGACCAGCGTGGTGGCGGCCTCGGCTGCTTTGCGCAACACCTCCTCGGGCACCGGCGTGTCGTCGACCACGACATCCCACGCCACCAACGCGCCGCGACCGAACCGGCCGCTGCTGTCGCCCTCGGGTCGGGGGCTGGCAGTGCCGCGCGGCCGTGGCGAGCGCCTGGTGAGGCGCTGGGGTGCCAGCACCTCGATACCGGCATCGGCCAAGGCGTCGACCGCTGCCAACAGGTGGGCCGCGGTCTCGACCGAGACGCCGGCATCGGGCTGCTCGCACCACTCGCCGAGGGTGGGCACGAGCTCGGCGACCTGGTCGAGCGCCACGGCTGCTCGGTCGGAGAGCACATCGATCCAGCGAGGCTCGCCCGCCACCAGCAGCGCGGCATCGGTGCGCAGGGTGATGTCGTGCACCCCGCAGAACCGACCGGCGTCGTCGACGGCGACCACCTCGAGCGACACGGGCCACTGCTCGTCGGTGTCGGGCAGGCCGAGGCGCAGGCGCGGGCGCACCACCGGTTCGCCACCGGCGCGCCGGGCGATGTCGTCGAAGGCGGCGGCCACCTCGTCGAGCTCGGGGCCGAGGTCGCCGTCGGGTCGGAAGCGGGCTGGTGCCTCGCCGAGTGACCGGACCACCTGTCGCACGGCGCGCGCCTCGATCCGCCGCGGGTCGTTCAGGTCCGGCCGCCATCGCGAGTACTGCAGCGCCAGGCGTGCCACGGCGTCGACATAGGTGGTCAGCACCGCGGCCGCCACCTGCCGTCGCAGCGAGTCGTTGCGGGTGTCGGCCGGAACCGGGGCGAGCACCACGGCCGGCATCACAGCGGCGAGCGGCCCACTGACAGCGTCGACGTCGAGGCGCAGCGGGCGCCAGCGGGCCGACCACCAACCGTCGCCCGCTTCGGCGAGCACGGGGGTGAGGCGGTTGCGGCGGACCAGGTCGTCGGCGACCCTGGCCACCAGACCGAACCAAGCGATCGACGCGCCCCCGGCTGCGTCGAGGCGCCCGGAGCGGGCCAGCGCGACCAGCGAGGCCGGGTCGAGTTGTTGGCACATCACCTGTGCCGGGCCATCGGGCAGGTGCAGCCGACCGAGCACGAGCGAGCCGACCGGCGACGACCCGACCGGCCCGAGTGCCTTCACCACGCTGGAGTGCAGGTTCCCGCCAGAGGTGCTGCGAATCGGCTCCCACGCCACGATGCGCTCGTCGAGCCACGAGAACTGCATCCCGGTGACGGGGTCGGCTCGCTGGCGCACGGTCATGGACCGAGTGTACGGAGGGGGTGCGCGCCGCCCGCTTGCACTGGTGGTCGAGACCGGCGTCGATCCGGTGACCTCACGCTTTTCAGGCGTGCGCTCTGCCAACTGAGCTACTCGACCGAGGATTGCGAGCCGGGCCGAGGCAACCCGACCCATGTGCTCTTCCGCACGAGCGCTGAGCGCTCGCAGCGGTCCCGACGGGACTCGAACCCGCGACCTCCGGCTTGACAGGCCGGCGTGA
>JBBATY010000030.1:10259-38525 GCA_040398525.1 Ilumatobacteraceae bacterium | reverse complement strand
CTCTCTCACCAACGCGTCCACCAACTCCTCGAAGCCAGCTGACCACCCCGAGCTGCCGATAGGCGCTACCCGGTCGACTGACTCGAGGAGCGCATAACGACGGCTGCGAAGCGGTCGTCGGCGCTGTCTGGCGCGTGGCAGAGGTGCCGGTAGGGGGCATCCGCGAGATCGATCGCCGATGTCGTCGGGTGTGGAGAGCTACCCCGAATCCGAACGTGTTCCCGAACTCAGCGGGCCGTGAGGCGAAGGGTCACCAACTCGAACGGGCGCAAGGTGAGCACGACGATGCCGTCGGCGACGTCGAGGCCCTCGCCGGGCTCCTCGAGCGCGTTGGCCCGCTGTGCCGCTTTCACCGGCTGGGCGAGGCGGACCGTCACCGGTGAGCGGTCGCCGCACGACTCGTAGAGGCGCACCACCAGGTCGCCCGAGCCGTCGTCGGCGCGCTTCACCGCGCTCAGCTGCACACCGGGGTGGTCGATCTCGACGAACGGCACGCCCGAACCGGCCAGCCCGGAGCCGGCAACGTCGGACGTGTCGCCGGCGCCGGCCACGACACGCAGCGGCACGTTCATCGCCTCTGCCGCGGCGAGCACCTCGTGCAGGCCGGGGCCGTGGGGCAGGATGCCGATGGTCACCTGGTGCCGGCCCTGGTCGGCCTCGGGGTCCGGGTAGCGGGCGCCGCGCACGAGCGACACGCGAACGCCTCCGTCGAACAGGCTGTGCCCGAAGCGGCCGTCGTTCACCACGGCGACGCCGAAGCTCGGCTCGGCGAGGTCGACGAAGCGGTGCGCGCACACCTCGAACTTGGCCGCGTCCCAGGGGCTGCTGGCATGGGTCGGCCGCTGCACGACCCCGAACTGGATGTCGCAGGCCGCGGTGTCGGCGCGCACGTCGAGGGGCACCATCAGGCTGAGCAGGCGCTCGTGCTCGTGCCAGTCGATGTCGATGCCGATGTCGAGCCGGTCGCTCTCGGCGGCCAGCCGGTAGGTGGCGGCCAGGGTCGATCCGGTGCCGAACCGCCGGGTCACCCGCACCTCGGCCACCAGCGGGTCGCGCCGCACCCATTCGACGGTGGCATCGCCGGCCAGCGGTGCACCGAGGCCGCGGGTCCACGACTCGAGGTCCCACGCGTCGTACTCGACGGGCTGGTCGGGGGCCAGCTCGAAGGTGATCGGTCGGCCGGCCGGCAGCAGCTCGCGGCCGCGGCGGACGTCGATGATCGAGGTGATCGTGCCGTCGAGGTCCCAGTGCACGCACAGCGCTCCGTTGGCCATCGTGTGCTCGGTGGTGGTGACAGTGTCGTCGCTCGTCAGGGCCACGAGCGGTGCGTGGCCGCAGGCGGGGGCGTGCACCAGCACCGGCTGGCCGCCGTGATCGATCACCTCGGTGCGTGCCCGGGTGGCGGCGTTGAGCACCGTCGGCCCGGCGGGCAGGCCCAACCGCTCGACGGCGGCGGCGATGAGCTGCTCGAGACGTGCGGCGACACGCGTGAAGGCGGCCTCGGCGTCGGCGTGCACCCAGGCGATCGACGAGCCGGGCAGGATGTCGTGGAACTGCTGCAGCAGCACGTCGCGCCACAGCTCGTCGAGCTCGCCCACCACATCGGCGGGCACAGCGCCGCCGACGGCCCACCACAGCTCGGCCTCGCGCAGCAGCCGCTCGCAGCGGCGGTTGCCGAGCTTGGTGCCCAGCTGGCTGGTGAGCGTGCCGCGGTGCATCTCGAAGTACAGCTCGCCGCGCCACACCGGTGCCGGGGCGCCGCCGGCGATCTCGGCCTCGAGCAGCTCGAAGAAGCGGTCGCTGCTGCCCAGCTCGAGGCTCGGCACACCGTCGAGGTCGCCCATCCGGTGGGCGCGTTCGACCATCTCGCGAGTCGGGCCGCCACCGCCGTTGCCGTAGCCGTAGGGCATCAGCGCGACCCCGCTCCAGCCGTGGTCCTGGAAGTTCGACTGGCTGTAGGCCATCTCCTCGCCGACGACCTCGGCGTTGTAGGTGTCGACCGGCGGGAAGTGGGTGAGCACACGCGTGCCGTCGAGGCCCTCCCACCAGAACGTGTTGTGCGGGAAGCGGTTCTGCTTGTTCCAGCTGAGCTTCTGGGTGATGAACCGCTCGCAGCCACCGGCGGCGAAGATCTGCGGTAGCGAGGCCGGATAGCCGAACACGTCGGGGATCCACACCTCGCGGCAGCGGATGCCGAACCGCGACTCGAAGTAGCGCTGACCGTGGACGAGCTGGCGGACGATGCTCTCGCCGCTCGGCAGGTTCATGTCGGCTTCCACCCACATGCCGCCGACGGGCACGAACTGGCCGCGGGCGACGCGTTCGCGGATGCGCTCGAACAGCGCCGGGTAGTGCTCCTCCATCCAGTGGTACTGGACGGCCTGCGAGCACACGAAGTGGTAGTCGGGCTGGTCGTCCATCAGCCGGGTGGCCGAGGCGAAGGTGCGCGCGCACTTGCGCACGGTCTCGCGCAGCGGCCACAGCCAGGCCGAGTCGATGTGCGCGTGGCCCACGCCGACGACATGCATCGCGCTCGACCGGGCCGGTGTGGCCAGCGCCGGGGCGAGCACCTCGCGAGCGGCTGCGGCGGTGCCGGCGACGTCGCGCACGTCGACGGTGTTGAACGCCCGCTCGAGGGTGCGCAGCAGGTGGGCACGACGCGGATCGTGCAGGTCGAGGGCGCGCATCACACCCTGGAGGACCTCGACGTCGAGCAACAGGTGGTACACGTCGTCGTTGCGCAGGGCCAGCTCGGCGCGCTTCAGGCGGTAGATCGGCCGGTCCGGTGCGGTGTCCCATGCCCCCATCGGCGTCGGCTGGAAGCCGGGCCCGATCACCGGGTTGGCAGCACCCTCGACGTAGAAGACGAGCCGACCGGCGCGTGCCTCGGGCAGGGGCACCGAGGTGCGCCGCGGGTGCACGCCCTGTACGGGGGCGCCGTCGAGCCACACCAGGCCCTCGGCCTGGAAGCCGGCTCCACTGAAGCCCCTGCCGCTCTGGAAGCCGAGGTCGAGCACCAGCTCGAGCTGCGGCCCCACCCAGTCGGCGGGCACATCGGCCGTGCAGCGGAACCAGGTGGTGCCCCACGGCCGGCCCCACTGCTGGCCGACGGCGAACGGGGCGTACTCCTGGGCGACGGCGTGGTCGTGGGTGACCGGTTCGCCCGGCGCATGCCAGGCCTCGACGGTGATGGGGAGCGCCGCGTCGTGGAGGTGGGGCAGCAGGCGCTGCCACAGCTCGCGTTCGATGCGGTTCTCGACGATGGTCCGGTCGTCGTGCACGGCACGAGCCTAGGTGACCTGGTGCGGGCCGTGGTCTGGACGCGCCGACGAACCGGGCTGACACACCTGGGCCGGACGACCCATGGCCAGGTGCTCAGGCCGGCTGCGGCCCGGCAGGTCGCACCGCGTCGCCGAGCACCATCTCCATCACCGGCGAGATGTCGGGGCCGCGCCGCAGCGTGTGCCCGCCGTCGACGCCGATGCACTGGCCGGTGATCCAGCTGCTGTCGGGTCCGAGCAGGAATCGCACCAGTCCGGCCACGTCGTCGTCGGTGCCGGTGCGGCCGAGGGGCATCTGCGCCAGGTAGTCGTTGCGGATGGCGTCGGTGGTGGTGAGCGCGACGGTGGCGTCGGTGGGCACCAGGCCGGGGCGCACCGCGTTGGCACGCACACCGGCCACACCGAGCTCGTCGGCCACCTGGCGCACGAGCATCTCGAGGCCGGCCTTGCTGACGCAGTAGGCGGTCATGAAGCGGTGGGTGAGCGGCCCGGCGATCGAGCTGACGGCGACGATCGATCCGCCCCCGTTGGCCACCAGGTGGACGACGGCGTGCTTCATGGTGAGGAAGGCGCCGGTGAGGTTGGTGCCGATCACCGAGTTCCAGTCGTCGAGCGGGGTGAGGTGGAACGGCGCGGCACTGCCGAAGCCGGCGTTGGCGACGCACATCGTGAACCGGCCGACCTCGGCGGTGGCCGCGCAGGCTGCGTCGACCTGGGCCTCGATGGTGACGTCGCAGACGGCGGTGTGGACGCGGCCGTCGTCGACGCCGTCGTCGAGCAGGGTGGCGCGGGCCGCCGCCAAGCGGTCGGCCGACCGGCCGGCCAGCACCACGGTGGCCCCGTCGCGCACCAGGTGCCGGGCGATGCCGAGGCCGATCCCGCTGCCCCCGCCGGTGACGAGCGCGCTCTGCCCGGCCAGTGCACCAGGGTGGCGCGGCTGGCCGTCGTGGGTGAGGGGGTCGGTGGTCGACGACATCGCAGCTCCTGGGGTCGGGGACAGCGACGACGATAGAACTGCGCCCGCGCAGCGCCGCTACCGTTCGCCACCATGACCGCCGATGCGCCTCGCTCACCGTCCGGGTCGACTGCCGCGGGCCTGCGTCCGGGGCCGCTGCAGGGGGTGCGCGTGCTCGACCTGTCGCGGGTGCTGAGCGGCCCGCACTGCACGCGCATGCTGTGCGACCTCGGGGCCGAGGTGATCAAGGTCGAGCCGCCCGATGGCGACATGACCCGCTTCGCCAACCCGCGTGTGAACAGCCTGTCGAGCTACTTCGTGCAGCAGAACGCGGGCAAGCGGAACATCAGCATCGACATGGACAAGCCCGAGGCCCGCGACCTGCTGTTGCGTCTGGCCGACCACTGCGACGTGTTGCTCGAGAACTTCCGGCCGGGTGTCGCCGAACGCTTGGGCATCGGCTACGCCACGGTGAGCGCCCGCAACCCCGGCATCGTCTACGCGTCGATCAGTGGCTACGGCCAGACCGGGCCGTGGGTCGGCCGGCGCGCCTACGCCCCGGTGGTGGGTGCCGAAGCGGGGCTGACCCGCGCCCAGGGCGACGCGCGTGGGCCGGTCGAGCACGACGGCCGCTCCCACTACGCCAACGACCCGCACAGCCACGGCGACGTGTACACCTCGCTCGAGGCGGCGGCCGGCATCCTGGCCGCCCTGTACGCGCGGTCGCAGACCGGCCGTGGCGACTGGATCGACATCTCGATGGCCCAGACGCTGCTCTATGTGAACGAGCATGCCCACGACCATCTGTGGGACGGCGAGGTCCGTCCGGACTGGATCCGCAGCTTCCGGCCCGGCGACTACCCGGTGCTCACCGTCGCCAACGGCGAGACCATCGTGATCAGCGGCCACCCGGCCGAGCGTGGCACGTTCGAGCGGTTCATCGCCTCGATCGATCGCACCGACCTGGCCGCCGATCCGCGCTTCGCCGACGTGCCCAGCCGACTGGCCAACTACGGCGCGCTGCTCGACGCGTTGCAGGCCTGGGCGGCCACGGTGCCCGACCCCGAGGTGGCCGAGGCCGCGTTCGCCGCGCACGGCTTGGCCACCGGCGCGCTGCGCAGCGTTCGCGAGGTGTGCGACACGCCGTGGGCGGCCGAACGGCAGGTGACCGTCGAGGTGAGCGATCGCGGCGGCGGCACGATCCGCATCCCCAACGCCCCGTGGCGGTTCACCCACCACGACGCCGCCGTGCGCGGCGAGCCGCGCTACCGCGGCGAGGACAACCGCGACGTGCTGCGCGAGCTGCTCGGCCTCGACGACGCCGCGCTCGACGAGCTCACCGCGGCCGGTGTGCTCGTCAGCCGGGTGCCGTCAACCTGAGACGGCGTCGTCGCCAACTAGTGTCGCTGCCGATGAGCGACTGGCAGCCACCTCGCCTCCTCGACGCGGCGGCGGGCTACTCGTGGCGCCTGCTCGCGATCGCCGGTGCCCTGGTGGTCGGCTTCTTCGCCTTCTCGCTGTTCAGCCCCGTGCTGGTGCCGCTCGTGCTCGGCCTGGTGCTCACCGCCGTCATCGAGCCGATCTCCACCCGGCTGCGCGGGCGCGGGTGGAACGCCACGCTGGCGGCAGGCGTGTGTCTGCTGATCGTCCTCGCCGCGGTCGCGCTGTTGGGGTGGCTGGTGTTCGAGGCGATCGTCGGGCCGTGGGAGCAGCTGTCGAACCAGATCGTCGACGGCCTCGACCGGTTGGTGCAGGAGATCCGCGACCGTCTCGACGAGCCGGCACCCGGGCTCGACTCGGTGCGCGAGGGCTTCGGCTCGGCAGCGGGCTTCGCGGTGCGCGGCGTGCTGATGGTGGTCGGCGTGGCCGTGGCCTTGGTGGCCACCACCTTCTTGTCGCTGCTCGTGATGTTCTACTTCCTGAAGGACGGCCCGGGGATCTGGCAATGGGTGCTCGGCCACTCGGCGCACCGGCGCGACACCGTCGACGAGGTCGGCCGGGCGATGTGGGGCCGGTTGCGCGACTTCATGCGCGGCACAGCGATGGTGGCGGCCTTCGACGGCCTCGGGATCGGCCTCGGCGCCGTGATCCTCGGCGTGCCGTCGGCCGCGGCGATCGGGCTGATCACGTTCGCCCTGGCGTTCATCCCCTTCTTCGGGGCGTTCTTCGCCGGGTTCCTCGCCTGTCTGATCGCGCTCGCCGACGGCGGGCTGTCGACGGCGCTGTGGATGGCCCTGGTGGTGCTCATCGTGCAGCAGGTCGAGTGCAACCTGCTGCAGCCGCTGCTGCTCGGCAAGTCCGTCAGCCTGCACCCGCTCGTCGTGGCGCTCGGCGTCATCGCCGGCGGCATCGTGGCCGGCATCCTCGGCATGTTCTTGTCGATCCCGGTGATCGCTGCGGGTGCCGCAGCGGTGAACGTCATCCGGGGTCGGAACGGCTCGCTCGCGACCGACCCAGGTTCCCCACCAGGGTCGCCACCACCGCCACCAGGTACAACTGACCCAGCAGTGCCTCGGTGATCGCCAGCATGCGGCCGAGGTCGCCCTGGGCGGTGAGGTCGCCGTAGCCCACGGTGGCCAGGGTGACGAAGCTGAAGTAGACGAAGTCGACCGGGTCGCGTGCGCCGATGTCGCCGAAGAACGGCGTGTCGCTCAGACGGTCGATCAGGCCGTAGATGGCGGCGAAGAAGAAGCCGGCGAGCAGATAGAGGCACAGTGCGCCGTACACGGTGGTGGAGTCGATGCGCTCGGTGCTGAGCAGCCGCTTGACGACGGCCACGGGGATGACCATCACCATCGCGCCGATGATCACCGAGTTCACCCACTCGAGCTGCTCGCCTGCGGCGGTGGCGGCGACCGACCCGATGACGGCCGTCACCGCGAGCGCTCGCGCGATGCGCATCCGGCTCGGCCGCACGTGCGAGGCGTGCAGCAGCACGAGCATCGTCGCGGCCTCGACGGCCACCACGACTGGGACAGCCCAGCGGCTGAAGCCGCTCAGAGCGAGGCAGACGATGCTGACGAGGATCATCAGCAAGGCGACACCGAACCTGTCGCGGTGGACGGCGGAGCCGAGGAGAGCCGGTGGATCGGAAGGGCCTGGTTCGGTCACGGCGCCATCATGGCAAACGGCACGTCGCGTCCCGGCGTGGCACGATGTCGCCCGTGCACGGCACGGTCGTGCGTGCGGCCGACGACGAGAGGTAGACGACCATGGCGAAGCGGGTGCGGGACCGAGCCGAAGGTGACGCGTCGGGCTCGGCCGGAGCCGGGGCGGGCGACATGCACGCCCGCGCCTTCGCCGCGGGTCGCCGTCTGCTCGACCAGCTGCGTCCGGACGCGCGGGCCTGGAGCGTCAACGGCCGCGATGTGCTGTTCACCGCCGGGTTCGACCTCGATGCCGAGGTCGGTGGCTTCCTGACCGCCACCCTCGAGGACGGCACCGTGCTGTTGCTGCAGGTGCACGATGGTCGCCTGGTCGAGCGCGAGGCGGCGGTTGTCGACATGGCCACCGGGATGCTCGCCGCGGCCGGTGTCGACGATGGCGGCCTGGTGGCCAGCGCCAAGGTCGACCTGCACATGCGCTATGTCGAGGGTGACGCCCACGTGCTGGGACGCCTGGTCGACGGCCGGCTCGACCACTCGCCGGGGGAACCATTCGCCCTCGCCCAGCTGGCCGTGGCGACCGCCGACCAGGTGCAGCTCGTCGCGTCGCCGAGCACCGGAGCGAACGCCGTGCTGACCGTGGGGCGCCTCACCCAGGCCGAGGTGCCCGCCGCGCTGCGGGCCACGGGCTTCTCGCGGCACTCGTTCCTGGTGGGGCAGTCGGGCTCCGGCAAGACCTACTCGATGGGCGTGCTGCTCGAGCAGCTACTGATCGAGACGTCGCTGCCGATGGTGATCGTCGACCCCAACTCCGACCACGTGCACCTCGGCCGGCTGCGTTCGGTCGACGAGTTGAACCGTGGCCGCGACCGACCCCTCGGCCGCACGGCGCTCGCCGACCTGCGTCGCCGCCACGCCGCTGCGGGTCGGGTCGTGGTGGCCGGTCGTGGCCCGACGGCCGACGTCGCGCTGCAGGTCCACCTGTCCGATCTGACGATCGGCGAGCAGGCCCTCACCCTGGGCCTCGACCCGGTGGGTGACGCCGACGAGTACGGCGCGTTCGTCGACGCCACCCGCCTGCTGGCGCGCCCGACGTACTCGATGCGCGACATCGACGCCGTGGTGCGGTCGCGGCTCGACGACGCGAGCCGTCGGTTGGCCCAGCGCATCGCCAACCTCGGCGTGGCCGACTGGGCGGTGTGGGCCGATCCCGACGCGGCATCGCTGGCGACGGCCACCGACATCGACTGGCGGGTGCTGGTGCTCGACGTCGGGTCGCTCGACGACGCCCGCGAGCGGGCCCTGGTGTCGCTTGCGCTGTTGGGCGCCCTGCGCCGCCGCGAGCAGCGCCGGTCGGTGCTGATCGTGATGGACGAGGCCCACAACGTGTGCCCGCCGGACGCAACGACACTGCTCGGCCAGGCCGTCACCGACCATGCGGTGTGGATCGCCGCCGAGGGCCGCAAGTTCGGCCTCCACCTGCTGCTCGCCACCCAGCGCCCGCAGAAGATCCACCCCAACGTGCTGTCGCAGTGCGACAACCTGCTGCTGATGCGCGTCAACTCCGTCGGCGACCTCGATGCGCTGGCCGCAGTGTTCTCGCACGTGCCGTCCACCATGGTGCACGAGTCGTCGTCGTTCGGTCTGGGCGAGATGCTCGTCGCCGGGCCGGTGGCGCCGACCCCGCTTCGCGTGCGCATGGGGACCCGGCTCACCCCCGAGGGCGGGGCCGATCTGCCGACCGACTGGGCGCGACGCCGGTGAGCGGTCGTGGCCGGTTGCGGCTCGCGTTGTGCGCTGCAGCACCTAGGATCCGCACCGGCGCTCCCGGCCACCTGTGCCCGCATCATCTCTGGAGGTTCTGATGGCTGACGAGAAGTCCGTCGACATCGTCGAGTCGGCATCGAACGAGTCCGTGGCAGCGCCCGGCACGAAGCGGTCGAAGGTCGTCCCGAAGGTCCGCACCGTGTTCGCAGTGGTGTTCGGTCTGATTGCGATCCTCGGGCTGTTCGCCAGTGTGGTGGGCCTGTGGGCGCGCAGCGTGCTCTTCGACGTCGACTCCGTCGCGAGCGCTGCCAAGCAAGCGTTGTCGGAGGAGGGCGCCACCGACTCGCTGGCCACCTACGTCACCGACGAGGTGTTCAAGGTCGTCGACCTCGAATCGCAGCTGAGTGGTGTGCTGCCGGCGGGCTTCGCGCAATACGGCGACCTCATCGAGCAGGGCGCCTACAACCTGGTCGAGACCCAGCTGAAAGATGCGCTGCAGAACCCCACCGTGCAGGACACGCTCATCGCGCTGATCCGCAACGCCCACACGCAGCTGCTCGACGTGCTGCAGGGCGACGGCGAGATCGACAACGTCACGATCGGCGATGGCAAGGTGACGATCAACGCGATGCCCTTCGTCGAGATCGGTCTGAAGGAGGTGCAAAAGCTCGGCCTGCTCGAGAAGTTGAACGTCCCGTCGTTCCTCGTGAGCGGCGACCCTGCCCAGCAGATCGCCCAGCTCGAGAAGTTGATCGGCATCGACCTCGACTCGACCTTCGCGCAGCTCACCGTGTTCGAGGGTGATGCCGTGAACGAGGCCACCGCCATCGTCGAGCAGGCGCAGCGCACCGTCGTGCTGGTGAAGCGGGCGATCACGGCCATCTTGATCGTCACTGCGGTGGCGCTCGTGCTGTCGATCCTCATCGCCAACCGTCACCGCAAGGCGGCGCTCATCCTCGGCCTGTCGGCCGCAGTGATGATGCTCGTGGCTCGGGTGGTCATCTTCAAGGTGGTCGACGAGGCACCCGACCTCGTTGTCAACCCAGGCGCCCGCGAGGCGTTGCGCCTGGCGATCGACGACCTGTCGAAGGGGCTGGTGCGCCTGGCCACGTGGCTGCTGTTCATCGGTGTCGGCGTGTCGGCGTTCGTGTTCCTGACCGGTGGCAGCGGCCTGGCCAAGCAGTTCCGCCACAACGACGACGGCCTGCCCGGCACGATCATCACCCGCAACAACGAGGTGAGCGGCTTCATCGGCTGCGGCCTCGCGGTTGCCGTCGCCTTGCTGTGGAGCTTCAGCACGGTGGCGCTCGTCGTGGCCGGGCTGATCGTGGTCGTCTCGCTGTGGTTGCTGGTGTTCGGCGACGTCGAGATGCCTGCCGAGACGGTCGACGCGGCCCCTGCCGGCTGACGGGCGGGCCGACACTCGCCACCGACGCGCCTACCGTGGCGGCATGTGGCTGCGAGGTGCGCTCGTCGGTGCCGTGGCGCTGCTCGTGGCATGCGGCGACGAATCGGGCACCGATGGCCTGACGGTGGCGACCGCGCCGAGCACCGCTGACGCCGGGCCCACCTCGACCGCCGCCCCGCCATCGACCACCCCGACTGCGGCGACCACCTCGACTGCATCGACCACCTCGACTGCGGCGCCCGGCACGACCGGGGTGCCGTCGACCGACGATGCGTTGCTCGACGCGCGGCCCTACCGCGTGGTGCTGTCGGCCGAGCTGGGCCCGGACCCGGCCCCGGTGGTGGTGCTCCTGCACGGCTACTCGGCGACGGCCGAGCTGATCGCCGCCGAGGTGGGCCTGCTCGCCGAGGCCGAGCGCCGCGGCGTCGTCACCGTGCTGCCCGACGGCCTGGTCGACCAGGTGGGCAACCAGTTCTGGAACGCCACCGAGGCCTGCTGCGACTTCTGGGCGCAGGGGCCCGACGACAGCACCTACCTCGCCGCGGTGATCCGCGACGTGCTGGCCGAGCACCCCGTCGACCCCGAACGGGTGCTCGTGATCGGCCACTCCAACGGCGGGTTCATGGCCTACCGGCTGGCCTGCGACCACGCCGAGCTGGTGTCGGCTATCGCCAGCCTCGCCGGGGCGATGTTCCTCGACCCGGCGCAGTGCGCGCCGAGCCGGCCCGTCGACGTGGTGCAGGTGCACGGCACGCTCGACCCGGTGATCGGCTACGCCGGTGGCCTGGTGCTCGGCAGCGCGCCGCACCCGGGCGCGCTCGACTCGGTGCGGATGTGGGCCGCCTCGAACGGGTGCGCCACCACCGACCCGGTCGTTGCCGAAGGCCCGCTCGACATCGACGGCACCGTCGACGGTGCCGAGGCGACCCTGGCCACTGTCGTCGGGTGCCCGCCCGGCGGTACGGTCGCGCTCGTCACCGCCGAGGGTGGGGGCCACTTCCCGTGGGGCGGCGCCGACCTGCTGCCCACCCTGTTCGACCTGTTGCTGGAGCCGACCACCTGATGAGTGCCGACCACACCGCCACCCCGATCACCCGCGCCGACGCGCTCGCCCGCGACGCTGCCGACCCGCTGGCCGCGTGGCGCGACCACTTCGAGCTGTCGGCGCCCGGTGTCGACGGCCGCGAGTTGGTGTACCTCGACGGCAACTCGCTCGGACGCACACCGCTGCGCACGATCGCCCGCCTCGACGAGGTGGTGCGCCGCGAGTGGGCCGGCGACCTGATCCGCTCGTGGGACCACTGGCTCGACCTGCCCCAGCGGGTGGGCGACCAGCTCGCCCCGCTCATCGGCGCCGGCCCCGGGGAGGTGGCCGTGCACGACTCGACGACCATCAACCTCTACCAGTTGGTGCACGGCGCGCTCGATCTGCGTGCCGACCGCACGGTGCTGGCCGTCGACCCGCACGACTTCCCGAGCGACCGCTATATCGTCGACGGCATCGCCCGGGCGACCGGCCGCACGGTGCGCCACGGCTTCGACCAGCTCGACGATGTCGCCGTGGTGGTTCGCTCGGTGGTCGACTACCGCACCGCCGAGGTGGTCGACGTCGCCGCCGAGCAGGCCCGTGCCGACGCCGCCGGAGCACTGGTGGTGTGGGATCTGTCGCACGCCGCAGGTGTGCTGGCCGTCGACCTGCACGCCGCCGGGGCCACCTTGGCGGTGGGCTGCACCTACAAGTTCTTGAACGGCGGGCCCGGCGCACCCGCCTTCGTCTACGTGGCACGCGAGCTGCAGGCGGCGATCACCCAGCCGATCTGGGGCTGGTTCAGCCAGCGCGACCAGTTCCGCATGGGCCCCGCATACGAGCCGCGCGACGACATCGGCCGGATGCTCATCGGCACACCGTCGATCCTCGCCCTGACCGCAGCCCAGGAGGGCATCGCCCTGTCGGCCGAGGTGGGCATCGCGGCGATCCACGCCAAGGCGATGGCGCTCACCGGGTTCGCCATCGAGGTGTGCGACCAGCACGGCCTGCAGACCTGCACCCCGCGCGAGGCGCACCGCCGTGGCGGGCACGTGTCGGTGGTGCACCCGACGGCGCGCGAGCTGTGCCGCCGGCTGGTGGCCGAGCGCGGGGTGATCCCCGACTTCCGCGAGCCCGACATCGTGCGCCTCGGCATGTCGCCGCTCACCACCCGCTACGTCGACGTCCACGACGGCATCACGGCGATCGCTGAGTTGCTGGGTGGCTGACGGTCTGCGCGGCACCGGCGCGGCGTCGTTGACACGGGCGGCGGGCACGGCTTGACTGGCCGCGTGTCCGCGGGGGTGCTGGCGATCGATCTCGGCACCACCGGGGTGAAGGTCGCCATCGTCGACGCCACGGGCACGGTGGTGGCCGGAGCCGGCGAGACGTTCCCGACGGTGCACGGGCCCGACGGGGCGGCCGAGCAGGACGCAGCGACGTGGTGGGCGGCGATCGGCCGGTGCGCCCAGCGAGTAGTGGCTGCGGCCGGTGGCCCGAGCGCGGTCGATCTGGTGACGGTGACGGCGCAGTACATGTCGCTCGTCGCCGTCGACCACCGGGGCGATGCGCTCGCCCCGGTGGTGATGTGGATGGACCGCCGCGGGGCGGCGCACCATCCCGGTCGGCAGTGGGACGAGACGGCCGATCTCGAGGCACTGGTGGCGTGGATCGAACGCCACGGCATCCCGACCGGCGGCGCCGACAGCATCGGCCAGTTGGCCTTCGTCCGTGCCGAACGGCCCGCGGTGTGGGCTCGGGCGGCGGCGTTCGTGCAACCCGTCGACCACCTCCTGGCCCGGCTCACCGGCGTGGTCGCCGCCACGCAGAACTCGGCCTTCCCGCTGCTGCTCACCGACAACCGCACGTGGGGCTCGCCGCGCTACGACGACGAGCTCATCAGCCGGGCCGGATTCGATCGCGACGAACTGCTCGGGCGCCTGCCCCGGCTGGCGCCGTTCGGCGAGCCCCGCGGCGAGCTGACGGCGGCGGCGGCCGAGCATCTCGGCCTGCGGGCCGGTGTCGTGGTGGCCAGCGGGACGATCGACACGACCACCTCGGCGGTGGGCACCGGTGCTGTCGGCGAGGGCGACCTGGGGGTCGTCATCGGCACGACCGCCGTGGTGCTCGCCCACCTCGCCAGCCGCGGCCACGACCTCGCCCATGGCATCACCAGCGCGCCGAGCCCGGTGCCGGGTAGCGCTGTGGTGATCGCCGAGAACGGTGTGGGTGGCAAGGCGCTCGACGCGTTCGTCTCGGGCCTGGTGGCCGCCGACGACGGGCTGACGGTGCTGACGCCGACGACTGCCGCGGACACCTTTGCGGCGGTGGTCGAACAGGCTGCAGGCTCGCCACCGGGCGCCAACGGCGTGCTGTTCGCCCCGTGGCTGGTGGGCGCCATGGCCCCCTCGTTCGACCCGGTCGTGCGCGGCGCCTTCGTCGGTCTCGGCGTGTCGACGACACGGGCCGACCTCGCCCGGGCCGTGCTCGAGGGTGTGGCGTGCAACCTCGCCCGCCTGGTGCCCCACGTCGCCGCCCTCGCCGCCGACGGGCACGCGGCTGGCGGATCGGCAGCCGAGCGGCCGATCGTGTTCGGTGGGGGAGGCGCATCCTCGGCGTTGTGGGGGCAGCTGCTCGCCGACGTCACCGGGCGACGCGTCCAGCGACTGGCCGAGCCGCGCTTCACCAACGTGCGCGGCGCCGCCTTCGTCGCCATGGCCGAGCAGGGCCGCATCGGCTGGGGCGACATCGGCGGGCTGCTGGTGGTGGCCGCCGAGCACGAGCCCGACGCGCAGCTCCACCACCGCTACGCCCAGCAGACCGCCGCGCTCGAGGTGCTGCAGCAGAACCTCGGTGCGTTGCATCGCATGTGGGAGCATCCACAGCCCGGCGCCGCAGCACAAGGAGCACACCCGTGACCCCACCACCGGCCGATCGCCCGTCGTCACCGTTCCACCCCTACGTCGGGCGCTTCGACGTGCACCCGGTGATGCCCGAGCAGGGCGTGGCCCGCGCCCAGCTGCTCGCCGAGCTCGGCCAGATGGCCCACGAGGAGGACGCCAAGGCCGACGCCGGACGGGTGAGCGGCAGCATCTACTCGGGCGACCACGACCACTACGCCTTCTTGGCCGAGGCCTTCGAGCACTTCGCCCACGCCAACGTGCTGCAGCGCGACATGTACCCGAGCGCCACGAAGATGGAGTCCGAGATCATCGCGATGACCGCCGAGCTGATGCACGGCGATGCCACGATCGCCGACCCCGACCACCCGGACAAGGTGGGTGGCCTCGTCACCTCCGGTGGCACCGAGAGCCTGGTCACCGCGATGCTCGCCTACCGCGAACAGGGCCGGCGCACCAAGGGCATCGAACGTGCCCATGTGGTGATGCCGATCACCGGCCACCCGGCGATGCGCAAGGCGTTCCACTGGTTCGACATGGACGTCACCCTCGTGCCGGTGGGCGCCGACCAGCGCGCCGACGTGGCCGCGATGGAAGCAGCGATCACACCGAGCACGGTGGCCCTGGTGGGCAGTGCCGGCACCTATCCGCACGGTGTGGTCGACCCGATCACCGAGCTCGGGCAGCTGGCCCTCGACCGGGGGCTCGGCCTGCACGTCGACGGCTGCCTCGGTGGGTTCATCCTCTGCTGGGCCGACGAGCTGGGCTACGACAGCCCGCCGTGGGACTTCCGGGTGCCGGGTGTGAGCTCGATCTCGGCCGACACCCACAAGTACGGCTACGGCTTCAAGGGCAGCAGCGTGCTGTTGTTCCGGCCGGTGTCGTTGCGTCGCGAGCAGTACGCGGTCGTGCACGACTGGCCGGGGGGCGCGTACAGCTCGCCGGGCATGAGCGGCAGCCGATCGGGTGGGCTGATCGCGGCGACGTGGGCGGCGATGCTGAGCCTCGGCAAGTCCGGGTACCGCGCCATCGCGGCCGACATCTTCCGCACCGCCGCGGCGGTGAAGGAGGCCGTGCGCAGCCACCCGCAGCTGGCGCTGCTCGGCGACTCGTTGTTCAACGTGGCCGTGCAGGCCAACCCCGATGTCGACGAGCCGATCGACGTCTTCCACGTGGTCGACGGCCTGGCGGCGCGGGGCTGGCGGATGAACGGCCTGCAGCTGCCCCCGGCGTTCCACTTCTGCATCACCCGGCCGAACACCCAGCCCGGGGTGGCCGAGGCCTTCGCCACCGATCTGGCCGCGGCGGTGGCCGACGCGTCGCGCCCCGACCTCGGCCCGCCCCGCAGCGGGGCGATGTACGGTTCGGGCGGACGTGTCGTCGACCCGCAGCGGGTGGCCGCCGGGATGGCCACATTCCTGGATGCGGTGCACGAAGTGGGGCCGGTCGGCCCGGGCCGATGAGCAACTACCGCGGTGCCCGGTATCGGCGTACCATGAGCACGGTATGACCGACCAGGCCGAGCACGACGCACACGACGCGCCGATCCGCGTGCTCATCTGCGACGACCACGGCATGGTGCGCGAGGCCCTCGCCCGCCTGCTGTCGGTCCACGACGACATCGAGGTGGTGGCCCAGACCGACAGTGTCGAGTCGACCGAACGGGTGCTGCCCGAGGTGCTGCCCGATGTGGCCGTGCTCGACGTGCGCCTGGCCGACGGCACGGGTACACAGCTGGCCCGGTGGATCGGCCAGACCTACCCGTCGACGCGCACGATCATGCTCACCTCGTTCACCAGCGACGAGGCTTTGGTCCAGGCCTACATGGCGGGGGCGTCTGCCTTCTTGCTGAAGAACGCCTCGATCGATGTGCTCGTCGAGCGGATCCGCGATGTGCATGCCGGGATGTCGTTCATCGACCCGGCCGACGCGCGTGCCGCGATGGGCCGCCTCGACCGGTCGGGCGTGATGCGCCTCAGCCAACTGGATGCGACCGACCGCCAGATCGTCGAGCTGATCTCGGAGGGGTTGAGCGACAAAGAGATCAGCCAGCGCATCCACCTCAGCCCGCAGACGGTGCGCAACCGCGTGTCGCGCATCCTCACCTTGCTGGGCAAGGCCAACCGCACCCAGGTCGCCGTCATGGTGGCGTCACTCGAACGCGACGCGGATGGCACCGGACCCTGAGCCGACGGCCCCGGCCGACACCACCGACACCCCACAGACGTCTGCCCGGCGGACCACGGGCCCCCGTGGGTTCAGGTCCGCCGACGACGGCTCGCGGGCGCCGCGCCGCACACTGCAGACGTCGTTGCTCCCGTCGGCCGACCTGCCGGCACTGCGGCGGAGCACCCCACCGTCGGAGATCCTCACCACCGAGGCGCTCGAGATCCTCACGGCACACCTGTCGGATTATCTGTGCTGCCATGTGCCGGTGCGCGACGAGTCCGGCGAGATCGTCGACGCCTCGCTCGTGTGGTGGAACGACACCTATGCCCGTACTCGGGTGAACACCGTGCGGTTCGGCCAGTCGCTGGTCGACTCGTACTTCGAGCCCACCGAGGCGCTCGGGTACGTCAAGGCAGCCTGGCGCGACGGCCAGGTGCACCAGCTGTTCGAGATCACCGGCGAGGCCCACGACCGCTATCGCGTCATCGACGACATCGTCCGCATCGACGTCGAGTGGATCCGGGTCGGCTCGCTGGTGATGGAGCTCGGCACCGACCACAGCCGGGTGACAGCGCTCGAGGTGCAGCTCCACGAACAGGAGCTGGCGATCCGCGAGGCGCTCCAGCAGCGCCTGCGCGACCACGACCGCGAGCGCATCGCCCGCGACCTGCACGACTCGGTGATCCAGCAGCTGTTCGTCACCATCCTCGACCTGAAGAGCGCCGAGGGTCGCGACCCCGACACGCAGGCCTCGGCGATCCGTCAGGCGGTCCGGGCGATCGACGGCACGATCGCCGACCTGCGGGCGACGATCTTCGCCCTCCAACACGCAGTCGCGGTCACCCTCGAGCAGCAACTGTGCGAGGTGATCGCGTCGTTCCGGGCCGCGCCGTTCGGGGTCGAGCTGCGGTACACACTCGGTGTCGACCTCCCTGACGACCTCGCCGAGGACGTGCGCCTCGTGGTGCTCGAGGCGCTCGCCAACGCGGCTCGGCACGCTGACGCCCACCACGTCGTCGTCACCGTCGGCCTCGACGGCCCGACGCTCGACGTGAGCGTGGTCGACGACGGTGTGGGCCCGCCCGCGGAGACCAGCCGGATGAGCGGGCTCGCCAACCTCAACGACCGGGCCCGGGCCCACGGGGGCTGGTGCTGGCTGCGCCAGGGCCCGTCCGGGCGGGGCTCGCACCTGCGCTGGTCGGTGCCGCTGCCGAGCTGAGCCCGGCTCAGACGGCCGGCGGCGGCCCGGCGATGCATTGCCACAGATAGGGCCACGACAGATTGGTCGAGTCGCCGTGGGCGACCTGGCCGTACTGCTCGGTGCAGCCCCCGTCGTAGTCGATCGCGGCTGTGCCGAAGATGCCGTTGTCGCGCAGCGCGCACTGCCAGCCGTTCGCGTCGCGACGGATGAGCACGGGGATGGCCGTCGGGCCGTGGTTGCGGCGGCAGTAGGAGTTGACGTCGATCGGCCCGAGTGGCGTGCCGCGCGCTTCGGGCCCGCCGTCCTGGCTGAGGCGCACCGCAGCAACGGACGCGCCGAAGCCCACCAGGAACGCGAACAGCCCCAGCAGCCCTCGCCGGACGAGCGCCCGGTTGGGCGACGGCCCGACGGTCACTTCGTGGAGCGCTCTTGGATGTAGGGCAGCAGGAACGACCGGCACCGCCGCGCGAACTCGCCCATCTCCTTGAGCGACGGGTCGCTCAGGCCGTGGGTGCCGAGCTCGAACACCAGCTGGGCGCGGTAGTTCTTCACGGTGTTGAGCTTGAGCCCGGACTCGTCGGCGAGCTCTTTGTAGGTGGGGTCGTCGATCGCCAGCAGCGCACGCCACAGCTTCGCGTGACCGGCGTGCTGGACGAGCGATGCGAACGACGCCGGTGTGCGGTACGGCGACTTGCGGGCCGGCAGCAGCGGTTGGATGGCCGGGTCGACGGGTGCCGAACCGGTGGTGACGGTCTGGCGGATCGCGTCGAGCTGGTACTGCAGCGGGGCGCTCTTGGAGATCACCGTGGCGATGGGCAGCAGCTCCCACGCGTCGCGCAGGATCCGCGCCACCCACTCGTCGCCCTGGGTGATGAGCGCCAGCAGGGCGTCGGGCCGGTCGCGGTGGATCTCGACGAGGGCGTCGAGGCCACTGCCCTGCTCCTGGGGGAACGACAGGTCGACGAGCGCCAGGGTGAGGTCGGGGATCGTCGCCAGCTGGTCCTCGACATCGGCGAGGGCCACGCACACCGTGACGTCGTAGGCGAGCCGGCTGCGGATCGCGTCGGCGAAGAGCTCGGTCAGTGCAGCGGCATCGTCAACCAGCAGCAAGTGAGGCATGGGCCCTCCGGACGTAGCGGGACACCCGGGCGGTGACCCGGCTGCCTCCTGGGATGGTGTCGATGACGAGGCCGCGTGGGCCGAGGTCTTCGCGCAGGCTCCACAGCCCGCGGCCGGTGGGCAGGTGCGCCGGGTCGAACCCGCCGGCATCGTCGCTGACCGTCAGCTCGATGGTGGTCGGGTCGACCGCGACGTCGATGGACAGCCGTGTCGCCCCGGCGTTCAGCGCGTTGGCGGTGATGACGGCCGCGGCATGACGCAGCTGTCGGCCGACCTCGGGGCCCACCACGGTGCTGGCGATCTCGTACGACGGGACGCGCTCGACGGTGACACCGTGCTGCTGGGCCCGCCGCAGGAACGGCTGGACGACTTCGGCGAGGCGCACCGACCCCGAGCCGATCAGCTCGTCGAGCTGGCGCAGGCGCAGCGCGAAATCGAGCTCGTCGAGCATGCCCACCACGTCGTCGGGGGCCTCGGTGCTGCGCTGCACCTGGAGCGTGGTCATGCGCAGCCGCGCGCAGATGTCGTCGTGCAGCCAGTGGGCGCTGCGCCGGTGCTCGTCGTGGGCGGTCTCGGCGCGCACGGCGTCCATCGCTGCGGTCTCGACGTCGAGGATGTGCAGGGTGCTCCAGGCGGTGATCGCGGCGAGCCCGATCCAGATCTGCACGATCACGTAGATGGGCAATGCGGTCTGGGTGATGGTGGCGCCCTCGGTGGTGATCGAGGCGCCGAGCAGGCCGCCGAGCACACCGAAGTGCACGGGCGACGACAGGAACGTCCACCACCACTGGAGGATCGAGGCGCGCCAGCCGAGCGCGTAGGCCGTGAGCGCCAGGTCGCAGCCCATGGCGATGCCGAGCGGCCAGGCGAGCAGGGTGTACCACCCGTCGGTGCTGGCGAACAGGAACACGACCAGGGCGATGGCCGCTGCGCCACGGATGAACAGGTTGACCCACAGCTCGCGGGGTCGGGTGCGATGGCCGAGCAGGGTCGTGGCGGGCCCGAGCGCTGCGGCGAGGCAGGCGACGGCGAACAGCACGGGGCCGAAGCGCTCGATCGTCGTGTCGGTCGAACGCTCCGTGCCGCTCACATAGGCCAGCACAATGGTGGCCGCGGCGATGAGGGCGAACATCTCCGATCCGGCGGTGGAGCGCACGGCGATGGTGAGCGGCCGGTCCTGGTCGTACCAGGTGTTCCGTCCACCGAGGATGGCGATCGAACGATCGGCGCGTCGTGCGTTCGAATCACCTCTCATAGTGTCGATTCTGCACCAATTCCTCACACTCCATTGACCTGATCTGGAGTCGCTCGGTACACCTGACGCTCCCGGCATGTCGCGCCGACCACCCATGGTGTACAAACGTCTCCGTGCGTAGACGCTGCGTGGCCGTGATGGTTGCTCTGCTGGTGAGTGCCTGTTCGTCGTCGGGCTCGTCGCAGGGTGCCGTTCAGTCATCGTCGGCCTCGACCCTGGGCTCGCAGGCCGGCTCGTCGGCGGTGCCGGACAGCTCCGCGGCGACCGGGTCGGGCGGAGGTGGCACCACGACGATGCCAGTGCGCACCCGTTGTGCCGCGCACGTCGACGACCCGGCCGTGCCGGTTCGCGTGGTGGTGTGGGAGATCCTCGGCGGCGACGAGGCGCCGCGGGTGTTCGACGATCAGCTGGCCGAGTTCCGCGCCGCACACCCCGGCATCGACGTCGTCGTCGAGTCGATGAGTGGGGCCAACGAGATGCTCGCAAGCCTGCAGTCGACGCCTCCCGAGGGGTGGCCCGACGCCGTGATGGCGAGCCCGCAGGCGTTGCGACGCCTCGTCGACACCGGCCGCATCGTGCCGCCCACCGACTGCCCGGGCGGTGGTCGCGTGGAAGAGGGGCTGATCCCGGTGGTGCGCGAGCTCTACCGTTACGACGGCCAGCTGCAGGGCGTGCCCTACGGGGTGTCGACCCCGGTGCTCTTCTACGACAAGGTCGAGTTCCGCGCGGCGGGCCTCGACCCCGACGACCCGCCCACCACCCTCGACGAGCTCGCCGCGGTCTCGGCCCAGCTCGTCGAGTCGGGGGCGAGCCCGCGCGGCCTGGTGGTCACCGACTGGTATGCGCACTACCTGATGCTGAGCGGCGCAGTGCAGCGCAGCGAACTGGTGGTCGCGCCGGACAACGGCCGCTCCGGCGGGGCGCTGAACGCGCAGTTCGACACCCCGGGCAACCGCGAGTCGATGTCGTGGCTGCTCGACGTGATCGACACCAACGGTGGTCTCTGGATCGGGGTCACACCGGGTGGGGTGGAGGACCTGACACGCATCGCCGACCCTGTCGACGGCGGGACGATGGCGGTCCACACCAGCGCCGCGGTCGGCGACGTGCTCCGGATCCTGGAGGCCGGCTCGTTCCCGGGGACGGAGATGGGCGTCGGCCCGATGCCCGGGCCGGGCCGGGGGGCCACCGTCGGGGGCAACGGGTGGTTCCTCATCGATCACGGCGACCCGCAGCGGGTCGGTGCTGCGTTCGAGCTCGTCTCCTGGCTGTCCGATCCCGGGCGTCTGGCGGTGTTGGCCGCGGCCACGGGGTACGTGTCGCCACGTCTGTCGTCGACCGCCGAGCCGGTGCTGGTGGAGGCCTGGAACACCTACCCGCAGCTGCGGGTGGCCTTCGACCAGATCCTCGGCCAACCGCCGACCGCTGCGGCTGCCGGCCCGCTGTTCGGACCCAACTCCGAGGTCGACTCGCTGCTGTTCGGGCTCACCACGGAGATCGTCGAGGGCCGCACCCCGGTGGCCGAGGCGCTGGCCGGGTTCGACGACGAGCTCGACGCGTTGCTCGCGCAGTACGACGCCGTCGTCGGCACCTGACCCGAGCGCGAGCTGGCCGTTCATCGCCCGGCGTTCATCGGACGAGCACCGACCAGACGTAGTCGGTGCACCAGGTGGCGTGCTGGGCGGGTGTGCGGTCCGGTGTCCGCGGTGTGGCGACGACCGTGGCCAGCAGGTGCATGGCCAGCGCCTGGGCGAACAGGGCGGCGCGCTCGTCGTCGGTGGTGAGCCCGGTGGCGCCGGGCAGGACGAGGGTGCCGGCTTGGACGGCCGCGTCGACGCCGAGCCGCAGCGCGTCGACCACCGGGTTGGGGTCGACCGGCGAGCCTGCCCGTCCACCGGGGTCGGCGTGGCGGGCCCGGTCGCCGCCGGTGAGCATGGTGTGCAGCAGGGCCGTGGCCAGGTTGCGCTGCTGGGTGGCCCGACGCGCGACGGCCAGCCCGACGCGGTACAGGTCGTTCGACTCCGACGTGCGTCGTGTGCCGGAGGCGCCCTCGAGCGGGGCCATCAGCTCGGGCGTCCACTCGGCCCAGGCGGCGTGGACGATGCCGGCGACGCTGCCGAACTGGCGGGCCACGGTCTGCTCCGAGCAGCCCGAGGCCTCGGCGACGGCGGCGAGGCTCGGCATCGGACCCTCCGCACGTTCGAACAGCTCGAGGGCGCGGGTGATGATCGTGCTACGGGTCGCGCTCGTGCGGCTGCGGGTGCGGGGTACGTCGAGATCGACGCCCGGCTGGTGGGCGGGGTCGTCGGCGACGACGAACACGGCCCGGGCGAGCAGCTCGAGGGCGTCGGCGACGAAGCCCTCGTCGATGCGCGCGTCGACCAGCGAGCGCATGCCGAGGCCCTCGACGAGTGCGGTCGCCACCACGGCGAGCGAACGGTGGGTGAACGGCGGCGCGAGCCGGTAGCCCAACTGGCCGCACAGTGCGACGTACAGCGAGCTGTGGGCGTCCTCGAGCGCGCCGTAGTAGCTGCTGAGCGAGGTGGCGATCGGCTCCGACGAGCACGAGAGGAACGAGGCGAGCATGCCCAGGTAGGTGGCAGGATCGACGCGGCACTCGGCGAAGTTCAGTGCAGCAGCAGCGCGGATGACCTCGGCCGGGCTCTGGCCCTCGAGGCCGTCGCTGGCGATGGCGCCGAGCAGTTCGACCGCATCGCCGAGGTCGGCGAGGCTCTGCTCGAGCTGGCGGCGCACGAGCGCCTCGAGCGCCATCACCCGGAGGTCGTCACTAGCGCCGGGGGAGGGGTGGGCACCCGGGAAGCCAGTGGTGCGGTAGTAGCTGGCACGCGACTTCCCGGCGCGCTCGGCGACCAGCTCCGGGCGGAGCGACTCGGCGACCAGGTGGGTGCCGCGCTCGAACAGCAGGCAGCACATCGCGTCGAACAGGCGGTCGGCCCCGGGCCGGTTGCGATCCATCGGATCGGGCAGGTCGTAGGGCGGTGATGGCTGGGACATGACGGACCTTTGCGGCGGCCGTCGTGAGCGCGGCGCCGGCACGAGTGTGGACGACGGTGTGTCGCGTTGCCAGCACAAAATCGTCCAAAGTGATACGAAACCGTCTCACCCACGGTCGCCCGGGTCCCCTGCGGTGAGCGGTGAGGTCGCCTGCCGGCCGCATCGCTCACCGCAGCGCGAGGTGGTGGTGGGCGCGCCCGCTGCGGTGCCGGCACTCGGGCCTTGACCGTTGCTTGACACTCGCTCGACCAATCCCCCGCAGGTCACCCGCACCGCCGGTTCCGTGCCCGGCGAGCCGTCACTACCGTGCGTGGCATGACCGGAGCCGCCCTCACCGACCCGGCCCTCGGCACGCCGTCGTCGCGGCGCGCGTTCTTGCGCGGTGCAGTGCTCGCCGCGGGCGCGGTGGCCGTCGGCGGATCGCTGCTGCGCGCCGCGCTGGCCGGTGCCGCCCAGGCCGTGCCCGGGTCGAGCCCGTTCGGTCCGCTCGCTACCACCGCCGACGCGAACGGGCTGTTCCTGCCCGCCGGGTTCACCAGCCGGCTCGTCGCCACCACGGGCCAGCCCGTGGCCGGCACGGGCTACGTGTGGCACGCGGCGCCCGACGGTGGCGCGTGCTTCCCGGTGCCGGGCGGCGGCTGGGTGTACGTGTCGAACTCCGAGGTCGGCGGCGGTGGCGGCGGGGCGAGCGCGATCCGCTTCGCGGCCGACGGCAGCGTGGTGGGCGCCTACCGCATCCTGGCGGGCACCAGCCGCAACTGCGCGGGTGGGCGCACGGCGGCGGGCCGCTGGTTCTCGTGCGAGGAGAACGGTGTCGGCGGCCGGGTGTACGAATGCGATCCGCTGCGGCCGGGCCAGGGTGTGGTGCGCCCGGCGCTCGGCGCCTGCAACCACGAGGCCGCTGTCGAGGACCCGGTCACCGGCCACGTCTACCTCACCGAGGACGACCCCGATGGGCGGTTGTACCGGTTCGTGCCGACCGTGCGCGGCGACTTCGGCGCCGGGCAGCTGTCGGCCGCGAAGCTGACCGACGGCGCGATCAGTTGGGTGCCGGTCGCCGCCGACCGGCCCGAGCGCAGCGGCGCGACGACCGGCTTCAACGGCGGCGAGGGGTTGTGGATCGAGGGGCGGCGGATGTACGTCACCACCAAGGGCGATCGCCGGGTGTGGGAGATCGACCTCGACCGTCAACGCCTCGATCTGCTGTGCGACGGCAATGTGCCGGGTTCGCCGTTGAACGCGGTCGACAACTGCACCGTGCTCGGCCCGACCGGCGACGTGTTCGTGTGCGAGGACGGCGGGAACATGGAGGTGTGTGTCATCAGCCGCGGCGCAGGTGGCACCCCGCAGGTGGCGCCGTTCTTGCGCATCGCCGGCCACGACTCGTCGGAGTGGTGCGGGGTGGCGTTCTCGCCCGACTACACCCGCATGTACCTGTCGTCGCAGCGCGGCACCGATGGTGCCACAGGGCGCACGTACGAGATCTCCGGCCCGTTCGTGGGTGCTGCCGGGGCGACCGATGTGCTGGTGGCGGCGGGCAGCGTGTGGCGCTACCACGACACCGGTGGCGACCTCGGCACGGCCTGGCGCACTTCGGCGTTCGACGATGCTGCGTGGCGCAGCGGCGCGGCCCCGCTCGGCTACGGCGACCCGGTGGCCACCACGGTCGGCTTCGGGCCCGACGCGGCGAACAAGCACATCACGACCTACTTCCGCCGCACGTTCGACGTCGCCAACGGGTACGCGTCGCTGCTGGTGCGCCTGCGGCGCGACGACGGCGCCGTGGTCTACCTCGACGGCACCGAGGTGGCGCGCAGCAACATGCCGGCCGGGGTGGTGGGTCCGTCGACCTTGGCGGCATCGATCCTGAACGAGCCCGACGAGTCGCGTCTGGTCGACCTGCCCGTCGCCGTGGCCCTGGCGTCGGGGCGCCACGTGCTGGCGGTGGAGGTGCACCAGTCGGCTGCGGCCAGCTCGGACATGTCGTTCGATCTGGCGCTGCACGGTGTGGGTCGGGTGACGCCGCCCACGACGACCGTGCCGACGACGACCGTGCCGCCCACGACACTGCCGCCCACGACCGTGCCGCCGACCACCGTGGCGCCGACGGTGCCCACCGTGCTGGCGGTGACGGCCGACGCCCACGTGCGCGACGGTGCCGCCGACCAGCAGCGCAACTTCGGCACGGCGAACGTGGCCGAGGTGCGCGCCAGCGGCCGTGTGGGCCAGACCCGGTGGTACTACGCGCAGGTCGACACCGCGGCGCACCAGGGTGCGCTCGGTCGGGCAGTGCTGCGCCTGCGTGTCGCCGGGGTCGACGGGGTGCGCAACGACATCGAGGTGCTGGCCACGTCGACCGCCTGGTCGGCATCGACGATCACCTGGGCCACGCGTCCGTCGCCCACCGGTGCAGCGCTCGCCACCGCAGCGGTGTCGGGTGGCGCAGCGGCGTGGTACGAGCTCGACGTGACGAGCCACGTGCGTGCCGAGCGCGCTGCGGGTCGCACGGCCGTGGCGTTCGTGGTGCGCATGGCAGCTCCGTCGGGTGTGGTGCTCACGGTGCCGACGGCCGAGTGGGCCGATGCTGCGGCGCGCCCGCAACTGGTGATCACCCGCTGACGAACCGGCGGGGCCGCGGCGTCCACTGGTCGGCCGGGCGACCACTGCTGGCTACCATCCGGCGATGGACAGCGTGCAGGGCAAGACAGCAGTGGTGACCGGGGCCGGCTCGGGGATGGGGCTCGCGTTCGCCGAGCGCTTCGCCCGGGCGGGGATGAACGTGGTGCTCGCCGATGTGGAGGTGCCCGCGCTCGACGCTGCGGTGGCGGCGATCACGGCGACGGGTGCGCAGGCGATCGGTGTGCCGACCGACGTGAGCGACGGCGCGGCGGTCGACCGGTTGCGCGACGCGGCAATCGATACGTTCGGCCGGGTGCACGTGCTGTGCAACAACGCCGGTGTGGGCGGCAGCGCTCGGGCGTCGGGCGAGTGGGTGAGCGAGGCCGAGTGGCGCTGGGTGCTCGAGGTGAACCTGTGGGGTGTCATCCACGGGCACCGGGCGTTCCTGCCGCACCTGGCCGAGCACGGCGACGCGCACATCGTGAACACGGCGTCGATGGCCGGGCACTTCCCCGGGCACTCGGCGTACTCGGCGAGCAAGTGGGCGGTGGTGGGCATCACCGAGGGCCTCTACCACGACCAGCGCCTGCGTGCCGCCGGGGTGGGCGTGTCGTGCCTGTGCCCGGGGTGGGTGAACACGGCGATCATGGAGTCGACGCGCAACCGGCCGGAGTGGGCGGCGCCGCGGCTCGAGGGCGAGCCGACGCCGATGGACGAGATGATCCGTGCCTTCGTGACCGACCAGATCCGCTCGGGGATGGACCCGGCGAAGGTGGCCGACATGGTGCTCGACGCGATCCTGTCGGGCACGTTCTGGATCTTCACCGACATGCAGATGGTGGCTGCGCTCGAGCCGCGCCACCAGGCCGTGCTGGGGGCGACGAACCCGCCCCCGCAGGGTCTCGGCGTCTGATCGGCGCGCGTTGGTCATCGTGAGGCTTGACATGCATACCGAGTATGTGCATACTAGGTATCTATGGCGGTTCGAGAGGGACTTCTGGCACTGCTCCGCGAGGGGCCGCGCCACGGTTATCAACTGAAGACGGGGTTCGAGGCGGCGACGGGTGGTGTGTGGCCGCTGAACGTCGGCCAGGTGTACACCACGCTCGACCGGCTCGAGCGCGACGGCATGGTGCGGGTGCAACCGGCCGGCCCGGCGGGTGCGTCCGACGGCGGTGACGGCGGCCCCGCGTCGCAGAAGACCTATGCGCTCACGCCGGCCGGCGAGGCCGAGCTGCGCGCCTGGTGGGACGAGGTGGCCACCGACGGCCCGCCGCCGCGCGACGAGCTGATGCTGAAGGTGCTGATGGCCCTCGGCGCCGGCCGCGACGAGGCGCTGCGGGTGGTGACCCACCAGCGCACGGTGCTGCTCACCCAGTTGCAGCGGGTCCGCCGCGAGCGCACCGCCGCCGACGGCCGGCCCGACCTGGCGGCCCGGCTGGTGACCGAGGCGCTGATCGCCCGGGCCGAGGCCGACCTGCGCTGGCTCGACACCTGTGAGACCCATCTGCTCGCCGACCGCACGGTACGGCGATGAGCGCATCGACCCCTGCCCCGACCCCGGCCCAGCCCGCCGCGGTGACGACCCCGACCACGACCACGACCCGACACGACGACCCGAGGACGACGACCCACATGGATGCCCCTACCACCCCAGCCGTCGAGCTCGTCGACGTCGTGAAGAGCTTCGGCAGCGGCAGCACCGAGGTGCGTGCCCTGCGTGGCGTGTCGCTGGCCATCGCCCCGGGCGAGCTGGTGGCCGTGATGGGCCCGAGCGGATGCGGCAAGAGCACGTTGCTGCACCTGGCCGGCGGCCTCGAGCAGCCGAGCGCCGGCCGGGTGCTGCTGCACGGCCGCGACCTGGGCGACCTCGATGCCACGGGCCGTGCCGCACTGCGGCGCACCGAGGTGTCGTTCGTGTTCCAGCGGCTCAACCTGCTCGCGTCGCTGACGGCGCTCGAGAACGTGTCGCTGCCGCTCGAGCTCGACGGGGTGGGCGCCCGTGAGGCCCGCGACCGGGCCCACGAGGCGCTGGTCGCCGTGGGTCTCGACAGCGACTCCGTCGGACGGCTCGACCGCTACCCGGACGAGTTCTCCGGTGGCCAGCAGCAGCGCATCGCCATCGCCCGGGCGATCGTCGGGCGCCAGCGGGTGCTGCTGTGCGACGAGCCGACGGGCGCGCTCGATGTGGCCACGGCCGACAGCGTGATCGAGCTGCTCGCCGGGTTGCCGCAGCGCTTCGGCACCACCGTGGTGCTGGTCACCCACGAGCCGCGCTTCGCCAGTTGGGCCGACCGGGTGGTGTTCCTGCGCGACGGCGAGGTGGTCGACCAGACCCCGTCGCTGCTCGGTGTGCCGGTCGCGGCCGCGGCGCCGATGGCGGCCGACGACGGCAGCACCGCTGACACCGCTGACACTGCTGACACCGCTGACACTGCTGACACCG
>JBBATY010000030.1:7312-10159 GCA_040398525.1 Ilumatobacteraceae bacterium | reverse complement strand
GGCAGCACCGCTGACACCGCTGACACTGCTGACACCGCTGACACTGCTGACACCGATGCGTCCGCCCCGGAGGGTGGGTCGTGAGCCGGCTGGCCCCGTGGCGGGTGGCGGCCCGTCTGGCGCGTCGCGAGGTGCGCCGGCGTCCGGGCCGCACCGTGCTGGTGTCGCTGCTCGTGGCCGTGCCCGTGCTGGTGCTGCTCGTCGCGTCGGCCGTGTGGCGCACCGATCAGGCCCAGCGCACCCACGACCCGTTCGGTCGGGCGGCGGTGCGGGTCGAGGTGTTCGGCGACGGGCGCCAGCTCGACGCCGACGGGCTCGCATCCCGGCTGCCCACCGGTGTCGCCTCGACGTCGTGGATCGAGACGCGCATCCCGATCCGGACGCCTTCGGCGACGACGGCCGACAGCACATGGACGCGGATCATCGTGTCGCCACTCGACGATCCGCTGGCCGACGGTGTGGTGCACGTGATCGACGGCCGGCTGCCCGTCGCCGCCGACGAGGCGACGGGGGGTCCGGGTGCAGGGGGCGAGGTGGCGCTGTCGCCGCAGCTCGCCGACACCTTCGACGTGGAGGTGGGCGATGTGGTGACGCTCGCCCGCCCGGCGCAGGAGTTCACCGTGGTGGGCCTGGTGGCAAACCGGCCGGGCAACTGGGAGGAGCTGCTGGTGGCGCCCGGGTTCGACCTCGCCGCCGTGCGCTCGGACTACTACCGGTTCATCGGCCTGGTGGGCGAGCGGGGCGTCGACAGCACGGGTGTGCTGCTGGGCGAGCTGGGGATGACCTCGTGGTGGTCGGGCGATGGGTACTACGTGCCGGAGCTGGGCCCGTTCCGCAACGCCTTCATCGAGACCTACGACGACGCGACCAGCACCGACCCGGTGGAGTACCTGCTGCTGTGGCTGAGCATCGCCTTCGTGCTGGCGGTGGTGGCGATCGTCGTGTCGGCCGCCTTCGCGGTGAGCGGCCGGCGCCAGCTGGTGGGCGTGGGGCAGCTCAGCGCGGCGGGCACCAGCCCGTCGGTGCTGCGCCGCTTCCTGGCCCTGCAGGGCACGTGGTCGGGCCTGGTGGGTGTGGGCGCTGCGGTGGTGCTCGCCGCAGTGGGCCTGGTGGTCACCCGCATGCCGCTGTTCGGTGGCCGCGTGGTGGTGCGCGTCACCGACTGGCTGGTGGTGGCGCTCACCGCGCTGGTGGCGGCCACGCTGGCGGCACTGCTGCCGGCACGGGCACTGGCGCGGATGTCGCCGCTCACCGCGCTGGGCGGCCGGCATCCGGTGCGCCAGGTGCGCGCCCGGGCGGTGGGCATCGGTGCCGCCCTGGCCGGTGGCGGGTGGGCAGTGGTGCTGCTCTGCCTGGCGATCGCCGCGTCGACCGACAGCGACGGCCCGTCCGAGGGTGGCATGCAGGCGCTGGCGCTGCTGGTGATGCTCGGCCTGCTGGCGGTGCTGGTGGGCACGGTGCTGCTGGCCCCGATGGCGGTGGCGGCATTGGCTCGCCTCACGGGCCGGTTGGCCGGGGCCGGTCGCCTGGCGGTGCGCGAGCTCGACCGGCACCGGGCCCGCTCGGGGGCGCTGGTGGCGGCGATCATCGTGGTGGGCGCGGCCGCGTTCGCAGTGGGCTCGGGTGTCGAGCAGGAACTGCGCAACCGCGAGCAGTGGACGAACGACTGGTCGCTGACCTCGATCGGGCTGGCGGCGGCCAATCAGGGAGCGCTCGACCCGAAGGACCCCGATGTGCTCGCCCCCGGGCTGCGCGCCGAGGTGGAGGCAGTGGTCGGCCCGGTCGAGTGGGTGAAGACGGTGAACGTCGACCTGGTGCTGCCGCCCGTGGAGGGTGTGCAGGCGGTGGTGCCGCCGATCGGGCAGGTGGCGATCGCCGAGACCCTCGAGTCGTACGGGTGGGACGAGGCCACCGTGGCGCGGATGATGGAGGCGCCGGTGACCATCGTCGATCGCAACGGTGTGCCGACCCCGCAGTGGGCGGTCGACGCGCTGGCCGAGTCGCTCGGTGTGGCCCCGGCCGATGTGCTGGTGGTGGAGGAGCGGCCGGTGGAGAGCGACCAGTACGTGCCCGACGGTGGGTGGATCGGCCCGCAGTCGACGGTGTACGTCGCCCAGTCGTTGGTGGATGCCGACGAGGTCGCCGTGTCGTGGATCGACGTGTTTGGCACCACCGACCATCCGCTGTCGCAGGACGAGATCGACCGCCTGAACGCGCTGAACGATCCTCAGGGTGCGGCCACCGAGTCGGCCTACTTCGTCGATGCCGGTGACGTGGTGTCGTCGGGTGTGTACGTGAGCGCACCGTGGATCGCCAGCCCGTGGCCGGAGTGGGTGCGCTTGGCGCTGGTCGGCGGGATGCTGGCGTTCGTGACGGTGGTGGTGGCGCTCGGCCTGGCGCTGTGGGCGGCCGAGGGCCGCGACGAGCGCTCGACGTTGCTCACCCTGGGCGCCGGGCCGTCGACCGTGGCCCGGGTGACGGCGTGGAAGGCGTGGCTGCTGGCCACCCTGGGCGGTGTGCTCGCCGTGGTGCTGGGCTGGGCGGGGATGCGCTCGGCGTCGGCCGCGGTGGACGCACGGTTCGTGATGCCGTGGTGGATGGCGGTTGCAGTCGTGCTGGTGGTGCCGGCCGTGGTGGCGGCCGGCAGCGCCGGGGCGAGCCTGATCGGCCAGCGCCGCCAGATGCGCCTGGTGCGCCCCGGCCAGCTCGACTGACCCGTGCTGGTGCGGCCGCGCTGTGCGGCCGGGTGGTGCGGTCGGGCGGTGAGGTGCGGCCGGTGCGGTGCGGCCGGTGCGGTGAGGTGCGGCCGGTGCGGTGAGGTGCGGTCGGGCGGTGAGCGGTGAGGCT
>JBBATY010000030.1:0-7212 GCA_040398525.1 Ilumatobacteraceae bacterium | reverse complement strand
GCGGTGAGGTGCGGCCGGTGCGGTGAGGTGCGGTCGGGCGGTGAGCGGTGAGGCTGGCAGGCGGCCTCACCGCTCACCGCGCCGACGCTGCGTGGTGCCCCCCCAGGGGCTCGAACCCTGAACCAACGGATTAAAAGTCCGCTGCTCTGCCATTGAGCTAGAGGGGCGCCGGCGACGGGCGTGGGCCCTGCGGCGCCGACCAGTATGCCCGAGCGTCGGCGGGTGCGGTCCGGCCGAGGCCGAGACGCAGGTGGGATGTGCGACGATGCTCGCCTGGCCCGTCGATGTCCGGACGGTCAGGGGCGAGGAGGCGCGCCGTCGTGAGGATCGTCGGAGGGGCACTGATGGCGGTAGCTGCTGTGGCCGTTGCTGCGACCGTGCCCGTCGACGGCTTCGACACCGCGCCGGCTGCAGCCGCAGCCGCAGCATCGCCGGCGACCGTGCCGGGCAGTGACGCCGAGGTGCTGTTCGCAACGGCCCTGTCGGCCGAGGAGGCCGTCGACGAGGTGGGCCTGGCTGCGCTCGCCGACGCGAACCCGCACATCGACCCGGCGATGCTTGCCGATCTGGTGGCCGATCCGACGGTGCACGCCGACCCGACCGGCCAGCTCTACGTGGCCGACACCGGGTGGGCTGCGGCCGATGACGGGCACGGCCACGGTGAGGGCGCCGAGACGGCGCAGGCCGGGTCGGTCGGGGTGATGGCCGTGCCGCCCGTGGCCGATGTGTTCACCCTCGAGAGCCGGCCTGGCTCGAACCGGACGATCTACCTCGACTTCGACGGGGCGAGCTACACCAACACCCAGTGGAGTGTCGGCGTCGCACCCACCATCCCGGTCGAGCCCTATTCGTCCGACGGCGACACGCTGAGCTTCAGCAGCGTCGAGCGGCTCTTCATCTACGAGGTGTGGGCGGCGGTCGCCGAGGACTTCGCGCCCTTCGACGTGAACGTCACCACCAAGGACCCGGGATTCGATGCGTTGAACCGGTCGAGCGGCTCGGACCTCGTCTTCGGCACGGTGGCCCAGATCGGGCCCAAGCCGACGGTGATGGCGGCCAGGTGCGGGTCCGGGTGCTTGGGCATCGCGTACATCTCGTCGTTCGGCGCCCCATGGGGCTCGTCGATGTACTTCCCTGCCTGGGTGTTCCCCGGCAGCTACGGCAGTGTGCTCACCGCCGACGTGGTGTCGCACGAGGTGGGCCACAACCTCGGCCTGCGCCACGACGGCAAGGGTGGCAGCGAGTACTACGCCGGCCATGGTGACTGGTCGCCGATCATGGGCAACGGTGACGGCCCGATCGACCAGTTCTCGAACGGTGACTACAGCGGTGCCACCCGGTTCGAGGACGACTTCGCGGTGATGTCGTCGAACGGCCTCGAGCTCCAGGCCGACGACTTCCCGAACTCGGTGGCCCTCGCTGCTTCGAGCACAGCGGTGAACCTCGCGTCGGGCCCGGTGAGCGGTGTGGTGACGACGCGCACGGATGTCGACGTGGTGAAGCTCACCCTGCCCGCGGGCCCGGTGACGGTGACCGCCTCACCGGCTGCACAGCACCCGAACCTCGACATCAAGCTCGAGCTGCGGGCGGCGGACGGCTCGCTGGTGGGCAGCGCCGATCCGACGAGTGGTTCGTCGCTGTTCCGCTCGACGGGGATGGGCGCGTCGGTGAGTGCCACGGTGACGGCAGGCGTCTACTTCGCGGTGGTCGACGGTGTGGGGGCCGGCAGCCCGCTCGGCACCGGGTACTCCGACTACGGCAGCGTCGGGCGGTTCACCCTGCGCCAGGGCCGTCACCGTCTCGACGTGTCGGTGGCCGGGGCCGGGACGGTGACCAGCTCGCCGGCGGGCATCTCGTGCACCTCGTCGTGCTCGGCGGAGATGCCGGCTGCCGGATCGACGATCACGCTGACGGCGACGCCGACGAGCGGCGAGGTGTTCTCGCGCTGGATGGGTGCGTGCTCGGCCTCGGGCACGTCGACCTGCACGCTCGACACGAGCCAGTCGCGCGAGGTGGCGGCCGTGTTCACCGGTACGGCGGTGCCACCGACGACGAGCACCACGGTTCCGCTGACGACGTTGCCGCCGACGACGGTTGTGCCGACGACGGCCCCGCCGACGACGGTCCCGCCCACGACCGCTCCACCGCCGACGACGGCTCCGCCGACGACTGCTCCGCCGACGACTGCTCCGCCGACGACGGTCCCGCCGACGACGGCTCCGCCGACGACTGCTCCGCCGACGACTGCTCCGCCCACCACGGCTCCGCCGACAACGGTCCCGCCTCCGACCACCACGCTGCCGCCGCCGAAGGTGGTGCCGGGTGCGCCGTCGTCGCTCCGGGCGTCGCCGGCCAACGGCCAGTTGGTGCTCACCTGGAACGCGCCGACGCGCACCGGTGACGCGCCGATCAGCGGCTACCAGTACTCGGTGAACAGCGGGGCCTGGTCGCCGTTCACCTCGTCGAGCACCGGTATCCGTTCGCTCACCGGCACGGTGAGTGGGCTGGTGAACGGCACGTCGTACCGGGTGCGGGTGCGGGCGGTGAACGGCGCCGGGCCGAGCTCGCCGTCGAGCACCGTGGTGGCCGCGCCGAGCACCATCCCGTCGGCGCCGACCGGGCTGACGGCGACGCCCGGCAACCGCTCGCTCACCGTCCGCTTCACACCGTCGGCGAACGGCGGGTCGCGGGTGACGCGCTACGACGTCTCGCTCGACAACGGCGTCACGTGGGCGCCGCGGTACTCGACATCGACCTCGTTCACCATCACCGGCCTCACCAACGGTGTGGCGTACCTGGTGCGGGTGCGGGCGGTGAACGCGCGTGGGGTCGGACCAGGGGCCCCCGCCGTGTCGGGCACGCCGCGCACCACTCCGGGTGTGCCCACCGGGGTGGTGGTGACGCCGGGGAGTGGTTCGCTGAGCGTCACGTGGGTGGCGCCGTTGAGCACTGGTGGGTCGCCGATCACGAGCTACCAGGTGTCGACCAACGGTGGGGTGACGTGGACCTCGGTCGCCGCGCCGGCCACGTCGACCATCATCGGCGGTCTGGTGAACGGCCGTTCCTACCGGGTGCGGGTGCGTGCGGTGAACGCGGCCGGTGCCGGGTCGTCGTCGAGCTCGGTGACCGTGAGGGCGCTCCTGCGGCGCTGAGCCGGCTGCGAGACGCTCGGGGCCGACCCCGACCGGCGCAGTGGCCTCGTGCGGCCTACGGTGGCATCGTGGCGAAGGCGGTCGGCTTCCGGGGTGCGCGCACGGCGGGGCTCGTGCTGTGGTGCGGTGTCGTCGCTGCCTTGACTGCGGCCATGTGGTCGGACCGGATGTCGGCCTGGTGGGGCGACCAGTCGAGCGGCGATGCGCCACCGGCGGTGCCGGCGCCGTTGCAGCCGGCGGTGTCGACGGTGCTCGATGCCCGACCCTCGACCAGCGAGGCCGATGTGCACGTGCTGCTGTGGGGCGGTGTGGCCGTGTTGCTGATGGTGGTGCTGCGCGGAGCCGGCCTGCGGGCCCGCCTGCTGGCGTTGGGCGGCCTGTTCGGCTACAGCGTGCTGGTCGAGGCGCTGCAGCCGGTTGCGTCGAGCCGGTCGGCGTCGTGGGGCGATGTCGTCGGCAATGCCATCGGGATCGGCCTGGTCGCCGTGGCCGTTGGCCTGTGGCCCCGCCTCCGACCCGCCCTGCGCCCGGCCCGCTGAGCGGCGAGGTGCTCGTCGCCAGCCGCACCGCGCGCTGACGCGCACGCGCCGACGAAGGTCGGGTGTGCGGGGGTGCGCGGATGTGTCACGATGACTGCCTGATCCACGATGTCCGGACGGTCATGTCCGAGGAGGCGTGTCGTCATGAGAATCGTCGGATGGGCGTTCGCGGCAGTTGCCGCACTGGTGGCTGCGGCGGTGGTGCCGGCGGGCGGCTCGGAGCCTGCGGTGGCCTCAGTGCCCGCGTCGGTGGCGACGGCGACGGCGTCGTCGGTGCCGGTGCTGGCCAGTGAGGCGGATCTGATCCTGCCTGCCGCGCTGCCCGCCGAGCAGGCCGTCGACGAGGTCGGCCTGGCTGCGCTCACGTCGGCCAATCCGCATCTCGCACCTGCCCACGTGGCCGACCTGGTGGCCGATCCGATGGTGCACGCCGACCGTACCGGGAAGCTCTACGTCGCCGACACGTTGTGGGACGAGGCCGGCCACGGCGACGACCACGGCGCCGCGACGGCGATGGTGGGCGTGATGCAGTCGCCGCCGGTGGCCGACGTGTTCACCCTCGAGAGCCGACCGGGCTCGAACCGGACGATCTTCCTCGACTTCGACGGCGCCACCTACACCAGCACCTGGTGGAACACCGGGTCGTACCCCAGCATCACGGCGACGCCGTACGACAGCGACGGCGATGCGAGCACGTTCAGCAACGTCGAGCGCCTGTTCGTCTACGAGGTGTGGGCGGCAGTCGCCGAGGACTTCGCACCGTTCAACGTGAACGTCACCACCAAGGACCCGGGCTTCGACGCCGTCGACCGTTCGAGCGACGAGGACGAGGTGTTCGGCACGGTGGCCCAGATCTCGCCCAAGCCGGCAGCCATCGCCGCGCAGTGCGGCTCGGGGTGCCTGGGCATCGCCTACGTGGGCACCTTTGCGTTCCCCTGGGGGTCGAACGCCTACCAGCCGGCATGGGTGTTCCCCGGTGGCTACGGCAGCGTGATGGCCGCCGACATCACCTCGCACGAGATCGGCCACAACCTGGGCCTCAACCACCACGGCAAGGGCTCGAGCTCGTACTACGGCGGCCATGGCGACTGGTCGCCGATCATGGGCAACGGCGACGGCCCGATCGATCAGTTCTCGAACGGCGACTACAGCGGCGCGACCAACTCCGATCAGGACGACTTCTTCACGATGTCGTTCTACGGCATCGACCCGATGGCCGACGACTTCCCGGACACGGTGGTCGCGGCCAACGACTTGAACCCGGCCGACCTGTCGGCGTACTCCATCGAGGGCCTCGTCGGGTCGCGTACCGACGTCGACGTGGTGAAGCTCACCCTGCCGGCGGGGCCGGTGACGGTGACTGCGTCGCCGAACGAGCTGCACCCGAACCTCGACATCCGGCTCGAGTTGCGCGCCGCCGACGGCAGCCTGCTGGGCAGCGCCGACCCGGCGAGCGGATCGTTGCTCGGCCGGTCGACGGGCATGGGTGCCTCGGTGACCGCCACCGTGACGGCGGGCGAGTACTACGCGGTGATCGACGGTGTGGGGTCGGGCAGCCCGCTGCTGACCGGCTACTCGGACTACGGCAGCGTGGGCCGCTACACCCTGCGGCTCGGCCGGCACCGCATCGACGTGTCGGTGGTGGGTGCAGGCACGGTGAGCAGCTCACCGGCAGGCATCTCGTGCACCAGCGGCTGCTCGGTGGCCATGCCGGGCTCGGGGTCGACCATCACGCTCACCGCCACCGCGTCGGCGGGTCAGTCGTTCGTGAAGTGGATGGGCGTGTGCTCGGGCGCCGGTTCGGCCACGACGTGCACGGTGGACACGAGCCAGGCACGCGACGTCACCGCGGTGTTCACCGGTGCGTCGACACCGACGACGCCGACAACACCGACCAGCTCGACGACCACCACCACGACGCTGCCCCCGTCGGTGGTGCCACCAGGCGCCCCGACCAGCGTGCGGGCCACGCCGGGCAACGGCCAGTTGGTGCTCACCTGGAACCCGCCGACGCGCACGGGCGACTCGGCGATCAGCGGATACGAGTACTCGCTGAACAGCGGGGCCTGGACGACGTTCGTCGCATCACGGGTCGGTTCGCGGGCGCTCTCCGGCACGATCACCGGGCTGGCGAACGGCACCTCGTACCGAGTGCGCGTGCGTGCCGTGAACCGGGCCGGTGGCGGCTCGGCCTCGAGCACGGTGGTGGCCACGCCGAGCACGATCCCGTCGGCGCCGACGGGGCTGACGGTGACACCGGGTGACCGGTCGCTGACGATCCGCTTCACCGCGGCGGCCACCGGCGGGTCGCGGGTGACGCGCTACGAGTACTCGATCAACGACGGGTTCACCTGGGTGGTCCGGTACTCGACGTCGACCTCGTTCACCGTCACCCGCCTCACCAACGGTGTGGCGTATCCGGTGCGGGTGCGGGCGGTGAACGCCCGCGGCACCGGGCCCGGGTCCGACGCGGTGTCGGGCACGCCGCGCACCAAGCCGGGTGCGCCCACCGGGGTGGGGGTGACATCGGGGAACGGTTCGCTGAGCATCACGTGGGTGGCGCCCGTGAGCAACGGTGGGTCGCCGATCACGAGCTACCAGGTGTCGACCAACGGTGGGGTGACGTGGACCTCGGTCGCCGCGCCGGCCACGTCGACCATCATCGGCGGTCTGGTGAACGGCCGTTCCTACCGGGTGCGGGTGCGTGCGGTGAACGCGGCCGGTGCCGGGTCGTCGTCGAGCTCGGTGACCGGCGTCCCCCGCATCCCGACCTGACCGGCCCGGCCCCGTACGCCAGGGGGCGGCCCGGTGTGGTGAGAGGTGCGGCCGGTGGGCGGCCTCACTGCTCGCCGCGCAGCAGGGGTCCAGGGGGGTGCGGGTGGTCAGCGCATCGCGCGGGCGAGCACCACGACGGCCGAGCCGCACACCACGGCGAAGGCGACGCGCATGCCCTGCCAGTCCGACACCGTGCCCATTGCCAGTGCGTTGGCCATCGCCCCGCAGCGCTGGCCGACGAGCATCCACCCCAGGCCGCGCCCGGCGCTGGCACCGGGCACCCGCGCCGCGGCGGTGTAGATGAGCGGGAACATCGGCGCCAGGCCGAGGCCCCACAGCATCAATCCGGCGACGGCCACCACCGGCACGGGCGCGACGACGGTGACCACCAGGCCGACGGCGATGAGGGTGAGCGCGCCGCGCAGCATCCGGCGTTCGCCGATGCGCTCGAGCACGTGGTCGCCGGCGAGGCGGCCGATCAGCATCGCCCCGGCGCAGGCGAGGGTGGCGAACCCGGCGGTGCGCCCGGCATCGAACACGTCGGTGAAGAACACCGCCGACCAGTCGTTGGGTGCCATCTCGAGGGTGATCGCGGCCACGGCGGCCAGCGCCATGGCCACCATGCTGCCGGTGGGGCTGCGCCGCACCCGGCCCGCGCCGGCGGGTAGGGCGGTGTCGCCGACCGCGTTGTCGGTCGCCTCACCGGCGAGCTCACCGACGGGGTCACCGGTCGGCTCACCGACGGG
>JBBATY010000029.1:0-39960 GCA_040398525.1 Ilumatobacteraceae bacterium | reverse complement strand
CCAGCGTCACCGGGGCCGCCTCTGCAGGCTGTCGACGCCTCGACGGCGGCGGCCAAGTGATCGGGCCACCCAGCATCTCTTCGAGCTTGTGACGCGGCACACGGGTCTGCTTGCCGTACTTCACCGCCGGCAGACCAGCCGCGCCACCCGACGTCAGATACAACCGAGCCAACTGGTAAGCAGCGGTTCGGCCGATCCGGATCACGTCGGCGGCTTCCTCCACCGTCATGAAGTCGGGCGCCGCAACCGCAGCGCTGTCGGGTTCAGGATCGTGTCGCACAGAGTCTCCTCGCACTCGGTGAGCTGTGATGGCACAGCCCGTCACCAAATGACGGAGAGCGAGCCCGGCGATCTGTTGAACGACTTCCGCCCAGTTGCGGAGACGTGGCGCCCGTCCCCAGACGGATCGTTGCGATGTGCGTGACCTCGCGTTCGGTGTCACGCGCATCACGTGTCGGTGCAGTAGGCAAACCGCGAGGCATGGCGGCTGTCGTGTCCTCGCTGCGACTGCAGACCGGGGGCGGGCGACGAGCAGCTGGTTCGTGTCAGGGGTGGAGGTCGAGCAGCAGTTGCAGCGGCAGCGGCTCGCCGATCGCTTCGGTCATCAGGCGCTGGTGGTCGATGTCGATCGGATGGTCCGACTGCACGTTCTCGGCTCGGGAGGCCTCGATGTCGTCGACCTCCATCACGTAGATGACGACCGGCCCGTCGGCGCCATCCATGAGGAAGGCCATCTCGTGCCGACAGCCTTCGTCGACGAGCGTCGCGAGCGCTTCGACCCGTCGGGGTCCGTTCACCTGTGCGAGCCAGTCCCGCAGCAGATCGACCTTGTCGGGAAGAACACGGCGGACGGCGACACGGAGCATGGACCAAGTCTGAACGATTCCGACTCCGCAGCGCGTGATGTGGCCCGCAGCGCGAGACGATCAGCCCGTGCTGGTCCGGTCGATGCCAGCCCGAGAGATCGCACCCTCGTCGTGCGTGTGGCGGCCTCTACGCTTATTGGCCACCAGACACGCCAGGAGGAACTCATGAAAGTCGGATATGTGGTGCTGTACGTGACCGACGAGGCGTCATGTCTGCAGTTCTGGACCGAACAGGTCGGCATGGTCGAAAAGGGCCGCAAACACGCCGGACCGTTCTCCATCGTGCAGGTCGGCTTTCCCGATCAGGACTTCGCCTTCGAGTTGGTTCCGCTGGCGCTCATGAAGGACAACCCCAGCGGCCTCGATCTGGCAACACCGTCGATCGCCTTCCGGGTGGACGATCTCGCCGCAACCCGCGCCCAACTCGTCGCCAAGGGAGTACCAGCAACCGAACTCGGCGAACACGGTGGCATCGCGTCGTTCGCGTTCCCCGACAACGAAGGCCGCTGGTTCGCCGTCATCGGGGCCTGAGCACCCGACCTCACCGCTGCGAAGCCTTGGAGCGCAGCGGAGCGCCTCTCCACCAGCCTGTTCGACAGTTCGAAGTCGGCAGCGCAACGCACTGGCCGAGCCTCGTCACCCAAGCTGGTCCTCTCGGTCAATGCCCTGGGCGGACAGAACTGGGGCACACGCAGTCAGCTCGCTGAGGAGTCCGAACCGCCGCGCTGCTCGCCAGCGATCACTCGGCCGATGATGTCAGCCGCGGCACGGTCGGTCTGCTCGAGGAAGTGCGCGTAGACGTTCAACGTGGTCGCAGCGTTGCGGTGACCGAGGCGACCGGCAACGGTTCGCACGTCGACGCCGGCCCCGAGCAACTGCGTCGCGACGAAGTGGCGCAGGTCGTGCAACCTCACGTTGTCAACGCCCTCCTGGGAGCAGAGACGAGAGAACGCTCGACTGACAGAGTCGGGGAACCAACATTCGCCGCCATCGGGGGCATGGCTGAACACGAATGCGTCGGAGCCGAGCTCGGTCGCGCACATCTGCGCTCGATCGAGCATCCGAGCCCGGTGGTCGGCCAATGCCGACATGGTTGCCGCGTCGAGCGCGACGCGCCGTACCGCGTGCGTCTTGGTGTCTTTCTCAGCCAGGCCGTCGGGACCGAAGACCACCCCGCGTTCGATGGTCACGATTGCGTTCTCGACGTCGATGTTCCGCCACCGAAGGGCGATCACCTCCGACCGTCTCGCTCCGGTGGCGGCAGCCACCAGGAGGTAGCACGCCAACTCGGGCGACTGGGCCTCGGCGCGCCTCAAGATGCGGCCGAGTTCCTCGCCCGACGGTGGCGCGACCTGCGGCTGCGGCACCCGCGGCGGCGTTGCAGACGCAGCAGGGTTCACCCCGAGCCAGCTCCACTTGACGCCCTGTGCGAGGGCGCGCCGCAGAATGCCGTGGATTCGTCGCACCGTCGCTGGCGAGAGCGGCCGACCACCCGAGCCGCCTGTCGCCATGAGCTGACGGTAGAAGCGATCGAGGTCGCTCGCCTTCAGCTTCGACAGCGGCACTGCAGCAAGCCGTGGAAGCAGATTGCGGTCGATGAAGCCACGAGTCTCCTTCACTGTCGAGGGCGAGAAGTCACCCTTGGCCATCTCGAACCAGGCCTCGAGCAACTCGCCCACCGTGGCGCTGCTGCGCACCGCCAGGCCACGCTCGGCCTCGTTGACCATCTCGTTCAGCACCCGCTGCGCCTCGCGTTTACCGCCCCGAACGGTGCGCGACGCATATCGCTGCTTGCCGGTGACCGGGTCGTTGCCGAGATACACCCGCAACTCCCACGCGTCGCCCCGCTGCCGAATGAAGCCCTTCATGTGCGAACCCCCTGTGTACATTGGCACGCCATTGGCAACCGGGAGGGGAAAGCAGGAGGGCCACTCCGAAGAGTGGCCCTGACCTGGACTTTCATTTGCAGCCCGTACGGGATTCGAACCCGTGCCGCCACCTTGAGAGGGTGGTGTCCTAGGCCTCTAGACGAACGGGCCGAGCAGCCCCAGCACACTACCAACGGCGACTGGACGCGCCAACCGTCAGCGAGCCGAGCGGCCCCGCGCCCTGCGAGATCGGGCCGGACGCGACTCGGCCGGCCCGCAGGCCGGCCGAGTCGAATGGTTGGGGTGCAAGGAATCGAACCCTGAATAACAGAACCAGAATCTGCTGTGTTGCCAGTTACACCACACCCCACCGTCTCCTGACGGAGGTGGCCGACATGCTAGCAAGCAGTCCCCCCGACCCCACCGGGGTCGATGGGGTCAGCGGTGACGGCCCGACCGTGCCTGCTTCTTGGCCGCTGCTCGTGCCTCGGCGGCCTTCTTGCCGTTGTACCACTGCCACCCGGCGGTCACCCCGGCGGCGCCGACGATCGAGCCGATCACACCACTCGGCCGCAGTGCCAGGCCGTCGCCCGACAGCAGGCTGATGAGCAGCCCGCCCACGAACGAGCCGAGGAGGCCGGCGGCCAGGGCGAGGCCCCAGTCGATCCCTTCCTTCGAGCGGCCGACGAGGAACTGTGCGGCGGCCCCGACGAGGAGGCCGAACCCGATGATGCCGAGAAAGATCATGCCGGCACGGTAGCGGGCGACAGGGGCCGGCCGGGTCACCCTGTGAGGGCGACCAAGCGGTCGAAGCCGATGATCCGCCCGAGCGCCACGCCTGCAGCCTCTTTCAGCTCGCGGTTGCGGCTCTCGCCACCGACGACCACCGACGTGGGTGTCGGCGACGTCACCGCCTGCAGGCCGACCTCCTCGGCGATCAGGCGGGCACGCAACAGGTGGAACGGGTCGCTGACGAGCACCACCTCGTCGAGGCCTCGCTCGGCGAGCAACACATGGGTGCTGGCCAGCGCGTCGTAGGTGGTGCGCGACGCACCCTCGAGCACGATCGCCTCGGCCGGCACACCGCGCTCGGCGAGGTAGGCCGCCGACGCCTCGGCCTCGGTGAACCGGTCGCCGGGCTGGTTGCCGCCCGTCACCACGACCACTGGCGCGATCCCCTGCTGCCACAGTGTGAGGGCGTGGTCGAGGCGGGCCTGCAACTGTGCCGACGGCCGCCCGTCGTACTGGGCGGCGCCGAGGACGACGATCGCCTCGGCGGGTCGGGCCTGGTCGTCGCTGCCTGTCGTGTGCACCTGGTACAGCGTGACGAGGTAGTAGGCCGCAAGGCCGACGACGACGAGCAGCAGGCCGAGCAGCAGCCGCCGCGGCCAGCGCCGGCGTCGGCGGACCGGCCGCGGCACCCCACCGACGGGGGTGACGTCGACGTCGAACCGGATGCTCACGGCACCCGGACACCCTCCGGCAGGGCCCGCAGGCGCCGCAGGGTCTCGTCGCGGCCGAGCGCTTCGAGCGACTCGAACAGCGGCGGGCCGACCGTGCGCCCACTGACCGCGACGCGCACGGGAGCCTGGGCCTTGCCGAGCTTCAGGCCGTGGCGTTCGGCCACCTCGGCGAACGCCGCATTGATCGCGTCGCAGGTCCAGTCACACGTGGTGAACGCAGCGATCGAATCGGCGACGATGCCGGCGGCCTCGTCGGTGGCGAGCGCCTTGGCCAGGCTCGCCTCGTCGAACTGCGGGTGCGGGAGGAACAGGAAGTCGACCACACCGGGCGCCTCGGCCAGCGTCGAGACTCGGGGCTGGATGACGGGCACCATCGCCAGGAACCGCTGCTGGTCCCACACGGCGCCGGGGTGCGCGGCGCGCCACTGGGCGAGCCACGGCTCGGCAGCCTCGGCGAACTGCTCGGGGGTCATCCGCCGCAGGTACTCGGCATTGAACGCGGCCAACTTCTTCAGGTCGAAGAACGCCGGCGAGAGGTTGACGTCCTCGAGGCGGAACTCGTCCTCGACCACCTGCCACGCGACGATCTCCTCGCCACCGCGCGGCGACCAGCCGAGGGTCATCAGGTAGTTGACCATCGCCTCGGCGATGTAGCCCTCGGCGCGGAAGCTCTCGAGGGCCACCTTGTCGCGACGCTTGGAGATCTTCTTGCGCTGCTCGTTCACCAGCACCGGCACATGCGCCCACTGCGGCACGGTGTGGCCGAGCGCCTCCCAGATCATCTGCTGCTTGGGCGTGTTGGGTAGGTGCTCCTCGGCGCGGATGACGTGGGTGATGCCCATCGTCAGGTCGTCGACCACATTGGCCAGGAGGAACATCGGCGAGCCGTTGCCGCGCAGCAGCACGAAGTCCTCGATGACGGCGTTGTCGAACGTGACCTCGCCGCGCACGGCGTCGTGCACCACCGTGGTCCCGGCTGCCACACGGAAACGCAGCACCCGGCCGGGGCCGGGCCCGAGGCCGCGGTCGCGCGACCAGCCGCCGTAGCCCTGGGTGCCCTCGGCCGCGGCGCGCTGCTGGATCTCGTCGGGAGTCAGGTCGCAGTAGTACGCATGGCCAGCATCGAACAGTCGCTGCGCAGCGGCCACGTGCTGATCGGCGTACGCGCTCTGGAAGTACGGCCCCTCGAAGGTCGGGTCGTCACGGCTGATGCCGATCCAGGCCAGCGAGTCGATGATGCCCTCGGTCCACTCCGGCCGGTTGCGGGCCTCGTCGGTGTCCTCGATGCGCAGCACGAACGTGCCGCCGAGGCGCTTGGCGAGCGCCCAGTTCATGAGCGCGGTGCGCGCCCCGCCGATGTGGAAGATGCCCGTCGGCGACGGGGCGAAACGGAACCGGGGAGCACTCATGACGGGCCCCACGCTACCGCGGCGCCCTGCGGCGGCGCCGGGCGCCGTCAGGGGTGGCGGTGCGTCGTGATGGCCAGGTTGCGGAGCTGGCGCAGGGCCACGGCAAGCACCGTCAGGTCGAAGCGCTCGGCGCGACGGATCTCGGTGAACATCTGGTTGGTGCGCGCCACGGCTGCTTCGTTGCCGGCCCGCCACGCGGCCACCGACCCGGCGCGGCGGGCGTCGGCAGTGAGGTCGCCCAGCACGGCCAGCAGGTCGTCGCGCAGCGCGTATCGGGCCTGGGTCTGCCAGCGGTCGTGGCGGGGCAAGGCCCCGACGGCCTCCCAGATCCAGCCCACCTGCAGCTCGTCGAACACGTGCCAGTAGGTGCGCGCCACCTCGCGCACGTCGGCCCCCTCGGCGAGGGCCAGCTCGACGATGTCGAAGCCGGTGTGCGTGAGCGGCCAGGTGGCCGACACCTGCGCCAAGCGCTCGGGCACCCCCGCAGCCAGGCGGCCGGCCTCGACGGCGAACACCTGGTCGCGCAACCGCCCGGTGAGCAGCTCGTCGAAGCCGTGGGCGAGCTGGGCCATCGGCACCCGGAAGCGCTCGACGGTCGAGGCCAGGTCGATCGGTGGCCGACGGTGGCGCAGCAACCACAGCACGCCGCGCTCGAGCATGCGGCGGGCCTCGAAGAACAGTTCGAGCTGCACCTCGGGCACCACGCTGGCGAACTCGGTGCCGCGGGTGAGGTCCTCGATGTGCTCCCACAGGTCGGCGGCACCGAGGATGTCGCGGGCGGCGATCCAGGCTCGGGCGATCTCGACGATGTCGGCGCCGGTGTCCTCGGTGATGCGGTGATCGAACGAGATGCCGGAGATGTTCGCCATCTGGTTGCCGACGCTGGTGGCGATGATCTCGCGGCGCAGCCGGTGGCGGCCGATCTGGGTGGCGTAGCGCTCGCGCAGCGGCGTCGGGAAGTAGGCGGAGAGCTCGCGTTCGAGGTAGGGGTCGTCGGGCAGGTTGCTCGCGGTGAGGAGCTGGATGTTCGAGTTCTTCGTGTAGGCGAGCAGCACCGCGAACTCGGGCATCGTCAACCCGGCGCCGGCCGTCTGGCGTTCGGCGATCTGCTTGTCGGTGGGCAGGAACTCGAGCGCCCGGTTGATCCAACCGTCGGCCTCGAGCGCGGTGAGGTAACGGGCGTGCACGTTGGCCATGCCCGCGGCCTGCTGACGGGCGATGGCGAGGGTGAGGGTCTGGGCCGTGTTGTCGGCCAGCACCATCTCGGCCACCTCGTCGGTCATCGACTCGAGCAGCGCATCGCGATCGGGCAGGCTCATCCCGGTCGAGGCCATCACGTCGCCGAGCAGGATCTTGATGTTCACCTCGTGGTCGCTGCAGTCGACACCGGCCGAGTTGTCGATGGCGTCGGTGTTCACCAGGCCGCCGTTGAGCGCATACTCCACCCGGCCGCGCTGGGTGAACCCGAGGTTGCCGCCCTCGCCCACCATCGCGCAGCGCAGCTCGGCCCCGTTCACCCGCAGCGGGTCGTTGGCCCGGTCGCCCACCTCGGCGTGGGTCTCGATGGCTGCCTTCACATAGGTGCCGATCCCGCCGTTCCACAGCAGGTCGACCGGCGCACGCAGCACGGCCGAGATCAACTCGTGGGGAGCGAAGGTGGCGCGCTCCACACCGAGCGCGCGCTGGGCCTCGGGCGACAGTTCGATGCTCTTCGCCGAGCGCGGGTAGATCCCACCCCCGGCCGACAGCAGCGAGGCGTCGTAGTCGGCCCAGCTGCTGCGGGGCAGGGCGAACAGCCGCTGGCGCTCGAGGAACGACGTCTGCGCATCGGGGTCGGGGTCGATGAACACGTGGCGGTGGTCGAACGCGGCGACCAGCTTGACGTGGCGCGACTGGAGCAGGCCGTTGCCGAACACATCGCCCGACATGTCGCCGATGCCCACCACCGTGAGCGGGTCGCGGTCGGCGTCCTTGCCGAGCGAGCGGGCGTGACGGCGCACGCTCTCCCACGCGCCACGGGCCGTGATGCCCATCGCCTTGTGGTCGTAACCGACGCTGCCACCGGAGGCAAAGGCGTCGCCGAGCCAGAACCCGTAGTCGGCGGAGATGCCGTTGGCGATGTCGCTGAACGTCGCCGTGCCCTTGTCGGCGGCCACCACCAGATACGGGTCGTCACCATCGCGGCGCACCGTGTGCGGCGGCGGCACCACCGCGGTGCCGACGTAGTTGTCGGTGAGGTCGAGCAGGCCGGCGATGTACTCGCGGTAGCAGGCCACGCCCTCGGCGCGTGTCGCCTCGGGCGTGGGCATCGTCCGCTTGGGGACGAACCCGCCCTTCGCGCCCGTGGGCACGATGACGGAGTTCTTCACCATCTGGGCCTTCACCAGGCCGAGCACCTCGGTGCGGAAGTCGTCGCGCCGATCGCTCCAGCGGATGCCACCCCGAGCGACCGCGCCACCGCGCAGATGCACGCCCTCGACCCGTGGCGAGCACACCCAGATCTCGTACATCGGCCGCGGCAACGGCAGGTCGGGCACCTTGGCCGGGTCGAGCTTGAACGCCATCACCGGCCGATGCGGTGCACCGTCGTCGCCCGGCCGGAACACATTGGTGCGCAGCGTGGCGTCGACCAGCACCTGCAGGGCGCGCAGCGCACGGTCGTCGTCGAGGCTCGGTACGGCGTCGAGGCCGGCGGCGATCTCGGCATGCAGGCCAGCGACAGCGGCGGCCTGTGCAGCAGCGTCGGCATGCACCTCGCCCGGGTCGAAGAGCTGCTCGAACAGGGCGACGAGGGCCCGCGTGATCGGGGCGTGGCGAGCCACGGCACCCTCCACGAACTGCTGGCTGAGCGGGAACCCGATCTGGCGCAGGTAGCGCGCGTAGGCGCGCACCACCTCGACCTGGCGACCGGTCAGGCCGGCGGTGAGCACCAGCCGGTTGAAGCCGTCGATCTCGGACTCGCCGCGCAGCTGCGCCTCGACGACGGCACGCAGCTCGGCCTCGAGGCCATCGTCGAGCACGACCCCGTCGGGCACCTGCACGCCGACGTCGTGCAGGTGGACGACCCCGCCCTCGGCGAGCACGAACCCGAAGGAGTGCTCGTCGACCGCACGAAGCCCGAGGTGGTCGAACAGTGGCACCAGGTCGGCGATGGGGATCGGCGGGCCCTGCCGGTAGACCCGGACGCGGTGGTCGCTGGTCTCGGCCTCACCGGCGCGGAACACCGCCGTGGCGAGGTCGGTGGCCCCCTCGATCAGGCCGATGATCGAGCGGACATCTGTGACCGCGACGGTAGGAGCGGTCAGCTCGTCGTACCCGGCCGGGATGGCCGTCAGCAGGCGGTCGAGCAATGCAGCATCGTCGCCGAGGGCCTCGCGTGTGGCAGCGATCCAGTCCTCGTGGACGCGCACGGACGTGTCGAACCCGGTCATCGATCACCTCATGGTCACCAGGCGACGCCGTTGTCGTCCGGTGCTGCACAGTGTGCCATCTCCGGTGCTGCAGGGCCGTCCGGCGTGTCCGGCGAGCAGCACCGGCACCGGTAGCGTGGCCCCGTGAGCAGACACACCTTCACCCGCCAGACCGAGTTGCACCCGGGGCACCGCGAGGTGTCGGGCGGCCTGGCCCGCGCCGCCGTGTTCGGGATGAGCGACGGGCTGATGTCGAACGTGCTGCTCGTCATCGGCTTCGCCGGTAGCGATGTGAACAGCAGCGTGGTGCGGTTGGCCGGCCTGGCCGGGGCGCTCGCCGGGGCGATCAGCATGGCCGCCGGTGAGTGGATCAGCGTGTCGGCCCAGAACGAGCTGGTCGTGCGCGAGATGGAGGTCGAGCGCCGCGAGCTCGAGATCCATCGCGATGCCGAGCAGCGCGAGCTGGCCGGCATGTACGAGAGCCACGGCATGGAGCGCGCCACCGCCGACCAGGCGGCGGCCGACGTGATGCGCGACCCCGAGCGCGCCCTGCTGGTGCACGCCCGCGAGGAGTTCGGCGTCGACCCCAACGCGCTCCCGTCGGCATGGCATGCAGCGGGGCTGTCGTTCCTGTGCTTCATCGTCGGCGCACTGCTGCCGGTCATCCCGTGGTTCACCGGTTCGGGCTCGGCCGCCACGATCACCACCGTCGTCATCGGCGTGGTGGCAGCAGCCGCTCTCGGCTGGGCGATCGGGCAGTTCGCCGAGCGCAACCGGCCCAAGGCCGCAGCCCGTCAGGTGCTGATCATGCTGGCTGCTGCCGTGCTGACGTTCGGCGTCGGCAGCCTGATCGGCGTCAGCGTCAGCTGACCGGGTCGGCCGGCGCAGTCCGGCACGAACGAGGTCAGAGGCCCTGGTGGCGCTGGCGCACCGGGGCGATCTTCAGCACCACTCGCTCGCTCTGGATCGGGTTGGCGTAGTCGTGGCCCAGGTAGCGGCGCGAACAGGCGTCGATGTGGGCGCGGGCCTCGGGGCCGCGGATCTCGCCCACCACGGTGCCGCGCACCTCGGCGTAGCGGTAGGCGTTCGCGCCGTCCCACATCGCCACGGTGACGTTCGGATTCGCCATAGCAGCCTTGTACTTGGCGCGGTGCACCTCGGTGTTGATGAGCACGTGCTCGTCGTCGGCGTCCACCCACATGACGTGGGTGCCGATCTGGCCGTCGGGCAGGTGGAACGAGATGGTGCCGAAGTTCGGGCCCTGGGCGAAGTCGCGGATCTTGGGGTCGAGCATGCGAGCAGGCTAGGCGCCTCCATGCGGCGTCGCGCCCGGTGGCGTGGTTCGATGGTCGCATGAACCAGCTCAACGTGCTCGGTGAAGAGCTGCAGCCCTGCTCGTACGACCCGATGACCGGCTACTACCGCACCGGGTGCTGCGAGAACCGCGGCGACGACCCCGGCATGCACGTGGTGTGCGCCGTGATGACCGACGAGTTCCTGACGTTCTCCAAGAGCGTCGGCAACGATCTGTCCACCCCGATGCCGCAGTACGGCTTCGCCGGGCTGAAGGCCGGCGACCAGTGGTGCCTGTGCGCCGCCCGCTGGCAGGAGGCGTTCGAGGCCGGCGCCGCCCCAAAGGTGCGGCTCGCGTCGACCCATCTCTCGGCGCTCGAGTACTCGTCGCTGGCCGACCTGCGCGCCCTCGCCGTCGACGGCTGACGAGCGCCCGGCGCCGTCTGCTGGCAGACTCGTCCCATGGCCTCACCGCTCGATCCCGCCCGCGACTGGCTGGCCGAGCAGATCCGCGGGCGGGTGATCGGCGACGCGCCCGACGAGAAGGCTGCGGCCATCATGACGGCTCCCGGACCGCGGTGGTTCCCCGCCGACAGCCCGGTGCGCCTGGTGCACGGCGACGCATCGATGTTCGTGGGCGGGCTGCGCGCCCTGCTGCTCCAGTCGCTGCACCCGCTGGCCATGGCAGGCGTGGCCCAACACTCCGACTACCGCCACGACCCATGGGGTCGCCTGCAGCGCACCGCCGAGTTCCTGGCCGCCACCACCTTCGGCCCCATCCCGGTGGCCGAGCAGGCCGTGGCGATCGTGCACCGCGTGCACCAGCGGGTGGTGGGCACCGCCTCGGACGGTCGGCCCTACGCGGCCAACGACCCGCACCTGCTGCGCTGGGTGCACGTCGCCGAGATCGACAGCTTCCTCACCGCCTACCAGCGCTACGGCATGCGCCCGCTCACGCCGGCCGAGGCCGACCGCTACGTGCACGACGTGGCGCTGGTGGCCCGCAAGCTCGGCGTGAACCATCCGCCCACCTCGGTGGCCGAGCTGCGCGGCGAACTGCGCGACTTCCGCGACGAGATGCGTGGCACGCCCGAGGCGCGCGAAGCGGCACGCTTCCTGCTGCTCGAGCCGCCGCTCCCCCTGCCGGCCCGGCCGCCCTACCTGCTGCTCGCCGCGGCGGCGGTGTCGCTGATGCCTGCCTGGACGCGCTGGCCGCTGCGCCTGCCGCTGCTGCCGGTGAGCGAGGCGTTCGTCGTGCGCCCCGCCGGCGAGGCCGTCACCCGGCTCATCCGCTGGTCGCTCACACCTGCGACGGGTGTGGCCTAGAGCCCGAGCTCTTTCGAGATCACCATGCGCTGGATCTGGTTGGTGCCTTCGTAGATCTGGGTGGTCTGGATCGATCGTCCAGCCAGTACCAGCGCGTCCCACCTCGTGCCATTGAGCTGGGCCGGGAGTCCAGCCAGTGCCATCTGGTCCCGAAGAGTGCCAACGAGTTCTAGGGATGGAACGAGGGATGGCACGCTCCCGATCTGCTCGATGCCGCCGCCGATATGTGCGCGCCGATGCCCTTGCGCCGCCGCGTCAGATCCTCCATCAGGGTAATCTGCTCGGGTGCGGGGCTGGTGGCGGCGAGACGGTCAAGACCCATCTCAGGGAGCCCGCCGACGTCAACTCGATGAGCTCTGCCGGCTCGCTTCGCAGATCGCGACGGTGTTCCGGGCGAACGGTGACGGCCGATCCGCGGACATGTACGCAGACTTGGCGGAGGGTGCTTCGCTCCTACTCCGCAATGGCTTCACACAGAGCTCCCTCAACGAACTGTCCGGAGCGATGCCTGCGACCCCGTCATGGCTCGACCCGCGGGCAGCGGACTTCGACATGCAACGCGAACCGTGGCAGGTCGAACTTGGCCCAGTCGTAGCGGAATGCCGCCGGGTTGCCACAGAACTTCGGGTCGTGGGTTCGCTATGGCGCCTACCTGCCGATCTGGCTGTCGAGCCGCCAGCCGGTGCGGCAGGTTTCGCTCGAGCGATCCTCGGCCTCGCAGCTGCAGGTGGCCGTCCTGACTGGGCTCAGCCTCCGAGGGAACGCTGAGCTGCGATCGCTCGCATTTCGGCCTTCGTCGGAGCCGTTGCCTGGTCGGCGGACGATGCAAGCCCAACGAGGTCGGGTCGGATCCTGAGCCAGTAGTGCAGGCCGCCCAGGCCACCTGTAAAGGCGACGAGGGCGACGGTACCGCGCCTTGTCCGGCCGGAGCCACGCCACGCCAAGTCGGGCGTCCGCCAAGCGCTGACGATCGCGGTCAGTGCGAGTAAGCCGAAGGCGATGACGAAGGCGAACACCAGAGAGACGATGAGCCAATCCATGGTTCAACTATCGGGCGGTTCAGCGAAGATAGTGAAAGCTACCTCGGCGGCCGTGCCGATCAGGCAACGCGAACTTCGGCTATCAGGTGGTGACGAAGCAACGTCCAGAACTGCCGTACTGCCCGGCCGATCGGCGAACCTCGCCGCAGCTCAGAGCCACCGATCTGGTGCGTCGCGGCGATCCGAGTTTCGGTTTCGTTGGCGCCACCACAGCCAGCCCTTGAGCACCCACACGGCCAGGATCGCCGTCAGCCCGATCCAGAACTCGGTAGCGCCGACCGGCGACCGCCACGTGGAGGGCTCTGCACCGAACACAACTACACCGTACTCGGCCCTGCCAAGAACCCGACTGAGGGAGTTTCAACCCTCGCCCGGAACTGCCGATAGGGCGCTTGCCAAGCCCCGCGCGGTCGGGCAATCTGCTCGCCGTGGCGAAGTCGAACGAAGGGACCGACTCGGAGTACTTCGCCGAGCGCGGCTTCGCACTGGAGATCGAGCAGCGGGATCTGCACGCTGAGCACATCTCCAGGGGCGAGCCTGGGCGAGCGTCGTTCTTCGTGGCGGGGCGTCGGTACTACTGCGTGCACCTGCTTCGGGATGGAGCGCCAGTCGTCCGGGACTATGCACGTGGCGAGACCGAGGACGCTGCAATCTCGGCAGCACGTCGGCGCTTCGGCTCCGAGCAGGGAAAGCGCAGAGCTGCCGATCTCGGCGGGGATGCAACTCTCGTCGAGCGCCCATAACGAGCGCTCAGAACTCCGGGAAGCGTGCCCCCAGCCGACCGCTGCCGGAACCAGCCAGGACGCCTGCGCTCTACGCGGACCACAGGTCGGTCCGTCGCATCGCCTCGGCTCAGTCGAGCGGGTCACCGGGCAGGATCTCGAGGTGGACCTTCACGCCGGTGGGCCGTTCGGTCAGTGAAGCTACGCGTGCGAACACCGGGTCCTCGGCGTCGCCCGTGATGACGATCGCGCCCTCGACGATGCGGTCGGGACGGGCGGCCTCGTCGAGGAAGGTCCAGGGCAGACCGGTGTGATCGATCTGCGTCGGATCACACGGAATGTCGACCCCCACTGAGCGCTCCACGACGACTTCAGCTGGCCGCTGCGCGGTCCAGCAAGTGTCGGTTCTTACCGACTGGTCCGGGGAGGATCGTGAAGTGGACCTGTCCATCGTCGTCGATCGCGACGACACGCACCACTGCCATCGCCTGCGAGTTGCCGGCCAGAAGCATCGAACCGACCTCGACCCTCTCCGGGTGACGCGCTCGGGACAGCGTCGACCATCCGTAGCCATCGTCGTCCTGGGCGTTCAGGTCAGCCCTTAGGTCGACCTGATCATCCGGACGATCACGCAGGGCGGGAGAGCTCACTTGCATGCTCGTCCACGAGTTCTCCCAAAAGGCGGAGCACCAGGGCGCCCGAGGCATGGTCGTGCTCGACCACCTCGGCCGGCACGACGCCCCAGTCGTCATCGCCGACCACGACCACGGATCCGATCCCCAGATCAGTGCCAGGGGCTGCGCGCCGGGCGTTGCCTCGGATCAAGGCGCCGTCGACCACTCGGTTGAAGTCGACTGTCAGCTGACGAACCATCGTGGACCTCCTCACCGCTTCCTGGCCGGATTGTCGCGGGCCTCGAAACAGGCCCTCACGGAGTTGACGATATCCCTGTCGAGCGAGGGAAGCACGACGTCGAAGTGAGGCGCTGCGTCGGTCGCCGCAAGCTCGAACCCTGCGGCGCGAAGCGTGCCGCAGTTGGCAACCCAGACGACCCCTGGGCTCCGCAATCGTTCAAGCCGCAGACACAACGCCTCGACGTCGCCGTCGAGCGCAGCGAAGACCGACAGGCCATAGAAGCCGAAATCGACGAAGGAGTCCTCACACACCTCGATCACCTTCTCGACGTCCAGGCTGTGCAGGCCGCCGCGGATGACGACCACAGCGTCGTCAGGCGGCTCCTCGTCACGGAGCTCAGGAGCGGTCATCGTCGTCCTCCAGAGCGCTGGCGAGGGTGGCGGCGACGCAGGATCGTCGTCATGGTGACGCACGCTATGGAATGGGTGTGACGCTCGGGTTGCCTGTTGACCCAACGCACGTCACTCGGCATCATGCGTCGTATGCGACGCCTGTTCGTTGCCGCCGCCGCGAGCGGGATCGCACTGTTGTCGGCGTGCGGCGGCTCAGCTTCGGTGCCCGGATGGACACAGTCACCCGCGCCGAGTTGTTCGGGAGGGCCCTGCGCTGAGTTCGGGCGGAGCGATCCGGCGGCGTCGGTCGTCGTGGTCACAGGCCGGGGCGAGTTGCCGTTCACGGACGGGTATGGAGATTGTGGTCCTGTGCGAGGTGTGGCAGCGGTGTGTCGAACGCTTCCGGACCGTGAACAGGTCGTCTGGCGAGGTGACGGAGACCTGTACTACGAGGCCTCGGGTATGGCGATGACGAGCGCCGAGCTCATCGCCTTCGTCAGCGACCTCGACCTGAAGTCGGCCGGGCTCACGCCCTGAGACCGCCCCATTCGGATTCCGACGGGCGACCTACAGACCGAGTTGCTTGCTGATCACCATCCGCTGGATCTGGTTGGCGCCTTCGTAGATCTGGGAGGTCTGGACCGATCGTCCAGCCTGTCCCAACACGTCCAACTCGTGCTACAGAGCTCGGCCGGGAGTCCGGAGAGTGCCATCCCCTCCCGACGAGTACCAACGAGTTCTTGGGATGGAACTAGGGACGGCGCGCTCCCGATCTTCTCGATGCCGCAGACGAGTTGTGCGCGCCGATGCCCTTGCGCCAGCGCGCCAGACCGAAACCTCCGCAACGCCTTGCGTCAGATTCTCCATCAGGGCAATCTGTTCAGGTGCGAGAACGCTTGCTCAACCTGATCGGCGCCGCGTTTGCCGCCGGTCTGCTCGTCAGCTGCAACGACAGCGCGACGAGCGCCGACCAGACGAGCACCATGCCCGCGGAGGGCACCGCCACCTTCGTTTGCTTCAAGATCGCCGGGGACCCTGGCCCGGACCGCTTCCGGGCGTTTGCTGAACTCGTTGAGCAGTACCCACCTGCCGCGGGACACGCCGTCAGGGCCGGATACAAGCGAGATGCGGCCGTCAGCGTGAAACTGCATACGGATGAGGACCCGGATCAGTGGATCGACGACATTCCCGATGCGCTGCGTCACCACGAGATCGTGAGCAGCGTGGATGCCGAGGACTACGACTGCGGCGAGGTACAGGCGTAAGGCTCTTGTCGGGTCCCCGAGCTGGCGCGGCATCACAGAGGCCCAGCGGGATCCGGTTACGCGGACAGCAGGTGGGTGCGTCGCATGGCCTCGGCGTACTCGAGCGGGTCGCCGGGCAGGATCTCGAGGTGGACCTTCACGCCCGTCGGCCGCTCCGTCAGCGACGCGACGCGAGCGAACACCGGATCCTCGGCGTCGCCGGTGATGACGATCGCACCTTCGACGATGCGCTCGGGATGGGCAGCTTCGTCGAGGAAGGTCCAGGGCAGACCTGTGTGATCGATCTGCGTGGGATCGCACGGAATGTCGACTTCGATCGGAACGCTCATGATGGTCACCTCCCACGACGCTTGTACGGATTCGCTTCCGGCGGGCCGAACACTGCCAGCAACGCCTCGGCCACACGATACTCGGCGCTCCCGAGCAGCACGTCGTAGTGAGGTGCGTCGTACGTTGGGAGGAGACCGAAGCCGGCACCTCTCACAGCCCTGGCGGTCGACGCGGCGAACGTGGTTCTCGACGACAGGGGTCCGGTGAGCAACGCGGCCAGGTCCCAGCCGTCGACGGTGAGGCTGACGCTCACCGAGTACATCGGCCGTCCCTCGTACGAGTACTCACGAGCTTGGCGGAGCGCGTGCTCGACGATCTTCTCCGCTGCGATCGGGCCGCCTCGCACGACGACGATGGCGTCGTCGGGAGGAGATTCCGAACGCACGTAGGGCTCTATCGGTTCACCGGTCATCGTCGACCTCCAGGGCGCTGACGAGGGTGGCGGCGACGCAGGATCGTCGTCATGGTGACGCACGCTACGGATGGGGTGTGACACGCGAGCAACAACGCTCGGGGGCGGCACAGATGCGACGACGCCGACTGGCACCCTCAGGCGCAACGTCTCTACAACCCGAGCTGCTTGCTGATCACCATGCGCTGGATCTGGTTGGTGCCTTCGTAGATCTGGGTGATCTTCGCGTCGCGCATCATCCGCTCGACCGGGAAGTCGCTCGTGTAGCCGTAGCCGCCGAGCAGCTGCACCGCATCGGTGGTGACCTGCATCGCCACGTCGCTGGCGAAGCACTTGGCCATCGCCCCGGCCATGGTCAGTTCGCCGTACGGGTCGCCGTTGTCGACCAGCGCGCAGGCCCGGTACACCAGGCCGCGCGCCGCCTCGATGCGCATCGCCGCGTCGGCGGCGATCCACTGCAGGCCCTGGTTGCTGGCGATCGGGCGGCCGAAGGTGCGGCGCTCGTGCATGTAGCCGAGCGCCTGGTCGAGCGCGCCCTGGGCGATGCCCACGGCCTGCGCGCCGATGGTGGGTCGACTGCGGTCGAGGGTGTGCATGGCCACGGTGAAGCCCTCACCCACCTCGCCGATGCGGTGCGTGTCGGGCACGCGCACCTCGTCGAGGCGGATCACGCCGGTGGGTGAGCCCTTGATGCCGAGCTTGTGCTCGAGCTTGTCGACCTGCACGCCCCAGTCGGCCTCGACCAGGAAGCAGGTGATACCGGTGTGTCGATCCGGCGAGGTGCGGGCGAACACCGTGTACAGGTCGCTGATGCCGGCGTTGGTGATCCAGCACTTGGTGCCGCTGATCACCCAGTGGTCGCCGTCGCGCTCGGCGCGGGTGGTCATCGAGGCCACATCGCTGCCGGCGTCGGGCTCGCTCAGGCCATAGCTCGCCTGGCTCTCGCCGCTGCAGATGCGCGGCAGGTAGGTGCGCTTCAGCTCCTCGGAGCCGAAGTTGATGACGGGGAGCATGCCCAGCTTGGAGATGAGGAACATCAGGCTGGTGCTGGTGCACACCCGGGCCAGCTCCTCGGCGGCGATGGCCTGATCGACGAGTGAGGCGCCGGCACCGCCGTACTCGACGGGGTAGCTGAGCGAGGTGAGCTCCATCGTCTTCAGCGCCTCGAAGGCATCCCACGAGTACTCGCCGGTGCGGTCCATCTCGACAGCGAGCGGGGCGATCTTGTCCTCGGCGAAACGGCGCACGACGGCGCGGAACTCGCGCTGGGTGTCGGTGAGGGTGATCGGCTGATCGGTCATGGCACCCATCGTGCCACGGCTGGTCGGCTCAGGCGCCGACGAGCTCGCGCCAGCGTGCGGGGTACGCCGCAGCCACCTGCTGCGGGCTCATCCGCAGCGTGCTCTCGGGCACCATGTCGACGATGTGGCGCGCCTCGGCGTAGTGCACCGCCGTGTGCGACACGCCCTCGAACAGCTCAGTGCGCAGGGCCACCAGTTCGGCGGGCGGGGCGGCATCGAGGAAGCCCCACACCGTGAAGGCGATGGTGAGGTCGTGCACCACCGGGGCCCGGCTGAACATCGACGCGCGGCGCAGGCCCACGCCCAGGCAGCCCGCCACGGCATCCTCGGCCGACTCGCCGGCCTGCAGGCGCAGCTTGGGGCGGAACGTGTTGGCGATCTTGATGGCGAAGCCCTGGTCGGGGCCCTGGTAGCCGAGGCGCTCGCCCACCGGCTGGAAGCCGGTGATCTCGGCCGGACGGTCGGGCATCCAGGCACCCGGCACGTGGTCGGGGGCCTCGTAGCCACGGGTCTCGTCGACGGGGGGCACGGGGGCGAACCTGGGAGCAGCCATACGCCCTCTTTCTACCGCATCAGCCGTGCGCCGGCCCACACGGTGCCGCGCTCAGACCGTGGTCGGAGCATGGAGCAAGCCGTACACCAGGCCCTCCTCGAGCGCTCGCCACGAGGCCTCGATGATGTTCGCGCTGACCCCGATGGTGGTCCACGTGCGCTCGCCGTTGCCGAAGTCGATGAGCACCCGAGTGACTGCACCGGTGGCGGTGGCTCCGTCGAGGATGCGCACCTTGTAGTCGGTGAGGTGGATGCGCTCCAGCTCCGGGTAGGCGGCCGACAGCGCGGCCCGCAGTGCCTTGTCGATCGCGTTCACCGGGCCGTTGCCCTCGGCGGTGTGGACGTGGCGCTGCTCGCCCACCCACACCTTCACCGTGGCCTCGGTGCTGAACGTGCCCGCCGCCGACTCGTCGGTGATGACGCGCATGCTCTCGACGCGGAAGAACTCGTGGTGCCACCCCGATGCACGGCGCATCAGCAGCTCGAGCGACGCGTCGGCGGCCTCGAAGTGGTAGCCCTCGTGCTCGAGGCGCTTCAGGTCGTCGATCACCTGGTTCACCGCCGGGCCGTCCATCGCCAGGCCGAGCTCGTCGGCCTTCATCTGGATCGTGGCCCGGCCGGCCATCTCGCTGACCACGAAGCGGGTGCCGTTGCCCACCAGCTCGGGATCGACGTGCTCGTAGGCATCCTTGGCGCGGGCGATGGCGCTGACGTGCAGGCCGGCCTTGTGCGCGAACGCCGAGGCGCCGACGTAGGGCGCCTGCGGGTTGAGTGGCCGGTTGAGCACCTCGGCGATGTGGTTGCTCACCGAGGTGAGCCGTTCGATGCGGCCCTCCGGCAGGCACTCGAGGCCCATCTTCAGCTGCAGGTTGGGGATCACCGTGGTGAGGTTGCAGTTGCCGGTGCGCTCGCCGAGGCCGTTGAGCGTGCCCTGCACGTGGCGCACGCCGGCGCGCACGGCCGCCATCGAGTTGGCCACCGCACAGCCCGTGTCGTCGTGGCAGTGGATGCCGATGATCACGTCGTTGCCCACATGCCGGTGCACCTCGGCGACGGCGTGCTCGACCTCGTGTGGCAGCGAGCCGCCGTTGGTGTCGCACAGCACGACATGGGTCGCGCCCTTCACCACCGCAGCCTCGAGGGCGCGAAGGCTGAACTCCGGGTTGCGCTTGAAGCCGTCGAAGAAGTGCTCCATGTCGACGAGGACCTGACGACCGTGGCCGACGAGGTACGACACCGAGTCGGCGATCATCGCCTCACCCTCGTCGAGCGTGGTCTGCAGCGCTTCGAGCACGTGGTAGTCCCAGCTCTTGGCGACGATGCACACCGCGGCGGTGTTGGCGTCGAGCAGGTTGCGCAGCGTGGCGTCGTCGTCGACCTTGCCGCGGGGCCGGCGGGTCGAACCGAAGGCCACCATGGTGGAGGTGGTGAGGCGCAGCTCGGTGGCAGCGCGGGCGAAGAACTCGATGTCCTTCGGGTTGGCACCCGGCCAGCCACCTTCGATGAAGTGCACGCCGAGGAAGTCGAGCTGCTCGGCGATGCGCAGCTTGTCGTCGACGGTCGCCGAGACGCCCTCCACCTGGAGGCCGTCGCGCAGCGTGGTGTCGAACACCTCGATCAGTCGGGGGGTGCGGTGCGTGTCCATGTCGGTCCTCTCCTCGGTGGTGGGATCAGATGAACTGGGTCGGAGAAACGAAACAGCCGCCCGGATGGGCGGCTGCATGCGCACGTGGGGAGCCCACGTGCGCTACGGAATGATGATGATCGCTGCGACGGAGAACGCGGGACGAGTGATCACGGGACAGATTGTGCCGGGGTGAGGCCGAAACGTCAACGCGGAGCTGCCCGAGGGCGCCGATGATGTGGACAACCCTGTGGGTTCGCGGTGGACATCGTTGCCGGACTTGGGGACTTCCGGGTTTCTCGGTGGACAACCCTGTGAATTCGAAAATACCGCTTGACCTGGGGTGATGCAGCGTGCAGAGTAAGAATCACACCGGGTTGCGCATGCCGACCGGGGCTCTGGAAACGGGGTCGGGGACACTGGAAGAACTCCTCCGGGAGGACCGCCAGAGGAGCCGAGCCCACCGGGGTCGGGGACGCTGAAGGAACTCCTCCGGGAGAACCGACAGAAGAGCCGACACCGACCGGGGTCGGGGACGAGGGAAGCTCTCGCACAAGAGCCACCGAGGAGCCGACACTGCCAGAGGTCCGAGCGACTGAGGCGGGCCGGGTGAGGGTGGGTCCCGCCGGTCGGGGGGACTCCACAGATGGGCAACCGGATGTGGACGACAGTCGACCGAATGGGAATCGCCCGCCGGAGCGCACACTCCGACGGGCGATTGACGTTGGTCGTGACGAAGGGTAACTCCGGGTGATCGATCAGCGGCGGATCCCCCCGACTCGGAGCCGCCCCGGGTGGAGCGCTCGTCTCGACGAGCAGCACCGCCCGGGGCGCTTCACCTTTTCCGACAGGTACGCCGCAGCACAGGGTCCGGACGCGACTCGACCCGGCACCGCAGGGCACCGGGTCGAGTCGACGACGGGTCGAGGGTGCGGAACGGTCAGCTCGAGGCGAGCTCGCACCAGTCTGCGTAGCGCGCATCCTGGCGCCGCACAGCCTTGGCGTAGATCTCGGCGATCGCCTTGGTCTTCGGGCCCGGGCACGGGATGGCGCGCTCGTCGACGGAGTTCACCGAGCTGATCTCGGCGGCCGTGCCGCACACGAAGATCTCCTCGGCGATGTACAGGTCGCTGCGCGCCAGGTTGTCGACACGGATGTCGTAGCCGAGGTCCTTGGCGATGGTCATCACCGAGTTCTGGGTGATGCCCTCGAGCGCGCCCGCCGACAGCGGCGGGGTGATGATGATCCCGTTGCGCACGGCGAAGATGTTCTCGCCGGTGCACTCGGCCACCAGGCCGTTGGGGGCCAACATGATCGCCTCGTCGTAGCCGGCCTTCAGCGCCTCGACCTTGGCGAGCGAGCTGTTCACGTAGTTGCCCGTCGTCTTCGACGCCGGCGGCATCGTGTTGTGGTCGTGCCGGGTCCACGACGAGATCTTCATCCGCACACCCTTGTCGACAGCATCGTCGCCGAGGTAAGCGCCCCATGGCCAGCAGGCGATGGCCACGTCGACCCGGCAGGGCAGGGTGTTGAGGCCCATCTCGCCGTAGCCGTAGTACGCGATCGGCCGCACGTAGCAGCCGGGCAGCCCGGTCGATGCCACCGTGGCCTTGGTGGCCGCGACGAGCTCGTCGACGGTGTAGGGGATCTCCATCCCCATGATGTGCGCGCTGCGGAACAAGCGCTCGATGTGGTCGGTCAGGCGGAACACCGCCGGGCCATCGTCGGTCGGGTAGGCACGGATGCCCTCGAACACGCCCGTGCCGTAGTGCAGGGTGTGGGTGAGCACGTGCACCTGGGCCTTGTCCCAGTCGACGAGCTCGCCGTTCATCCAGATCTTGGGCGTGGTTTGGATCGGCATCGTTGCCCCTTCGTCGTGAATCCTCGTGCACCGGACCGTGCGGTCCGGAGACGTTACCGCGCGGTACGCGGGCGGCCGTCAGCCTGCCACGGCGGCGGCGATGCGCGCACCGATCTCGCTGGTGGTGCCGCTACCAGCCTGCTCGCACGCAGCACGGATGCGGTCGGCGGCAGCCGACTCGCCGAGGAAGTCGAGCATCAGCGCAGCACTCAAGATGGCCGCCGTCGGGTTGGCCCGCCCGGTGCCGACGATGTCGGGGGCCGAGCCATGGACAGGCTCGAACATGCTCGGGCCGGTGCGCGCCGGGTTGAGGTTGGCGCTGCTCGCCAGGCCGATCCCGCCGCTCACTGCTCCACCGAGGTCGGTGAGGATGTCGCCGAACAGGTTGTCGGTGACGATCACGTCGTAGCGCTGCGGGTCCTGCACGAAGTAGATGCACGCTGCGTCGACGTGGTTGTAGCCCGTGGCGACGTCGGCGTACTCGGCCGCGACTGCATCGAAGGCCCGCTGCCAGAGGTCGCCGGCGAAGGTGAGCACGTTGGTCTTGTGCACCAGGGTGACGTGCTTGGCGCCGTTGCGGCTGCGGGCGAGGTCGAAGGCGTAGCGGATCGCCCGCTCGGCGCCCATCCGGGTGTTCACCGAGCCCTGGGTGGCCACCTCGTGGGGCGTGCCCTTGCGGAGCACCCCGCCCTCCCCCACGTACGGGCCCTCGGTGTTCTCGCGGATCACGACGAAGTCGTGCGGGGTGGAATGGCCGGGTGCGGTGCCGACGAACGGCCGCTGGTTGACGTAGAGGTCGAGCTCGAAGCGCATCTTCAGCAGCAGGCCGCGCTCGATCACCCCGGGCGGCACGGCCGGCGTGCCCACCGCGCCGAGCAGGATCGCATCGAACCCGCGCAGCTGGTCGAGGGTGGCGTCGGACAGGATCTCGCCGTCGCGGAGGTACCGCGCCCCACCCAGGTCGAAGTCGGTCGTGTCGATGTCGACGCCGGCGGCACGCACCACACGGAGCGCCTCGGCCGTCACCTCCGGACCGATGCCGTCGCCGCCGATCACTGCAATTCGATGCGCCATAGGCCTGTCACGGTACTGCCCCACCCCGGTCACCCTCCCAACCCGAGGTCGACGACGAGCGACCCGGCAGGGGTCGTCGGTAGGCTCGTCAGCACTATGGCGACGCACCATCTCTCCCGCGCGGCCTACGAGCGCCTGCAGGCCGAGTTGTTCGACCTCACCACCCGGGGCCGCATCGAGGTGGCCCAGAAGATCGAGGCGGCCCGGCTGCTCGGCGACCTCTCCGAGAACGGCGACTACCACGCCGCCAAGGACGAACAGGGCCATATGGAGGGTCGGATCCGGCACCTCGAGCACCTGCTCGACCCGATCAACCACACCATCATCGAAGCCGGTGACGACGAGATCATCCGCCCCGGCAGCATCGTCACCATCGTCTACGAGGGCGACGACGACGACATGGCCGAGCGCTACCTGATCGGCCACCCCGAGGAGCGCACCGACGAGCTCGAGGTGATGAGCCCGCAGTCGCCGCTCGGTGCCGCACTGCTCGGCAAGGGCCCCGACGACTGGGTCGAGTACCAGGCGCCACGTGGGGTGCTGCGCGTCAAGGTGCTCGAGGTGGAGAGCCAGTAGTGAGCCCTCGCGACGGCCGCAACGGCGTGCCGACGCCGGAGCTCCCCCCGGGCGCTCCTCTCGATCTGCCCGAGCGCGGCACCACGTTCGTGCGCGAGCTTCCAGGCCCTGAGGGAGCGCCGACGATCGTGCTGCTGCACGGTTGGACCGCCACGGCCGACCTCAACTGGTTCCGCTGCTACCAGCCACTCGGCGAGCACTACCGCGTCATCGCCCTCGACCACCGCGGCCACGGCCAGGGCATCCGCTCGAAGAAGTCCTTCCGTCTGGAGGACTGCGCCGACGACGCCGTCGCAGTGTGCGATGCGCTCGGCATCGAGCAGTTCATCCCCATCGGCTACTCGATGGGTGGTCCGGTCGCGCAACTCATGTGGCACCGCCACCGCGAGCGCGTGCACGGGTTGGTCCTCTGCGCCACCGCCGCCTACTTCGCCACGTCGCGCGAGGAGCGGCTGAGCTTCCTCGGCATCTCCGGCCTCGCCGCCCTCGCCCGGCTGACACCCAGCCAGGCGCGCACCTGGCTCACCGAGCAGTTCTACCTGCAACGCAAGACCAACGAATGGGAGCCCTGGGCCATCCAGGAGGCGAGTCGGCACGACTGGCGGGCCGTGCTCGAGGCCGGCCGAGCCATCGGGTCGTTCTCGTCGCGCGAGTGGTTGGGCGAGGTGAGTGCACCGACCTCGGTGCTGATCACGATGCGCGATCGTGTCGTGCCCGTGCGCCGCCAGGTGCGGCTGTTCGAGTCGATCCACGGCGCCGAGGCGTTCCGCGTCGACGGCGATCACGACGCCGTGGTGGCCAATGCCGACCGGTTCGTGCCCACCCTGCTGCGCGCCCTGCACAGCGTCGTCGAACGCTCAGCGGCGATCGCCCCATGACCAAGCGCACCGGCCTGGTGGCGGCAGCGGCCATCGTCGCGGGCGTCGGCGCCATCGCCGCGCGGCACCGTCACAACGTTCGCGCCCGCCGCAACCTCGACGTCGCCCGCCTCGGCGCCCGCGTCGGCACGACCTACGCCAGCACGGCCGCGCGCAAGGTGTTCGCCAGCGCCGAGCGACGGATCGAGCTCGACCGCGAGCGCGAACTGAAGACCGCCGAGGCGATCAGCGAACGGCTCGGCAACATGAAGGGCGCGCTGATGAAGCTCGGCCAGATGGCCAGCTACGTCGACGAGGGTCTGCCCGGCCCGCTGCGCGAGGCGCTCGCGCAGCTGCAGAGCAATGCCCCGCCGATGAGTGCCGAGCTCGCTGCCGGGGTGATCGAGCGCGAGCTCGGCGCACCGCCCGAGCGCGTCTTCGTCGAGTGGGACCCGGTGCCGCTGGCCTCGGCGAGCATCGGCCAGGTGCACCGCGCCGTGGTGGTCGACCCGACAACGGGGCTCGAGCGCGCGGTGGCGGTGAAGGTGCAGTACCCGGGCGTCGGCGACTCGATCGCGGCCGACCTCAGCAACGCCGACCTGCTGGGGGCACTGCTGAAGCAGGGCTTCGGTGGCCTCGACCCGGCGGAGATGGTGGGCGAGATCAAAGCCCGCATCACCGACGAGCTCGACTATCGCCTCGAAGCCCAGAACCAGGCCGTGTTCGCCGAGCACTACCGCGGGCATCCGTTCATCCACGTGCCCGAGGTGCTCACTTCGCACAGCACGGCGCGCGTCCTCACCACCGAGTTGGTGAGCGGCCACTCGTGGGGCGAGCTGCTCACCTGGTCGCAGGACGAGCGCGACCTCGCGGGCGAGACGCTGTTCCGCTTCGTGTTCCGGAGCCTGTACGGCATGCGGCTGTTCAACGGCGACCCGCACCCCGGCAACTACCTGTTCCACGGCGACGGGCGGGTCACCTTCCTCGACTTCGGGCTGGTGAAGCGCTTCAGCGACGACGAGATGGCAACGTTCATCGCCATGGTCCGCTCGGCCGCATACGACCACGACGGCCCTGCCTTCCGTCGGATCATCGAGCAGGCGGGCATGCTGCAGCCGGGGTGCCCGGCGAGCGACGACGAGATCGGCGAGTACTTCAGCCAGTTCTACGAGAGCGTGCGCACCGACGCCCCGGTCACCTGGTCGGGCGAGTACGCCAGCCGGATCGTGCGCCACACCTTCGACCGCAGCAGCCCGATCTCGCAGTACGCCACCGTGCCCAAGGCATTCGTGTTCATCCAGCGGATCAACCTCGGCCTCTATGCGCTGCTGGGCGAGTTGCACGCCTCGGGCAACTACCGCCGCATCGCCGAGGAGTTGTGGCCGTTCGTCGAGGGCCCACCGAGCACCGAGCTCGGCCGGCGCGAAGCCACGTGGCTGGCGCGCCACCGCTCGACCACCGCCGCCCGTTAGGGTCGCTCCATGCGCACCCCCCGGCTCGTCATGAGCTCCCTCGCCGTCGCCGCTCTCGTGCTGTCCGCCTGCGGCGACGAGCAGACCTCCGAGGCGGGGGACACGACGGCCGTCGCCCCCACCGAGGTCGTCGACACCACTGCCCCGACGGCCTCGCTGGTGCCGACCGATACGGCGGCTCCCACCAACCCGGACAAGCCGGAGGTGTCGATCCCGGCCGAGCTGCCCACCGAGCTGGTGGTGACCGATCTCGTCGAGGGCACAGGACCGGCGGCAGCCGAGGGCGACCTCGTGGTCGTCGACTACGTCGGCGTGCGCTCGGCCGACGGCACCGAGTTCGACAACAGCTACGACCGCGGCCAGCCGTTCCCCGTCACCCTCGGTGCCGGTGGTGTCATCCAGGGTTGGGACGACGGGCTCGTCGGCATCAAGGCCGGCGGACAGCGCCAGCTCGACATCCCCGCCGACCTCGCCTACGGCGATGCCGGGGCGGGCGACATCATCCAGCCCGGCGATGCGCTCACCTTCGTCATCGAGGCCCGGGCGATCATCACCCTGCCCGACTCGTCGGCCGAGCCGGACGTCACCGTCGAGGGCGCCGCCAACGTCACCGAGCTCGCCACCGTCGACCTCGTCACCGGCGAGGGCGACGCCGTCACCACCGGCGACCGCGTCTACGTGCACATCATCGCCTACCGCGCCGACACCGGCGAGAAGCTCAACTCGACCTGGGCCGACGGCCAGCCCTTCGACTTCGCCCTCGGCAACTCCGAGACCCTGCCGGGCATCGAGGCCGGCGTCGAGGGCATGCAGGTCGGCGGCCGTCGCCAGATCACGATCCCCTTCGCCGAGGCGTTCGGAGCCGGCGGCAACGAGAACCTCGGCCTGCCGCCCGATACCGATCTCGTGATCGTCATCGACCTCGTCGGCGCCTACTGATCAGGTGAGCCACGGCGTCGACGGCCCCACCCGCAGGTCGGCGCGCCGACTTCAGCGGTAGTAGGGGTTTTCGCCGTTGGCGTGATCGGTGAGGTCGCGCACCCGCTCGATGCCCGCCACCTGCTCGACCAACATGGTCTGCACGCCGTCGAGCATGGTCATCCGGCTCATCGAGCAGCCGTGGCACCCACCGCCCATCGTGAGGTACGCCGTGCCCTCGCCGTCGTGGCCGACATAGGTGACGAACCCACCGTGGGCCGCCAGTGCCGGGTTGACCTCGGCGGTGATGACCGCCTCGACCTCGGCGCTCAGGGCGTCGTCGCGCACCAAGCCCTCGACCACGGGTGCAGCAGGAGTGTTCGGGTTGCGGATGACCAGGCCCTGCGAGTCGGTGTGGTCGAGGGTGGCCCCTTCGAGCTGCTCGATGTCCTTGGCCGGGATGATCACCTTGAGGACGAGGTCGCCGTCGCGGTGGGTGCGCACCTCGTCGGTGAACGCTGCGGTGGTGACGACGTCGAAGCTGAGGTCGTAGCGGAACGCCTCGGAGGGCCCGCTGACGATCTCGAGCCGCAAGCCCAACCGATCGGCGTCGGGCTCTTCGTCGCGCAACGCCACCAGCTGGGCGAGCGCGGCTGGGGCGACCCGGATGATCTGGCTGGGCGCGTCGGCAGCCAACGGGCTCGACTGCGGGGCGAGAGGGCTGGTGGTCACCTGACGCACGTTACCGGCATCAGACGCGAGAACGGAGGGACGGCGGCGGTGTGACCGTCACCCGCCGCCGTTGCACTCGATGCGCTGGCCCGTGACGTATCCGGCGCCGGGGCTGCAGAGCCACAGCACGACGTTGGCGACGTCGAGCGGCTGGCAGACCCGACCGAACGGCGAGGCGGCATCGAGCGAACGGAGGTCGTCCATCTCGCGACGACCGGTCATCGCCCGCGCCAGCCGGACACCCATGTCGGTCTCGACCAGTCCGGGGGCGACGATGTTGACGTGGATGCCGTAGGGGCGCTCCTCCTTGGCCAGGGTGCGGGCCAGAGCCTCCATCGCGGCCTTGCCCATGTTGTACGGCGCACCGTTGGGACCCATCGATGAGGTGGCCACCGAGGAGATCATCACCACATCGCCACGCCCCACCTGCTGGGCAGCGGCCCGCAGGTGCGGCAGGGCGACCCGCGCGAGGTGGTGCGGTCCGAAGGCGTGGACCGCGACGACACGCATCATCTCGTCGGGGTCGGTGTCGACCACGCTGCGCCCACGTGAGGCGATGCCCGCGTTGCACACCAGGGTGTCGAGGCTCCCGAAGTCGGCGACCACCGCATCGACCATCGCTGCCGTCTCATCGGGGTCGCTCACCGATGCCCCGTAGGCGCGCGCGACTCCTCCCGACGCCGTGATGGCAGCGACCGTCTCGTCGGCCGCCTCGCGATCGCGGTGGTAGTTGACCGCCACCGCCGCACCCTCGGCGGCGAGCAGCTCGCTGATCCCCCGCCCGATGCCCCGGCCACCGCCCGTGACGAGCGCGACCCGGCCCTGCATGATGCCCATCGATTCCCCCTGTGTCACGTGCCCCTGCTTGCACATGGCAACCTAGTGGCGTGCAGGACGGCAGCAAGAAGGCAATCATCGCCGCGTTCTTCGCCAACCTCGGCATCGCCGTGGCGAAGTTCGTCGGGTTCCTCATCACTCGTTCGGCAGGTCTCCTCGCGGAAGCGGGCCACAGCCTGGCCGACACCGGCAACCAGGCGCTGCTGTTGTTCGGCTCGAAACGTGCCCGGCGCGCAGCCGACCGGTCGCACCCGTTCGGCTACGGGCCCGAACGCTACTTCTGGGCGTTCGTCGTCGCCCTCGTGCTGTTCAGCATGGGCGGGCTCTTCGCCCTCTACGAGGGCATCCACAAGCTCAACGATCCGCACGAGCTCGACAACGTCGGTGTCGCCTACGGCATCTTGATCTTCGCCATCGGCCTCGAGACCTACTCGCTGCGCACGGCGGTCGTCGAGGCACGACATGTGAAGCCGAAGGACAAGAGCTGGTGGTGGTTCATCCGCAACGCCAAGTCGCCCGAGCTGCCCGTCGTGCTGCTCGAGGACACCGGCGCCGAGATCGGCCTGTTCTTCGCGCTGATCGGGCTCACCGCCGCCGACCTGACGGGCAACCCCCGCTGGGACGCGCTCGGCTCGATCGCCATCGGCATCCTCCTCGTAGTGATCGCCGTCATCCTGGCCATCGAGATGAAGAGCCTGATCATCGGTGAGGCTCCAGTCGACGAGGTCGAGCAGGCCATCCACACAGCCATCACCGACTCACCCCAGGTCGCCCACCTCATCCACCTGCGGGCCGTGCACTACGGGCCCGAGAACCTGCTCGTCGCAGCCAAGGTCGAGTTCGACCGCTCGCTCGACCTCCCCCAGCTCGCCGCAGCGATCGACCAGGTCGAGGCAGCCATGCGCGCCTCGGTCGACATCACCCAGACGATCTACATCGAGCCCGACATCCGCCGACAGATGACCTCGTGACCGACGCAGGCAGTGCGTCACCTCCGATCCCCCCGCCCGAGGTGACCACGGCACGGCGGACGTCGGCGCGCACCCTCGGGCTCCTTGCGGTGGGCACCGCAGTGCTCTCGTTCAGCTTCGGGTCGACGCTGGTGAAGAAGGCGGGCATCCCCGGGCCCACCCTCGCCTTCTGGCGGATGGTCATGACCTCGTGCTCGTGGGCGGCGATCCTGTGGGCGACCGAACGGCGCACGGTCACCCGGCGCGAACTGCGCCGCGCCCTGCTGCCGGGCACGATCTTCGGGCTGAACATCACGCTGTTCTTCAGTGGCGTCACCCGCACCACGGTGGCCAACGCCGAGTTCATCGGCTCGCTCACCCCGGTGATCCTCATCCCTGCCGGTGCGCTGCTGTTCCACGAGAAGGTGAACACGCGCGCCCTGTCGTTCGGGCTCGTGTCGCTCGGCGGTCTGGCCATCGTGCTGTTCAACGCACCCACGACCGGCGAGGCGAGCTGGACCGGCAACCTGCTGATCGTCGGGGCCGTGGTGCTCTGGGCCGGCTACCTGCTGTCGAGCCGCAAGCTGCGCGAAGACATGAGCGTCCAGGCGATCATGGCGGCGATCATGCCCATCGCCACGGTGGCCGTCTTCCCCGTCGCGCTGCTGCGCGGCGAGCTCGACGACGTCACGGCCCGGTCGATCCCCTACATGGTGGTGCTCGCCCTGCTCACCGGCACCCTGGCCCACGGGATGATGGTGTTCGCCCAGCGGTCGGTGCCCATCGGCACCATCGGCCTGTTGCAGGTCGCCCAGCCCGCGCTCGCCGTGGTGTGGGCCTATCTGCTGCTCGACCAGGGCATCCGACCGGTCCAGTTGCTGGGGATGGCCTTGGTGATGGTCGGCCAGATCGCCGTCGTGACGGCGACGCGACGAGCCGGCTGATCCGGGTCCGTGATGCGAGCGGCCAGGACGCGCCGGTAGCGTGACGGCCACAACAGCACGGGGAGCTCGCAGGTCGGCGGGCTGAGAGGGTGGCCGTTCCGCCACCGACCCGGGAACCTGATCTGGGTCATGCCAGCGGAGGGATGCGATGTCGACAGCAGAGTCGATCCTGGTGGTCGTCGGGGGTGGTGCGCTCCGCGCACCCTCCGGCACCTTCGATCTGGTGATCGCCGCCGACAGCGGCGTCGACGGAGCCCTCGGTGCCGGGGTGCGGCCCGACGTGGTGGTGGGCGACCTCGACAGCATCTCGCCGGCCGGGCTGGCGTGGGCCGAGCAGCACGGCGTCGCGGTCGAGTCGCACCCGACCGACAAGGACCTCACCGACACCGCGCTGGCACTGCACTGCGCAGCGGCACGGGGTGGCACAGCGCTCACCCTCGTCGCACCCGACGGCGACGACCCGGCGCATCGGCTCGACCACATGCTCGGGGTGATCGCCGCGCTCGGCGACCCGGTGCTCGCCGGCTTCGAGTCGGTCACCGCCCATCTCGGCCGGGCCGTGCTGCACGTCGTGCATCCCGGCCACACGCTCGCAGTGCACCGTCCGGCCGGCACGGTGTTCTCCCTCATCGCCGCCCACGGACCCTGCCGCGGGGTCGAGCTCGTCGGCGCGCAATGGCCGCTGCACGACGCCGAGCTGCCGGCGGCAACCACCCGCGGCGTCAGCAACACCGTCGTCTCCCCACCCGTCACGGCGTCGGTCGGCGACGGCGTGCTCACCATCGTCGTCCCGGAGGTCGTCCGATGATCACCCGCACCCGCCCGCGCCGCACGACGGCTGTCGCCCTCGCCGCCACCGTCGCCCTCACCGCAACCGTTGCTGCATGCGGCAGCGACGAGGGGCCCGTGACGCTGCGCCTCGTCACGTACGACTCGTTCCCGACGGAAGGTACGTCACTCAACGAGGCGCTCGCCGCCTTCACCGCAGCGACGGGCATCGGTGTCGAGCTGGCCATCGCCGGCGATGCAGGCACCATGGTGAGCAAGGCCGTGCTCACCGCCGGCAACCCCGAGGGCGACGTGATGTGGGGCGTCGACAACACGCTGCTGTCGCGGGCGCTCGCCGCCGACGTCTTCGAGCCCTACGCGTCGCGCGAGCTGGCGAGCCTCGACCCCGAGCTCACCGCGCTGGTACCCGGCAACGAGGTCACCCCGGTCGACTCCGGCGAGGTGTGCCTCAACTACGACATCGCCTGGTTCGTCGAGCGCGACATCGAACCGCCCACGACCTTCGCCGACCTCGTCGACCCGACCTACCGCGACCTGCTGGTGGTGCAGAACCCGGCGTCGTCGTCGCCCGGTCTCGCCTTCCTGCTCGCCACCATCGCCGAGCTCGGCCCCGACGGCTGGCAGGGCTACTGGGCCGCGCTCCGCGACAACGGAGTCGAGGTGGTCGACTCGTGGACGACCGCCTACTACGAGCGCTTCAGCGGCTCGGGTGGAGGCGACCGACCGCTCGTCGTCAGCTACGCGACCAGCCCACCCGCCGAGGTGATCTACGCCGATCCGCCACGCGACGACGCCCCGACGGCGACGATCGTCGACACCTGCTTCCAGCAGGTCGAGTTCGCCGGCGTGCTGCGCGGCACCGAGCACGTCGACGAGGCCCGGCAGCTGGTCGATTTCCTCGCCGGCCCGGAGTTCCAGGCCGAGATCGCCCTCAACCTGTTCGTCTACCCGGCCCGCACCGATGTCGACCTGCCCGACGAGTTCGTCCGCTTCAGCGGCGAGGTCACCGATCCGCGCACCCTGCCTCCCGACGAGATCGCCGCCGGGCAGCAGGGCTGGATCGACGAGTGGACCGAGATCGTGCTGCGGTGAGCCGCACCGACGACCGGACGACGACACTGCCACCCACCCGCCTGGTGGCCCTCCTCGCCGCGGCCCCGGTCGTGTTCCTGGCGGTGTGCTACGTCTGGCCGGTCGTCGCCCTCGTCGGCGAGGTGGTGAGCGGTTCGACGATCGCCGACACCCTCGAGCGGGGCGGGGTGTGGCGGGTGCTCTGGTTCACCACCTGGCAGGCCGTGGTCAGCACCCTGGCCACGGTTGTGGCCGGCCTGGCCCCCGCCTGGCTGCTCGCGCGCTGGAACTTCCCCGGCCGACGCCTGCTGGCCGCCGTGGTGGTCGTGCCGTTCCTCCTGCCCACGGTGGTGGTCGGCGCTGCATTCACGTCGTTGCTGCCCGACGCGCTCGTCGGCACGGCCACGGCCGTGGTGATCGCCCACGTGTACTTCAACATCTCGGTGGTGGTGCGCCTCGTCGGGGCCCTGTGGGAGCAACTCCCACCGGACCTCACCGCGGCGGCCCGCACCCTGGGCGCGAGCCCGTGGCAGGCGGCACGTTCGGTGACCCTGCCGCTGCTGCGGCCGGCCATCGCCTCGGCCGCGATGGTGACGTTCCTGTTCACCTTCACCTCGTACGGCGTCGTGGCCATCCTCGGCGGCCCGACGAACGCCACCCTCGAGGTCGAGATCGCCCGGCGGGCAACGGGCCTCGGCGACATCGGCGGCGCAGCGGTGCTGTCGTTGCTGCAGCTCGGTGTGCTGGCCGTCGGACTGGCACTCGGCAGCGTCGTGCAGCGCAGGGCCACCACACGGTGGGCCGTCTCCCCCGCTTCGCGCCTGCGCCCGACGACGACAGCACAGCGCTTCGGTGTGGGTGCCCTCGCCGCGGCGACCGCCGTGGTGACCCTGGCACCGATCGTGGCCCTCGCGGTGTCGTCGCTGCGCACCGGCCGGGGCTGGTCGCTCGCCGGCTGGCGGGCGCTGTGGGGCGGCACCTCCGACGCACGACCGGGCTCCGGCGTGGCGGTCGACGTATGGGGGGCACTCGGCGCATCGCTGCGCTTCGCGGTGCTGGCCACCGCGGTGAGCGTGCTGGTCGGCGGGCTGGCGACGCTCGCCATCGGTGCAGCCCGTCGGCACGGCCGGCTGCTCGACGTCGGCCTGATGCTGCCGCTGGCCACCTCGGCGGTGACGATCGGCTTCGGCATGCTGATCGCCTTCGACACCGCACCGTTCGACTGGCGCGACGAGCCCTGGCTCGTGCCCCTCGGGCACGCGCTGGTGGCAGTGCCGTTCGTGGTGCGGGCAGCCCTTCCGGTGCTGCGCGCCCGACCCACCGGCTGGCTCGATGCCGCTGCGACGCTCGGCGCGTCGCCCACCCGTGCATGGTGGGAGATCGACGTCGGCCTGCTGCGTCGACCCCTCGCAGTGGGGGCCGCATTCGCTGCGGCGATCTCGCTCGGCGAGTTCGGGGCCACCACGCTGCTCAGCCGCACGGGCCAGGAGACGCTTCCCACGGCGATCGCCCGCCTGCTCGGCCGTGCCGGCGACATCCCCCGCGCCGAGGCCAGCGCACTCGCTGTGGTGCTGGCAGTCGCGTGCACGCTGCTGCTGCTCGTCGCGTCAGGAGGCCGTGATGCTCGACGTGCGTGATGTGACCGTCCGCTTCGGCGACCGGCTGGTGCTCGACCGGGTCTCGCTCTCGGTCCGACGGGGTGAGGTGGTGGCCCTGCTCGGTCCGTCGGGGTCGGGCAAGACGACCCTGCTGCGGGTCGTCGCCGGGCTGCTGCGGCCCGACGGCGGCAGCGTGTCGATCGGCGGCCGCGATGTCACCGCCCTGGCAGCCCACCAGCGTCAGGTCGGCCTCGTCTTCCAGGACGACCAACTGTTCCCGCACCGCGACGTGGCGGGCAACATCGCCTTCGGGTTGCGCATCGCCAAATGGCCACGCGACGACCAGCACGCCCGGGTGCGCGAGTTGCTCGACCTGGTGGGCCTGCCGGGGTTCGAGCGCCGGCGCGTCGACGAGCTGAGCGGTGGCGAGGCCCGACGTGTCGCGCTGGCCCGATCGCTCGCCCCGCGACCCGCCGTGCTGCTGCTCGACGAGCCGCTGTCGGGCCTCGACCCCGAGCTGCACGATCGACTGGCGACCGACCTCGCTGCGTTGCTCCGCGCCACCGGCACCACTGCCCTGATGGTGACCCACGACCGTGACGAGGCAGCGCTGGTGGCCGATCGGGCCGTGCAGCTCGGCGAGCTGTGACGTCAGCGGCACCCTAGAGTCGGCGGCGATGACCTCACCGATGGCCACCCCACCTGTGCGCATCGGGTTCCTCGGAGCCGGCCTGATCGCCACGTACCACTCCAAGAGCCTGCGCCACAGCGGCGCCGAACAGGAGTGTGGGGTGGTGCGCGCCGGGGTGTACGACCCCGACACCGCCCGGGCCGAGGCGTTCGCCGCGGCCTCGGGGCACACGGTGTGCGCGTCGGAGGACGAGGTGCTCGACACGTGCGACGCGGTCTACGTGTGCACGTGGACCAGCGAGCACCCCCGCCTCGTCGCCGCTGCCGCAGCACGCGGCCTCGCCATCTTCTGCGAGAAGCCGCTGGCCACCACCCTGGCCGACGCCGAGGCGATGGCGGCCGTGGTGGCCGAGCACGGTGTCGTCAACCAGGTCGGCCTGGTGCTGCGGCGGTCGCCGGCCTACCTCTGGGCCCGGCGGCTCATCGACGACCCCGCGGCCGGGCCGGTGATGAGCGTGGTGTTCCGCGACGACCAGTTCATCCCGATCCAGGGCCACTACGCATCGACGTGGCGCGCCGACCGGCACCGGGCCGGGGCGGGCACCCTGCTCGAGCACAGCATCCACGACGTCGACATGCTGCGCTTCCTGGTGGGCGATGTCGCCAGGGTGAGTGCTGCGACGGCGAACTTCCACGGCCACGAGGGCATCGAGGACGTGGCCACCGCGACGCTCGGCTTCGTCGGCGGCGCGACGGGCACCCTCAGCAGCATCTGGCACGACAACCTCGCCCGACCCAGCCTGCGGCGGGTCGAGATCTTCTGCACGCGGCGCCACATCGTGATGGACGGCAGCGACTGGTTCGGTCCGGTCACCTGGACCGACCACGACGGCACCACCGGCTCGCTCGGCGGCGACGACCTCGAGCGGGCGGCACTCGAGCTGGTCGACGGCAGCACCAACCCCGACGGCGAGTTCGTGCGCGCCGTGGTCGCCGGCACACCCGCGTGGCCCGATGTCGCGACGGCCCTCGCCGCGCACCGGATCGTCGACGCGATGTACCGGTCGGCGGCCTCCGACGGTGCAGCGGTGCGCCTCGATGGCTGACGACGCCGAGGCGAGCGCCTGGCAGGTCGTCGAGCTCGCAGCCGTCGACACGCACCCGATCCGGCTCGCCGTGCTGCGCGCCGACACGGTGAGCAAGGTCGTCACCTTCGCCGAGGACGAGTGGCCCGGTGCCCGACATCTCGGTGTGCGCGGATCCGATGGCCTGCTGGTGGCGGTCAGCTCGTGGATCCCGCGCGAGCGCACCACACGCCCCGGCATCGCCGCAGTGCAGCTGCGCGGCATGGCCACCCTGCAGCACCTCCACGGCCGTGGACTGGGCGGGCTGCTGGTCGAGGCGGGATGCGCACAGGCGGCCGCAGACGGAGCCCGGCTGGTGTGGGCCAACGCCCGCGACGCGGCACTCGGGTTCTACCTGCGGCACGGGTTCACGATCGACAGCGACGGGTTCATCGAACAGGTCACCGGCCTACCCCATCACGTCATCGTGCGCGAGCTCGCTCGCTGATTTTTCCGCCGCCACCACCAGCCGGGTCTCAGTGGTAGTGCCATGTCGACCGCCGAACCCCCTCCCGACCGGCTCGCCCTCGAGCTGCGCCGCCGCGCCCAGGCGATGCGTGTGCTCGGGCAGTGGCCGGATCGTTCCCCGGCGACGACGTTGGCGCTGCGCGCCGGGCCGGAGGTCTGGTCCGGCCCGGCCGCGCGGCAGTGCAGCAGCGAGCTCACCGCCCACCGGCGACGATGGCTGCAGCGCCGCGCTAGGGGACCGGCACCTCGGTGACGATGAGCACCGTGTTGCCGACCGACACCTCGACGAGCAGCTCGAGGGTCCAGGTGCCCGACAGCGGGAACCCCACGGTGCCGGTGAAGTGGTTCGTCCCGTCGGCGACCAGCTCGACCGGGGTGTCGGGGATCTCCTGCTCGGGCAGCGAGACCCTGGCCGTCGCCCCCGCCACCGGGGCGAGCGAGCCGCCCGGCGGGGTGATCACGACGTGCATCTCGTTCTGGCCCACCCCGCCGGGGGTGATCGTCAGATCGACGAGCACCCCGGCGCTGGCAAGCGATGTGCTGAACACCTGGCGCTCGACGGGCGGCCGCGGCGACTCGCTCACCAGCCCGGCCGACAGCGCCAGCACGGCGATGCCCAGCACCGCCTCGGCGGCGACGGTGCGACCGAGCGAGCGCACCCCGGAGTTGCGCAGCAACCAGCGCGACACCCCGGCGATGGCGACCAGCATCACGACCACCGACACCTTGGCGAGCAGCGTCCGGCCCCACGTCGTGTCGGTGAGGCCGTCGAAGCCTCCGCTCAGCCGGTTCGCCTGGGCCACGCCCGTGACGACGAGCACGGGCACTGCGACGGCTGCTGCCGTCGAGAAGCGGCGCACCACCGGCGCGGCATCGTCGGCGCGCAGCCAGGTGGTGGCCCCGATCGTGAACAGCAGCAGACCACCGAGCCACACGACCACGGCCGCCAGGTGCACAGCATCGACTGCGGTCCACAGCGCCCGGGGGGCGAGCGCTGCAGCGTGCCCACCGGCAGGGAACGACACCAACGCACCGATCGATGCCACCACGGCGAGCGATCGCCACCACGCCGTGGCGCGACGGCCCCACTGGGCGACGAGGACGACGAGCACAACGGCGAGCACGATGCGCACGAGCAATGCCCGACCCGTGGAGGTCTGGTCGATACGCCCCCACACCGAGGGCGAGACGATGTCGCCCGCCGAGCCGGCGACGGCGTAGGCAGCCTGGGCCCCGTACTGGACCAGCGACCCCACGAGGAGCAGTGCCGCGCCACCCCAGAGCACAGCCCTGGTCGACCGCAGCGCGGCCAGGCGCTCGGTGGCCATCCCCGCCCAGAGCATCGCCCCGAGCACCAGCACCAGGCCGACGTACGCCAGCAGGCGAGCGATCGACAACGTGCGCTCGACCGCGGCCGAGGCCGAGGCACCTCCGGCGAGGTCGGCGAGCAGCGCATCGGCATCGACGTCGCTGCCGGTGCCGATCTGGAAGCTGAACGCGCCGTCGACCACGTGGCCGTCGACGCTGGTGATCCGCCAGACCACCACGTATACGCCCTGATCGAGGTCGGGGAGATCGGCGGTGACGATCGATGCGTCGCTGCGCACGGGTTCCGGCGCGCCGACTTCGACGGGCGAGCGGTCCTGGGCGAACACCTCGATCGTGGCGAGTGATGCCTCGACGGCCTCGTCGAAGTCGAGGACGATGGTGTCGGGGGCTTCTTCGAGCACCGAGCTGGCCGCCGGCGTGCTCGAGTCGAGGCCCGCGTGCGCAGCCACCGAGGAAGCGGGGCCGAGCACGGCCACAACGGCAGCGGTGGCGACGACCGCCTTGCGCGCCCAGCTCATGCCATCACCCCCGCAGGTCCGAGCCCGTCGATCTCGGCCCGTCCGAGCAACCAGGCCAACCGTTGCGCGGGCGGGGCCGCCAGGGCCTCGGCGGGCAACTCGGTGAGCCCCATCGGTCGACGACTCGCCCAGAGCATGGTCATCCTCCGCAGATCGATGCGCACGTAGTCGGCGGGCCAGTCGGCCGGATCGGGCGCCAGGCCGAGCCCCGGGGCCAGGTCGTGCAGGTGCACCACGACCTCGCGCCAGCGTCGCGCCGGTGTGTCGTCGAGCGGCGCCGGACCGAACACCGTCTCACCCGACGACGCCCAGATCTCCGGGGTTGCCGCATGCCAGACCTGCTCGAGCTCGCCGACGCTCCGCGCCACATCGGCAACGATCTCGGCGGCCGCACGCGGGGCCCCGGCATCGATGTCGTCGTTGCGTTGCGCCCAGCCCCCTGGATACTGCGCGCCAACCTCACCGCGAGCCGCAGCAGCAAAGAGCCCCGTGAAGCTGTCGGCGTTGCGCGCCAGGTGGGTGAGCAGGTGACCGACCGTCCACCCAGCTAGACCGGTGGCTGCACCCACCACCGAGTCGTCGACCCGGTCGAGCACGTCGAGCAGACGACGATGTGCCGAACGGCAGCCAGCGAGGACGGTGTCGAGCTCGGTCACAGACATCGGCCCGACGCTACCGGGTGGGTCAGTCGCGAGTTCGACGCGGCACGACCACGACCGTGCCGTCGCTCTCGTGGTGCACCACCACACTGACGCCGTAGAACTCGCTCAACGTCTCCGGGCGCAGCACGTGGGCGGCGCCGCCGGCCGCCACGACGTGGCCCTGGTGGAGCAGCGTCAGCCGGTCGGCGTACAGGCCGGCCAGGGTGAGGTCGTGCATCGCGCTCAGCACCGTGAGGCCGTGCTCGCGCCGCAGACGGTCGACGAGCTCGAGCGCCTGCTGCTGGTGGCCGATGTCGAGCGCGCTGGTCGGCTCGTCGAGCAGCAGGATGCGCGCCTCCTGGGCGAGCGCCCTGGCGATGACGAGTCGTTGGCGCTCGCCACCGCTCATCGTGCCGATGAGGCGCGGCCCGAGGTCGACCAGATCGAGCCGGTCGAGCAGATCGGCCACGAGTGTGCGGTCGTGCGCCGACTCGGCGCCGAAATACGAGATGTAGGGGTTGCGCCCGAGCAGCACGTACTCGGAGCCCGTCATGTCGTCGGGCATCACTGGCACCTGCGGCACGTAGGCCACCAACTCGGCGCGCCGCCGCGACGAACGCAGGTCGAGCCGCGTTCCGTCGATCTCGATGCGGCCCTCGTGGGCGACGAGGCCAGCTACGGCACGAAGGATCGATGACTTGCCGGCCCCGTTGGGCCCGATCAGACAGAGCCACTCCCCCGGCCGGATCGTGTCGGTGAAGGTGCTGATCGCGGTGCGCCGGCCGTAGCGCACCGACATCTCGTGGAACGCGAGCGAGCTCATGACACCACCTTGCGGGTCCGCAGCACGACGATGAAGAAGGGTGCCCCGAGGAAGGCCGTCACCACGCCGATCGGGGTCTCGGCCGGGTCCTGCAGCACGCGGCCGGGGATGTCGGCGAGGATCAGGAATGCAGCACCGACGACGAGCGACAGTGGCAGCAGCCGTCGGTACGACGCCCCGGCCAACAGGCGCACGGCGTGCGGGACGACGATGCCGACGAAGCCGATCAACCCACTCACACTGACGACGGCGGCCGTGCCCAAGGTGGCGGCGATCACCACAGCCAGCCGCACCCGCTGCACGTCGGTGCCGAGTGCAGCAGCCTCGTCGTCACCCACGCGGAGCACGTCGAGGTGGCGACGGTGCAGCACCAGCACCACGCTCGACGCGACCACATAGGGCAGCACCAGGGTGACGTCGCGCCACGTCGCGGTGCTGAGCCGACCGAGGATCCAGCTGTAGACCTCGCGGATCACGTCGTTGTTGCGCTGCAGGACGAACGCCTGCACGGCCGTGGCGAGCGAGGTGACGGCCACACCGGCCAGCACCAGGGTCACCCCGCTGCGGCTGCCACCGAACGAGGCACCGACGAGGTAGGTGAGCAGCACGGCCAGCAGCCC
>JBBATY010000028.1:0-40401 GCA_040398525.1 Ilumatobacteraceae bacterium | reverse complement strand
GCCGAGCTCGCGATCGGTGTGGGCCAGCACCAGCACCCGCCGCCCGTCGGCCGCCTGGACCTCGACCAGCCGGCGGACCTCGCCGGCGTACGCCGCGCCGAGCACGTTCTCCGGCGCCCCGAGCACCCAGGTGCCGCGACCGGCGAACGCCGCAGCGCTCCACTTGCGTGCCGACGAGAACGGGATCCGCCCACTCGGCTTCCAGTCGGTGCTGCCGGTGAAGTGCTGGGCGACCGCGGCGAGGGTGGCGTTGGGGTCCGGGTCGTGGCGGGCGATGGCGGTGAGCGCCTGCTCGACCAGGCCGTGGTCGGTGGCAGCGCCCTCGAGCGGGAGCACTTCGGCGAGGGCGATGCTGCCCTCGGTGATGGTGCCGGTCTTGTCGGCGCACAGCACGTCGACCCGGGCCAGCACCTCGATGGCCGGTAGTTCTTGCACCAGGCAGCGTCGCTTGGCGAGGCGCACCACCCCGACGGCGAAGGCCACGCTGGTGAGCAGCACGAGCCCCTCGGGCACCATGCCCACCAGGCCGGCGACGGTGCTGATGATCGCGTCGCGCCAGCCCTGGTCGCGTCGCAGGAATTGGCTGCTCGCGAGCAGCAGCCCGATCGGGATCATCGCGATGCCCACCACCGACACGATGCGGTTGATGTCGTTGCGCAGGGGCGAGTCGACGAGGGTGAAGCGCCGGGCCTCCTCGGCCAGTTGCGCTGCGTAGTTGTCGGCTCCGACCTTGGCCACCTGCACCCGGCCGGTACCGGCCACCACGGCGCTGCCCGACAGCACCTCGTCGCCGTCGGCCTTCACGATGGGGTCGGCCTCACCGGTGAGCAGCGACTCGTCGATCTCGAGCCGGTCGTGGGCCACCACGACGGCGTCGGCCACCACCTGCGCGCCGGCGCGCAGCTCGACCACGTCGTCGAGCACCAGTTCGTGGACCTGCACCCTGCGCACCTCGCCGTCGCGCACCACATCGGCGTGCGGGGCGTTGAGCAGGCTGAGCCGATCGAGCACCCGCTTGGCGCGCAGCTCTTGGACGATGCCGATGACGCTGTTGGCCACGATCACCCCGCCGAAGAGGGCGTCCTTCGGCGAGCCTGCGGCCAGCACCAACGCGGCGAGCACGGCGATCACCAGGTTGACCGGCGTCAGCACGTTGCCCCGCACGATCTGGCCGACGGTGCGGGTCGGGGCGGCGGGGACGGCGTTGACGAGCCCGCGGGCGATGCGGTCGGCCACCTCCGCCGCGGACAGGCCGCGTCGGGGGTCGACGGGCGCTGCGAGGTCGGACATGACGTCGACGGTAGCCGGTGGGTCGCGTGGCCCCTCCGTGCGGTTTAGCCTGCCGAACATGGACCAGCTCACCGGTCAGACCGTCGAACTCCTGCAGGCCATGATCCGCAATCGCTGCGTCAACGACGGCACCGCGGAGTCGGGCCACGAGACCCGCAACGCCGACCTGCTGGCCGACTACCTCGGTTCGACGGGGCTCGACGTCGAGCGGTACGAGGCCGCGCCGGGTCGCGGTTCGCTGGTGGCGCGCATCGCCGGCAGCGACCCTGATGCGCCGTCGCTGTGCCTGATGGGGCACACCGACGTCGTCCCGGTGAACGAGGCCGGGTGGAGCCGCGACCCGTTCGGTGGCGAGGTGGTCGACGGTGAGGTGTGGGGGCGCGGCGCGGTCGACATGCTGAACCTGACCGCCTCGATGGCCGTCGCCTTCCGCCGGTTGGCCGACAGCGGCTTCCGCCCGCGCGGTGACCTGATCTACTTCGCGGTCGCCGACGAGGAGTCCGGCAGCAGGTACGGCGCGCAGTGGATGGCCGACCACGAGCCCGACGCGATCCGTGCCGACTACGTGCTCACCGAGAACGGCGGGCTGCACTCCGGGTCGCCAGAGACCCCCTACATCGGCATCAACGTCGGTGAGAAGGGTGTGGCCTGGCGGCGCCTGCGGGTGCGCGGCACGCCCGGGCACGGCTCGATGCCGTTCCGGTCGGACAACGCCCTCGTCAAGGCTGCAGCGGTGGTGCAGCGCCTGGCCGACTACCGCCCGGCGCCGCGCTTCCACGAGCTGTGGCGCGAGCGGGTGAGCACGCTCGGGGTCGACGATGCGACCCGACACCTGCTGCTCGACCCGGCGTCCATCGACGAGGTGCTCGCTGCGCTCCCCAACGTCGGGGCCGCCGCGCACCTGCACGCGTGCACCCACACCACCTTCTCGTGCAACGTCCTGCACGGTTCGCCGACGACGCCGATGAAGACCAACGTCATCCCCGACACCGTCGAGATCGAGGTCGATGTGCGCACGCTGCCGGGCGAGACGGCCGACGACGTGCAGGCCCATCTCGACACCGCCCTCGGCGACCTCGCGTCGACGGTGGAGGTCGAGGTGCTGATGAACGACCCGGCCTCGGTGAGCCCGACGGGCACCCCGCTGTGGGACAGCCTGCAACGGGCCATTGCCCGGCCGTTCCCGACGTCGCGGCTCACGCCCCAGTTGATGGTCGGCTTCACCGATGCCCGGGTGTATCGCCAGTTCGGCGCCGTGGCCTACGGGGCCGGGCTGTTCAGCCCCGCGCTCGACGCCGGCAGCTTCTCGAGCAGGTTCCACGGCCACGACGAGCGCATCGACATCGAGTCGCTGGCGCTCACCACCCACCTGTGGCTCGACGTCGCGCGCGACCTGCTCGGCGCGCACGGTCGGCTGTCGTGACCTCGTCCGTGGCTGCCGGCCGCGGGCGTATGGTGTGGCCATGACCGCCGCCGACATCGCCAGCAACCGCTACGTCTCGTTGCGCACGCGCAAGCGCAACGGCGACACGGTCGACACACCGGTGTGGATCGCCCCGATGGGCGACGGCACGGCGTGCTTCACCACCGAGGGCAACGCCGGCAAGGTGAAGCGGATCCGCAACTTCCCCGAGGTCACCCTGCGCCCGTGCGACATGCGTGGTCGCGTGCCCGAGGAAGCGGTCACCGTGACGGCGACAGCGACCGTCGTGACCGGTGCCGACTTCGCGGCCGTGAAGGCAGCGGTGAAGCGCAAGTACGGCTGGCAGTTCGGCCTGATCGAGGTGACCGGTTCGATCCGCAACCTCTTCCGGCGCGGCGAAGCAGCCGACTGCGGGATCGTCCTCACCTTCGGCGAGCAGCCGAGCGCATAGACGCGCCCAGCCAGCGGATGGTCAGTGCGACCGCGGCAGGCCGAGCACGTGCTCGGCCACGTAGGCGAGCACGAGCTCTTGGCTGATCGGGGCGATGCGCGGCAGGCGTGACTCGCGGAAGTAGCGCTCGACGTGGTACTCGGTGGCGTACCCGAAGCCGCCGTGCGTCTGCACGGCGCGGTCGGCGGCGAAGAATCCGGCCTCGGCTGCGAGGTACTTGGCCAGGTTGGCCTCCTCACCGCACGGCAGGCCGGCGTCGATGCGTCGGGCCGCCTCGCGCACCATCAGGTCGGCGGCGCGCAAGCGGGCGTGGGCCTCGGCCAGCGGGAAGGCGATGCCCTGGTTCTTGCCGATCGGGCGGCCGAACACGACACGCTCGTTCGCGTACTCCACCGCCCGACGCAACGCGGCGCGGCCGATGCCGATCGCTTCGGCGGCAATGAGGATGCGCTCGGCGTTCAGCCCGCCGAGCAGGTACTGGAACCCGCGGCCCTCGTCGCCCACCCGGTCGGCGACGGGGACGAGCACCTCGTCGTACGTCGTCTCGCAGCTGGCCACCGCGTTGCGGCCCATCTTCGCGATCGCCGTGGCCGCCACACCCGGGGCGTGGCGGTCGACGAGGAACAGGGTCATCCCGTCGGTCGGCCGGGCGCACTCGGCGAGCGGTGTCGTGCGGGTGAGCAGCAGGATGCGGTCGCACTCGAGGGCTTTGGTGGTCCACACCTTGCGGCCGGTGACGACGTAGTGGTCGCCGTCGCGCGCCGCACGTGTGGTGATGCGCGTGGTGTCGGTGCCCGCGTCGGGCTCGGTGACGCCGAACGCGACGTGCAGCGAGCCGTCGGCCACGGCCGGCAGGAAGCGCTGCTTCATCTCCTCGCTGCCGTGCATCACCACCGGGTGCATGCCGAAGATCGACAGGTGCAGCGCCGAGGCCCCGTTCATGCACGCGCCGGAGGCAGCGACCTCCTCGAGCACCGCGGCAGCGACCCGGATGCCTTGGCCGCCACCGCCGTACTGCTCGGGGATGGCGACACCGATCCATCCGCCCTCGGCCATGGCCCGGTAGAAGTCCCAGGGGAAGCGGTGCTCGTGCTCGCAGGCGGCCCAGTAGTCGTCGCCGAAGCCACTGCACACCTGGGCCACGGCAGCCCGCACGTCGGCCAATTCCTCGTCGTGGTGGCCGCCGGGGACGGTGGAGGTCATCGCTGCTCCTCGGTAGAGGGTTGGAACAACACGCCGGGGTTCATCACCCCGTCGGGGTCGAGCGCGGCCTTCAGGGCGCGCATCGCTGCGATCTCGTCGGGCCTGCGGTCGAGGCCGAGCCACGGTGCTTTCAACAGCCCGATGCCGTGCTCGGCGCTGATGCAGCCACCGTGCGCCACCACCGAGGTGAGCACGGCACGCTCGAGGTCGTGGACCGCGCGGGGGTCGTCGGCGCGATGGCCGGTGAGGTTGACGTGCAGGTTGCCGTCGCCGAGGTGGCCGAACACGCACAGCTGCACACCGGGGTCGACGGAGTGCACCGTGGATGCCAGCCCGTCGACGAACGATGCCAGCACGCCGAGGGGCACGGTGACGTCGAGCTTCACGACCGGGCCGAGGCCGCGCAGCGCGAGTGTGTGGTGCTCGCGGTGGCGCCACAGCAGCGCCCTGCGCGCCGCGCCGTCGTCCGGGCCTGCCACCGCCACCTCACCCAGCCCGTGGCAGCCCGCCAGAGCCGTGGCCAGGGCATCGGTGGGATCGTGATCGGCGGCGGCCTCGAGCAGCACGTAGGCGGGCCACGCCCGGCCGAGGGGGAGCGGCCAGTCGAAGGCGTGGCCGACGAGGTCGACGCCGCCGCCGAGCATCAGCTCGGCTGCCTCGAGCTCGGCGACCCGGGCACGCACGGCCGTCAGCGTCGCGACTGCGGTGTCGATGTCGTCGACCCCGACCAGTGCCGTCACCCGGTGGGTCGCCAGCGGCACCAGCCGCAGGCGGGCCCGGGTGACGATGCCCAGGGTGCCCTCGCTGCCGCACAGCAGCCCGGCGAGGTCGTACCCCGTGTTGTCCTTCTCGATGCCTGCGAGCCGGCGGACCACCAGCCCCGACCCGAACACGGCCTCGACCCCGACGACCTGCTGTCGGGTCCCGCCGAAGCGCAGGAAGTTGATCCCGCCCGCATTGGTGGCGATCGAGCCGCCGACGGTGGCGCTGTCGCGGGCGGCGAAGTCGACTGCGTAGCGCAGGCCACGTGCTGCGGCGGCGCGCTGCAGGTCGGCGAGGCGCACACCGGCGCCGACGGTGACCTGGCGCGCTGTGACGTCGATGTCGCCGAGCGAGTCGAAGTGCCTGAGGTCGACCACCACCTCACCGCCGCGCGGCACCCCTGCACCGACCAACCCGGTGTTGCCGCCCTGGGCGACGACCCCCACCCGCGCGTCGCGGCAGATCGTCACGATGGCGGCGACCTGCTCGACCGTCGAGGGACGTACGACGGCGAGCGCGCGCCCGTGGTACGCGCCGGTCCAGTCGGTCTCGTGCGGAGCGCACCGCTCGGTATCGGCGAGCACCGACGCCGGATCGAGCGCCGCGACGAGCGCGTCGAGCACGGCTCCTCGCTCGGCCGCAGTGGGCGTCGACGTCGTCGGGGGGATGCCCGTCACAGTCGGTCAGACTCGCACATCCCGCATCGTCGGGGCCACGGCCGGCGTAGTAGAACCTGCCCGTGTGCGGCCGCGGCGGGGGACTGCGGCCACGGACCGAGGAGCCGACCATGTCGACAACCGACCAGCACGGATCGGTGCCCACCGAGGCACCTGCGTTCGATCCGGACGCGCTGCGCGAGAAGTACCGCTACGAGCGCGACAAGCGCGTGCGTGCCGACGGCAACGAGCAGTACGTCGAGATCGCCGGGCAGTTCGGCCACTACCTCGACGACCCGTACGTCGCGCCGATCGAGCGCGAACCGCTGTTCGACGAGGTGCAGGTGGCGATCATCGGCGGTGGCTTCGGTGGCCTGCTCGCCGGAGCGCGCCTGCGTGAGGCGGGCATCGACGACCTGCGCGTCATCGAAAAGGGTGGCGACTTCGGCGGCACGTGGTACTGGAACCGCTACCCCGGGGCGATGTGCGACGTCGAGTCGTACATCTACCTGCCGTTGCTGGAGGAGATCGGGTACGTCCCGAAGGAGAAGTACACCCACGCCCCGGAGATCCTCGCCCACAGCAGGGCCATCGGCGAGCACTTCCGCCTCTACGACAACGCGTGCTTCCAGACCGAGGTCACCGGCATGCACTGGGACGACGACGCCCAGCGCTGGGTGATCCGCACCAACCGTGGCGATGCGATGCGCGCCCAGTTCGTGGTGATGGCCAACGGCCCGTTGCACCGGCCGAAGCTGCCGGGCATCCCCGGCATCGAGAGCTACAGCGGGCACTCGTTCCACACCAGCCGGTGGGACTACGCCTACACGGGGGGCACCTCCGACGGCGGCCTCGTCGGTCTGGCCGGCAAGCGGGTGGGCATCATCGGCACGGGGGCCACGGCCGTGCAGTGCATCCCTCACCTCGGCGAGACCGCCGAGCACCTCTACGTCTTCCAGCGCACACCTTCGTCGATCGACGTGCGCGACAACCGCGACACCGACCCCGAGTGGGTGGCCTCGCTGCAGCCCGGTTGGCAGAAGCGCCGGATGGAGAACTTCAACAACCTCGTCTCGGGTGTGCTCGAACCCGAGGACCTGGTGAACGACGGCTGGACCGACATCATCGGCAAGTTGCTGATCATGGCCCGGCGCGGCACGGCCGACCTGAGCAGCCTCGAGGGCATCCAGAGCACGATGGAGCTCGCCGACTTCGAGAAGATGGAGCAGATCCGCGCCCGGGTCGACACCATCGTGGCCGACCCGCTGACGGCCGAGGTGCTGAAGCCCTACTACCGCCAGTTCTGCAAGCGGCCCTGCTTCCACGACGACTACCTGCAGACCTACAACCGCCCGAACGTCACCCTGGTCGATACCGACGGCAAGGGTGTCGACCGGATCACCGAGCGGGGCATCGTGGTGGGCGACACCGAGTACGAGGTCGACTGCATCATCTACGCCACCGGCTTCGAGGTGGGCACGTCGTACACCCGGCGCGCCGGCTACGAGGTCGAGGGCCGCGACGGGGTGACCCTCACCGAGAAGTGGGCCGATGGCGCATCGACACTGCACGGCATGCACAGTCGCGGCTTCCCCAACTGCTTCATCTTCAGCCCCACCCAGGCCGGGTTCACGGTGAACTTCCCGCACCTGCTCGACGAGCAGGCACGCCACCTGGCCTACATCCTGCGCGAAGCCGTCGACCGTGGGGCCACGATCGTCGAGGCCAGCGAGGAGGCCGAAGCGGCCTGGGTGCAGACCATCATCGACATGGCGCAGTACAACGTGCGCTTCCTCGAGTCGTGCACGCCCGGCTACTACAACAACGAGGGCCGGCCGGCCGAACGCAGCATCCGCAACTCGAGCTACGGGGCCGGGGCGATTGCGTTCTTCAAGGTGCTCGACGACTGGCGCAGCCGCGGCGACCTGGCGGGCCTCGAACTGGTCTGAGCCGGTCTGCATCGTCAAGATCGCTGCTGGCTCGTGCCGTCGCGGCGCGGCGGTCGGACGATCCGCGGTGACACTGCGAACGGTCCCGCCGAGCGTCTCGCAGCACATCCGCCGATGCAACCGATCTCACCTGCCATCACCTCGGGCCTCACCGGGATCCGCGCCGCCACCGCACGCCTCGACCGTGCGGCCGCCGAGATCGCCTCGTCGGGGCTGCCGACCGTCGCCGACCCGGGCCCCGTCGTGGCGCCACCGGTGAACGGCCCCGCCGGCACGGCACCGAACGGCGACCTGGTGGGCAACCTCGTCCAGGTGAGGCTGTCGGTGATCGAGACGGCCGCCAACGTGCGCAGCGTCGATGCGGCGATCGAGGCCTTCCGGTCGGTGCTGGCCATCGGCCGCGAACAGCGCTGACGTCGGAGAACCACGACCAGGCAAGGGCACTGTGCGACACTGCGCGCATGCGCCCCACGAGCGTCTCCGCCCATGTCCGTCTCGGCACTGCTGTCATCGTCGCCGCGCTCGTCGCCGCCGCCTGTTCGGGTGACGACGGTTCGAGCAGCGCCACGCTGGTCGAGACCCTTCCTCCGATCGTCACCGAGGTCGACACGACGGTGCCCGACACCACCGTCGCCCCCACCACGGTGGCCCCGACCGAGTACAGCGCATCGATCCGCCGCACCTCCGACGGTGTCCCGCACATCGTCGCCGCCGACCTGGCGAGCGTGTTCTTCGGCCAGGGCTACGCGAGCGGTCAGGACCACGCCTGCAGCCTGGCCGACCAGTTGGCCAAGGTGCAGGGCCGCCGCGCCGCCGCGCTCGGACCGGGTGACGGTGACGCCAACATCATCAGCGACTTCGCCTGGCTCTCGATCGGTGTCGACCGGATCGCCCGCGCCGACTACGCCGCCGCGCCGCCGATCATCACCGAGCAGTTCGAGGCGTTCGCCGCCGGGTGGAACCAGCACCTCGCCGAGGTGGGCAACGCCGGGCTGAGTGGCTGGTGCGCAGGTGCCGACTGGGTGCAGCCGATCACCGCCGAGGATCTCTACGCCTATGCCCGGTCGATCGCGCTCAACGCCTCGGGGGCCCGGCTGACGGGCTACATCGGGGCTGCCCAGCCGCCGGGGGTGGCGTCGGACGAGTCGGCTCTGCCGCCGCTCGACCTCGACAACGGTGAGGAGCTGGCCAGCAACGGTTGGGCCGTGGGCCGCGACCGCACCGAGGGTGGCACCGGCGGGCTGCTCGTCGCCAACCCGCACTTCCCCTGGGAGGGCGAGTTGCGGTTCTGGGAGTCGCACCTCACGGTTCCGGGCGAGCTCGACATCTACGGCGCCAACCTCACCGGCCTGCCGGGCATCGGTATCGGCTTCACCGACACCTTTGCGTGGACCCACACCGTGTCGGCCGGGGCGCGCTTCACGGCCTACCTGCTCGCCCTCGATCCCACCGACCCGACCCGCTACCTCGTCGACGGTGAACCGCGGCCGATGACGTCGGAGGAGTTCACCATCCAGGTGCGTGGAGACGACGGTGGGTTGACGCCGCTCACCCGCACGATGTGGCGCAGCCATCACGGTCCGATCCTCGACTTCCCCGGTGTCGGCTGGACGGCCGAGACAGTGGTCACCTATCGCGACGCCAACATCGACAGCAACGAGTTCATCGAGCAGTACGCAGCGATGGCTCGTGCGACGAACCTCGACGAGTTGATCGATGCCCACCGGGTGCACCAGGGCGTGCCGCTGTTCAACACGATCGCCGTCAGCAACGACGGCCGTGCCTGGTACGCCGACACCTCGGCGACGCCGAAGCTGTCCGACGAGGCGATCACTGCCTACCGCGAGAAGCTGGCGACCGACGCCTTCACCCAGATCGCCCGCCAGAGTGGAGCGGTCCTGTTGGATGGCTCGACCAGCCTGTACGAGTGGCAGGACGTGCCCGGTGCCCGCGACCCGGGCCTGGTGCCCTTCGACGAGATGCCGATGATCGAACGCACCGACTACGTGTTCAACGCCAACGACAGCTTCTGGCTGAGCAACGCCGACGAGCTGCTCGAGGGGCCGTACTCGATCCTCCACGGTGACCAGCGCAGTGCTCGATCACTGCGGACCCGCGAGAACGCTCGCTTGTTGGCCGACACCGGGCCCACCGGCCTTGCCGGCGAAGACGGGCTGTTCTCGGGCGAGGAGCTGCGCGACGCCTCGCTGGCGAACACCAGCTTCTCGTCGTACGCGCTGCTCGCACCGGTTGTCGAGCGGTGCTCGGGCGTGGCCGAGGTCGACGTGCCGAACATCGTCGACGGCAATGGCAACCCCGTGCTCCGCGGCCGCGACGTCGACATCGCCGAGGCGTGCGAGGTGCTCGCCGCGTGGGACGGCACGTACGACCTCGACGCGATCGGCGCACCGCTGTGGCGCGAGTGGTTGGCGCGTTGGCCTGCGGCTGCCTTCCGCGACGAAGGGGAGCTCTTCTCGATCGCCTTCGACCCTGCCGACCCGGTGGGCACACCCGCCGGCCTCGCCGCCCCGGCCGTCGACGGCGACCTCGTGCTGCGCCGGCTCGGCGAGGCGGTGCTGGTGCTCGAGGCCGCCGGGTACGACGTCGACGCGACGCTGCGCGACACCCAGTTCGCCGCTCGTTCGGCGACCCGGATCCCCGTCCACGGCGGCAACGGCACCGACGGCGTGCCGAACGTCGTCCAGTGGGGTGGCCTCGGGTCGTCGACCGAGCCGGTGCCCGGTCGCGGCGATCGTGTCGCCCCCGGCTCGTCGCTCACCGACGAGGGGTACCCGATCAGCTACGGGTCGAGCTTCGTCCTCACCGTCGACTACACGGGTGGTGCTCCGCGTGCGTGGGCGCTGCTCACCTACTCGAACACCGGGGATCGGACCTCGCCCCTGTTCGATGCGCAGATGCAGCGGTTCAGCGACAAGGACTGGCGCGAGGTGGCCCTCACCGACGCCGCGATCGAGGCCGACCCCGGCCTCGTTGTGACACAGGTCAGCGCGGCGCGCTGACCTGGCTGGTGTGCGCGTCAGCGCGGCGCGCTGACCTGGCTGGCCCGCTCGGCGCTGTTCCGGGGAAGATCGGGTCGGGTACCCTCCATCGGTGCTCGCCCGCCTGCTCGTCGCCGTCGCCGCGGTCGCGGCGGTGGTCGCCGTCGATGCGCAAGCTCCCGACCGTGCGGCTGGCGAGCCCGACTCGGCGCCGGTCGCGATCGTCGGCGACTCGATCATCGCCGGGAACCTCGGCTACATCCTGCCGGTCCTCGACGCTCGCGGCGTGCCACCGCGCATGGTCGACGCGCTCTCGAGTCGCATGACCTCGTTCGCCTGGTTCGACGGGCGTCGTTTCGTCACCTCGGGCATCGATGCGGTGCGGGCGCTTCGGGCACGGGGTGCCGCCCCTCAGCTCTGGGTGATCGAGCTCGGCACGAACGACAGCTTCGCCATCAGCACGTGCCGTTGCCCGGACCCTGTGGCCTTTGCCGGGCAGCGGATCGACGCGCTCCGCGCCGAGCTCGGCCCTGACGCACGGGTGCTGTGGGTGAACGTGCGCACGTCGTCGCCCGGGGCGCTGGCATACAACGAGGCCCTGGCCCGCCGGGTCGGCCCGCACTTCGTGGTGGCGGACTGGAAGGCGTACAGCGCCGGGCAGGCGGGTTGGTTCGTCGACGCCGCGCACCCTACGGCGAGGGGCGCGCGAGAGCTCGCCGGCTTCCTGGCGAGCGCGATCCTCTCCATGCCCCCGCCTCCGACGCCGCTGCCCGATCGATGCACGCATGACGCGGGCACCACACCGCCGACCTCGGTGGTGCTCACCGGCGAGGTCACCGCTGCGGAGCCGGCTCGGCGCTGCCGACTCGGCTGAGAACGATCGGTGGTGCAGCTCAGCCGGGCGGGCAGCCCGGTGGTTCAGCCGCCTGTCGTGGTAGTCGTGGAGGTGGTGCCGACGTCGGTCGTCGTGGTCGGCGTCGTCGTGGTGGTCGTCTCGGGCACCGTGGTCGTCGTCGTGGTGTCGACGACCGTGGTCGACGTCGTGGTGGTGTCCTCGACGGCCACGACGGTGGGCCAACTCGTCACCAGCGTGCCCTGTCGGTTCAACAGCGTGAGCGCCGTCTTGCCGAACAGGCTGGTCGCATAGCGACCGCCGACGAGCCGGTTGGGGAACACGGTGGCCACGCGACCGGCAGCGAGCGTGGTGAACAGCACCGTCTTGCCGGGCAGCACCACGACGCCGTTCGGCACGGTGAGGCCGAGCTCGGGCACGGTGAAGCCGCTCAGGTCGACCGAGTCGCGAGAGGTGTTGCCGATGGCGAACCATTCGGTGCCGCCCGCCGTGCCCGGAACACTCACCTCGGCGAAGGTCAGTGTCGGCACTGCCGGCTGCGCGTTGCGGGCCACGCGGTTCGCCGCCGCGAGCGGTCCGAGGATCCGGGCGTACTGCGGTTGCACGTAGCGGGTGATGATCTCGTTGGCGGCTGCGGCAGGCGTCTGCTGGGTGCCGTAGGTACGCCACACGGAGCGGTCGCTGGCGGCCTCGGTGGCCACCTGGGCGACCAGCTGGTTGACCCGCGCCTGCACCGTTGCCGGGACGAGCAGCTGCTCGGTGAGGGTGCGGATCCGGCGGCGGACCATCTGGCTCAGCTCGGCGTCGAACCAGAACGGTCCGAACAACGGCCCGCCCGGGTGCTCGAAGGCGCCGCCCACGTAGACGCTGCTGTCGAGCGATCCGAGCGTGTTCGACCAGCGGCGGCCGAGGGTGAGGTCGAAGTCGGTGGGGAACATCTGCCACACCCCGAACTCGCGGTAGGCGAGGCGGAAGTTCTTGTGCCCGATGTCCTGGTGTTGGAGCACGACTGCCGCAGCGATGCCGTTCACCATGCTCGGCACGTCGATGTTCTCGTAGATCCACTTGCGCTCGGCCGTCCCGCCCAGGCGGTTCATCGTCGAGATCAGCGCGCGCAGCTCGGTGTCGGGCAGGTACTCGAACGTCTCGCGCTCGTACTTGCGACGGAAGGCCGTCTGGTTCAGTGTGGCGTCGCGGGCAGCGAGTGTGCCGAACACGGTGCCGCCGCCCACCTCGTAGAGGTACGAGTCGTCGAGGCCGAACCGGTCGCGCCAGGTACCGTCGGGCTGCTCGACGTAGGTGTAGAGCCCGTAGAAGGTGCCGTTGCGCTCGAGGCGGACGGGGAAGGCCTGCGACACGGGAATGCCGGCGGAGGCCATCATCTCCGAGGCGAGGGTCTCGCGCAGGAACGACTTGTCGCTCCACGACGAGTGGAGCCCGAACTCGTCGACCGGCTCGGGGAAGAGGCCGGGGATGGCGAGCTCGTGGCCGGCCGGAAGGATCATCTTCCACTTCTTCTTGGGCCAGGTGCGCGAGACCTGGCCTTTCACCCGCACCTTGCTGTTGTCGAAGATCTTCCCGCCGTAGGCGAACACGGCCGGGTAGCCGTCGTCGCCGCTCAGCGTCAGGTCCTTGACTGCCTTGAGGTAGACGAGGTCCTCCATGAACCACTCGAAGCGGGGCAGCGCCGAGGTGGTCGACGACGCGACGGTGGTGCCGGTGAAGTTCGTCCCGTCGCCCTGTCGCGGCCAGGCACCCACGGTGCTGGAGACGGCGGTGGCAGTGAGGCGGTAGCGCACGAGCGCGCCAGCTGCCTGCCCGGGGATCTGCGCGCTCATCGTCGAGCCCGAGGCGGCCATCGGCACGCTGACCTCAGGGCCGAAGCCGACGCGGTAGATGAGCGTCGCTGCTGTCGCCTCGGCCAGGGTGGCGCTCACACTGATGGGCGCGCCTGCAGCTGGCAGCACCGTATGCGTGACGTTCGAGAACCACGGCAGGAGCGGTCCGAGGTTGCTGTTCGGCGCGCCGGGCGTGGGCCCACCCGACACCCAGTTGCCCGGGTGCTGGGTCGGTCCCAGAGGGTCGCGCCGCTCGAGCGACGGGCCCTCGCCGTCGGCCATCGCCGGCCAGACGCCCACATCGTCGTACTCGAGCTGGTCGATCACGGAGTTCGACGCGTTGCGGAGCCGGATCCGCTCGCCGCCGTTCGACAGGCTGCCGGTGTACTGCCCGGAGCGCAGCACGAGGAACTGGCCCGCACCGATCGACGAGCCGGCCGGGAACGTGTAGGTGATGCCCGTGAAGTTCCATCCACTCAGATCGACCGGTGTGCCGCCGGCGTTGTGCAGCTCGATGAACTCGCTGGTGGGGATGTCGTCCGCAGGGTTGTAGTGCAACTCGTTGATCACCACGCCGGCCGCGGCTGCCGAGGCCACGGGAGCGGGACTTGCCACCGATGCTGCAGCGAACATCGCAACGGCCAGGGCGGAGCAGCCGAGGACCAGGGGCCGACGACGGACAGGATGAGCCATCCGGCGAGACTAGCCCTCGGCCGCGGCGGCTCGTCCGGGACCTTCGGACACTGTCGGCTACCGTGGCCCGTGTGCTCATCGTGGGGCTGACGGGCGGGATCGGATCGGGCAAGTCGACCGTTGCCGGCCTGCTCGCGGCGAAGGGCGCGAGCGTGATCGACGTCGATGGGTTGGGTCGCGAGGTGATCGCCCCGGGTGGTCGGGCCGAGGCGGCCGTCATCGACACCTTCGGGTCGGTGGTGCGCGGCCCCGATGGGCACATCGACCGGGCTGCGCTGGCCCGGGTGGTGTTCGGCGACCCCGAGTCGCTGGCGCGCTTGACCGCCATCAGCCATCCGGCGATCAACGCCGAGCTGGGTGAGCGGATCGACGCGCTTCCGGAGGCGTCGATCGTGGTGCTCGACATGGCGATCCTCGTCGAGAGCACGCTCGGTCGCGGCGACCCTCGCCACTCGTACTCGCACGTCGTGGTGGTCGAGGCGCCGGCCGAGCTGCGTGTGCGGCGCGCGGTCGACCGGGGCATGGCCGAGGCCGATGTGCGGGCGCGGATGGCGGCTCAGGCGACCGACGAGCAGCGACGCGCAGTCGCCGATGCGGTGGTGGTGAACGATGCCGACCTGTCGACCCTCGCGTCGCGGGTCGACGAGCTCTGGGAGGAGATGGGTCGATGGCGCGCCTGACGGTTCGTGGGTTGCTCGAGGGCAAGGGAGTGCAACGGCGCACCCAGGTGTACGTGCGCAACGCCACCGAGGCGCAGGCCTGCGCCGAGGCGGGGGTCGAGATGCTGGTGGCGGCGGAGTGGCCCGAGGTCGGCTCGAACAAACTCGCCTCGATCCGCGCTGCGGCACCGGACGCGTTCATCACCTTCGGCCTGCCGTTCTACGGCCCCGCCGGACCGCTCGAGGTGCTCCGCGAGGCGTACCGGCTGCAGGAGCTCGGCGCCGACGCGGTCTACTGCTCGTACGGGTTCGACACGGTCGAGACGCTCGCCAAGGAGTACGTCCCCGTGGTCGGCCACGTCGGGTTGGTGCCCTATCGGAGCACCTGGACCGGTGGGATGCGGGCGGTCGGCACGACCGCTGCTGAGGCGGCCGAGGTGCTGGCGACGACCCGTCGGTACGAGGAGTGCGGTGCCTTCGCCGTCGAGATGGAAGTCGTCCCCCGCGAGGTCGCCGAGGCGATCTGCGCACGAACGAAGATGCTGGTGATCGGCATGGGTGCAGGGCCGTCGACCGATGTGCAGTACCTGTTCGCCACCGATGTGCTGGGCGACAACGAGGGCCACGTGCCGCGCCACGCCAAGGTGTACCGCGACTTCGCGAGCGAGCACCGCCGCCTCTACGCCGAGTCGGTCGGGGCATTCCGCGAGCTGGTCGACGACGTCCGTTCGGGCGCGTACCCGGCCCGCGAGCACCAGGTCGTGATGCGTCCGGCCGAGCTCGAGCGCTTCCGCGAGGGTCTCGCCGACCAGTCGTAGGGCGCAGCCACTCGGCCAGGCGGGGTCGGTAGCCTCGGCCCGGTGGCTCGTCGAAGCGGCCGTCTCCTCTGCGCAGCGGCCCTGCTGTCGAGCACCGTCCTCGTAGGCGTCCGCGCGCCGGTGGCTGCTGCGCCGGAGCCCTCCGACGGCCCGGTCGTCGAAGGGCTGATCGTGCGCTATGCGCCAGGCGTGTCTGCGGCGACGGCGGAGGCCGTGGTCGACCAGGTGGCAGAGGCAGCCGAGGTCGTCGAGCCCGGATCGGTCGATCCCGGCCAGGCGATCGGCTTCGGGCTGCAGACCCTCGAGCTCGATGGGCCGGTCCCGATCGAAGCGGCTGCGGAGCTGGCCGACGCGCTCGAGGCGTCGCCGCTCGTGCTGTCGGCCGAACCGGACATCCCGGTGCAGGCATTCGACATCCAGGTCGATCCGCCGTGGAACCTCGACCGCATCGACCAGCGGTCGCCCTCGCCCAACGGCAGCTACCGCTACCAACAGACCGGTGCCGGGGTGCGCGTCTACGTGGTCGACTCCGGTGTGCGGGCCGACCATCAGCAGTTCGGCGGCCGGGTCGTGGCCGGCTTCAGCGCCACCGTCGTCGGCGGCGACGGTCGCACCGATCCGCACGGCCACGGCACCCATGTCGCCGGCACGGTGGCCGGGTCGACCTACGGCGTGGCCAAGCAGGCCACGGTCGTGCCGGTCCAGGTGCTCGGCGCCACGGGTGGTGGGACGGCCTCGGCGGTGGTGGCCGGCCTCGGCTGGATCGTCGACACCCATCCCGACGGTGCGCCCGGGGTGGTCAATCTCAGCTTCGGTGCCGATCTCGACTACTTCCCCTCGGGGAGCGGCGACGCGATCGACACCGCGGTGCGGGCCGTGCTCGACGCCGGCCTCACCGTGGTGATCGCGGCAGGCAACGGCGACACCTACACCGGGGCGCCCAAGGATGCGTGCGGCTTCACGCCCGCCCGGGTCACCGAGGCGATCACGGTTGCTGCGTCGCGCACCACGGGCAACCTCGATCTGCCAGCGGCCTTCACCAACTTCGGCCCGTGCACCGACATCTTCGCTCCGGGTGTGAACGTGCTCTCGGCGGGCCGGATCTCGACGACCGCCACCACCTATCTGAGCGGGACATCGATGGCTGCGCCGCACGTCGCCGGCGTGGCTGCGCAACTGCTGCAGACGACTCCGACGATGACGCCTGCGCAGGTGTGGGAGGCGATCGAGGCGCGGGCGACGACCGTCGAGATCAGCGACCGCGCCGACGACCCGGACCTGATGGTGTACACCGAGGGCTCGAGCGCCCCCGCCGCTCCCTCCGCAGTCGCTGCCTCCGTCGGCGACGGCTCGATCGTCGTGACGTGGACGGCACCCAGCGATGACGGTGGGAGCCCGGTGGCCGGCTACACCGCCCGAGCCTGGGACACCAGTGCAGGTGGGGCGGTGGTGTCGTCGTGCTCGCCTGAAGGTGCAGCGACCACATGCACCGTGGAGGGTCTGGTGAACGGCACGACCTACCACCTCGATGTCGTGGCCGGCAACGATGTCGGCACATCGCCAGCGTCGGCCCCGCGCGTCGCCTCCCGGCCGGGGATCCCGGTGATCGGCACGCCGACGGTGGCCGGCACAGCCCGGTACGGGGCGACCCTGACGGCGCTGCCGGGGACGTGGGGTCCGGCACCGGTCAGCGTCTCGTTCAGCTGGCTCCGCGACGGGGCGCCCATCGAGGGGGCGACCTCGGCGACGTACGTCGCGGGCGTGGGCGATGTCGGTCACCGGCTCAGCGTGGCGGTGACGGCCAGCAAGCCCGGCTTCGGATCGCTCACCCGGACGAGTGCCCAGACCGCTGCGGTGGTCGGGCTGTCGTTCAGCAGCGCGCCCTGGCCGGTGGTGCGTGGCACGGCCCGCTACGGCTCGACCCTCACGGCCTCCATCGGCACCTGGGGCCCGGCTCCCGTGTCGACCAGCATCACCTGGTTGCGCAACGGCGTGCCCGTCGCCGGTGCGGCCGGCACCACCTACGTGCTCGGCCTCGACGACATCGGCGCGCGGATGTCGGTCGCAGTGAGCGGCTCGCGGCCGGGCTACACCACCGTCAGTCGTACCAGCTCGCGCACGGCTGCGGTCGCGGCGCTGCGGTTCGCCGCGGCACCCACTCCGCGGCTCGTCGGGTCGACCACGGTCGGCTCGACGCTGACGATCCAGGCGGGAGCGTGGGGCCCGGGCAGCCCCACGTTGAGCTACTCGTGGTTGCGCAACGGCGTGCCCGTCGCCGGTGCGACCGGCCCCACCTACGTGGTGGCGCCGGGCGACCGGGGGGCGCGCCTGTCGGCTCGGGTCGTCGCGACCCAGCTCGGCTACGCCAGCTCGTCGCGCACCAGCTGGGCGACGAGCCCGGTGACGGTGGCCGCCAGGGTGGCCCGCGACGGGGCGTGGACCGTGGGCGCCCAGGTGGCGGTCGACTCCTACATCACGGCGACAGCGACCGCCCTGTGCACCTGGGAGCGGCGCGGCAGTGAGGGCGCCCCGCCGGGCGCGCTGCTCGCCGACGACCGCGGCTCGGGCCAGCGCATCGTCACGGTCGGTGCCGACGACGCCGTGCTGCAGACGTCCGGGTGCGGCCGCTGGTACCGCCTCGCCGACATCGCCCCCTCGCCACGCACCACGATCCCCGGTGGTGGCGTGTACTCGGTGGCGCACCACATCGTGCCGGGCACCTACCGCGCCTCGACTCCGGGAGGGCGCAGTTGCTACTGGGCTCGCTTGTCGGGCTTCGGCGGTGCGCCCTCCGACGTGCTCGAGTCGGCGGTCACCACGGCCGCCCGCCCGGTCGTGGTGATCGATCCGTCGACGACCGGCTTCGAAGCCACCGCCGGGTGCGGCACCTGGACGCGAATCGGCTGAGCCCAGGCGCCGCCCGTGGGGCCGACCAGAAATGGCTACCCAAGTGGGTAGTCGGTGCGCGAGACTGAGCAACAGCGGGCCATGGGGTGGCCCGCACGAGGAGGTCGCACCGTGGCGCTCAATGGATTGCTCGACATCGAACTGGCCGTGCCCGACCCGCAGGCGCTGGCGGACTTCTGGCAGCGGCGCGGGCTGGTGGCCACGGGCGACGGCACGCTCGGCACGGCCGACCGGCCGGTGCAGCTGCGCCTCACCGAGGGCAGCTACCGCCACCTGTCCGAGCTGCACCTGAGCTGCGCGCACGAGCGCGACCTCACCGACATCGCCGAGCGCCTCGCGGGCCTGGGTGTGACCGCCGAGGTGTCGTCGACCACGCTGAGCTGCGTCGACCCGGTGTTCGGCCATCGCGTGCGCGTCGACGTCGGCTCGCCCCACCCGCTCACACCGTCGCAGCAGCGGGCCGCGAACGGCCCGGGCGCGACGGCGCGCACCGACCGTCGTGCCGATGCAGTGGTCGAGATGTCGACCGGACCGCGCGCTCCGCGCCGGGTCGGCCACGTCGTGCTCGGCACGCCGAAGATCCGCGAGGCCACGGCGTTCTACCTCGACGGCCTCGGCTACCGCGTCTCCGACCAGATCCGCCGTGGTCTGGCCACCTTCGCCCGGGTCGAGACCGACCACCACAACCTGTTGCTGCAGCCGGCGAAGACGAGCTACCTCAACCACTACGCCCTCGAGATGGACGACATCGACGCGATCGGTGCGGCTGGCTCGGCCGTGGTGGCCGAGCGCCCCGATGCGAGCGTGGTCGGCGTGGGCCGCCACAACCTGGGCTCGAACATGTTCTGGTACCTCACCGACCCGGCGGGCAACATGTTCGAGTTCTTCGCCGACATGGACCAGATCGTCGACGACGAGGCGTGGGATCGCGACCACTGCCGACGCGACTGGGAAGGCGCCGACGGCCCCGCGGGGTTCTCGGTGTGGGGACCGAAGGAACCGGAACGGTTCTTCAGCCCGCCCGACCTCGCCGAGATCGCGGCCGCCCGCGAAGCGCTCGGGCTGGTCTGAGGCAGCGATGGACCTCGGACTGACCGGTCGGCGGGCGATCCTGATCGCCTCGAGCCGCGGGCTCGGACGGGCGTGCGCGGAGAGCCTCGCCCGAGAAGGTGTGCATGTCGTCGTGAACGGCCGCACGGCCGCCGATGTCGAGGCCGCCGTCGACGAGCTACGCGCCCGCCACGGTGTCGATGCGACGGGCGTGGTGGGCGACGCGACGACCACCGAGACCCACGACGCGCTGCTCGCCGCGTGCCCAGCGCCCGACATCGTCCTGCTGAACGGCGCCGGCCCGGCGCCGAAGCCGTTCGGGCGGATCACCGCTGCGCAGTGGGAGGAGGCCGTGCAGCAGTCGATGCTCGCACCGCTCACCTTCCTCGGCCGGGTGCTGCCCGGCATGTGCGACCGCGGCTTCGGCCGGGTGGTGGCGATCAGCTCGGCGATGGTGAAGTCGCCGAACGCGCTGATGAGCCTCTCGCACGGTCCGCGGCTCGGCCTGACCGGCGTGCTCAAGGGGCTGTCGAAAGATGTCGCCCGTCACGGGGTGACCATCAACCAGCTCCTGCCCGAGCGCTTCGACACCGCTCGCCAGGAGCAGATGGCCCAGCTGGCGATGAAGGCCCGCGGCATCACCTACGACGAGGCTCGTGCCGAGCAGGTTGCGTCGATCCGCGCCGGTCGGCTCGGACGCCCGGAGGAGTTGGGCGACGCCTGCGCCTACCTGTGCTCTGCGCAGGCCGGCTACATCAGCGGCCAGTGCCTGCAACTCGACGGCGGAAGCTACGAGGGGGTGTTCTGATGGCGACGGCACGAACGATCGGGGCGCTGGTCGACCAGATCCGCGACCGACGCGACGAGCTCGACGCGACAGCCGATGCCGCCGACCGGCTGGGCCGGGCCCCTGTGGAGCTCGACCGGCTGATGCGCGAGCTGCGGGTGCCGATGGTGAAGGTGCCCCTCGAAGTGGGCGGCGACCAGCTCGGCCTGGCCGACCAGTTCCGCTACTTCGAGGCGCTCAGCTACGCCAACGCCACGGCCGGCTGGACGGGCTTCAACCACGCGGGTGCGGCGGGCATGGCCGGGGCGTCGCTCGGCGAGGTCGGCCTCGAGGCAGTGTTCGGCTCGAACCCGTCCCCGATCATGGCGGCGGTGGCCGCACCGTCGGGCACCTTCGAGCGGGTCGACGGCGGGGTGCGCGCCTCGGGGACCTGGCGTTACGCGAGCGGCATCCGTCATGCCGACTGGGTGATGCTCACCGCGCTCGCCGGCAGTGGGGCGCGTGGCGTGCGGATGGTGGTCGTGCCCGTCGACGCCGCGACCGTCACCGACGACTGGGACGTGATGGCCCTGAAGGGCACCGGCAGCATGACGGCCCGGCTCGACGACGTGTTCGTCGCCGACGAGCTGGTGATCGACCCGACGGCCGATCGTCGGCGCGGTGGGCCGCTCTACCGTCAGCCGTACCAGGTGTATGTCGCGCCGGAGAACCTCGGGTTCACGATCGGGGTCTGCCAGCGGTTCCTCGACGAGCTCGTCACCCACGCTGGGGCGAAGGCCCGCGGCTCCGACGGCCGGCTCGCCGACCGAGGTGCGTTCCAGTACGAGCTCGGCAAAGGGCAGTTGCAGGTGAACGCAGCACGGGCGTATGCGCAGCAGTGCTTCTCCGACGCCGATGCGGCGTGCCATGCCAACGGCGGGCTGACGCCGGCCGAGCAGCAGCACATCGGGGCGATGCTCGCCTATTGCACCGAGAGCGCGACGAACGCCGTGAGCCACCTGTTCCACTTCGCAGGTGCTGGTGCACTGTTCAGCTCGAGCGTCCTGCAGCGCTGCTTCCGCGATGCACACGGGTCGGTGCAGCACGCCGTCGCCTCGAACACGGCCTACGACCGCTTCGGCCAGACGATGTTGGCGCCCGGCGGGGCGGCCGGCTGACCTCGGCTGGTCTCGGCTGGGTTCAGGTGACCGCCGGGGCGTCGCCGGAGCCCCGGGGCAACTTGCCGGCGCTGCGGACACGTCGACGCACCCCGTCGACGATGGCTGCGGACGTCGTGTCGTCGTCGGCGTGCACGGCGCGCAGGATGAACGGGGCGAACACGGCCCATCCCATCTCGAGCGCCATCGTCGCGGCGACGTCGACCTGGTGCTCGAGCGACGGCTCGGCGAGGCCCGCCTGGTTCGCGAGCCGCTCGATGACCGCGCGCGGCACGGAGATGCCCTCGTCGAACTCGAGGCCGACGATGTCGAGCTCGCCGTCGAGCACGAGCCGGGTGAGGGCCTGCAGGTAACCGCTGTCGAGACCCAGGGTGAGCGGGACGGGGAACCCACCGCCGGCCCTGGCATGGGCATTGCGGAAATGGTCGGTGGCCATCTTGCGGAACGCCGCCTCGACCAGTGCCTGCTTGCCGCCGAAGTAGTGGTGGATCTGGCCCTTGTTCACCCCGGCCCGATCGGCGATGTCGCGCACCGAGACGCGGGCTGCACCCCGCTCGGCGAGCAGTTCGGCCGTCGCGTCGATGAGCGCGGCCTCGACGGCGGCACGTCCACGTGGCGTCGCGGTCGGGGCCATGGACCCAGAGTACGTCGTAGCATCGCGTGCGTGAGGGTGCGACGGTTGGTGTCGATCGCAGTGGTCGCTGTGGCCGTCGCCGCATCCTGCACCGATGGCACTTCGGGCGGGACGACGGCGACCGGTCCTGCGGTCGACGTGGTGACGGCGTCAGCCCCCTCCACCACGTCATCGGCGGTCACGAGCTCGACCATTCCGGCGACAGTTGCGACCACATCGGCACCGACGACGACGTCGACGGTGGCCGTCGACCCGGCCGCGATCGATGCCGACGTCGAGTTGCTCGCCGCACTCGGCGGGGCGATGGCTGCCACCACAGAGGTCGCCACGCTGGTGGCCCACGCCGGCAGCCTGTGGGCGACCACGAGCCAGTGGATGGCGCCCGAGCCGGTCGGTGGGGCGCTGCTGCGCCGACGAAGCGCCGACGATCCTTGGCAGGTGGTCGAGCAGACCGACCAGTTGCGGGTGATGGCGCTGCACCGGTTCACCGTTCCCGCCCGGCACACGGGCGGCGACGCGGTCGATGTGCTCGTCACCCAGACGCGCGCCGACGGTGTGTCCGCGCTGCGCTGGATGGTCGGCGACGACGAGGTCCTTGCCGAGGGGTTCGCCCTTGTCGACAGCCCGTCCGACGCCCGCTCGCTCGGGGCGCACGATGAAGGTGATGCGTTCGCCTTCTATGCCGGGGTGCGCCCCACCGGTGTGCTGCGCGGGGAGTGGGACGCCGCGGGCCGGACGATCGTGTGGTCGGCCATCCCCGAGCTGGTCGTCGTCGGTGACGGCCTCGACCAGAAGGTGACCGGGTTCGCCTCGTGCGGCGGCGCCGCCTGGGTGACCGTGCGCACCTCGCTCTACCGCCGATCCGACGGTGCCGTTGCCGATGGCACGGCGCGCTGGACCGAGGTCTACCGCGACCCCGACGACAACGCCGACAACAGCGGGCTGCGAGGCATCACCTGTGTGCGTCGGGCCGATGGCGACGCGTTGCTGCTCGGCCGAGAGGGCCCGGGGACGATGCTCCGCTTCGACGAGCTCGTGGGCGATGTGCTGGCGCCCGTGGTCGAGGCCGACATCGCCGCCGTCATCGGCGCCGCCCTTCGGGAGTGGGGCCACGATGTGGCGGCGACAGGGCCCGGATCGATCGGGTACGTCATCCCCGCCTACAACGACCTGCTGCCGGTCGCCGAGGGCGTGCACCTCACCGGGGTCGAGTGGAGCTACGCGCTCGGCGCCTGCCCGTCGACACGTACCTGTCAACCCCAGCGCACCTTCGATGCCCAGGCCTGTCTGCTCAGGCGCGACGACCCCGACGGTCGTGGCGAGCCTCGCTGGTCGTTGTGGTGCCTTGCCGGCGAAGCCACGCCCGCCGCCATCGTCGACGATCCGGTGCAGGGGGGCCAGGCGTTCGTCGCCGTGCGCGCGCTGCAGGTGGCGCCGTGGGCACCCGATCAGCTCTGGCTCGCCGGGTACGACGCGAACTTCGTCCCCTCGGCGGGCACCGGCTGGGTTGGGCATGTCGCGCTCGTCGACGTGTTGGGCGAGCTCGACTGAGCCGCTGGTCGCGCGGGCTGTGCAACGATCGGGGGGATGACGCAGCCACTCGGACCGCCACTGATGGGCACCTTCCCGGCCGCGCCCGACCGGCAGGTCACCCTCGCCAACTGGCGGACGGCGCCGTTCAACCGCTGGGGCATCAACCACATGCGCGAGGTGGTGCCCACTGCCGTGGTGCCCCGCGACCCGGAGCGCATGTGGCAGCTCCCCACGGCGATCGACCCTGACCTCGTCGACCTCACCTTCGCCGCTGGTGACGGTGTGGTGCGCACGGTGGGCGGGTGGCTCGACGAGAGCTGTGGCGACGGACTGATCGTGCTGCGCGACGGGGTGGTGGTGCACGAGATGTACGCGGGCCACCTCACGCCCACCACCAACCACCTGATGTTCTCGGTCACCAAGTCGGTCACCGGGTTGCTCAGCGGGCTGGTGGTCGAACGCTGCGGCCTCGATCCTGCGGCGCTCGTGGGGGACGTGCTGCCCGAGGTGGCGGGCAGCGGGTTCGCCGACTGCACCGTGCGCCATCTGCTCGACATGACCGTGTGCCTCGACTTCGACGAGGTGTACGACGACACCTACGCCCCGATGCGCGACTACCGCGAGTCGTCGGGCTGGTTGCCGCCGCGTGACCCTGCCCACCCGCTCGACCTGCGCAGCTTCCTCAGCGGCCTGGGCCGGCGCGACGGCGAGCACGGCCGCCACTTCCGCTACCTGTCGCCGATCACCGACCTGCTCGGATGGGTGCTCGAGCGTGCTGCCGGTCGGCCGTTCGCGGCGATGCTCGGCGAGTGGCTGTGGGCGCCGATGGGGGCCCAGTGCAGCGCCGACCTGGCGGTCGACCGGCTCGGTGCGCCGCGCACGGCCGGCGGCCTCGCGGCAACGCTTCGCGACATGGCCCGGCTCACCGAGACGGTCCGCTGCGGTGGGGTGGCCGACGGTCGTCAGGTGGTGCCGGCCTGGTGGATCGACGACATCGTCACCAACGGCGATCCCGACGCATGGCGCGGCTGCAGCTTCGAGACGATGCTGCCTCCGGGTGGTCGCTACCGCTCGCAGTGGTACGTGAGCGACGAGCGCGGCACGCACACCATGGGTGCCGGCATCCACGGTCAGTGGATCTGGTTCGACCGCGACCGCGCGGTCACCGTGGTGAAGCTCACCTCGCGCCCGACGGCGTCGGACGACCGCCACGACGACATCGAGCTCGCCTGCTTCGCTGCGCTAGCGGGCGAGCTGTGAGCGTTGGTGGCATGGCCGCCCCCGCCCGTCCGCCTCGATCGACGTGTCGCTGGCAGACTGGACGATGATGACCGCTGCCCACCGATCCCTGTCGCTGCTCGACCTGGCCATCATCGGCAAGGGTCAGTCGCCGGCCGAGGCGTTGGCGGCGAGCGTCGCGCTGGCCCAGACGGCCGAGCGGGTCGGGGTCGAACGGGTCTGGTACGCCGAGCACCACAACATGGCTTCGATCGCCTCGTCGGCGCCGGCGGTGCTGATCGCCCATGTCGCTGCCCACACGTCGACGATCCGCCTCGGTGCGGGTGGCGTGATGTTGCCCAACCACTCACCGCTCACCATCGCCGAGCAGTACGGCACGCTGGCCACGCTGCACCCGGGGCGGATCGAGCTCGGCCTCGGGCGGGCGCCGGGCAGCGACCAGGTGACGATGCGGGCCATGCGCCGCGACCACACGTCGGCCGACACGTTCCCGGCCGATGTGCTCGAGGTGATCGGCTACCTGGCGGGCGAGAGCCGGGTGCCGGGGGTCAGCGCCGTGCCCGGCGCAGGAACCCGTGTCCCGGTGTACATCCTGGGGTCGTCGCTCTACGGGGCGCGCCTGGCCGCGCACCTGGGTCTGCCGTATGCGTTCGCCTCGCACTTCTCGCCCGATGCGCTGGTGGAGGCGATCGAGCTCTACCGGCGCGAGTTCCGACCGTCCGAGCATCTCGAGCGGCCGCGGGCGATGGCTGCTGTCAACGTCATCTGCGCCGCCACGGAGGCTGATGCCGAGCGCCAGCTGCTGGCGACGGCTCGGTGGCGCGTGCAGCGCTTCTTGAACCTGCCGGCCGATCTCGGCGACGACCAGCTCGACCGGATCATGTCGTCGCCGCAGGGCCAGCAGATCCTGCGGATGATGACCTACGCAGCCGTCGGGACACCGTTCATGGTGCGGGCCTACCTCGACGACTTCGCTGCCCATGCCGACGCCGACGAGCTGATCGTCGCCCTGGCCTCGCCCACCACCGACGAGCGTGTGGCCTCGCTCGAGCTGGTCAGCGCCGTCGTCGAGCCGGTCGCGACCTGACGAAGGTCGGCGGCTTCCCCGTGCACGTGTGCCCCGGTGCTGTGTAACACGTCACGACGGTCCGGTCCCCCCAGCCCTGACCTGCTGTGCTGTGGCTCGGATCGCCCGCGGCTCGTACCATGGCGGTGTGCTCGTGGGTCGGGACGTCGAACGGTGTCGTCTGCACGAGCTCGTCGACGACGCACGAGCCGGTCGTGGCGGAGCCCTCGTGCTGCGTGGCGACCCGGGGATGGGGGCATCAACGCTGTTGGGCGACATCGGTGCCGCATCGATCGCTGATGGTGCGACCGTGCTCGTAGCCAGTGGCCGTGGACCGGAGTCGTCGATCCCGATGGCTGCCGTCAGCGAACTGGTGCACGGCCTTCCCGCCGCTGCTCGGGCCGTGAGCGGGCCCGCGGGCCTGCTCGCCGCGCTGACGGAGCTCGCCGCGTCCGGGCCGGTCGTCATCACGGTCGATGATGTAGATCTCGCCGACCCGGAGTCGGTGGATGCCTTGATGTTCGTCGCCCATCGCCTGGGACGACTTCCTGCGGCCATCGTGCTGGCCCGTCACCACGAGCCGTGTCGCCTGGACGACCACGAGGTGCCGGAGTTGGTGCTCGCTGCGCTCGGTCCGGCTGATATGGCCGTCGTGCTGAGCGGGCGATGGGCGTGCAGCGAGGCGGTGGTCGACCGGCTCACTGAGCTCACCGGCGGGAATCCGGCGGCCGCGCTGGCGATCGCCGAGTCGCTCTCCGACGCCGAGCGTCGCGGTGACCAGCCGATGCCGGACCTGCCGAGCCCCGGTCGGGCCATGGTGCGTGCTTACTCGCTGCGGATGCGGGACCTGCCCGACAGCGCGCGCAGGGCGCTGTGCGTGGCCGCGGCAGAGCCGACGGGCGAGTTGGCCGTCATCGGAGCTGCCCTTCGTCGCCTGGGGGACGACCCCTCGGCGCTCGATGCCGCAGAGGAGGCGGAGGTGGTCGTGGTCAGCGACGGCCGTGTCGTGTTCGACCACCCGCTGCGCCGCGTCACCGCCTACCACCTCCTGGCTCCACCCAGCCGTCGGGCCGCGCACCGGGCACTTGCGCTGTCGCTCGACGGTGCAACTGATGCGGCGCGACGGGTGCGCCATCTCGCAGCGTCGGCGGCTGGCCCCGACGAGGACATCGCCGCCGACCTCGAGCTGCTGGCGCGGCACCTCGCTGGGCGGGGACAGGTGCGCGCTGCGGCCGTTGCATGGCACCACGCGGCGCGCCTCTCCTCCGACCCAGCTGCCCGGTCCCGTCGGGAGGTCGCAGCCGGCGTGCAGCCGGCACCCTCCCTGGGCCTCGCTGCCCTCACGGAGGCCGAGCGTCGTGTGGCGAGAGCGGTCGGATCGGGGTTGTCGAATCGTGACGCAGCGGCGACGCTGTTCCTCAGCGTGAAGACCGTGGATGCTCACTTACAGGCCATCTATCGCAAGCTCGGGCTGCGATCACGCGCCGAGTTGGCGGTGCTGGTGGCGCGCGCCGAACCGGAGGACGACCGATGACCTGGGACGAGATCGAGAGATGGCTGGCCGAGCTCGGGTTCGCCCCGGACGACCTCGACGATCCGCTCGACGACATCGACCTCGAGACCGACGACCCGTGGGGAGCGATCGAGCTGGCCCACGGCACGCTCACTGCCGACCAGCGACGGTTCCTCGTCGAGGCAGGGATCGACGCGTTGCTCGACGAGGACAGCGATGACAGCGACGACAGCTCGCGGGGCCCGTCGAGCTGATCATCGGTCGGTGCGTCACCGCAAGGTGGCGGCGTACGCGACCTCGTAGACACGAGCCATCGCCTCGCACACGGTGACGAGTGCGGTGTCGGCGAAGGCCCCACCTGCCCGAGCGCGCCATCGCTCGATGCTGTCGAGCAGCGCGTGCTGTGCCATGTGGGCCACTTCGCTCTCGGGATCGGCAGCGAGCAACAGCCGGGTGGCTTCCGCTCTCGCGTCGTCCGACAGCGCCGCTGCCCCGGACGCGGCAAGATGCGCAGCAGCCAGGCGGGTGAAGTCCCCGGACGACGTCTCGATCTCCTCCACCGTGCGCGCCAGGTTCGCAGCCTCCGCCGGTGCATGCGCCTCGAGTGCGCGGGCCAGCTGGCGCAGGCCGCGCACGGCGCTGCGTGCCTGCAGCAGGCGACCGGTGCTGGCGAACTGGGTGGTGAGCACGCGCTGGAGCTCGCCGAGGCCCGAGCGTTCGACCATGGCCCGCGACAGGCCGGTCGCGCTGAGCCCGGGCTCGGCCGTCAACCGGTCGATGCAGAAGCGCAGCCCGTACAGCCCGAACCGGTCGAGGAGGGTGGTGCGCCGCTCGGCGGTGAGCGGTGACAGGTTCACGTCGCGGACGTCGTCGACGCTGCGCACGAACACTGCCCTCTCGTCGGCCGGCATGGAGGCGAGCAGCCGCAGGTCGGCGACCTCGTCCTCGCGCAGGGTGAGCCCGGTCTCGGCGAGTAGCCCGGCGATCGGAAGCACACCGGAGACCAGGGTGCGGATCGCCGGTTCGGTGGCGTAGCGCGCTGCGATGCGGCTGGCGGAGTCGAGCGCATCGAGACGGCAGGCGCCGATCTCGTCGGCTCGCGAGAGGACCGCTACCGAACTGATCGGGGATGCTCCGACCACGCGACGATCCATGAACGCCCCGAGGAACTCGGTGTCGGAGTGGTGCAGGTGGCGCATCAGGTAGATCACGGCGTCGGCGCCGGGACCGGTGCCGTGGTCGGCGTCGAGGAAGTCGACGGTGCGCCGCGAGGTCGACTCGTCGAGTGAGGCGAGGCCCGGTGTGTCGACCAACGTGAGCCGCTGGAGCGATCGCGCCGGCCAGCCGACGTCGATCGACTCCAGCTCGGTGGGCTCGACGCTCCCGACGTCGATCTGGAGCGATCCGTCGCTGCGGCGGAAGCGCAGCGGCCGGCGCTCACCCGCTGCCGTCGACGCCTCGACCTCGTAGCCCTCGGCCCAGTGATAGGTCGTGACGATCCGTGTGCACTCACCGGCGTCGGTGGCAGCGAGGCGCTCGCCGACCAGCGCGTTCAGCAGGGTGCTCTTACCGGCCTTCACCCGTCCTGCGATCGCGACCCGCAGGGGACCGTGGAACCGGTCGCGCACGGCGGCTGCATCCGCGGCGAGGGCAGTCCCGGCCGTCGCCCGGACCGCGTCGTCACAGGCCGTAGCGACCCGGTCGACGGCAGCGGGGGTCGATCTCATGTGGCCTCCTCTGCCGCCGTTTCGGCTGCGAGCACGGCATCGATGCCGTCGAGCTCGTCGAGTTCGGCGATCGCGCGGGCGCGTCGTTGTGCCCACTCCCGATCGTCGACACCGGCGACGTTGGCGGCGCGTCTCGCCGACTCGGTGAGTGTGCGTTGCAGTTCGCCGATGAGCGTGCTGAAGCTGTCGCGCAGTTCACGTTGCAGCGTGCGCACGAGCCCGTTGACCTCGTTGCCGACCTCGAACGCCAGGTCGTCGACGAATTGACGGAGCTGGGTGCGTGCCGTCTGGCGACGGGTGGCCAACTTCCGCTTGCGGTCCTCGAACAGCTGCAGCCCGCCGAACACGGCCCCGGCGGTGAGCAGCACCGGGTTGGCCACCAGGAACGTCGCTGCGGCAACGGGGAGGAACTGCGACACCGTGCCGAGCAGCATCACGCCGCTCTGCGCGCCGCGCAAGCCGGTGAGGCCGGTGGTCGCGGTCCGTCCTGCTGCCGAGCCCTGTTCGAGGGCGCGCCCCCGCCAGAACTGCGACACGTCGAACGACCCGGTGCGCTGCTCGCCACCCACGACGCCGACGTCGTCGGCGCCCAGGAGCTCGGCGATCTCGACCTGCAGCTCGTGGCGCGCACGTTCGACCGTGGTGAACAGGCCGACCACGGCCTCGGCTGCCGCTGTCTGCAGCTCACGGGCGGTGGCCTCCCACTCTTCGGCGGTCTTCAGTGTCTCGATGCGCTCCTCGAACGAGCGGCTGATCTCGCGAGTGGCGACGCGGAGCTCGAAGTTGGTGCGCGACGAGAGGTCGGCGGTGCGGTCGGCGAGCACCGTGCTCCAGCGCGACCCGGGCCCACGGAGCTGTTCGAGGCGTCGGCTGGCTTCGGCAGCCTGCTCGACGAGCGCGTCGCGCAGGCTCGGGTCGTCGATGACGGCCAGCTCTGCCCGAGGCCCTGCCCGGAGTTGCTCCACCACCGCTCGGGCGTCGGCGCACGCCTGTTGCGTGGCAGCACGCCTGGCCGGGCCGATCACCGTCTCCTGCAACGAACGGAGCATCGCCGGGTATCCGGACCGGTCGTTCAACGTGCGGTCGCCGGAGTCGAGTGCCTGGATCCGTAGCTCGGTCGACACCGGATGGATTGCCATCTTCAGCCCCGCACGTTCGAGGTGGCTGCGGTTGATCTCGACGATGCGTCGCCACTCGGGCACGATGTCCATCTTCGGCTGGACGATGATGACCGACGGGCACAGCGTCGACGCCTCGCGCAGGAAGGCCAACTCCGGTGCGGAGAGCTCGGCACTCACGTCGCTGACGAACACCAACCCGTCGGCGAACGGCAGGAAGGCCAGTGTCGCGGCAGCATGTCCAGCGCCCAGTCCGCCGACACCGGGGGTGTCGACGACGACGAGTCCGCTCGCCAGGGCCCGGCTCGGCATGCCCACATCGACCCGCTCCACCCCGAGGTGGTTGCCGGGGTTGCCGGCTTCGGTGACGTAGGCCCGCAGCTCGGTCGGTGGCACGCGTGTGGTCGCCTGCTCGCCGCGCACTCTGGTGTGCACGACCGTCGACGGGGCGTCGGCGTAGCGCACCAGGGTGACGGCGGATGTCGCGAGGTCGTCATCGACGGGGCACACCTCGGCCCCGAGGATGCCGTTGACGAGCGAGCTCTTGCCCTGCTTGAACTCACCGACGACGCAGACGATGGTCGATGGCCGCACGACGCGCGCCTTGGCCGCTGCGACACGCTCGGCGAGGTCACGCCGCCCGGTGCGGGCGGCAGCGCCCGCCAGCGCGTCGAAGATCTCGTCGTTCGTCGCCGGGTCGGTATCGGTCATCGGGGGGCTCAGACGACGGGCGCTTGCCAATCGTCGTCGGCAATGTAGCCGTCGCCCGCGGCTGCCGGGTCCTGGAGGCCCGGGATGTTCTCGTTGTTCACGAGCGGAAGGCCATCGTCCTGTGCGGCGGCGGCCATCACCTCGGGGGTATCCCTCGATGTGCTCACCTTGTTGAGAGGGGGAAGGTCCGGGAAGGAGACCTCCTCAAACTTGGCGTCAGGGCTGTGTTCATCCAGGTTGGGCCGTCCGGTGGTGTACTCCTCGGCAACGACAGCAGTGACCTTGTCGAAGGCGTCGCCGACGATGCGGTCCAGCGAGAGCTCTTCCGCGCGTCCGGTGGGGGCATCGGGCTCGGGCTCGCCGACGGCGTAGGTCCATTCGACCTCCGTGTAGTTGGCGTTCGGCTTGCCGCCGCCGTCGAAGACGTCGAGGCCATCGTCGGAGCTCGCCGATGCGTCGTCACCGTCGCCGTCACGACCGCCTCGGCGAGGTGGGCTCTGGTGGCCCGGCGTGCGGTCGTCGGCGTCGGCGACCGGTCCGCGCCGTCCCAGGTCGGCCTCGACGGTCGGAGGGGCCACGTCGTCTGGCCCCAGGCGGGTGGGGTTCAGCTCGACGTCCGCAGCTCGTTCGCGGTCACGCGGGGTGTTGTCGATGCCGCCCGGCCGCCTGGGTGTGTCGGGCCGGTCGCGAGGCGTGAAGGCATCGATGTCATCGGCAACGTCACCTGCGCGGTGTTGGTCCGGTACACGGTTGAATCGGGGTGTATGCGTGACGTCGACGTCGAGCTCGGTCCCGAAGCCGACGGTGCCGGTCACCTCACCGGTGTCATCTCCGCCACCTGAAGGTCGGGTGCCGGTGTTCTGGTTGTCGTTGTCGCCCATGTCGTTGTCCTTGTCATCGTTGTCGGGTCGGGTGCCGGTGTTCTGGTTGTCGTTGTCGCCCATGTCGTCGTCCTTGTCATCGTTGTCGGGTCGGGTGCCGGTGTTCTGGTTGTCGGGTCGGGTGCCGGTGTTCTGGTTGTCGTTCCCGCCGTCATTGCGTCGGCCGCCACCCGAGTCGTCGTCCGATCCCGACAGCGGTGTCGTGGTCTCGGTGTCGCCGAAGACGGAGTCGATTCCTGCGGTGAGGCTCGTCCCGCTCTCCTTGTCGTCGCCGTCGCGCTCGGTGGTGTGGTCGAGCGAGAAGTAGCCCTCGGCGATGCCCTTCTGGCCTGCGTGGCCGTGCACCCCGACCGTGGTGGTCGATTCGTCGCCATGCTGCTCGTGGCTGCCGTGGACACCGATCCCGACCGTCTGGCCGCCCGCGGTCGTGTAGCCGACGGTGCCCGACCCTTCGATCAGGAAGCCGTCCTCGAACTCCTCGAAGCCGGCCGACACCTCCACATCCACGGTGCCGCCGCTCGGAACCGGGATGTGCGCCTCGACTTCGTACTCGAAGGACACGTTCCCGTCGCCGTCGACCCCTGCCGACCCGTCCACGGAGGCGATCCCTTCGATGCCGACTTCGATGCCGACCTCGAGCGATCCGTCCGAGCCGATGCCGACGTTGGCTCCGCCGGCGATGGTGTCGACATCGATGAGGAGCCCGTCCGAGCCCACATCGATGCTGATCTCGGCCACTCCTTCGATGCCGAGGTCGACGGAGAGGTTCTCGCCGTCGTACTCGATGTCGATCGCGCCGAGGGTGACGTCGTCGATGAGGTCGAAGATGCCGGCCTCCTCGAGTGTCTCGAGGACCTCGTCGACGACCGGGCCGACGGTGGAGTTCCACGCGTCCTCGACGGCATCCCACGCATCCTCGACCGCATCCGAGACCGCATCGCCGGCGTCATCGAGGAACTCGACGACGTCCTCGGCTGCACCTTCGACCCAGTCGGTGACGTCGTCGACCATCTTGTCGAACCAGCCCTGGTCGTCGTCGTCCTTGTTGCCGCCGCCACCACCGCCGCCAGAGCTGTTGTGGTTGTTGCCGTCGCCGCGGGTCTGATCCGGGATGGACTTCACGTCGGTGACGGTAGACGTGGGACGGTCGGGCCGCATCGGGAGGATTCCCGATCCGGCCGGGGGTGCCGATCACTGCACGCGGGGCACGAACTCCGATGGCGTCGGGACGAAGTCGAACGACGCGATGACCTTCAGGAAGCTGGGCACGATGTCGCGGGCATGCTCGTCCGGGCAGGTGCCCACGACGGTGAACAGGTCGGTGACTGTTCGGCCTTCGACAGCGGGCGCGAAGAAGAACGCCTGCACCTGTGCCACGTGCCTGGCTGGCTCACCAGCCGTCAGGGCGAGTGCCCGCAGGTAGGTGGAGCGCTGGCCGAACCTTCCGACTTTCTCGCTCTCGACACGCAGGTCGGGGTGACGTCGGCGTTGTCGAGCGAGGGCGACCTGGGCGATGCGCGCCAGGTTGGCGTTCATGGAGACCCGCCGTGCGGTGATCAACGCGTTCACATGGAACCCGTCCACCGGCTCAGGGGGTGCCACCATGGCGAGTGCTTGGGGGAACTCCTGGACGTTCCATCCGTCGGGCACCTCGAAGGTGAACGCAGGGACAGGGAGCAGCAGTCTGCTCGGGTACAGCGCGCGCACGGCACCGGCTCGGGAATCGGTCATGTCGCCCTCCTCGGCGACAGATGGTAGTCACGCTGCACGACCTGCTCGGCCGAGGTCGTGGTCGGGCCACCTAAGATCGGCCCGACCACGGAGGAGCGGAGATGCCGTACGAGTTGGGAGTCGACCTGGGCACCACGTACACGGCCGCAGCGGTGCGCCGTGACGGTGCCAGTCGTGTGGTGCAGCTCGGCACCGAGTCGCAAGCACTCGCCTCGGTGCTCGCCGCGCGCGACGACGGCGAGCTCATCGTCGGCGAGGCGGCTGAACGTCGCGCTGCCACGCATCCGGCTCGAGCCGTGCGCGAGTTCAAGCGCCGCTTCGGCGACCCTGCACCAATCGTCCTCGGTGGCCGGGCGTGGTCGGCCGAAGAGCTCACCGCCCGTCTGCTCGGGGAGGTGATCGAGCGGACGACGGCGATCGAGGGGAAGCGTCCGGCCAGACTGGCGCTCGCCCACCCGGCGGCGTGGGGCCCGTTCCGACTCGACGTGTTGCGGGCAGCGGCCGGCGACGTCGGCTATCCCGATGTCGTCCTCGTGCCCGAGCCAGTCGCTGCGGCCCGAGCCAACGCCGACCGTGTGCCGTCCGGTTCGCTCGTCGCCGTGTACGACCTCGGAGGTGGCACGTTCGATGCTGCTGTCGTGCGCGCCACAGACGTGCTCGAGATCGTCGGAACCCCGGAGGGTGTGGAGCGGCTCGGGGGCGTCGACATCGACCAAGCCATCCTCAACCACGTCGACACATCGTTGGGCGGCGTAGTGGCTACGGCAGATGCCGGCGACCCGGAGACAGCTTCCGCACTGAGCCGGCTGCGGGACGAATGCCGGCGGGCGAAGGAGGCGCTGTCGGCCGACACCGAGGTCGAGATCCCGGTGCTGCTTCCCTCGGTGCGCAGCAGCGTGCGCCTCACCCGCGCCGAGCTCGAGGGGATGATCCGTCCCCGGCTGATGGACTCCCTGGCCGTGCTCGACCGGGTCGTGTCGTCGACCGGGGCGAGCTGGGCCGATGTGCACGGCGTGCTGCTCGTGGGGGGCTCGTCGCGGATTCCGTTGATCGGGCAGATGGTCGCCGAGCACACCGATCGACCGGTGCTCACGACCACCAATCCGGCCTTCTCGATCGCCCTCGGCACGGTGCAGTCGCTCGCGGCGGATGGCGACTCTCGAGTGGCTGTATCGTCTTCAGCGGCGCACGGCTCGATGCCGGTGGCAGCTGCTGCCGTCAGCGACCAGGTGGTGCCGGCCGCCGCATCGCGCAGCACTCGTGACAGAACCACCGAGGTGCGCAGGTCGGGCAAGCGCGGTCTGGTGGTCGGCGTGACGCTCGCTGGCGTCGCCGCTGCGGTGATCGGTGGGTTGCTCCTCGCGTCGGGAGGCGGAGAGGATGCTGACGCTCTGCCGCCGACCTCGGTCGTCACGCCGGCTACCACCGTCGCGCCCCAGACCACCGCCGGGCCGACGGAGACAACCGTTGGCGCAGCCGCGACCACCGCCGTGACGGGCTCGAGCGTCGTGGCCGACGAGCTCGCGCCGGTCCAGGTGGGTGCTCGAACCGTCACGCCGATGCTCTGCGTGGGCGCCGACGCGGAGCTGGCCGGGGCAACCGATCTGGCAGCGAGCGACGGCCATGTGTTCGTGCTGTCGGCTGGGTCGGTGCGGGCCTTGTCGAGCGATGACGCATGCGTGCTCGCAGTCGATGAGGCTGTCACGGCTCGATCGAGCTTCCCGATCGATGTGGCATCGATCTCGGCGGCGCCCGCCGGGGCCCTCGCCGGGACCGGACCAGATGGTGGCGGGCTGATCACCCCTGATGGCTCGTTCATCGAGTGCGAACTGTTGCTCGATCGGGTCCGTCTCTCGGCAGCTGACAGCACTGCGGTGACCTGGAGACGCGGCGGGCAGGCTTCGCTCGTCAACTTCGGCGCTCGCGGCTGCGCCGCGGATCAGCGCGGACGGTTACCGTTCGAGGTGGTCGACGTAGCCGAGGAAGGTCGGAGCTACCTGCTCGGTATTCGAGGCGAGAACGGCGCCCTGGTGGTGCGGTTGACCAACGGCCAGCCCGAATGGACGCAGGGAAGCTCCGACCCGACCGCCGCCGACGGATACCTCGGGATCGACGGTCTCGGTCGGTGTGGTCCCGTCGCGTGCGTGCTCGACGCCGAGGCTGGGCGGCTCCATCTCGTCAGCGACACCGGAGACCAGGTCGGTGCGGTTGCGATCGCCGAACTGCTCGGAGCGACGGCGGCCGAGCGGCTCGTCACTGCTGCCGATGGCACTGCATGGCTCCTCGTGACCATCGATGGTTCCGCCCGTCTGGCGAAGGTGACGGTGAGCTGATCGCGTGCACCCGCGACGCCGCAAGATCGGAATTGTGCCGCAAGTCGGTCAGCGCTCGTAGACGGTCACACCGGGCACGATGTGCTCGCGGAACAACGCAAGCACCTCACCCGGCTCGGCATGGCGGCCGGTGGCCTTCTTCGAGTAGAGCGTCGCACCGTCGACCTCCACCTCGAACACGCCCTGCGAGCCGGTGACGAGGGTCAACTCGGCGATGACGTGCTGGTAGTCGTGCAACAGATCGTGGGCCGCGCGCACGGCGCGGTCGGAATAGTCTCAAGGCACGCAGTAGGTGATGCGGATGCGGTGGGCAGCCATGCGCCGAGCCTAACGGTGATGGTCGTCGCCGATCGGTCGTCGCTGATCGGTCATCACGGGCCGACGAGATCGGACGTGGCTGCGACCAGCTTCGCCACGACACCCGACGAGATGTCGGCCACCCAGAGGTGGCGGCCGTCGAAGGCCATCCCGAACGGCCTCGTTCCGATCCGCCTGGTGGCGGTCACGTCTCCCGTGGTCGGTTCGATCTGCGTCACCGTGCCTGATCCGTAGTTGGTGACCCAGAGGTGGCGGCCGTCGAACGCCACCCCGGACGGTTGGTCGCCGACGCCGATGGTCGCGACGATCGTCGCGGAGGCCGGGTCGATCCGCGAGACCGTGTCGGACCCGAGGTTGGCCACCCAGACGTCGGTGCCGCCGACGGCCACGCCGACCGGGTTGTCGCCGACGTCGATGGTGGCGGTGACCGTGTCGGTGGCGGGGTCGATCCGCGACACGGTGTCGGAGAGCGAGTTGGCGACCCAGACGCTCGTGCCGTCGGAGGCCACGCCATAGGGGCCGTCGCCGACGTCGACGGTGGCGGTGACCGTGCCGGTGGTCGGGTCGATCTTCGACACGGTGTCCGACGCTCGGTTGGTGATCCAGATGCTGGTGCCGTCGAACGCGACGCCGATCGGGCCGTCGCCCACATCGATGGTGGCAGTGACCGTGCCGGTGGTCGGGTCGATGGTGGTCACGGCGTCGGACAAGACGTTGGCGATCCACATGCTGGTGCCGTCGGAAGCCACACCGTAGGGGCCGTCGCCGACGTCGATGGTGGCGGTGACCGTGTCGGTGGCGGGGTCGATCCGCGACACGGTGTCGGACAGCGAGTTGGTGACCCAGATGCTCGTCCCGTCGAAGGCCACCCCGATCGGTCCGTCGCCGACAGCGACGGCGACGGCGTCGTCGCTGGGGTCGGTGTCGGGGCGCTGCGCCAGGACGACCACCACGCCTGCGGCAACGAGCAGCACTGCGACGCCGATGCCGACGAACCGCACGTTGCGCATGCCCCCACCCTTCGCTGCTCGACCCGATCGGCCCCACCCGGCCGTTCTTCGCACGACGCCGGGCGCGACCGAGGTGACCTTATGCCGTCCGTGCCGCGCTGGCCTCAGGTGGGTCGGTAGATCGCCTCGAGCAGTGGCTCGATGTCGTCGAGGTCGGCCACCCCGTCGACCAGTGACTTGAGGTGCCGCGCTCGCCCGTCGCCCAGCGATGCGGGTACGAGCTCGTCCCACTTCACGTCGAGCTCGGCGGGCGACAGCGGTTCCTCGGCGTCGCCGCGTGCTCGCATCGACGGCGAGGCGATGGTGCGGCCGTCGGCCAGCGTCACCTCGACCGATGCCCATCGCTCGTGCGGGAAACGGGCGTTCGCCGTCGGGTCTTCGACGAGCTCGATCCTGGCTGCGAGACCGAGCACCTGTGGGTCGGCCAGTCCCTCGCCGTCGATGCGTCGGGGGCCGAGGTCGCCGTGCACGAGCATTGCGGCCACAGGGAACGGCAGGCTGTACTGGGCCTCCTCGGTCGATCGAGGGTGGGCGTGGGCGAGCCGGCACCCGGCGGCGAACGTGGCGACGGTGATGCGGTCGACCTGGTCGAGCGCGAAGCCGGGCTGGCCGGCGCACCAACGGGCTGCCTCGATGGCCGGTTGCGCCCATCGACACACCGGGTACGCCTTGATGTACTGCTCGTGGATCCGCCACAGCGAGCCGAGGTCGGCCCACACATCGGCAACGCTGCCGAGGGCGATCGTCTCGGGACGTGACGCAGTGAAGCCGAGTTGGGCCAGGTCGACGCTCTGCACGCCGATCTGGGCGCCCCAGCACGAGCCGTCCTTCACCATGGTCGGTTCGTCGATGCAGCGCATCATCAGGCCGCGTGGCGACGAGAACTCGGCGATGCCGAACGCCTGACCGAGCCGGTCGACGTCGAGGTCGCTGTGCCGTCCCACTGCGGTCGCAGCGGCGATGCAGTTCCACGACCCCGACGTGAAGTAGTCGGCTGCCGTGCGGTGGCTGGCGATGCCGGCGCGGATGCCGATCTCGTACCCGACGGCGAGGGTGGTCAGCAGCGCCCGCCCGGAGACGGGCTGCCGGCTGCGGTCGATGGCGGCGAGCGCAGCCGGCAGGACGGCGACCCCGGTGTGGCCTTTGGTGAGCACGTGGCCGTCGTGCGCGTCGAACGAGTCGATCGTCGCCGCGCCGGCGAAGGCCGCCAACGCCGGGTCGACACGGTCGGAGCCACCGAACAGCACCCGGGCACCGTCGGGTCGTGGGCCCGACCGAGCAGCGACCGTGCGGCTGATGGTGGCCATCGCGGTGCCGCTGCCCGACGCGGCCGTCGCGACGAGGTCGCGGAGGAACCACCGGGCGGCGTCGATCGCCGCGTGGGGCAGATCATCCGGTGCAGTGTCGAGTGCGAAGTGCGCAACGGTGTTCAGCGCGTCGGCAGGCGACGCAGGCGGCCACGCTCCGCTCGTGGAGGAGGAAGGTCCCCGTTCGGTCATTCGGCCGAATGTAGTTGGAGGTGACTCGACCCAGACAGGGTGCGCGGCCGCGGCCCGCTGCTGCCGGCGCCGTGGTTGCCGGGTTGGCCCGAGCTACGAGCGGTACGAGTGGCCCGAGCGACGAGTCAGTGTGCGTCGAGCTCGGCGAGGTAGTGCACGAGCTTTCCGATGGCGGGCTCGGCGTATTCGAGGACGAGGCCGATCACCTCGTCGCTCGGTGCGTCCGTGCTGCTGAAGCCGTCGAGCCGCGACTCGGCCAGCCACTGCTGCAGCGCCGGGTCGGCCGACCACTGGGCCGTGTTCATGGCGTTCCCGAATGCCGTGCGCAGCCAGTCGGTGTGGCTGTCGGGGTGGGGCACCACGCCGCACAACTGGTTCTTGCGGTCGTCGCTGTCGTAGGCAGCCTCGACATGCGCGATGAAGGCGGCGCTGAACACCTGCTGGCAGTGCCGCACCGTCTGCAGTGTCACCCGTCCGTTCTCGAACACCGGTCGCGCCGGGCGTCGCTCGAGGCCGTCGGCGGTGCAGTCGATGTGGACGGTGTCGAGCGACGTCGGCACCGAACCCCCGTCGAGGACGATGCGGTCGGCGTCGATCCGTTGGACGCGGCCCATCCTGATCACGTTCGTGATGCGTCGCAGTTGCTCGAGCTCGGCCACGGTCACTGTCGAGCAGCGGTACATGGTCGGCCGCACCGTGGTGTCGATCCGGAGCAGGAGCCCGGCCCCTTCGAGCCGGTCGAACAGATCGTCGATCGACGTCGACTCGGCGATGTGCCGGAACTGCGCGGCGAAGCCGCGCGCCGTGGTGGCGAAGAACTCGCCGGGCTGGATGAGTGCCCGGTCGAGGTACCACGAGTCGCGCGGCATGATCCACGAGATCTCGGTCGGGTCGACACCGTTGGCGAGCAGCCACAGACATGCGTCGGCTCCGGTCTTGCCGGCGCCGACGACGACGTATCCGTCGGCCGGACGGCTGACAGCGGGGAGGTCGTTCGGCGGGATGCAGCGCACACCGGGTGCGACGTCGTACACCGGCGGCCGCACGGAGGGGACGGTGACGTTCATGTAGGTGGCATCGACGATGGTGGCCGACGGGGCCACCTCGAACTGCGTGCCCGACACGCGCGACACGAACCGCCGGCTGCCGTCGCTCTCGCTGTAGTCGCACATCGGGAAGTACTGGACGCGTCCCGACGGGAGGAACTGACGATGCATCACGTGGTCGTAGTAGGCCAGCACCTCGGCGCCAGAGGCCAACTCGTAGAGCCCCTCGTTCCAACCTTGGCTGTCCTTGCGAGCACTGCCGAGCTGCAGTGAGTTGACCCCGTAGAACGCCGACGGCTGGTGCAGTCGCACGTACGGATACGCATCGTTCCAGTGGCCGCCCGGCTTGGCGTGTCGATCGACCAGCGCCACCGAGGCATCGGTCTCGGTGAGGATGACGTCGGTGAACGCCATGCCCATCGCACCTGCCCCGACGACCACATAGTCGGCGTCGATCACTTGGTTTGGTTCGCTCATGTTCCGCACCGTAACTGCTCCCCGCCGATGCGGAGCCCTCGCTCGCGGTGCAGTGGGCCGCAGCCCCGGC
>JBBATY010000027.1:0-41806 GCA_040398525.1 Ilumatobacteraceae bacterium | reverse complement strand
GCCAGCATCCAGCCGCGGGACCGCACCGTGACGACGGCGTCGTTGCCGAGCACCCGGCGGATGCCGACGAGCAGGCTGTCGCAGCGCCGTTCGGACAGTTCGGCCAGACCGGCCGCCCTGCTGATCTCGCGTCGGCCCACCACGCGGCGCGAATTCGCCACGAGCACGGCGAGCACCGCCCGCTCCTGCGCGCCGAGGGACACCGTGCCGTGAGGGGTTGGCCCCGGGTCGACCTCGGCGGCAGGTGCAGGCATGGCCATGAGGGCACCGTACGGACCCCTCGTTTCCCGTCTGTCGCCCGCATGTGAACGTGCTGTGAACCGGCGGCCAGCCGTCACTCCGGCTCGACTTCCCGCGACTTGACCCGCGGGTCAATACTGGAGCCATGCAGCTGAGCTACACCCCCGAAGCAGAAGCGTTCCGCACCGAGATCCGTGCCTGGCTCGAGACCAACCTGCCGGCGGGCTGGTTCGACGAAGGCTTCGAGATGAGCTCCGACGATCGCAAGGCGTTCAACGAGGCCTGGCCGAGCAAGCTCTACGAGGGTGGCTGGATCTGTGCCACCTGGCCCAAGGAGTACGGCGGCAAGGGCCTGTCGACCATGGAAGGCGTCGTGCTGTCCGAGGAGTTCGCCCGCGCCAAGGCGCCGCTGCGGGCCGACTTCTTCGGCGACACCCTCGTCGGCCCCACACTGCTGCAGTGGGGCACCGAGGAGCAGAAGAAGGAGTTCCTGCCGCGCATCCTGAACGGCTCGATGCGCTGGTGCCAGGGCTTCAGCGAGCCCAACAGCGGTAGCGACCTGGCATCGCTCAAGACCCAGGCCGTGCTCGACGGCGACGAATGGGTGATCAACGGCCAGAAGGTGTGGACCACCGGCGGCCACCACGCCGACTACTGCTTCCTGCTCACCCGCACCGACGCCGATGCCCCCAAGCACAAGGGCATCAGCTACCTGCTGGTGCCGATGCGCCAGCCGGGCGTCGAGGTGCGCGGCATCGTCCAGCCCGACGGCACCGCCGAGTTCTGCGAGGTGTTCTTCACCGACGCCCGGTGCCCGAAGGACAACGTCGTCGGCGGTGTGAACAACGGCTGGAAGGTGGCCAACTCGACCCTCGCGTTCGAACGCGGGATGAGCGCCACCACCGGCTACCGCCGCTTCGAGGAGGAGTACAAGCTGATGGTGGCCGCCGCCGAGGCCAACGGCACGATCTGCCACGGCGACGTGCGCCAGCGGCTGATGCGCTACTTCACCAAGATCCAGATCCTGCGCATCAACGGCCTCCGCTCGCTCGCCACCACCCTGGCCGGGGTGAAGGACCCTGGTGTCGCCGCGCTCGGTGCCAGCAACAAGATGTTCTGGAGCGAGATGCACAAGGAAGCCATGGAGCTCGCCCTCGACATCCACGGCGCCCACGCCATGCTGGTCGACTCGGGCCCGCAGGCCTCGTGGCCGGGCACGGCACGCGAGAAGCGCCGCGCCGGCTACCCCGTCAGCCCGATGATGAGCGCCTTCTTCTTCAGCCGCTCGGAGACCATCTGGGGTGGCACCAGCCAGATCCAGCGCAACATCGTCGGCGAGCGCGTGCTCGGCCTGCCGAAGGAACCCCAGGCCGGTCAGGGCTGACGGCAGCGCCGTGACCGAGCTGCTCTACCTGCGCGACGCCTACCAGGTGTCGTTCAACGCCACTGTGGTGGACACCCGCGAGGGTGCCGTGGCGCTCGACCGCACCGCCTTCTACCCGACCGGTGGCGGCCAGCCGCACGACACGGGGCTGCTCGCAGGCCTGACGGTCGTCGACGTGCGCAAGGAAGGCGACCTGGTGTGGCACTCGCTCGACGGCGGGCCGCTGCCGAGCGTCGGCGATGTCGTCGAGGGAACGATCGACTGGGACCGGCGGCATCGGCTGATGCGCACCCACACCGCCCTGCACGTGCTGTGCGGGGTGATCTGGAACGAGTGGCGGGTACCGGTGACCGGCGGCAACATGGAGCCGCTGGCGGCGCGCATGGACTTCGAGTTCGACCCGGTGCCCGACGGCTTCGGGCCACGCATCGAAGAGCTCGTCAACGCCGAGCTCGCCGCCGACCGCCCGATCGAGGTGCAGTTCCTGCCTCGCGACACCGCCGTGCAGGATGCGGACCTGATCCGCACCAAGGTGAACATGATCCCGGAGTCGGTGAGCGAGATCCGCGTGGTCGACATCGTGGGGCTCGACAAGCAGGCCGACGGTGGCACCCACGTGCGTTCGACCGCCGAGGTGGGCCGCATCACGGTGACCAAGCTCGAGAACAAGGGCAAGGGCAACAAGCGGGTCCGCCTCGAGATCGTCGACGCCTGACCGGAGTGAGCCCGCGAGCAGGCGTCAGCGCTGCCGCGGCCTGCAGCACGGGTTCACGAACGTGTCATAGTTCGCACACGGACCGGAAACGGTGCGCGGCGACGCTGACGGCGAGGGGGGTGACGATGAGCGAGGTAGCGGCCCAGGCGGGGGCGTGGGACGAGTTGGTGGCTGCCGACGGTTCGGCGCGCCCGGGCGCCACGGTGCTGGTCGAGCAGTTGCGCGCCCTCGCGCTCGACGAGCTGCGCGAACGTCAGCGTCTCGCCGAGATCGACATCCTCACCCAGGGCATCACCTTCACCGTCTACTCCGACGGTCGGGGCATCGACCGGGCCTGGCCATTCGACATCATCCCGCGCATCATCGCGGCCGACGAGTGGCGCCGCATCGAGGCCGGGCTGCGCCAGCGGCTCACCGCGATCAACGCCTTCATCGACGACATCTACCACGACCAACGGATCATCGCCGATGGCGTGTTCCCGGCCGACCTGCTCGAGCACTCCGTGAACTTCCGTCCCGAGTGCCGCGGCGTCAACCCGGCTCACGGGGTGTGGGCGCACATCTCCGGAAGCGACCTCGTGCGCGGCGCCGACGGAACGATGTACGTCCTCGAGGACAACCTGCGGGTGCCGTCCGGGGTGAGCTACATGCTCGAGAACCGGGCCATCTCCAAGCGCGTGTTCGCCGACCTGTTCGCCAGGCAGAGCATCCTGCCGGTCGACTCGTACACCGACGAGCTGAACCGGATGCTCGTCTCGATCGCCCCGGCCGGAGTCGACGAGCCGACGATCGCCGTGCTCACCCCGGGCATCTTCAACTCGGCCTACTTCGAGCACTCGTTCCTCGCCCAACGGATGGGCGCAGCGCTGGTGGAGGGTGCCGACCTCGTCGTGGGCGACGACGACTGCGTCTACATGCGCACCATCGACGGCCTCGAGCGCGTGCATGTGGTGTACCGCCGGGTCGACGACATCTTCCTCGACCCCGAGGTGTTCCGCCCCGACAGCATGCTCGGGGTGCCCGGGCTGATGCGGGCCTGGCGTGCCGGCAACGTGGGCATCGCCAATGCCCCGGGCGCCGGCGTGGCCGACGACAAGGTGGTCTACGCCTGGGTGCCCGACATCATCGGCTACTACCTCGGTGAGGAGCCGCTCATCGCCAACGTGCCCACGTATCGCTGCTACTACCCCGACGAGCGCCAGTACGTGATCGAGCACATCGCCGAGCTGGTCGTGAAGCCGGCCAACGAGAGTGGCGGGTACGGCCTGCTGATCGGCGACCGCGCCACGCAGGCCGAGCTCGACGCGCACATCGCCCGGATCGAGGCCGATCCCCGCAACTGGGTGGCGCAACCGATCCTCGCCCTGTCGACGGTGCCGACGCTGTGCGCCGACGGCATCGAGTCGCGCCATGTCGACCTGCGGCCGTTCATCCTGAGCGGCGAGACGATGTCGGTGACCGCGGGTGGGTTGACGCGGGTGGCGCTGCGGAAGGGCTCGCTGATCGTCAACTCGTCGCAGGGTGGCGGCAGCAAGGACACCTGGATCGTCGAGGCCGACTGATGTTGCTGTCGCGTGTGGCCGACAACGTCTACTGGGGTGCGCGCTACCTCGAGCGGGCCGAGGACACCGCCCGCGTGGTGCGGGCCTACACCGAACTGATCGTCGACCTGCCTGTGACGGTGGCCTCGAGCTGGGAGCCGCTGCTGGCGATCGCCGGCAGCCGGGCGATGTTCGACATCACCCACCCTCGCGCCGACGAGGCAGCGATCGTGTCGTTCCTGGCGGCCGAGCGGGCGAACCCCGGCAGTGTGGCGAGCAGCATCGATCAGGCCAGGGAGAACCTGCGCACCACCCGCGAAGTGTTGCCACGCGAGGCGTGGCAAGCCGTCAACGACCTGTACCTGTTCTCGCATGCCAACGCCAACGGTGCCGTCGAACGGCGCAGCCGGGCCCGATTCCTCGGCCGGGTGATCCACGACTCCCAGCAGATCGAGGGCGTCATCACCAGCGCGATGAGCCGCGACGCCGCATTCCACCTGTGGTCGCTCGGCCGGGCACTCGAGCGGGCCGACATGACGACTCGGGTGGTGGGTGTGCGTGCTGCGGGGCTGCTCGCCGCAGCCCGGGGCGGGTCGACGGACGAGGTGCACGACGACGTGCAGTGGATGGGCATGCTCCGCTCGGTCAGCGGCCTGCAGATGTATCAGCGCGCCGTGCGTGGCCCGGTGGAGGGCGCCAGCGTGGTGCGCTTCCTGCTCCTCGACCAGGTGTTCCCGCGCTCGGTCGCCAGCTGTGTGCAGGCCGCCCGCCATGCGCTCGAGCACCTGCCGCACCGCGACCGCACCCTGGCGTCGGTCGACCGCCTCGAGGCACTGCTCGCGTCGATGCCCGATGCCGGCGACGATGGCGCCGCGCTCGACGCCGCGACCGACGCGATCCAGGTCGGGCTGGCCACCGTGAGCGACGCGATGACTGCTGCGTTCCTACGATCGGTGCGGTGATGACCGAGGGGTTGCGGTACCGGCCCGCCGATGGCAGGTTCGACGAGGCAGTTGCGCCGGACGGGAGCATCCGCCCGGCGTGGCGCGGTGTGGCCGGGGTGCTCGCCGAAGGACGCCACGGCGAACTGCTCGAGCGCCAGCGCCAGGCCGACCGGATGCTCGATGCCGAGGGTGCCGGCCATCTGGTCCACGACCTCGGGGGAGCGACGGGGCTGCCGGCCAGCACGCCGTGGCGGCTCGACCCGGTGCCCATCGTGCTGGGCGAGGAGGAGTTCGATCTGCTCGCTGCAGCGGTCGAGCAGCGCAGCCGGGCCCTCGAGGCCGTCCTCGCCGACCTCCACGGCCCGCGCCGCCTGCTGCGCGAGGGCATCATCCCGGCGGGTGCGCTGGCCGCGACCTCGGCGCTGCGGATGTCGGCCATCGGCCAGTCGGTGCCGAGATGGCTCGTCCACCACGCCGTCGACGTGGTGCGCGCCGCTGACGGCTCGTGGCGGGTGGTGGGCGACCTCACCGACTCGCCGACCGGCCTCGGGTACGCCCTGCTGAACCGCTCGGTGATGGCCCGGGTGATGGCCGACCAGCTGCGCGAATCGTCGACCGCCGCGCTCGTCCAGGCGCCCACGGTGCTGCGTCGCGCGCTGGCGGCGCTGGCCCCGGGCGGCCGCGCCGACAGCCGCACCGTGGTGCTGTCGGGCGGGCCCGATCATCCGAGCTACGTCGAGCAGTCGTACCTGGCCGTGCAGATGGGGCTCCACCTCGCCGAGGGTGCCGATCTGGTGGTGCGCCAGCATCGCGTGTGGCTGCGGGCACTCGACACGCTCGAGCCGATCGATGTCGTCTACCGCCGCGTCGACGACCGCGGCCTCGACCCGCTCGAGGTGCGTGCTGCCGGCACCCAGGGCGTGCCGGCCATCACCTGGGCGGCCCGTGCCGGGGGCGTCGCGCTCGCCAACGCCTTCGGTAGCGGCGTCGTCGAATCGACGGTCGTCGGTGACGGCATGGCCGATGCAGCCCGCCTGCTGCTGGGCGAGGAGCTGCTGCTGCCTGCGTGGCGGGCGTCGGACGATCTGGCGACCACCCCGCTGTTCGACACGGCTGCCGGCTTCGTGCCGTGCCGGGTCGTGGTGCGGCTGCACGCCGTGATCGGTCCCTCGGGGGTGTGGGTGCTGCCCGGTGGCGCGGGTCGGGTGCTGCGCGACGGCGACCACCCGGCCGAGCCGACGGCTCAGCGGGCCAAGGACGTGTGGGTGGCCGGTGCCGGGCCGAGCGCCTGGCCGCGAACTCCTGTCGTCGTGCCTCCGCAGGTGGACTTCGGTGGGTCGGTGCCCAAGCGCGTGGCCGACTCGCTCTACTGGACCGGCCGTGCGGCCGAGCGAGCCGAGGTGGCGGCGCGTGCCGCCCGCGTCGTCGACGGCCAGCTCGACCAGGACCCCGATCTCGTGACTGTCGGCGACGGTGGCTGGGTCCGCGGCGCGACCGCGCTGCTCAGGGCCGCGCAGGGGGTGTCGCCGGTCGATGCGACAGCGTCGGCACCATGGGTCGACAGGCTCGAGGCCGAGTCCGCGGCCACCAGGGCTGTCATCGTCGAACAGCTCGGTTCGCTGGTGCGCGAAGGATCGTCGGTGCGCCAGTTCCTGTCGAGCACCACCGGACGGGTGCTCGGTCGGCTCACCCGGGTCGGCTCGGACCTGCTGCGTGCGGACGCTGCGGTCGACGACCTCGACATGCTGCTCGTCGACCTCGCTGCGCTCGCCGGCCTGGCCATGGAGAGCACGGTGCGCGGCCCGGCCTGGCGGTTCCTCGATCTCGGGCGCCGGCTCGAGCGGGCCCTGGCGCTGCTCGGCGCCGTCGAGGCCACCGTCGGGGCCGACCTCGAGGGGCCTGCCGTGCAACCCGTGGTCGAGGCGCTCCTCGCCGCCCACGAGAGCCTGGTCGCCTACCGCAGGCGCTACCGCAGCGAGATCGAGCTCGACGCGCTCGTCGACCTGTTGGTGCGCGACGACACCAACCCGCGTGGGCTCGCGTTCCAGCTCGACCGGATCCGCGAGCACGTCTCGTCGTTGAGCTGGCCGGAAGGGGTGGCCCTCGTCGACGCTGCCGCTCGGGCGTTGCTCGCCGAGGTCGACCCGGCGGTGGTGGGCGGCCGACGGGTGGGTCTCGATGCGCTCGTGCTGGCGGCGCGTGGGCCATTGCTCGAGCTCGATGCGGCCGTGGTGGTGCGCTGGTTCGCCGATCCGGTCAACCCGGTGCCGCTGGGGCAGCGATGAGCGCCCCGACCCCCGACGTCCCGCTCGCGCCCGAGATGCGCTTCGAGGTGGTGCACCGCACCGAGTACCGGTACGGCAAGCCGATGGTCGACGGCTACACCGTCGCCCATCTGCTGCCGCGCGATACGCCGTGGCAGACCGTCGAGACGGCCGAGGTGGTCGTCGAGCCCGGCTACGACGAGCGCTCCGAGCTCGTCGACGCGTTCGGCAACCGGGTGATTCGACTGGGCATCCATCGCCCACACGACCACCTCGTGCTCACCGGTCGCTGCATCGTGCGGGCCTCGGTCCCGGTGATCGACCCGAACCAGACGGCGGGCTCGCCACCGTGGGACGAGGTCGCGGCGCTCCTGCGCTCGGCTCGCGGCGACATCGCCGTCGAGGTCGGGTCGTTCGTGGCGGCCACCGGCTCGACCCCGGTGTCTGCCGAGCTCGATGAGCTGACCGGCGATGTGTTCGTGCCCGGGCGACCGCTGCTCGACGTGATCGCCCGGTTGTCGACACGCATCCACACCGCGCTCGAGTTCGACCCGGCGTTCAGCGACGTGTCGACCCCGCTGGCGGAGGTGCTTCGTGCCCGACGTGGGGTGTGCCAGGACTTCGCCCACCTGATGCTGGCAGCGCTGCGTGGGCGCGGTCTGGCAGGGCGCTACGTGAGCGGCTACCTCGAGACCGTTCCGCCACCCGGGCAGCCCAAGCTCGCCGGCACCGACGCGTCCCACGCCTGGTGCGGGGTCTGGGACCCGGTGCTCGGCTGGTTCGACGTCGACCCGACCAACGACCAGTTGCCGCCACGTCGGCATGTCACCTGCGCCTGGGGTCGCGACTACTTCGACGTCGCTCCGGTGCGCGGTGTGGTGATCGGCCCCATGGCGCCGCAGACGCTGCACGTGGGGGTCGACGTCACGGCACGCTCCTGAGAGGGGGGGGTCGGTGTGCGTTCTGGACCCTCGGGGGCTCCGGGTGGAGATGTCCGATTCCCGCTAGGTGTCATCGCTGGCGACGAGCAGACTGGGGATGTGGACGAGCCCTACCACGACGACGAGCGGTACCGGGCGGTCGTGGCGCGCGACACCCGTTTCGACGGCTGGTTCGTGACCGCCGTGCAGACCACCGGCATCTACTGCCGGCCGTCGTGTCCGGCGATCACCCCGCAGCGGCGGAACGTGTCGTTCTATCCCACAGCGGCAGCGGCTCAGCAGAAGGGGTTCCGGGCGTGCAAGCGATGCCGTCCGGACGCCTCGCCCGGCTCGCCCGAGTGGAACGTGCGGGCCGACCTGGCGGGTCGGGCGATGCGCCTCATTGCTGACGGGGTGGTGGATCGCGACGGTGTCGCGGGCCTCGCAAGACGGCTCGGCTACAGCGAGCGCCACCTCACCCGAGTGATCACCGCCGAGCTCGGTGCGGGGCCGCTGGCGCTCGCTCGCGCCCAGCGCGCCCAGACGGCGCGAGTGTTGCTCGAGCACTCCGATCTCGCCATTGGAGAGGTTGCCTTCGCCGCCGGGTTCGGCAGTGTGCGGCAGTTCAACGACACCGTGCGCGAGGTGTTCGCCGTGCCACCGATGGCGCTGCGCGCGGCTCGGCGCAGCGCACAGCCAGCCACTGGTGAGATCGTGCTGCGGCTCGCGCATCGGCAGCCACTCGACTCGATCTCGCTGTTCGACTTCCTCGCTGTCCGCGCGGTCGCCGGTGTCGAGGAAGCGACATCGGACCGATACCGCCGCACCCTGCGGCTGCCCCACGGCGCTGGATCGGTGGACCTGCGCCCTGCGCCGACCGGAGAGGCGGCGATCATCTGCACGCTGCGCGTCGATGCGGTCGCCGACCTGCCCGTTGCGGTGCAGCGGTGCCGTCGGCTGCTCGACCTCGACGCCGACCCGGTGGCGATCGATGCCCACCTCGGCGCCGACCAACTGTTGGAGCCGCTCGTGCGCGCCCATCCGGGGTTGCGTTCGCCTGGTGCTGTCGACGGGGTCGAAGTGCTGGTGCGCGCCCTGGTCGGCCAGCAGGTGTCGGTGGCCAGCGCACGCACCCTGCTCGGCCGGATCGTCGAACTGGTGGGCGACCAGAGCTCGTACGGACCGTTGTTCCCGACGGCCGACGCGCTGGCCGCTCTCGACCCGACTCGGCTCCCGTTGCCTGCAGCGCGCGCCCGAGCATTGGTCGAGGCGTGCGGCGCCGTGGCCGACGGTCGGGTCGACATCGACATCGGCAGCGACCGGTTCGATGCTGGGGAGCGCCTCACGGCCCTTCGTGGGGTGGGCACCTGGACAGCTGCGTACGTTGCCATGCGGGCGCTCGGTGACCCAGACGTGTTCCTGCCGAGCGACCTCGTCGCTCGCCGCACCATGGCCCGACTCGCGGGTGATGGTCGTGTCGACGCCGTCGCGCGCCGGGCCGACACGTGGCGACCGTGGCGGTCGTACGCGCTGCACCACCTGTGGCGGGCAGCGATGCCGGTGACGCGACCGCGTCGGACCGGACCTCTGATGAAAGGATCATCCCATGTCTGCTGAGCTTGCTGCAGCAACGCTTCGGTCGCCCGTCGGGCTGCTGACCGTCGTCGTGAGCGAGGTCGGGGTGCGTGCCGTGTGGTGGGAGGACGATCCGCGACTCGGCGGCTCCTCCAGCGCCGGTGAGTCGGCGCCTGACGAGCACCAACGGCAGCTGCTGGACGTTGCGATGCGCCAACTCGGGGAGTACTTCGCCGGCACGCGCAGCGAGTTCGACCTGCCGCTCGACCCGCAGGGCACACCCTTCCAACAGGAGGTGTGGCAGGTGCTGCGCGGCATCCCGTTCGGTACCACCATCTCGTACGGGCAGCAGGCAGCGGCGCTTGGCGATCCGAACAAGGCCCGCGCCGTGGGGGCGGCGAACGGTCGCAACCCGATCAGCATCATCGTCCCGTGCCACCGGGTGGTGGCCACGTCGGGGGCGCTCACCGGGTTCGCCGGCGGGCTGTCGACCAAGGCCTGGCTGCTCGAGCACGAGCGCCGGGTCGCTTCCGGCGGCTGAGCCGCCCCACGCCGGCTGGGCGCTGCGTCGGCTCAGGCGCGGTTGCGGGCGCGGGCCTGCTGCTCGCGTCGGGCGCGGGCCTCGGCCTGCTTGCGCTCCTTGGCCGCCTTGCGGCGAGCCTTGGTCTCCTCGTCGGCGGTGGGCGCCGGCGCCACGGTCGGTGCCTCGGCCTCGTCGCGTGCGGGAATGGCGAGCTCGTCGTGGTGCTTGAGCACGCGGGTGAGCATCACCGACGCAGCAGCCTCTCCGGCGACCGACGTGGCCAGCATCAACCGCACCGTCGCCAACCCATGGGACTCGACCAGGGCCGGCGTCACCTCGAGGAGCTGCTCCTCGCTGGGGTTGTCGGCGTGGTCGCCGAGCGCCGTGATGCAGTCGGCCAGGCACTGGTCGGTGAGCACCGTGGCGATCTGTTCGAGGCCACCGTTCATCCTGCCCCGCGCCACGGTGCTGCGCAGCGCGACGGTACGCGCCGCCGGGTCGTCGAAGCCCCCTTCGCGGGCGCCGCACACCTGGTCGATCGCCTCGCGGTGGTCGTCGGGGAGCGAGGCCACCAACGCCTCGAGCTCGGCGTCGGTCATCGCGGCCATGGCCCGGTCGAGCAGGGTGAGGGCCTGGAGGCGGTTCTTCATCTGGTTCACGGCCGACGAGGCTACCGACCCGAGGCACACAGCGGCCCGCAGTCGTCGAGTGGGATCAGGTCTCGCGCAGGATCGCCGGGTCGAACGGCCGCCGCGTGAAGACCTCGCGGAGCATCGGTTCGAAGTGCTCGAGCGGGTGGCTCGGGTAGTCCGGGTCGAACGAGGTCTGGTCCCAGCGCTCGCAGAAGGTGACGCAACTCTCGTACCAGGGATGGTCGCGGTAGGCGTCGCGGGCGTGGCGGTCGATGCCCGTGTGGTGCCCGTAGTAGTACTGCTGGAACAGGCCGTGCATGGTCACCACCCAGGTCACCTCGGCGCGCACATAGGGGCGCACGATCGCGGCCGCGAGCTGCGAGTGGTTCTCCGGGGCGAGCTCGTCGCCGATGTCGTGCACCAGTGCGGCGACGACCATCTCCACGTCGGCACCGTCGGCCTCGGCGCGGGTTGCGCACTGCAGGGAGTGCTCGAGCCTCGACACGCGGTACCCGGCCAGGCCGTCGTCGAGCCTGCGCAGCGCGGCCATGATCCGGTCCGGGGTGCGGGCCACGTACTGCTGCTCGAGGCCGTGCAGCAACTCGTAGTCGGCACGCGTGCCGTCGGCCATGCGGATGAACGAGACGTGTTCGGACCCACTGGCCATCTGGCGCCCCCGGAAGGATTCGAACCTCCGACACACGGTTCCGGAAACCGTTGCTCTATCCCCTGAGCTACGGGGGCGTGGCTGATGAGGATAGCGACTCCGGCTCGCAACGAGCGAGGGCGTCGTGGAATGGATCGGGAGCCGAGCGGTCCTCCCCGGTACCATCGGTCCTCCATGGCTGATCCGCTCGCCGTCGTCGCCGACCTGCTCGCACCTGCCTTCGCGCAGGTGGCCGGGCGCGCCGGGGTCGACCCCGTGGTGCGCCCGAGCGACCGGGCCGACGCCCAGGCCAACGGCGCCCTCGCCCTCGCCAAGGAGCTCGGCCGCACCCCGCGCGACGTCGCCGCCGATGTCGTGGCCGCCGCCCGAGTGGGCGATGTGGCCACGCTCGAGATCGCCGGCCCGGGGTTCATCAACGTCACCTTCCACAGTGCGTTCCTCGCCCAGCAGGTGCCGGTCGTCGCCGGTGACGACCGGCTGGGCGTGCGCCCGGCGGCGGCACCTCAGACTGCGGTCGTCGACTACTCGGCACCCAACGTCGCCAAGGAGATGCACGTCGGGCACCTGCGCTCCACCGTCATCGGCGACTCGATCGCCCGGCTGCTCGGCTTCGTCGGCCACCGTGTGATCCGCGAGAACCACATCGGCGACTGGGGCACCCCGTTCGGGATGCTGATCGAGCACCTCGTCGACCTCGGCGCCGATGCCGACACGATGCTCGACTCCGCCGACCCGAACGCGTTCTACCAGGCGTCGCGGACCAAGTTCGACGCCGACGACGACTTCCGCGGCCGGGCCCGCGACCGAGTCGTGAAGCTGCAGAGCGGCGATGCCGAGACCCTCGCGCTGTGGCAGCGACTCGTCGACGCCAGCACCCGCTACTTCAACACCGTCTACCGCCAGCTCGGTGTGCTGCTCACCGACGACGACCTGATGGGCGAGAGCGCATACCACGACCTGCTACCGAAGGTGATCGAGCGGCTCGATGCAGTGGGCCTGCTCGAAGTCAGCGAGGGTGCCGACGTGGTGTTCCCGCCCGGGTTCACCAACCGCGAGGGCCAGCCTCTGCCGCTCATCGTGCAAAAGGGTCACGGCGGGTTCAACTACGCCACGAGCGACCTCGCGTGCGTGATCGACCGGGTGGAACGCCTTGGTGCAACGCTGCTCGTCTACGTCGTCGGCATGCCCCAGTCGCAGCACCTCGACATGGTGTTCACCGTTGCCCGGATGGCCGGCTGGCTGCACCCGCCGGCCGAGGCCGTGCACGTCGCGTTCGGCAGTGTGCTGGGCCCGGACCGCAAGATGTTCAAGACGCGCAGCGGTGAGTCGGTGAAGCTCCAGGAGCTCGTCGACGAGGCCATCGAGCGCGGCACGTCCACCGTCACCGAGAAGAGCCCCGATCTCGACCCCGCCGAGCGGGCAGCGGTGGGCCGGATGATCGGCATCGGTGCCATCAAGTACGCCGACCTGTCGAGCGACCGGGTGAAGGACTACGTCTTCGACTGGGGTCGGATGCTCGCGTTCGAGGGCAACACCGCGCCGTACCTGCAGTACGCGCATGCCCGGATCCGCAGCATCTTCCGGCGCGCCGGTGTCGACCCGGCTGCTGTGCGCGGCCTGGTGCCTTCGCTCGACGCCCCGCAGGAGCGTGCCCTGGCGTTGCGGCTGCTCTCGTTCGACGGTGCGGTGGCCGAGACCGTCGAACGCTTCGCGCCGCACCGGCTGTGCACCTACCTGTTCGATCTGGCGCAGGACTTCACCGCGTTCTACGACGCGTGCCCGGTGCTGCGCGCCGACACCGACGAGCTGCGGCTCAGCCGGCTCGCCCTCGCCGACCTCACCGCACGGGTGCTCGCCCAGGGGCTCGACCTCCTGGGCATCGGGGCGCCCGACCGGATGTGAGCGTGCAGACCGGCTCGACCTCGCTGCCACTGCACCTGCTGCCCGACACGGCCGAGGTGCGCGCCGACGGCTCGCTCGCCGTGGGCGGGTGCTCGCTGCTCGACCTGGCCGCCGAGTACGGCACGCCGCTGTTCGTCTACGACGAGGCCCACCTGCGGGCGCGCTGTCGCGAAGCGGTCGACGCCTTCGGGCACCAGCAGGCGGTGTACGCAACCAAGGCGTTCCTCTGCAAGGCCATGGCCAGGCTGGCCTACGAGGAGGGGATGCTCCTCGACGTGGCCAGCGGTGGCGAGATGCACACCGCGCTCTCGGCGGGTGTTCCCGCCGATGCGCTCACGCTGCACGGCAACAACAAGAGCCTCGACGAGCTGCGCACGGCCATGCGCGAGGGTGTGCGCTACATCGTCGTCGACTGCATCGAGGAGCTCGGCCGCATCGAGCAGCTCCGCGGTGAGGACCTCCCCGCGCCCGACGTGGTGCTGCGCGTCACACCCGGGGTCGCGGCCCACACCCACGAGTACATCTCGACCGGGCAGAACGACTCGAAGTTCGGGTTCAACCTCGCCGACGGCCAGGCGATGAAGGCCGTCGAGTTCGCCCGCCGGTCGTCGGCGATGCAGCTGGTGGGCCTGCACTGCCACATCGGCTCGAACGTGTTCGCGGTCGACAGCTTCGCCAAGGCCGCCGAGGTGATGGCGGCGTTCGCCATCCCGCTCGACCTGCCCGAGCTCGTGCTCGGAGGTGGCCTCGGGGTCGCCTATGTGGCCGGTGAAGAGGCATCCACGATCACCGATTGGGGCCGTGTGGTGCTCGACGCCTGTCGTGCGGCGGGAGTCCGCTCCCGCATCAGTGTCGAGCCCGGCCGCTCGATCGTCGCTGCGGCGGCGATCACCGTCTACACCGTCGGTGCGGTGAAGCGCATCGCCGGGGTCCGCACCTACGTGGCCGTCGATGGCGGGATGAGCGACAACCCGCGCCCGGTCCTGTACGGGTCGGGGTACGAGGCGTTCGATCCGGCGCGGGTGGCCGCCGAGCGTCCGTGGCGGGCCCGTGTCGTCGGCAAGCACTGCGAGAGCGGCGACGTCTTGATCTTCGACGCCCGGCTCCCCGCCGACCTCGAGCCGGGGCATCTGCTCGCGACCCCGGTGACGGGCGCCTACGGTCACTCCATGGCCAGCAACTACAACCGTCTCACCCGACCGCCGGTGGTGTTCGCCAGCGGCGGCGAGGCGCGCCTGGTGGTGCGCCGCGAGACCTACGAGGACCTCCTGCGATGCGACGTCGACTGATCGAGCTCCTCGAACAGCTCTTCCGGCCGCGCGGTGACAAGCCGTCACGTCCGCCGCGTCCGTCGCGTCCTTCGTCGACGACGTCGCGACCCGCACCCAGTGGCGGTCGCCCGGCGCCCGACGGGGTCCGCCCGGCATCGAGCGATATCGAGGCCGGTGGGGTGCAGGTGACCTATCGCCCCGATCTCGACGGCGACCCCGACCCCGGTGAAGTGGTGTGGACCTGGGTGCCGTTCGAGGACGACCCGACCCAGGGCAAGGACCGGCCGGTGCTCATCATCGGACATCGTGGCGATCACTTGGTGGGCGTGGCGCTCACCTCGAAGCAGCACGACCACGAGCCCCAGGCGCCGGTGGGCACCGGGCCGTGGGACCGTGAGGGCCGGCCCAGCTACGCCAAGCTCGAGCGGCTCCTCGCCGTCGATCCGCGCCAGGTGCGGCGTGAAGGGGCGATCCTCGAGCGGCGGCGTTTCGACGACGTCGTTGCTGGCCTCGAACGGCTGCACGGCCCGCTCGGCGCATGACCTGATGCCACGGCTCGGTGGCGGGAACGGTCGGAAAAGGTTCGTTTCGGCACCGTCGAGTACGTAGCCTCGACGCGTGGCTCAACACGGGAACCTGGTCCGGATCGGTCTACTCGGCTGCGGCAACGTCGGCGCTGCGCTCGTGCAGCTCGTCGCCGAGCAGGCCGACGCGATCGAGGCGCGCACCGGCCTGCGGCTCGAGGTCGCGGCCGTCGCCGTGCGCAACGTCAGCCGTGAGCGGGCGGTGACCCTGCCGGCCGGGGTGCTCACCCGCGACGCCCACGCCGTGGTGGTCGACCCGCAGATCGACCTGGTGGTCGAGGTGATGGGTGGCATCGAACCGGCGCGCGAGCTGATCAGCACCGCAATGGCTCACGGCAAGCCGGTCGTCACGGCCAACAAGGAACTGCTCGCGAACATCGGCACCGAGCTGTTCGCCGCTGCCGACGCGGCCGGTGTCGACCTGTTGTTCGAGGCCGCCGTGGCCGGTGGCATCCCGATCGTGCGCGCGCTGCGCGAGAGCCTGCGCGGCGAGCCGATCACCCGCGTGATGGGCATCGTCAACGGCACCACCAACTTCATCCTCACCAAGATGACCGAAGAGGGCGCCGTCTACAGCGACGTGCTCGCCGAGGCCCAAGCGCTCGGCTACGCCGAGCGCGACCCCACCGCCGACGTGGAGGGCTTCGACGCCGGTGCCAAGGCGGCGATCATCGCCACCATCGCGTTCGGCGCGCGGGTCGTGGCCGGCGACGTCTATCACGAGGGCATCAGCCGCATCACCCAGCACGACATCGCCATGGCCCGTCGGCTGGGGTACGTCGTGAAGCTGCTCGGCATCGCCGAGCGCATCGACACCAGCGGCGAGGTCGCCGTGCGCGTGCACCCGGCGATGGTGCCGGTCACCCATCCGCTCGCCAGTGTGCGCGAGAGCTACAACGCCGTCTTCATCGAAGGTCGCGCGGTCGGCTCGCTCATGTTCTACGGCCGTGGAGCCGGTGGCATGCCCACGGCGAGCGCCGTGCTCGGCGATGTCATCGACGCAGCGGTGAACCTGTCGAAGGGCACGCACGGCTCGCTCGGCACCTTCGGCCGTGCCCCGATCCTGGCCATCGACGAGACCTCGTCGCAGTACCTGCTCAGCCTCGACGTCGCAGACCGGCCCGGTGTGCTGCACGCCGTCACTGGCGTGTTCGCCCGCCACGAGGTGAGCATCCGCGCCGCCGAGCAGGAGGGCAACGGCCCCGACGCGCGACTGGTGTTCGTCACCCACGAAGCCCGCGAGTCGTCGGTGCAGGCGACGGTTCGCGAGCTGCGCGAGCTCGACGTCGTGCGCAATGTCGGCGGCTTGCTGCGGGTGATCGGCTGACGATGCGCTACATCAGCACGCGTGGAGCAGCCCCCGAGCTGGGCTTCGCCGATGTGCTCCTCGCCGGCCTGGCCAACGACGGTGGCCTCTACGTGCCAGTCGAGTGGCCGTCGCTCGCCGACGATGTCCCGCCGGCCGCGGGGTACGCCGAACGTGCCGCAGCAGTCATCGCGCCCTTCACCGCGCCCGACATCGACGCCGACACGGTGAGCCGTCTGTGCCACGAGGCCTACGCCACGTTCCGCCACGAGGCAGTGGCGCCACTCGTGCAGATCGGCCACCGCCAGTGGGTGCAGGAGCTGTTCCACGGCCCCACGCTGGCGTTCAAGGACATCGCGCTGCAGCTCGTCGGTCGGCTGTTCGACCACGTGCTCGCCGCCCGCGGCGAGCGGATCACCATCGTCGGCGCAACGAGCGGCGACACCGGGTCGGCAGCGATCGACGGTGTGCGCGGGTGCGCCAACGTCGACATCGTCATCCTCTACCCGCAGGGGCGCACGAGCGAGGTGCAGCGCCGGCAGATGACCACGGTCGACTCGCCCAACGTGCGCACCGTGGCCGTCGAGGGCACCTTCGACGACTGCCAGGACCTGGTGAAGGCGATGTTCGCCGATGTGCCGTTCCGCGAGCGGATGCACCTGTCGGCGGTGAACTCCATCAACTGGGCGCGGGTGATGGCCCAGGTCGTCTACTACGTCACCGCTGCCGATGCGCTGGCCGGTCGGGGAGAGGTGTCGTTCACGGTGCCCACCGGGAACTTCGGCAACGTCCTGTCGGGCTGGATCGCCCGCAGGATGGGTGCACCGATCGCCGAGCTGGTCATCGCGTCGAACACCAACGACATCCTCACCCGGTTCGTCAACGACGCCGACATGTCGGCCCGCGACGTGGTGCCGACGCTCAGCCCGAGCATGGACATCCAGGTCTCGTCGAACTTCGAGCGACTCCTGTTCGAGATGAACGACCGCGACGGGGCCGCCACCGGCGAGCAACTGCGCCGCTTCCGTTCGACGGGTCGGCTCGATATCGAGCCAGACCAGCGCCGCGACTGGATCGACGGCACGTTCCGGGCGATGCGGGTCGGCGACGACGAGACGCTGGCCGAGATGGCCAGGGTCCATGCCGCGTCCGGCATGGTGGTCGATCCGCACACCGCCACAGGCACCGCAGCGGCGCACCGACTGGCCGGTGGCGAGCCGATGATCACGCTGGCCACGGCGCATCCGGCCAAGTTCCCCGACGCGGTCGAGCGGGCGATCGGGGTCCGACCGGCCCTACCGGCTCACCTCGCCGACCTCTTCTCGCGCCCGGAGCGGGTCAGCGTGCTGCCGGCCGAGCTCGGTGCGATCGAGGCCTACGTCGAGCGGTTCGTCGCCGACCGGGTCTGAGGCGTTGCGGGCGACCGGGTCGCTCGGTACAGTTCGCCCCGTTCGGGTCGTCCGAACCGCTGACGCGATGGCTCCCTCCGGTAGCCGGGTGTCGGTGCTCCCAGGGTGGTTCCGACGTCGTCGGTCTGGTCGTGCGACCGTGACGCGTCGGTGCTCCCTGGTCGTCGGGAAAGCAGGTGGCCGATGGCCGCAGAAGCGTTCGAACAGTCCGTCCTCGATGCCAAGGACAAAGACCAACTGTTGGCCATTGCCCAGGCCCTGGGCGTGAAGACCACGGCGCGCATGTCGAAGCAGGCGGTCATCGACCGGATCCTCGAGGCCACCGGTGTGGCCCCGGCATCGAGTGGTGAGGCCCCTGCGCCGGCCGAACCCGCGGTCGAGCCGCCCGTCGAGGTGCCGGTGGCCGCCAACGACGACCACGATCGGGCGCCTGCCGGGGCCGACGACGACGAGCAGCAGTCGTCCGATGGGCACGACCAGGGCGACGACGACGGCGACGACGACGAGGACGACGACGATGCCGGCGACGGCGAGGCCGGCGAGGGCGAACCCGAAGGCGCCGCCAAGCGCCGTCGGCGGCGCCGCCGCAACAAGAACCGCAGCGATGCCGTGGTGGGCGAGCGCACCGAGCCGTTCCGCGAGCGGCCGGAAGCTGCCCCGGACGGGTTCGGCCAGGAGCCCGTCGAGGTGTCGGGCCTGGTCGACCTGCGCGACGAGGGCTACGGCTTCCTGCGCCTGCGTAGCTATCTGCCGAGCCGCGACGACTCGTACGTGCCGGTGAAGCTCGCCCGTCAGTACGGCCTGCGCAAGGGCGACCACGTCACCGGGCTGTCGCGCCCGCCGGGACGCCACGAGAAGAACCCGGCGATGCTCGAGATCCACACCGTGAATGGCGCCGACCCCGAGCTGGCCCGTCACCGGCCGCGCTTCGACGACCTCACGGCGCTGTTCCCCGACGAGCGGCTGAAGCTCGAGATGGTGAACGACCCCTACAACATGACGGCGCGGATCATCGACCTCATGTCGCCCATCGGCAAGGGCCAGCGCGGCATCATCGTCTCGCCGCCGAAGGCCGGCAAGACGTCGGTGATGAAGACCATCGCCCAGGCCATCGAGGCCAACCACCCCGAGGTCGAGCTCATCGTGCTGCTCGTCGACGAGCGGCCCGAAGAGGTCACCGACATGCGCCGTTCGGTGCGTGGCGAGGTGGTGGCCAGCACGTTCGACCGACCGAGCGAGGAGCACACCCAGGTCGCCGAGATGGTGATCGAGAAGGCCAAGCGCAGCGTTGAGCAGGGGCGCGACGTCGTGCTGATCGTCGACGGCATCACCCGTCTGACCCGGGCCTACAACCTGGCGGCCCCGCCGAGTGGGCGGATCCTCTCCGGAGGCATCGACGCCGGGGCGCTCTACCCACCGAAGAAGCTGTTCGGGGCGGCGCGCAACGTCGAAGAGGGTGGTTCGCTGACCATCCTGGCCACGGCGCTGGTCGAGACCAACAGCCGGATGGACGAGGCGATCTTCGAGGAGTTCAAGGGCACCGGGAACATGGAGCTGCGCCTCGACCGTCGTCTGGCCGAGCGGCGCATCTACCCGGCCATCGACGTCGACGCGTCGAGCACCCGCCACGAGGAGTTGCTGCTCGACCGGTCGCAGCTCCAGCAGGTCTGGAAGCTGCGCAGGGTGCTGCAGGGCCTGGCCGCCGACGGCAACCCGGCCCCCGGCCTCGAGCTGCTGCTCGACCGGCTGAAGAGCTTCCGCACCAACGTCGAGTTCCTGCGCGAGATCGCCAAGCAGCCCGGCATGTGATGTCGGCCGCCGCCGCTGGTAGCCTGACCCGTCCGTTCATGACCCCGGAGTGTTCGATGAAGAGCGATGTCCACCCCCGATACGGCGAGCTGACCGTCAAGTGCTCGTGCGGAAACGTGTTCACCACGGGGTCCACCAAGCCCGGCGATCTCAGCGTCGAGCTCTGCAACCAGTGCCACCCGTTCTTCACGGGCAAGCAGAAGCTCGTCGACACCGGCGGCCGCGTCGAGCGCTTCAACAAGCGCTACGGCGAGCGCAAGTCGAAGTGAGCTGAGCGCCCCACCGGGCGATCTCTCCGCACAACAATCGACGACGACGACCCGGCCTGGCCGGGTCGTCGCCGTTTTCCCACCGAACGTGCCCGTCTTGGGCGCGACCAGCACGAAGTGTGAGCGAACCTGACTGAAGTCGCTCATGCGTTGCGCCGATCCACGACACGGAGATCCGACCGCCGAGGAGCATCCGTGGCCGCCACTGCCGACATCGTCCATCTGCTGCGTCGCACCGAGTTCGTCGCGCGACCGGCGCGCGTCGCCGAGCTGAGTGCGCGATCGATCCCCGAGGCCGTCGACGACGTGCTCGACATCGCCCGCAACGGCGCCGTCGAGGTGCCCGACGACCTGCGCACGTTCCGCCCCGACGACAACTGGGGGCAGTACGAGGCCGCAGTGGCGTGGTGGATGGGGCGCATGGTGGGCGCACCCCGTCCGATCCAGGAGCGGATGACGCTGTTCTGGCACGGCCACTTCACCAGCTCGTGGTGGCACGGGCTGTCCCGTGCCGACTCGATGACCCAGCAGAACCAGCTCTACCGTCAGCTCGCCCTCGGCAGCTACCGCGACCTCGCCCAGCGGATGTCGATCGAACCGGCGATGCTGGTCTACCTCGACAACAACGGCAACCGGGTCGGTTCGCCCAACCAGAACTTCGCCCGCGAACTGCTCGAGCTGTTCCTGCTGGGGGTGGGCAACTACACCGAGGGCGACGTCGAGGCTGCCGCGCGGGCGTGGACCGGGCACAACGCCGAGTGGCCCGACTACCAGTACCAGTTCGTCGCCGAGCTCCACGACCACGAGCCGAAGACCTTCCTGGGGACGACCCGCAACTGGGACGGCCCGGAGATCATCGACCACGTCCTGCTCCATCACCCCGTGGCGCGGGTGACGGCAGCGAGGTTCATCGCCCGCAAGCTGTGGGTGTTCTTCGCGTCACCGAGCCCGCCGGCCGGGGTGATCGAGCACCTCGCCGACATCTTCCTCGCCTCCGGGCTCGACCTGCGGTCGCTGCTGAGAGCCCTGCTGGTGCACCCCGAGTTCTACAGCGTCACCAGCCGTCAGGGACTGGTACGCAGCCCCGTCGAGTACGTGGTCGCCATTGCCGCGCACACCGGAATGCCGGTGGCCGAGAGCGGGTTCCCGTGGCTGGGCGAGCGCATGGGGCAGAGCCTGTTCAACCCGCCCAACGTGTCGGGTTGGCGCCCCAACGCCGCCTGGCTGCACTCGGCAGCACTGAGCGCTCGGGCGAAGATGGCCCGACACGCCACCTGGGGTCTGCGTCACAACGACGGCTTCGCCCACCTCAACGACCTGCCTGTGCCCGACGCCGTCACGGCGGCGGCTCAGCACTTCGGCATCAGCGACCTCTCGGCGCGCACCCGCGCCGCACTTGAGAGCGCGCATCAGGCCGAGCGCCAGGCCCAGGCCTGGCAGAGCTGGTGGGCGCCCACCAACTTGCTGACGATGACCATGCTCGCCCCCGAGTTCCACCTCGCCTGACCGGAGATCACACCGTGCTCGACGCCGACATCACCGCAGCCGACGCCCGCCGCCTGCTCTCCGTACCTGCTGGTCCCTCCCCACGCGACGTCGGCGGTTGGTCGCGTCGCGACTTCCTGCGCGCCGTCGGCTTCGGCGTGGTCGGTGGCGCTGCGCTCGGCACCTTCGGTGACGGGTTGCTGCCGTTCGGGGCGCGCGACGCCTTCGCCGCGCCGCCGCTCGGGCCCTCCGACCACGTGGTGATCACGATCGTGCTCTATGGCGGCAACGACGGACTGAACACCGTCGTGCCCTACACCGATCCGCACTACTACCGGCAGCGACCCGCCATCGCGATCGCACCGCGCGACGTCCTCGCCCTCGACGCCAAGGTCGGCCTGCACCCCTCGCTGGTGCACCTCAAGCAGCGCTTCGACGCCGGACAGGTGGCCGTCGTGCAAGGGGTCGGCTACCCCAACGCCGACCTCTCGCACTTCACCTCGATGGCCATCTGGATGAGCGGACGCTACGGGCCGTTCTCGCCAGCCACGGGGTGGATCGGCAGGTGGCTCGACGGCCAGCCGGCGGCCGTGGCGTCGCTCGGCGCGGTGGCGATCGACTCGAGTGTGGGCCTGCACCTCATCGGCGCGCAGCAGCGCGGCGCGGCTGTGTCGCCCTACGGCGAGCTGTTCGGCACCGATCAGGACCCGCCCGACGTGCGGATGTACGACGGGCTGCGGGCCATGGCCGGCCCGTCGGGGCGAGGCGCGTTCCACGAGCTGTACGCATCGGCACTGACGACCCAGCTCGACCTGGCCCGCGACGTGTCGCCGGTGTTCGACACCCAGCTGCCCGAGCGTGGCCTGCCGCGCAAGCTCGCCATCGCGGCTCGGCTGGTGAACGCCAACCTGGGCATGCGCGTCATCGATGTCGGCCTCGGGGGCTTCGACCACCACGACGACCTCGACTGGCAGCATCGAGCGTTGCTCACCGAGCTCGACGAAGCGATCCGCACGTTCTACGAGACGCTCGAGCCTGCATGGCACGACCGCGTCACCCTGGTCACCCTGTCGGAGTTCGGACGGACCTCGTATGCCAACGGCTCGGGCGGCACCGACCACGGCACGGCGAGCAACCTGTTCGTCATCGGGGGTGGGATACGCGGCGGGCTGTACGGCCAGCAGCCCCGCCTCGACCTGCTCGACCGGTGGGGCCGCGTCGAGCACCACGTCGACTTCCGCAGCGTGTTCGGCACGATCATCGACCGCCGAATGGGTGGCGGGGCGAGCACGGTGCTGAACGGCTCGTTCGAGGACCTCGGCCTGTTCACCACGGGGCCGAGCGACCCGCTGCCCCCGGTGGTCGACCCTCCGGCCGTGGTGAGCTCGGGTGTCGTGCCGATCCTGCCCGTGCGCGCCGTCGACACCCGCACCGGGGCGGGTGGCCGACGTGGCGCGTTCCGCTCCGGTGAGGCCTGGACGTTGCCGGTCGTCGGCCGCACGGGCGTGCCCGCAGGAGCGAGTGCCGTGCTGGCCCGGGTGACGGTCTCGAGCGCGAGCCGTGCGTCGGCGCTGCGCATCGGAGCCTCGGGCGACGACGCGGCGGCCGTGGTGGTCGAGACGGCACCGGGGACGACGCAGAGCACGGTCGCCGTGCTGCGCATCGGTGCCGATGGCGCCGTGGTGCTGCGTTACGACCACGGCAGCGCGCACATCGCGATCGATGTGCTCGGGTGGCTCACGCCCGCGGCGACCGCCGGCCTCGTGCCGCTCGCCCCGGCACGACTGCTCGACACACGGGTCGGCACCGGAGGTGTGCGCGGCCCGCTCACCTCGCGGCGCCCCGCATCGTTCACCGTCGCCGGTCGAGGTGACGTGGCCGCGAGCGACTCGCTGGTGCTGCTGCAGGTGACGACCACGAGCGCGACCGGCAACGGCACCGTGACGCTGTGGCCCTCGGGCACGGCGAAGCCCACGACCCCCTCGGGCCAGGTCGAGACACGTCGCTCGTGCTCGATGCTCGTGCCGGTCGCGGTCGGCAGCGATGGCAAGGTGAATGTGGCCGTGTCGGCAGGCAGCTGCCAGGTGCTCGTCGACGTGGTGGGTGTGGTCCGTCCCGGCGCGGCCCTGCGGGTGGTGCCGGTGCCCGTGAGCCGGGTGGTCGACACGCGCACCGGCGTCGGTGTGGCTACGCGCCGGCTCGACACGAAGCCCTTGAGCATCACCCTCACCGGTGCCGGCGGCCTTCCTGCGTCGGGCGTCGCGGCGGCGTTGCTGAAGGTGACGGCGACGCGAGCCACGACGACCACCGCCATCACGGTGCACCCGGCCGGACAGGTGCCGCCGGGGGTCGTCCACGTGTCGACCAGCCCTGGGCGGCTCGTCACCAACCTCGTGCTCGTCCCGATCGGCACCGATGGCGCCGTGGTCGTGCGCAACCAGGCGGGGGCAACCGACATCGCGGTCGACGTCGTCGGCTACCTGCCGCACTGAGGCGGCTGACCGTGTGCTCCCGGTAGCGTCGGTCAGGTGCCCGGACTTGCTGGCTCTCCACTCGACGCCACTCGCCGGGCAGCTCTGCTCGGCACCAAGCTGGCGGCCCTCGTCGCCGACGAGGGCGCCGAGCTCACCACGGCGCCGACGAGCATCGGTGTGGGCGTGGCTGCGCTGGCCGGCGACACGGTGTGGGTGCTCGTCGACATCGTCGACGGCCGAGCAGCCGATCGGGCCCTCGGCCCGGTGCTGGCCTGGGCACTGCGACAGGGTGCCGAATCGGTGCGAGTGCTCACCGAGCAGGGGGCGTCGATCCTCGCCCGTCGGGCGGCCCAGTTCGACTGGGACATCGAGGTGCGCGAGCTCGTCGGCCGCGAGCAACGTCGTGCCGTCGCCGCGCCATCGTTGGAGCCGGCTGCAGCGCACGGCTCGGCCATCACCGAGTGGCATGAGCTGATCGAGGAGGCCGGAGCCGTTCCTGTGGTCGAGCACGGTGTGTTGGCCGGCGAGGTCGCCGGGCTCGAGGTGTGCCGGGTGGTCGCAGGACCCGACGGCGAGGTGCTCGAGGTGGGCGTCGGCGCCCACGACCGCGAGATGTTCCGAATGATCCATGGTGCACGCCCCACGCTCGAGGCGCTGCGCGACGTGGTGAGCCGCGTCGCAGTGCATCGCGACCTCAGCGCGCCGCAGCATGCGCTCAACCAGTTGGCCCGCAGCAGGCTGCTTCGCGCCCACCTGATCGCCGACCCCGCGTCGATCGGTGTCGGTCGGCTGGTCGCGGCGGATCCGCCGGTGGTCCGCACCAACGTGAAGGACGAACTGCCCTGTGTGGCCGTGGCCGTCGACGAGTCGCTGGTGGTGGTCTGCAGCGTGGGTGTCGACCTCGATGCCGTGGCGTTCGCCGCCGACGCTGCGGCGATGCACGGCGCAGCGCGCTGCCTCGTCGCTGTGCCCGAGCGCGACGCACTCGAGATCCAGCAGCGCCTGGCTGCACGCGTACGGGTGCCGACGCGCATCGTGGCCGTCCCGAACTGACCCTGCGCGCCCTACCCTGGGACATCGTGTTCGAACGCCTTGCCGCCGTGGAGGACGAGTACCTACTGCTCGAGACCAGCCTCGGCGACCCCGAGGTGCTGGCCGACCAGGCTCGACTGCGCGAGGCATCACGGCGCTACCGCGAGCTCGGCCCCCTCGTCGAAGCGCTGCGTCGCCGCCGCGCCCGCCTGGCCGACGTCGACACCTCGCGTGAATTGATGAACGCTGCGTCCGGCGACGAACGCGAGCTCTGGCGGGCCGAGCTCACCGAGGCCGAGGCCGAGGTGGCGGCACTCGAGGAGGAGATCCGCACCTTGATGCTGCCGAAGGACCCCAACGAGGGGCGAGCGGTCATCGTCGAGATCCGCGGCGCCGAGGGTGGCGAGGAGGCCAACCTGTTCGCCCGCGACCTGTACGAGATGTACCGCGGCTATGCGGCCCGGCACGGATGGAAGCTCGAGGTGTTGTCGAGCGACCAGAGCAGCCTCGGGGGCCTGAACGAGGTCACCTTCGCCGTGCGCGGCGACGACTGCTGGTCGCACCTCAAGTTCGAGGGCGGCCCGCACCGGGTGCAGCGAGTCCCGGTGACCGAGAGCCAGGGGCGGATCCACACCTCGTCGGCGACGGTCCTGGTGTTGCCCGAGGCCGACGATGTCGACGTCGCCATCGACGAGCGCGACCTCGACATCGACGTCTACCGCTCGAGCAGTGCAGGCGGGCAGAGCGTCAACACCACCGACTCGGCGGTGCGTATCACCCACCGCCCCACCGGCGTCGTGGTCACCATGCAGGACGAGCGCAGCCAGCTGCAGAACAAGGCCCGGGCGATGCAGGTGCTGCGCGCCCGCCTGCTGAAGCTCGCCCAGGACGAGCAGGCCGCGCACCTGTCGGCGGAACGTCGCAGCCAGGTGGGCGGCGGTGGGCGCAGTGAGAAGATCCGCACCTACAACTTCAAGGAGAGTCGGGTCACCGACCACCGCATCGGCTTCACGATCTATCGGCTGTCGGAGGTGCTCGCCGGCGACCTCGACGACATCGTGCTCGCCTTGATGGCCGACGAGCGGGCGCGCCTGTTGGCGAGCAGCAGCTGACGTGGACGACGGCACCATCACCTGGCGCGAGCTGTGGGTCGACACCGAGCGGCTGCTCGGCGACCGCATCGTGGCCCGCTGGTTGTGTGAGGAGGCCAGTGGCGCCGAGCCCGACGAGTTCCTCGACGAGCTCGACCGCCCGGCAACCGAAGGCGGCGTGCGTCGGCTCGACGCGATGACGGCACGGGTGCGCGCCGGCGAGCCGGTGCAGTACGTGCTCGGGCACTGGGCCTTCCGTCACCTCGACCTGATGGTCGACCAGCGGGTGCTCATCCCCAGGCCGGAGACCGAGCTGCTGGTCGAGCACGCCATCGTGGCGATGCGCGACCGGCCGCGGCCACTCACCATGGTCGACCTGGGCACGGGATCAGGGGCCGTGGGCCTGGCCCTGGCGAGCGAGCTGTGGCACTCGGCGATGACCGTGTGGCTCACCGACGCGTCGGCCGACGCGCTGACGGTGGCTCGGGCCAACCTGTCCGGCATCGGTCGGGCTGCGGCCTGCGTGCGCCTGGGTGAGGGGTCGTGGTTCGCGGCGCTGCCGGCCGATCTGCGCGGCACGGTCGACCTGGTGGCGAGCAACCCGCCCTACATCGCCGACGACGACCCTGCTGTCGAGGCGATCGTGCGCGACTGGGAGCCGGCGTCGGCACTGTTCGCCGGAGCGGACGGCCTCGACCACGTCCGGGCCATCGCCGCCGACGCTGTCGAGTGGTTGCGCCCGGGCGGGGTGCTGATGCTCGAGATCGGCTCCACCCAGGCGGATCCGGTGCGCGATCTGCTGCGTGCTGCTGGCCTCGTCGACGTGCGGGTGCTGCCCGACCTGGCCGGGCGCGACCGCTTCGCTCAGGCCGTGTGCCCGCCGCCGTCCTGATCGGTCGGTCGCGCGGCCACCGTGGCCAAGGCACGGCGCAGGAAGTCGAGTTGGTGGAGGAGGAGGTTCTCGGCCACCACCTCCTGCGGGGTCATATGCGACACGCCCACCAGGGCGAGCAGCTCGTGGGGGCGTCCGGCGGCGAGCAGGGCCGACGACAGCTGCAGGCTGTGCGCAGCCACGACGTTGTCGTCGGCCAGGCCGTGCACCAGCAGCAGCGGCCGACGCAGTCCCGCTGCCAGCGGGAGCAGGCTCGTCGACGCGTAGGGGTGGTCGTCGATCGTCGGGTCGCCCAGATAGCGCTCGGTGTAGTGGGTGTCGTAGAGCCGCCATTCGGTGACCGGCGCGCCGGCGACCGCAGCGTGGAACACGTCCGGACGACGGAGCACGGCGAGCGCAGCGAGGTAGCCGCCGAAGCTCCAGCCGCGGATCGCCACGCGCGACAGGTCGAGCTCGGGGTGCAGCTCGGCAGCGGCGTAGAGCGCGTCGACCTGGTCGTCGAGCACCGCTGTGGCGAGGTCGAGATGGACCGCACGCTCCCAGCTGCTGCCTCGGCCGGGGGTGCCGCGACCGTCGGCGACCACCACGGCGAAGCCCTGGTCGGCGAACCACTGCGAGCTGGCGAAGGCGTTCGACGAGTGCAGCACTCGTTGCGCGTGGGGCCCGCCGTAGGGGTCCATCAGCACCGGCAACGGTGAGCCGTCGTGGTCGTGGGGGAGCAGCACTGCGGTGGCGATGCGGCGCGAGCCGAGGTGGTGGATGGTGGGTCGGGGCCGGACGAGGGGAGCCTCGGCGAAGCTGGTGATCGTCGGCCCATCCGCGACGGCCGTCACCGCACCCGGTGTGTCGAGGCAGGCCCGCCGCACCACGTTCGGTCGACCGCTCGATACGGTGTGCACGCCGGACTCGGTGGTGTCCTGCACGGTGCCTTCGTTCGGTGACCAACGGTAGACGTGCTGCACGGTGGCGTCGTCGAGCGGGTTGCCGAGGAAGGTCACGGTGTCGGCGACGTGCACGATCTGGCGGAGCTGCACATCGTCGGGCGTGACGATCTCGCCACCGACGAGCAGACAGCGCCGACCGTTGCGGTCGGCAGCCACCACCAGCCGGCCGTCGGCGAGCTGGTTCGGGCTGCCGGGCACCAGCTCGACCCAGGCATCGTCGGCGTCGTGGAACAGCGGCACCGTCTCACCGGTGACTGCGTCGGCTTCGAGCACCACCAGCATGTGCTGGTCGCGCGACTGCACAGTGACGAGCAGGCGATCGGCGTCGGCCCACCGGACATCGGCCAGGTATGGCAGCAGCTCGTGGTCCCAGCGGATCTCGACCGAGCCCCCGTCGAGGGCGAGGACGTGCAGGGTGACCGTGGCGTTCGGGGTTCCTGCCGCCGGATAGCGGACGACGGTCGGCGCCTTCGCCGGGTCGGCGGGGTCGGAGATGTGCCAGCGGTGCACCGCCGAGGTGTCGACCCTGCACGCCGCGATCGCCGACCCGTCCGGGCTCCACCAGTAGCCGCGGAAGCGGTGCATCTCCTCGGCGGCGATGAAGTCGGCGCTGCCCCAGGTGACGTCGTCGCCCTGATCGCCCGCGAGCTCCCAGCTGGTGCCATCGAGCTCGGCGACCCGCAGGCTGGCGCCGCTCACGTAGGCGATGCGCGTGGCGCGCGGGTCCGGTCGGGGGTCGAACACCGGGCCCTGCACGGGCACCTCGCGTGCCCGGGCGCTGAGCAGCCCTGCGGCGAAGAGCCGTCCGGCCAGGGCGAAGGCAGCCACGGTGGCCGCCTCGTCGGTGGCGTAGGCGGTGATGCCGCCCGCGCCTTCGCGCATCCGCTCGCGGCGGGCCCGCTCCTCGGGTGGCAGCGAGTCGTCGTCGGCGGCGCCTGCGGCGAGCAGCACCACCGGGTCGGCCACGAGTTGCTCGGTGCCGGTCGCCGCGTCGGCAACCCAGAGGCAGTTGACCGGATCGTCGCCGGCACGGCTGCGGAGGAAGACGATGCGCTGCTCGTCGGACGAGACAGAGACGTTGCGCGGCTCGCCGAGCGTGAAGCGCTGGGTGCGGGCGCTCTGGCGCGGGAAGGTGTCGCTCATCGCCGCTGCACGCTAGCGATACCGGGTCAACTGCTGCTGCCGGGGACCACGAGGATCTTGGCGTGCTGCTCGGGGTTGCCGAGGTCGCGGAACGCCTGGGGCACTCCGTCGACGTCGACGGTGCCGGTGAGCCACGGCGACAGGTCGACGGTGCCCTCGGCGATCGCGCGCAGCGAGGAGCCGAACTCCTCGGGTGTGTAGCCGAGGGCGAACTGGATGCTGAGCTCGCGGCCGATGCCGAGCATCGGGTGGATGCGGTCCTCCTGCATGCAGGCCCCGACCACCAGGATGCGGGCGTCTTTGGGGGCCATCCGCATCGCCTGCTCGATCATGCCGGGTACGCCGACCGCCTCGAAGATCACGAGCGGCTTGGAGCCGTCGATCGAACGCCACGCGTCGATGGCCGGCGTCTCGCGCGGGTCGACCACCACGTCGGCGCCGAGCTGCTCGGCGAGCTGACGGCGCTTGGGCGAGAAATCGGCTGCCACGATCGGGCCGATGCCGCGCATCCGCAGATCGGCGATGCAGGCGAGGCCGACGGGGCCGCAGCCGAGCACGACCGCTGCGTCACCCTTGGCGATGCGGCTCTTGGCCACGGCGTGCACGCCGACGGCCAGCGGCTCGGTCATCGCCGCGAGCTCGGCGGGCAGACCGCTCGGCACCTTGATGCCGGTCAGCTCGTTCAGCACCATCAGCTCGGCGTACCCGCCGTTGTAGGTGTTGGAGAAGCCGATGCCGTGCAGCCCCGAGGTGTCGAAGGCCACCGGCAGGCTGACGACGATGTCGCCGACAGCCAGGTTCGACACGCCGGGGCCGAGGTCGACCACCTCGCAGCAGAACTCGTGGCCCATCACGGTGTCCTTGGCCGGGTCGAACATCACCATCGCGCCCGGCTCGGGGGGTCGCCCCTCGTTCAACTCCTCGCCCACCCGGCGGCTCTCCTCGCCGTGGACGAGCAGGTGCAGGTCGCTGCCGCAGATGCCGCAGGCGAGCACCCGGGTGAGCACCTGGCCGGGGCCGGGCACGGGGTCGGGCAGGTCGTCGACCCGCAGTTGCCAGTCACGCATCACAGCAGCACGCATCGCGCCACCGTACCCACGGTGCGGGCGCCGTGCTCCGATCGGAGCGCAGCCGGGCGACCGACGGGTCGCCGGGCTCAGGTGCCGCAGTAGGTGACGTACGGGCCGGCGCTGTCGGGCGCGGGCACGGCGTAGCGCTCGAGGCCGGGCCGCTCGTCGAAGGGGTGGCGGACCACGTCGACCAGTTCGGTGATCGGAGCCATGTCGCCGACGGTCGCCGCAGCGAGCGCGGCTTCCACCAGGTGGTTGCGCGGGATGTAGAGCGGGTTCACCCGGTCCATCGCTGCGGCCACCTCACCCGGATCGTCGGCGTGGTCGGTCACGCGGCTGCGCCAGTGGTCGAGCCACGGGGCCAGCGCCGACGGGTCGGCGGCCAGTGCGCCCACCGTGACGGTGTCGCCGCGCAGCACCCCGGCCAGCGCCCGGTACCAGCGGGTGTGGTCGATCTGCTGCGCATGCATCAGCCGGAGCATCTCGTCGACCAGCTCGCGGTCGTCGGGCCGCAGGTCGCCGAGGCCCAACTTGGCGGCCATCCCCGTGGTCCAGGCCTCGCGGAAACGGTCCGGGTAGGCCTGCAGCACCTCGGTCGCCTTGGTCACGGCCCGCTCGGTGTCGTCGTCGAACAGGGTCAGCATCGCCTCGGCAAGGCGGGCGAGGTTCCACTGCAGCACGGTGGGTTGGTTGCCGTAGGCGTAGCGGCCGCCGTGATCGATCGAGCTGAACACCGTGGCGGGGTCGAAGCGGTCCATGAATGCACAGGGGCCGTAGTCGATGGTCTCGCCGGAGATCGTGGTGTTGTCGGTGTTCATCACCCCGTGGACGAAGCCGACGAGCATCCATCGGGCGACGAGCTGGGCCTGCGCGGTGACGACGGCGTCGAAGAGCGCGACATAGGGCTCGGGCGCTCCGGCGGCGGCGGGGTAGTGGCGGGCGATCGCGTGGTCGGCCAGGCGGCGCAGCACATCGGGCCCCGCATTGGCCGCAGCCCACTGGAAGGTGCCGACGCGCAGGTGGCTTGCGGCGACGCGGGCGAGCACGGCGCCCGGCAGGACGGTGTCGCGCACGACGTGGTCGCCGGTGGCCACGACTGCCAACGCTCGTGTGGTGGGGATGCCGAGGGCGTGCATCGCCTCGCCGACGACGAGCTCGCGCAGCATCGGCCCGACGGCCGCCTTGCCGTCGCCGCCGCGGGCGAACGGGGTGCGTCCGGAGCCCTTGAGGTGCAGGTCGCGTCGCCGGCCGTGGACGTCGACGACCTCGCCGAGCAGCAGGGCCCGGCCATCGCCGAGCCGCGGTGAGTAGTTGCCGAACTGATGGCCGGCGTAGACCTGGGCAACGGGCTCGGCGCCGTCGGGCACCGACACGCCGACGAGCGCGGCCACACCGTCGGGTGTCCGCAGCGCGGCCGGGTCGGCGCCCAGGTCGCGGGCGAGGTCGTCGTTCAGTGCGAGCAGTGTGGGAGCCGTTGCCGGATCGGCCTGCCACGGCCGGCACAGCTCGGGCAGGTCGCGCACGAAGCTGTTGTCGAAGGCGAACAGGGCGCTGGTGCCGACGCTCATGGAGACGAGGCTAGGGGTGCGGCCCGGTGTGTGCGCCGCCGGAACCGAGGTCGGGGCGGGCCAGTGTGCTCGGCGCGGCCGATGTGCTCAGCGCGAGTAGTGGGCGATCGCCTCGCCGATCAGCGCGAAGCCGGCGTCGGCGTCGACGTCGATCGGCAGCGAGCAGTTCGGCGGACGCCGTTCGACCAGCCCGCGGTTGTCGATCACCGTCATGCCCCGGGTGAGGTGCCCGTGCGTCTCGACCTCGACGTGCGCGTCGCGCCAGGCGAACAGCTCGGGATGGGTGATGGCGAGCACGGCCAGCGGGTCGTGCACTGCGGCGCCGTCCATGTTGTCGTGGCGGCTGGTGTAGGTGTGGCTGAAGAACACGAGCAGGTCGGCGAGCACGGCGGCGAGCCGGCCAGGGATCGCCCGCACGGCGGCGATCCGCGCAGGGGTGGCCTGGAAGCGATGGGTGACGTCGAGGCCGGTCATCAGCAGGCGGTGGCCGTAGTCGAACACCATCGCCGCGGCGTGCGGGTCGGCCCAGATGTTGAACTCGGCAGCAGGGGTACGGTTGCCGAAGCTGCCGCCGCCCATCAGCGAGATCCCGGCGATGCGCCCGGCCAGGTCGGGTGCGGCGCGCAGTGCGAGCGCGATGTTGGTGAGCGGTCCGGTGGGCACCAGCCAGACGCCCTCGTCGGCCCGGCAGGTGTCGATGATGAACCCGATGGCATCGGTGCTGTCGACCGGGCCCGACGGCTCGGGCAGGTCGGCGCCGTCCATCCCGCTCTCGCCGTGCACGTAGCTGGCGTGCAACGCCTCGACGACCAGCGGGCGCTCTGCGCCGGAGTGCACCGGCACGTGCAGGCCGAGCAGGTCGCGCATGATGAGCGCGTTTCGCGTCGTGCGGTCGAGCGGCGCGTTGCCGGCGACGGTCGTGATGCCCAGCAGATCGGTGTGGCGTGCTGCGACGAGGAGGGCGATTGCGTCGTCGTGGCCCGGATCGCAGTCGACGATGACGCGCGGCCGACCGCTCGACGACGACGTTGGCGGGGTTGCAGCGGGAGTGGTCACGCCTCCAGTGTGCCCGCTGGCCCGAGGGTCGCCGGACGGCCCACCCATTCGCCCTCACACATCGCTGCGGCGAGACCTGCGTCCTGGCTCGTGCCCCAGGCGCGGCGGCCGTCGGCCAGCAGACACGCGGCGTGCACGGTCTGCGGATCGCCGTCGCGCGAGTGCATCACGGTGTAGGCCTCGATGGTGACGGCGCCGATCGGGTCGTCGCCCTCCACCACGTCGCGACGCGGCATGGCGTCGATCTGGTCCTGCGGGTACGCGTGCCGGAACGGGGTGGCGGGCGGTGTGGTCGAGTACACGCCGAAGGCGTGCTTGGTGGTGTAGCCACCGTTGGCCCACACCAGGCCGTTGCTGCCGGGCCGGGCGCGCAGATCGGCCATCACCGTGGCGATCGCGTGCATGACGTAGTTGTTCCAGGGCCCACCGGCGAAGGCGAGCCCGCCGGTGCGGGTGAGTTGGCGGTCGAGCGACAGCCCGAGGCTCTGCGCGCCGAGCTGCACCGCCGACGGGAAGCACGAGTAGAGGTCGACGATCTCGACGTCGTCGATGCCGATGCCGGCCAGTTCGAGGGCCAGCCGACCACCGAGCTCGATGGCCGGGGTCTCGTGGAACGACCAGCGGTTCGACACGTACTGGTGCTCGTGGCAGTCGGTGCCGGCGTGGGGGAACACCCACAGGTCCTCGGGCACCCCGAGCGCGCGGGCGCGCTCGACCGAGCACATCAGCAGGGCCGCAGCCATGTCAACGTCGTTGTTCGAGTTCATCGACTTGGTGTACGGCAGGCCCACCATCCGGTTGCGCGGCCCCGGGGTGCGGATCTCCTCGGGGGTCAGCGCTGTGCGGAGCCATGCGTTCGGGTTGCGCTCGGCCACCTCGCTGAAGCGCGACCAGAGCTCGCTCACGTGTGCCAGGTGCTCGTCGGGTGTGCGCCCGGCCGCGGCCCGGATGGCGGTCTCGAACATCGGGTACACCTGGACGGGCATGAGGATGCCTCGCGCCTGCTCGGCCGGGTGGCTCATCGACAGGTCCTCGCCGATGATCCGGGGCGCGGCGTCGTCGGGGGCCTTCGGCCAGCTGAGCTCGACGCCGGCGGCACGCGCCTTCATCCGCGTGCGGAACGACTCGCCGCCGGTGAGCAGGGCGATGTCGAGGTCGCCGCGCTGGATCTCGAGGGCCGTGGCGTTGAGCAGGCTCTGCGGGGAGTTGCCTCCCATCGTCGTGTAGGCGAGCTCGCGCGGCGACTGGGCCAACATCCCCGCCACGACGTGTGCAGGGTTGCCGTACCGCCAACTCAGCAGGCCGACCACCCGGATCGAGTCGACGAGCGGCACCGACCGCAGCCCGGCGTCCTCGGCCGCCCGTTCGATCGCGGCCACCATGAGCGTCGCCGGGTCGAGCGCATCGTCGAGGCCCTCGGCGCGGTGCAGGAACTGGCCGGCTCCGATGAGGACGGGGGTGCGGGGATCGAGGGTCACCTGGTCAGGCTAGGGAATCGCGCCGCGCCGACCCCAACCCGACCCCAACCCGACCGGGGCCCGACCCCAACCCGACCGGGGCCCGCCGAGCCGTAGACTCGACCACCGTGTCACGCATCGCCATCGGTTCCGATCACGCCGGCTACGACCTGAAGCAACACCTCGTCACCGTGCTCACCGCCCAAGGCCACGAGGTGTCCGACCACGGCACCCACTCCACCGAGAGCTGTGACTACCCGCCGATCTGCGCCGCTGTCGGCCGCACGGTGCGCGACGGCGCTGCCGATCTCGGCATCGTCCTCGGCGGCAGCGGCCAGGGCGAGCAGTTGGCCGCCAACAAGGTGCGCGGCGTGCGTGCCGCGCTCTGCAACGACCTGTACACCGCACGCATGGCTCGTGCCCACAACGACGCCAACGTCCTCAGCGTGGGAGCCCGTGTCGTCGGGGTAGGGCTCGCCGAGGAGATCGTCGCTACGTTCTTGTCCACCCCCTTCGAGGGTGGTCGCCACCAGCGCCGGGTGGATCAACTGACGGCGCTCGAGGAGGAGTTCTGACCATGCCGTTCCCCAGCGACACCGCACCCGACACCGTCGTCGAGGGCCTCATCGCCCGCGAGGTCGAGCGTCAGACCACCGGCCTGCAGCTCATCGCCAGCGAGAACTTCACCTCCCCGGCCGTGATGCGCGCCGTCGGCAGCGCGCTCACCAACAAGTACAGCGAGGGCTACCCGGGCAAGCGCTACTACGGCGGCAACGCCGTCATCGACGACATCGAGCAACTCGCGATCGACCGGGTGAAGCAGCTCTTCGGCGCCGACCACGCCAACGTCCAGCCGCACAGCGGCGCCAACGCGAACATGTGCGTCTACCAGGCCCTGCTCGACCACGGCGACACCGTGCTCGGCCTCAGCCTCGACCACGGCGGCCACCTCACCCATGGTTCGCCGGTCAATGCCAGCGGCATGCTCTACCGGTTCGTCGCCTACAAGGTGAAGCCCGGCGACGAGCGCATCGACATGGACCAGGTGCGCGAGCTGGCCCACGAGCACCGGCCCAAGCTGATCGTCGCCGGCACCACCAGCTATCCGCGCCGGCTCGACCCGGAGCCGTTCAAGGCGATCGCCGACGAGGTCGGCGCATTGCTGATGTTCGACGCGGCGCACATCGCCGGCCTGATCGCCGGTGGCGCCCACCCGAACCCGGTGCCGTATGCCGATGTGGTCACCTTCACGACCCACAAGACCCTGCGCGGCCCGCGCGGAGGCTGCATCCTGTCGAAGGCCCAGCACGCCGCAGCAGTCGACAAGTCGGTGTTCCCCGGCTGGCAGGGCGGCCCGCTCGAGCACGTCATCGCCGGCAAGGCCATCGCCTTCCACGAGGCGCTGCAGCCGAGCTTCCGCGACTACGCGCACCAGATCGTGGCCAACGCCTCGGCGCTGGCCGACGCACTGGTGCAGCAGGGCTTCCGCCTCGTCAGCGGCGGCACCGACCTGCACCTGATGGTGGTCGACCTGCGCCCCTTCGATGCCGACCTCACCGGCAAGGAAGCGCAGACGGTGCTCGACCAGGCGGGCATCACGCTGAACAAGAACAACGTGCCCGACGATCCGCGCAGCCCGTTCGTCACCAGCGGTGTGCGCATCGGCACACCGTCGGTCACCACCCAGGGCATGCGCGAGCCGGAGATGGCCGTCATCGCCCAACTACTCGCCCGGGCGCTGCGCCACCGTTCCGACCCATCGGCGATCGCGGCGGTCCGCGCCGAGGTCGCGGCGCTCTGCGCCCGCTTCCCGGCCTACGCCTGACCGCCTCCGACACGGGCCTACGCTTCCCGACGTGCCCACCCTCGGCGGCTACCTGATCGTCGGCGCCGCCGCGGCGCTGGTGACCTTCCTCGTCACGCCGCTCGTCGGGCGCGTCGCCCACCGGCTCGGCTGGGTGTACCACCCGAACGAGCGCACGGTGCACACCACACCCATGCCGGACGTGGGCGGCATCGCCCTGTTCGCCGGCCTGCTCGTGGCCTTCGCCGTGGCACGGTTGATGGACGGCTTCGACCCGCTGTTCGCGCGCAACTCCGAGCCGCTCGGGGTGGTGCTCGCGGCAGGGGTGATGTTCCTGGTCGGGCTGGTCGACGACGTCCGCGACCTGTCGGCGCCGGCCAAGGTGATGGGCACCGTCGCCGCGGCGATGGTGCTCGTCTGGTACGGCGTGACGATGTACTACTTCAAGCTGCCGTTCCTCGACGTGACGATCCTGTCCGACGACCTGATCCCCATCGTGACGGTGCTGTGGCTGCTCGGGATGACCTCGGCGATCAACCTGATCGACGGACTCGACGGACTCGCTGCCGGGATCGTCGCCATCGGTGCGTTCAGCTTCTTCCTCTACAGCTACCGGCTGGGCGAGCTCGACCTGCTCACCCAGCCGAACATCGGCCCGCTCGTCGCCATCGTCACCGTCGGCATCTGCGTCGGCTTCCTGCCGCACAACTTCAGCCCGGCGCGGATCTTCATGGGCGACGGCGGGGCGCTGCTGCTGGGTCTGCTGATGGCGGTCAGCACGAGCGTCGTCGGCGGTCGGGCCGAGGACACCCAGCGCTATCCGGGCCAGGCCTACTTCTTCCTCGCCCCGCTGTTCATCCCGCTGATCATCCTCGGCGTTCCGATCCTCGACACGCTGTGGGCGATCCTGCGCCGCGCCCGTCAGGGCCAGGGTGTGGCCACGGCCGACAAGGGGCACCTGCACCACCGGCTGATGGAGATGGGGCACGGCCAGCGGCGCAGCGTGCTGATCCTGTGGGGATGGACGGCGCTGCTGAGCGCGTTCGTGCTCTACCCGGTGCTCACGGGCGGCAGCGTCGCCTATGTGCCGATCGGTGCGGCGATGATCGTCCTCGCGCTCTACACGGTGCTGCACCCGCAGATACGCGCGCAGCGTGGTGGCGAGAGCTGATCGGCACGTCGTCGACGCTCGGTTTGGCCGCCTCCGCTGGGCCGAACTAGATTGTTCATGCATTCACAAGCGGCCGCAGCGTTGCAGCCGCCCGCACCCCAGGACCCCCCGTGAGACTCATCCCGCGCCCAACGGTCAACCCGGACGACACGCTCGGCCGGGGCATGGACTTGGCTCTGGTGGTCGTGGCTTTCACCGGCATCGGCTATGGCATCGACCGCTGGCTCGACACCCAACCGGTGTTCACGATCTCCCTGCTGGTGCTCGCCGTGATCGGGCAGTTCATCAGCATGCGCTACCGCTACGAGGCAGCCATGCAACAGCACGAGGCCGCCCGGCGCGAGGCAGCTGCTGGCGCGCCGCGACGTGCCACCGACCGGAGCCACGTATGACCGAGTCGGCTGCGGCGTTCACGACCCGTCTCGAGGGTCCGGCGCCAGAGGTGAGCGTCAGCCGCGACATCGTCCGGCGTGGCATCATCGCCGCCCCGGTGCTCGTGGCTCTCTGCGGCGTCATCTGGGGCGTCGACGGGGCCTGGTCGAGTGCCTACGCCATTGCCCTGGTGCTGCTCAACTTCGGCCTCGCCGCCGCGCTCATCGCCGTCACCGCCCGGATCAGCCTCACGCTCATGATGGCTGCCATCCTGTTCGGCTACCTGATCCGCCTCGGATTGATCTTCCTCGCAGTCTTCCTCGTCCGCGACACCGGCTGGATTTCTCTTCCGGCTCTCGGAACGAGCATCATCGTCACGCACCTCGGGCTCCTGATCTGGGAGATGAAGTACGTGGCGATCTCTCTCGCCCACCCAGGCCTCAAGCCCGCCCGCCCGTAACGACCCACAGGAACGGTTCCCCGTGATCGCTTTCGAGTTCCCGCCCATCAACGCCATCTTGCGCTGGGACGATTTCTTCCCGTCGTTCAACAAGATCGCCCTCATCACGGTGCTGTCGGTCGTCATTGCTTCGGCGCTCTACCTCGTGGCCGCCCGTCGCGATGCGATGAAGGCGCCTAAGGGTGTGCGCAATGTGGCCGAGACCTCGGTCGAGTTCATCGAGAACGGCATCGTCATGCAGACCATGGGTCGCGACGGCCTCGGCTGGACGCCGTTCCTGCTCACGCTGTTCGTCTTCATCTACCTCTGCAACGTGCCGGGCATCATCCCGATGCTGCAGATGCCGGCCACCGCTCGTATCGCCATCCCGCTGTTCTTGTCGCTGATCGTGTGGGTCACGTTCATCGCCACCGGCTTCAAGCACCAGGGCATCGGCTACCTGAAGAGCACCCTGTTCCCCCCGGGCGTGCCGAAGGCGCTCTACATCCTGGTCACCCCCATCGAGTTCATCTCGACGTTCCTGGTGCGCCCCTTCTCGCTCACGGTGCGACTCTTCGCCAACATGCTGGCGGGTCACATCCTGTTGGTCACCTTCGCCCTGCTGTCCGAGGCACTGTTCCAGGCGAAGACCAACGTGCCGTTCCTCAACATCATGGGTGTGCTGCCCTTCTTCATGCTGTTGTTCCTCACCGCGTTCGAGGTGCTGGTGGCCTTCCTGCAGGCCTACATCTTCACCATCCTCACCGCGGTGTACATCGGTGGTGCCATGCACCCCGAGCACTGATCACCCTTCACTGATCACGCAGTAACGATCTCAATCCTTCTCCACCTACCCAGAACACACACAGGAGACGTCAACCCATGGAAGCAATGAGCCGCCTGGTTCAGGAACTCACCGGCGACGAGGCCAAGGCCGCCAACGCCGCCATCGGCGCTGGTTTCGCCTATGGCATCGCTGCCATCGGCCCCGGCATCGGCATCGGTTACCTCGTCGGCAAGTCCGTCGAGGCGATGGCCCGCCAGCCCGAGGCCGCCGGCATGGTGCGTACCACCATGTTCCTCGGCATCGCCTTCACCGAAGCCCTCGCCCTCATCGGCTTCGTGGTCTTCATCCTCATCGGCCTCTGATCGGCCTTCCCGTTCCCCATCCACACGAATGGAGTTGATGTGTTGACGGCAGTCATCCATCTCCAAACGCTGCTACCGATGGCCGAGGGCGCCGAGGCGGTCAAGGACGGACCTGGTCCGATCCTGCCCGAGCTCAAAGAACTCGCCTGGGCCTTCGGGTCGTTCGTCGTCTTCCTCATCGCGATGCGCCTGTATCTGGTGCCTCAGTTGAAGAAGGGCATGGACGCCCGGTACGGCAGCATCCGCAACAAGCACGAGCAGGCCGACGCCGCACGGGCATCGGCCAAGGCCGACGTCGCCGAGTACGAGCGTCAGCTCGCCGCGGTGAAGGCCGAGGCAGCCGCTCGTGTCGACGCGGCTCGCCAGACGGTCGAGGCCGAGCGCCACGAACGCATCTCGGCCCTGAACGCGGTGCTCGGCGAGCAGCGGGCAGCCGCAACCGCCGAGAACGAGGCGGCCAAGGCAGCGGTACGCGATCAGATCCACTCGGCGGTTGCCGACGTGGCCGCCCGGGCGGGCGAACTCGCCACCGGCCGTCGTCCCGACGCCACCGTGGTGAACCAAGTCGTCAGCGAGGTGATGGCACGATGAATGTTCTGGGAGCCATCATCCGCCCGATGGCCGAGTGCGGCATCGACGACAACGGCGAGTGCGTCACGACCAGCCCGCTGGTGCCCGCGACGGCAGAGCTCATCTACGGCGGCCTGGCATCGCTCATCATCTTCTTCGCGCTGTACAAGTTCGCGTGGCCGCAGATGAAGAAGGCGCTCGACGCCCGCACGGCGCGGATCCAAAAGGAGCTCGACGACGCCGACGCGGCCGAGTCGGCTGCCACCACCGAGGTGGCGCAGATCCGTCAGGCGCTGGGCGACATCGAGTCCGAGCGGGCCCGCATCCTGGCCGACGCCGACGCACAGGCTGCCGCCGTGCTCGCCGACGGCCGAGCCCGCATCGAGGCCGAGACCGCCGACCTGCAGGCCAAGGCAACGGCCGACATCGCCGCCGCCCGGGGCCGCAGCACCGACGAACTGCGTGGCGAGATCGCCCGTCTGTCGAGCGCCGCCGTCGACCACGTGGTGCGCGGTTCGCTCGACGACAGCACGCACCAGGAGCTCATCGAGGGCTTCATCGCACGAGTCGGAGTCGGATCATGAGCGACGCACGCATCGACGGATACGCACGGGCACTGTTCGAGGTGGCCGCAGCCGAGGGCACGATCGACGAGGTAGAGGACGAGCTGTTCCGGTTCGCCCGCAGCTTCGAGTCGAGCGACGCCCTGCGCACGGCACTCACCGACGAGCAGATCCCCGTCGCCAAGCGGCAGGCCATCATCGAAGACCTGCTCGGCGGCAAGGCCACCACCACGACGACACAGCTCGTGTCGATGGTGGTGGGCTCGGGCCGTGGCCGCGACCTGCCGGCCATCATCGACCAGCTCGTGGCCCGCGCCTCGTCGGCCAAGCACCTCGAGGTCGCCGAAGTGCGCACCGCGGTGGCGCTCACCGACGACCAGCAGGCCCGCCTGTCGGCGGCGCTCACCAACGCCACCGGTAAGCAGCTCAACCTCAAAGTCGTGGTCGACCCGTCCGTTCTGGGCGGCATCGTGGCCACCGTGGGCGACACCGTCATCGACGGCAGCGTCCGCACCCGCATCGACCAGCTGAAGTCCCGCCTGTAGGAGACACGAGAACACCATGGCAGAACTCACCCTGAGCGCCAGCGACATCGCAGCCGCGCTGAAGAACAACCTCGAGGGCTTCGAGCCCTCGCTCGAGGCCCGCACGGTCGGCCGTGTCACCGAAGTGGGCGACGGCATCGCCCGCGTCAGCGGTCTGCCCGACTGCGCCGTGAACGAGATCGTCGAGTTCGAAGACGGCACGCTCGGCCTGGCGCTGAACCTCGACGAGGAGTCGATCGGTGCCGTGGTGCTCGGCGACGGCTTCCACATCGAAGAGGGCCAGACCGTCAAGGCCACCGGCCGCATCCTCTCGGTGCCCGTGGGCGACGCGATGCTCGGCCGTGTGGTGAACGCCCTCGGCCAGCCGATCGACGGCAAGGGCGACATCGTCGGCGGCATCCCCCGTCGAGTCGAGATCCAGGCCCCCGGCATCATGGGCCGCAAGCCCGTGCACGAGCCGCTGCAGACCGGCATCAAGGCCATCGACGCGATGACCCCGATCGGCCGTGGTCAGCGTCAGCTGATCATCGGCGACCGCAAGACCGGCAAGACCACCGTCGCCATCGACGCGATCATCAACCAGCGCGGCCTCGGCGTGAAGTGCATCTACGTCGCCATCGGCCAGAAGGGCTCGACCGTCGCCCAGACCGTCGAGACGCTGCGCCAGTACGGGGCGCTCGAGTACACCGTCGTCGTGGCCGCCCCGGCCAGCGACCCGGCCCCCTTCAAGTACCTGGCCCCGTACGGCGGTTGCGCCATGGGTCAGCACTGGATGGAGAACGGCGAGCATGCGCTCATCGTGTACGACGACCTGTCGAAGCAGGCCGAGGCCTACCGCCAGGTGTCGCTGCTGCTGCGCCGCCCGCCGGGCCGCGAGGCCTACCCGGGCGACGTGTTCTACCTGCACAGCCGTCTGCTCGAGCGTGCGGCCAAGTTGTCCGACGAGCGGGGCGCCGGTTCGCTGACGGCACTGCCGGTCATCGAGACCAAGGCGGGCGACGTGTCGGCCTACATCCCCACCAACGT
>JBBATY010000026.1:0-46568 GCA_040398525.1 Ilumatobacteraceae bacterium | reverse complement strand
GGCCAGGTCTTCTGGGTGCACAACCGGGTCGGCACGATCGGCGAATGCGCGGCACGCCTGCGCGAGCTGGTGCCCGAGGCGCGCATCGCCATCGCCCACGGGCAGATGGACGAAGGGTCGCTCGAGCAGGTCGTGCTCGATTTCTGGGAGGGCGAGTACGACGTGCTCGTCTGCACGACGATCATCGAGAGCGGCATCGACATGCCGACGGTGAACACGCTCGTCGTCGAGCGGGCCGACCTGCTCGGCCTGGGCCAGCTCCACCAGTTGCGGGGCCGAGTCGGGCGCAGCGGATCGAGGGCGTACGCCTACCTCTTCCACCCGCGCGACGCGCGCCTCACCGAGGAGGCGTACGAACGGCTGCGCACCATCGGCGAGGCAACCGATCTCGGCAGCGGCTTCAAGATCGCCATGCGCGACCTCGAGATCCGTGGTGCCGGCAACCTGCTGGGCGAGTCGCAGAGCGGTCACATCGCCGCGGTCGGCTACGACCTGTACTGCCAGATGGTCACCGAAGCCGTGGGCGAGATGAAGGGCGAGTCCCTGCCCAAGCCGCCCGCCGAGGTGAAGCTCGACGTGCCGACCGACGCCTTCCTGCCGCCCGACTACGTGGCCAAAGAAGAGCTGCGCCTCGAGGCCTACCGTCGCCTGGCCGCGGTCACCACGCAGGAGGAGGTCGCCGACATCCGCACCGAGTGGGAGGACCGCTACGGCCCGGTGCCGGCCCCGGCCGCCGAGCTGCTCTCGGTGGCGGCGCTGCGCGCCGAGTGCCACCGCCTCGGCCTTCGCGACGTGGCCATCACCAGCAGCGGCGCCCGGCTCGCTCCCCTCGGGCTGAAGACCAGCGAGGCCATGCGGCTGAAGCGCCTGAGCCGCAACGCGATCTACAAAGAGGACCAGGCCCAGCTGGTGCTTGCCCTACCCCGGGGCGAGGAGCCGGCCGCCTTCTTGGTGCGGTTCCTCCGCGAGCTGATCCCCGCCGGCTGAGCCTCGGGCCACGGCGCGCGACCAGGCAGCAGGGTAGGGTTCATCCTCGTGATCCGTCGGTTCCTCCCCGTTCTCGCGCCGCTCGTCGCCGCGGTGGCGCTCACGTCCTGCTCGTCGCTCTCCAACAACGAGGCCGCCAGCGTCAACGACGCGGTGCTCGACCGCAGCGAGCTGGAGTTGTTCACCAAGGAGGTCTTCGCGGTCGACAAAGAGTTCGTCCAGACCGAGTTCACCAACCAGGTGGCCACCAACTGGATCGTCGACGAACTGATCGCGCAGTACCTCGAGACCCAAGGCATCACCGTCGACGACGCCGCTCGCGCCGACGCCGAGGCTCAGGTCGATACCGAGGTCGCCGGACGCGGGCTCGAGATCAGCTCGGCCACTCGCGAGTTCCTCGTGCGCAGCGCAGCCCTGCGGGCAACCTTCGGCGCCACCCAGGCCGAGGGCTCGCTGTTCGAGTTCGCCGAAGCGGCCGACATCCACGTCGACTCGCGCTACGGCCGGTGGGTGCTCGACGCCGGCGCCGTGCTGCCGCTCGGCTGAGCGGTGAGCCGTCCCGTCGTCACCGTCGTCGGGCTCGGCCCCGGGGACGAGCGCTTCGTCACTGCCGACACGATCTCGACGATCGCCGCGCACCCTCACCGGTACCTGCGCACCTCGCAGCATCCGTCGGCCCATCTGGTCGGCGACTGCGTCCGGTTCGACGATATCTACGAGGCGGCGGCCAGCTTCGACGACGTGTACGCCACGATCGTCGAGCGTCTCGTCGCCGCAGCGGTCGAGCACGGTGAGGTGCTCTATGCCGTGCCCGGCTCGCCCCTGGTGCTCGAGCGCACCGTGCGCCTGCTGCGCGACGACGAACGCATCGACTGCCGGCTGCAGCCTGCCATGTCGTTCCTCGACCTCGCCTACGACCGGCTGGGCATCGACCCGGTCGAAGCCGGCGTGCGCCTGGTCGACGGCCACGAGTTCGCCACCGCAGCCGCCGGCTACTCGGGCGCGATGCTCGTCGCCCACACCCACGCCGACTGGGTGCTGAGCGACATCAAACTGGCCGTCGACGCCGACGGCGACGACGAGGTGGTCATCCTCCAGCGCCTCGGCACCGCCGACGAGCACGTCGTGCGCACAGTGTGGAGCGAGCTCGACCGCACCGTGAGCGCCGACCATCTGACCTGCGTCTACATCCCCTGCCTCGGTGCCCCGGTCGGCGCCGAGCTGGTGCGGTTCCACGAACTGGCCCGCGTGCTGCGCGAGCGGTGCCCGTGGGACCAGGAGCAGACCCACCGCAGCCTGATCCCGTTCCTGCTCGAGGAGACCTACGAGGTGGTCGACGCCCTCGAGGCCCTCGACCCCGACGATCCGGCCACCGACGACGACCTGGTCGAAGAGCTCGGCGACCTGCTCTACCAGATCGAGTTCCACGCAACGATCGCCGAGATGGACGGCCGCTTCACCATGGCCGACGTCGCCCGCACCGTGCACGACAAGCTCGTCCGCCGCCACCCGCATGTGTTCGGCGACGTGGAGGTGGGCGGCGCAGCCGACGTGGTGGCCAACTGGGACGCGATCAAGCGCACCGAGAAGCAGCGCACCAGCGTGTTCGACGGCGTGGCCACCTCGCAGCCGTCGCTCAGCTACGCGTACGCCGTGCAGCGCAAGGCCGCCAAGGTGGGCTTCGACTGGCCCGACGTGCACGGCGCCGTGCCGAAGGTGGCCGAGGAGACCGCCGAAGTGCTGGCCGCGGTCGCCGACGGGGCCGACCCCGCCACGGTGTCGGGCGAGGTGGGCGACCTGTTGTTCGCAGTCGTGAACGTGTCGCGCCATCTCGGCATTGAACCTGAAGCAGCGCTGCGCAGCGCCGTCGGCAAGTTCCGGCGCCGCTTCGAGCATGTCGAGGCGATGGCCCGCAAGCGCGGCATCGACCTCGCTGCCAGCACGCTCGAGGTGCTCGACGCGCTCTGGGACGAGGCCAAAGCGGCGGAGTAGCGTCGCGGCCATGAGCGAGATCGTCTCCGTCGTCGGCCGCGAGGTCCTCGACTCGCGCGGCAACCCCACCGTCGAGGTCGAGGTGCTCCTCGACAGTGGTGCCACGGGCCGGGCCGCAGTGCCCTCGGGCGCCTCCACCGGCGAGCACGAGGCCGTCGAGCTGCGCGACGGTGGGTCGCGCTTCCTGGGCAAGGGGGTGCTCACCGCCGTCGGCTTCGTCAACGGCGAGATCGCCGATGTGCTCGCGGGCATGGATGCCCTCGACCAGCGCCTGGTCGACGCTCAGCTCATTACGCTCGACGGCACGTCGAACAAGGCGCGCCTCGGGGCCAACGCCGTGCTGGGCACCAGCCTCGCCGTGGCCAAGGCCGCAGCAGCCGAGCTCGAGCTGCCGCTCTACCGCTACGTGGGTGGACCCAACGCCCACGTCCTGCCCGTGCCGATGATGAACGTGCTCAACGGCGGCGCCCACGCCGACAACTCCGTCGACATGCAGGAGTTCATGGTGATGCCCGTCGGCGCCCCGAGCTTCCGCGAGGCACTGCGCTGGGGCACCGAGACCTACCACACCCTGAAGCGCGTGCTCCACGAGCGTGGCCTGTCGACCGCCGTGGGTGACGAGGGTGGCTTCGCCCCCGACCTGGCGTCGAACGAGGACGCCATCCGCATCCTCGTCGAAGCCATCGAGCGGGCCGGCTACACGCCCGGCGACGACATCGCCATCGCCCTCGACCCGGCGATGAGCGAGTTGTTTCGCGACGGGCGCTATCACCTCGAGGGCGAGGGAAAGGTGCTGTCGCCCGACGAGATGACCGCCTACTGGGTGCGCCTCGTCGACAGCTACCCGATCGTCAGCATCGAAGACGGCATGGCCGAGGACGACTGGGACGGCTGGGCGACGTTGTCGGGTGCGCTCGGCCGCCGCGTGCAGCTCGTCGGCGACGACCTGTTCGTCACCAACGTGGCGCGGCTGCAGATGGGCATCGACCGCAGTGTGGGCAACAGCGTGCTGGTGAAGGTCAACCAGATCGGCAGCCTCACCGAGACCCTCGCTACCGTCGAGCTGGCCACGATGCACGCCTACTCGAGCGTGATGAGCCACCGCAGCGGCGAGACCGAGGACGTGTCGATCGCCGACCTCGCCGTGGCCACCAACTGCGGCCAGATCAAGACCGGTGCGCCGGCGCGCAGCGACCGGGTCGCCAAGTACAACCAGCTGCTCCGCATCGAAGAGCAGCTGGGCGAGTCCGCCGAGTTCCGCGGCCGGCGCGCGCTCGCCCCGCGCTGAGCTGCGCAGCGCCGCACGGGCTGATCGGCACGCTGCGTGACGCGGTTCGCGCGCCTCGGCGTGCGAGACTGATCCGATGAGCAGCGGGTCGCGCACCACCACCATCGCGCGCCCGCGCGCTGCGACGGCGGCCGAGCGCGAGCAGGCCGAGCGCGACAGCACCCTGCTCGGCGACCTCACCCGCCCGATCAGCGCCGAGCGCCAACTGGTGCGTCACCGTGGCCGCCGTTGGCTGCTCTCGCTCGCCGCACTGGCGGTGATGGCGGCGCTGCTCGCCGCACTGTTCGCGTTCCCGGTGAAGAACTGGCTGCACCAGCAGGAACAGATCGAACGCAAGCAGGCCCAGCTCGACGTGCTCACGGGGGCCAACGACCAGCTCGCACGCGAGGTCGCCCGACTGAAGACCGCCGACGGCGCGCTCGAGGCGGCTCGCGACGAGCTCGGCCTGGTGGTGGCCGGCGAGGAGCGCATCAGCGTGCTCGACACGGCCGCAGGCCCGCTACCGCTCCCGGCCGGCTGGCCGTTCGACGTGGTGCAGGGCATCATCGCTGCCCGCGCCGTGCCCGAGCCGGCCCCTGCGGCCGACGCCACACCCACGACTGCACCGTGACCGTCCCAGCCTGACTAGTGTCAGGGCGATTCGCAAGATTCGTCGGCGACAACCCAGGGGGTCCTCGTGGCAGGCAGCATTCTCGGTAACCGTGTCCTTCGCAAGGAGGACCCGAAGTTCCTCACGACCGGCGGCAAGTACGTCGACGACCTGCTCGACGAGCCGCTGCTCGCCGGTGCTGCCCACGTCACCTACGTGCGCTCGTCGCAGGCCCACGGCCACATCCGCAGCATCGACACCTCGGGCGCGCTCGAGATGCCGGGTGTCATCGCCGTGCTCACCGCGGCCGACCTCGGCCTCGAGCCGGTGCCGTCGCAGTTCAACCCGATGGTCGCTCGCGGCCTGCTGGCCATCGACAAGGTCCGCTTCGTCGGCGAGCCCGTCGCAGTGGTGATCACCGAGGAGGCCTACCAGGGTGAGGACGCCGCCGAGGCAGTCATCGTCGAGTACGACGCCCTCCCCGCCGTGGTCGACATGGAGCAGGCGATCACCAGCTCGACGCTCATCTACGAGTCGGCCGGCAGCAACGTCGTGTTCGACACCACCGTGCTGGGCATCCCCGAGAACTCCGGTGCCGCCTTCTTCGAGGGCTGCGAGGTCGTCAGCGGCCCGCACCGCTTCCTCAACCAGCGCGTCGCGCCCTGCCCGCTCGAGGTCCGTGGCTCGGCGGTGGCCTGGCACGAGGGCCGTCTCCACCAGTGGCTCAGCACCCAGGCCGCCCAGGGCGCCAAGGCGACGATCGTCGCCACCAACGGCGTCGACGCCGACAAGGTCGTCGTCATCGCCCCCGACGTCGGTGGCGGCTTCGGCGCCAAGATCACCTGCGATCCGGAAGAGGCCCTGCTCGGTGTGCTGTCGACCCGTGTCGGCCGCCCGCTGCGCTGGCGCGAGACCCGCAGCGAGTCGATGATGGTGCTCGGCCACGGCCGCGCCCAGGTGCAGTACGTCACCATCGGTGGCACCCGCGCCGGCAAGGTCACCCACTACCAGATGCACGTCATCCAGGACGCGGGCGGCTTCGTCGAGATGGGCACCATCCTCGCCCCGTTCATGACCCGCCCGATGTCGAGCGCCGTCTACGACATCCCGCACATCGAGTGCCGCACCACCAGCGTCGTCACCAACACCGCGGTCACCACCGCGTACCGCGGTGCGGGCCGTCCGGAGGCCACCGCTGCCGCCGAGCGGGCGATGGACCTGTTCGCCGCCGAGATCGGGATGGACCCCGTCGACGTGCGCCGCGCGAACCTGATCGGCAAGTTCGACCAGCCGCGCAGCACTGCAGTCGGCCAGACCTACGACGTGGGCGACTACGAGGAGGCGCTGAACCGGGCCCTCGACGTTGCCGACTACGCCGGCCTGCGTGCCGAGCAGAAGCGTCGCCGCGAGGCCGGCGATGCGAAGCAGCTCGGCATCGGTGTGAGCGTCTACGTCGAGATCACCGGTGGTGTCGGCTCGGGCGAGCACGCCCGCATCGAGGTGCTCGACGACGGCCGCGCCGTCGTCTACACCGGCACCTCGCCCCACGGCCAGGGCCATGTCACGGCATGGAGCATGCTCGCCCACGAGCAGACCGGCATCCCGATGGACCAGATCGAAGTCGTCTGGGGCAACACCGACCTCGTGCCGCAGGGTGAGGGCACGATGGGCTCGCGCTCGCTGCAGCAGGGTGGCAACGCCGTGTTCCTCGCCGCCGCCGACCTGGTCGACAAGGCACGCAAGGTCGCGGCCCGGATGCTCGAGGCCGACGATGCCGACGTGGTGCTCGACAAGGACTCGGGCAGCTTCCACGTGTCGGGCACGCCGGCGGTCGCGAAGACCTGGGCCGAGCTCGCCGTCGCCGCCAAGGGCGACCCCGAGCTGCCGGAGGGCCTGGCCCACGCCGCGTACTACGCCGTGAGCGGGGCCACCTTCCCGTTCGGCGCCCACGTGGCCGTGGTCGAGGTCGACACCGAGACCGGCCAGGTGCGCCACCTCCGCCAGGTCGCCTGCGACGACGCCGGCCGGGTGCTCAACCCGATGCTGCTCGAGGGCCAGATCCACGGTGGCGTCGCTCAGGGCACTGCCCAGGCGCTGCTCGAGGAAGTTCGCTACGACTCCGAGGGCAACCCGATCACGTCGAACCTCGCCGACTACGCGTTCATCTCGGCCGCCGAGCTCGGCGACATCGAGGTGGTGCACATGGAGACGCCGACGTTCATCAACGCCCTCGGCGCCAAGGGCATCGGCGAGAGCGGCACGATCGGGTCGACCCCGGCCGTGCAGTCGGCCGTGATCGACGCCGTCAGCCACCTCGGTGTGCGCCACATCGACATGCCGGCCACCGCCGAGCGCGTCTGGCGGGCGATCGCCGAGGCCGCCAGCTGACCACTCCGACGACTCGCTCCGGTTCGGACTGGCGCGAGGTCGCCAGGGTCTTCACCAAGCTCGGGTTCATCGGCTTCGGTGGCCCGGCCGCGCACATCGCGCTGATGCGCGACGAGCTGGTCCGCCGTCGCGGCTGGACCGACGACCAGACGTTCCTCGACCTGGTCGGGGCGACCAACCTCGTCCCCGGCCCGAACTCGACCGAGCTCGCCGTCCATCTCGGCCTGCGCCGGGCCGGCTGGCGGGGCTTCGTGGCTGCGGCGTGCGGGTTCATCCTGCCGGCCGTGGCGATCGTGCTCGCGCTGGCGGTGATCTACGACCGTTACGGGCAGACCTCGCTCGCCCGCGACCTGAGCTACGGCATCGTTCCGGTGATCGTCGCCGTCGTCGCCCAGGCCACCGTCGGGTTGGCGCGCACAGCGGTGAAGGACCTCGTCCTCGGCGCCATCGCCGTCGCCACCGCCGCAGCGTGGCTGGCCGGGGTGAACGAGCTGCTGCTGCTCGCGGCAGCGGGCTGCCTCGGCTCCGTATGGCGCAACAGGGATCGCCTGCGGGGCGCGGCAGCAGCACTGTTCGTCGTGCCCCTGGGGGTGGGCGTCGAGCACCACGATCCCGAGTTGTGGCGGCTCGGCTGGCTGATGCTGAAAGTCGGCGCCGTGCTCTACGGCAGCGGATACGTGCTCATCTCGTTCCTCGAGCGCGACCTCGTCGAACAACTCGGCTGGCTCACCGAGCAGCAGTTGCTCGACGCTGTCGCGATCGGCCAGGTCACCCCTGGCCCGGTGTTCACCACGGCCACCTTCGTCGGCTACCAGGTGGCCGGACTCGCAGGGGCCGTCGTCGCCACGGTGGCGATCTTCGCCCCGGCGCTGGTGTTCGTGGCGCTGCTGTCGCGCATCGTGCCGCTGATCCGCCGCTCGCCGTGGGCCGGCGGAGCACTCGACGGGGTGAACGCTGCGTCGCTCGGCATGATGGCTGCAGCGGTGGTCCGGCTCGCCGACACCGCCCTGGTCGACCCGCTCACCGTGATCGTGGCGGTCGTGGCGCTGGCGGTGCTGCTCGCTCGACGGCCGAACAGCGTCTGGCTCGTCGCCGCCGGGGCGACCGTCGGCCTGGCTCGACATCTGCTGGGTTGACCGCGGGCCGGCGATCGGCCGAGCTGGCGGGCAGGTGGCTACAGTGAGGGACATGACGGTCGTCGCCGAGCAGTCCCCCACCGAGGTCGAGCGCCCGGCTGCCGATCGGTTCATGCGCCGGCTCCTGCGCGTCGACCAGGCTGCGCCGGCCACCGCAGCCGACGCTCGTAAGGCGCTGCAGACCTCCGTCGTCGTCTCCGGCATCCGCTGCCTGCTCACCTACATCGTGCTGCCATTCGTCGTGCCGTTCCTCGGCCTCGCTGCCGGGGTGACGCCGATCATCGGCGCGGTCATCGGCATCATCGCGGCAGTGTGCATCGTGTCGAGCATGCGTCGCTTCTGGCGGTCCGACCACCGCGCCCGCTGGGGCTACACCGCCTTCGGTGCTGCCATGCTGCTGTTCCTCGTCGGCATGTCGGTGCGCGACATCGTCCAGGCGATCTAGCCAGGCCCGGCTGCGGCCGCGCAGTCACCGCACACCCCGACCAGGTCGAAGCGGTGCGACTCGACCGTGAACGCGAGCCGCGCAGCGATGTCGTGCACCGCCCGGTCGAGGGCCCGCTCGGCAGCATCCGGTAGGTCGACATCGCTGACCCGCCCGCACGCGCGGCACACGAGGTGGTGGTGATGGTGGTCGGTGAGCGCCTCGCCGAGCTCGTAGTGCGCATGCTCGTCGCCGAGGGAGATCTTGCTCACCAGGCCGGCGTGCTCGAGCACGGCGAGGTTGCGGTACACCGAGCTCTGGGCCAGTGCGGGCTCGCGCGCCAGGATCATCGGGATGGTGAGCGGTCGGCCGGCTTCGGCCAGGGTGAGCACGATCCGGCGACGCCCCGAGGTGTACCGCTGGCCGTCGCCGCGCAGGCGCCGGAGGGCGATCTCGTCGAACTCGAGCACGTCCGAGATGCTACTTGCCGACCCAGCCGGAGGGCCCGAACGACCTCCTCGGTCCGCCGTGGTGCGCAGGCCTCGAAAAATGTTGCATGATGTCAGCGCCACTTGGGGGGCACCACCGATCCATCGACTCCATGAGGGGACACATCATGCAGATCCGCGTCACCGTCAACGGCACGGTCCACGAGAACGACGTCGAGCCGCGCACGCTGCTCGTCCACTACGTCCGTGAGGTCCTCGGACTCACCGGCACCAACATCGGATGCGACACCTCGTCGTGCGGGGCATGCAGCCTGCACCTCGACGGTGAGGCCGTGAAGAGCTGCACCGTCCTCGCCGTCCAGGCCGACGGGGGCGAGGTCACCACCATCGAAGGCCTCGCCAGCGCCGATGGCGAGATGCACCCGATGCAGAAGGCGTTCATGGAGAACCACGCCCTGCAGTGCGGCTACTGCACACCCGGCATGGTGATGGCCGCCACCAGCCTGTTGAAGGAGAACCCGGCACCCACCGAGGAAGAGGTCCGCCTCGGACTCGAGGGCAATCTGTGCCGGTGCACCGGCTACCACAACATCGTCAAGGCCGTCCTCGCCTGCGCTGGCGAGTGACGCGAATCGGGAGGGGGCCCGAATGACCATCACCGAGAACCGCCCGGGATCCGTGTTGGGGACACGGATGCTGCGCAAGGAAGATCCTGCGCTGCTCACCGGCGAAGCCAAGTTCACCAACGACCTGCTCATTCCCGGAGCGCTCCACCTCGCGCTCGTGCGCAGCCCGTACGCCCACGCCCGAATCGTGGGCATCGACCTGAGCGCAGCGCTCGCCATGCCCGGCGTGGTCGCCGCCTACGGCGGTGCCGATCTGATGGACCTCTGGGCTGCTCCGATGCCCAGCGCCTGGCCGGTCACCGCCGACATGAAGAACCCGGCCCACTACCCGGTCGCCACCAGCAAGGTCACCTACGTCGGCGATGCCGTCGCCGTCGTGCTCGCCACCAGCGAGACCGCGGCACGAGACGCCGTCGAGGCCGTGGTGGTCGACTACGAGGCGTTGCCCGCGGTGATCGACCTCAAGGACGCGCTGAGCGACCGGGTGGTCATCCACGAGGGTGAGGGCACCAACCGCACCTTCACGTGGGACCTCAAGGTCGAGGGCCACGAGGGCCAGGTCGACGAGGCGTTCGCCAATGCCACCTACACCGTGAGCGAGCACTACGTGCAGCAGCGGCTGATCCCGATGGCCATGGAGCCGCGGGCCATCGCCGCCGTGCCGCAGCCGTTCGGCGGCGACATCACGCTCTACAGCGCCACCCAGATCCCGCACATCCTGAAGGTGATGGTGGCGCTGACGCTCGGCATTCCCGAGCACTTGATGCGTGTCGTCGCCCCGGCGGTGGGTGGCGGCTTCGGCTCGAAGCTCGACGTCTACGCCGAGGAGCTGCTCTGCGTCGCCCTGTCGCGCAAGCACAAGGTGCCGGTGCGCTGGAACGAAGAGCGTGGCGAGAACACGATGGCCACCATCCACGGGCGCGCCCAGCAGCAGCACATCGAGCTCGCAGCCGACGCCGACGGCAAGCTCACCGCAGTGCGGGTCCGGCTGCTGGCCGACATGGGCGGCTACCTCCAGCTGATCACGCCGGGCATCCCACTGCTCGGAGCCTTCCTGTACGCAGGTGTCTACGACCTGCCGCTCGCCTACGACTTCAGCTGCACAGGCGTGTTCACCAACATGACGCCCACCGACGCCTACCGCGGCGCCGGTCGCCCCGAGGCCACCTACGCCATCGAGCGGGCAATGGACGCCCTCGCCAGGAAGATCGGCGTCGACCCGATGGAGCTGCGCCGACGCAACTACATCCGCCACGACCAGTTCCCCTACACGGCGTTCACCGGCCTCGTCTACGACAGCGGCAACCACGAGGCTGCGGCCGAGCTGGCTGCATCGTTGGCCGACTACGACGGCGTTCGTGCCCGCCAGCAGGCCCAGAACGTGCCCGGCGCCACCAAGCGCCTCGGCATCGGGGTGAGCAGCTACTTCGAGATGTGCGGTCTCGCCCCGTCGCGGGTGCTCGCCTCGCTCAACTACGGCGCCGGCGGCTGGGAGGCCGCCACGGTGCGGGTGCTGCCCACCAACAAGGTGCAGGTCGTCACCGGCACGGCACCGCACGGCCAGGGCCACGAGACGGCATGGAGCATGATCGTCGCCGACCGCCTGGGTGTGAGCCCCGACGACGTCGACGTGCTGCACAGCGACACCGCCATCGCCCCGCTCGGTCTCGACACCTACGGCTCGCGCTCGCTGCCCGTCGGCGGCGTCGCGATCTCGATGGCGTGCGACCGGATCATCGACAAGGCGAAGAAGATCGCCGCCCACCAGCTCGAGGCCAATGAGGACGACCTCGAGTTCGAGGCCGGCAACTTCTCGGTGAAGGGCTCGCCCGACAAGGCGATGCCGCTCGCGGCCATCGCCTTCGCTGCGTTCACCGCGCACAACCTGCCCGACGGCCTCGAGCCCAACCTCGAGGCCCAGGTCACCTACGACCCACCGAATTTCTCGTGGCCGTTCGGCACGCACATCTGCACCGTCGAGGTCGACACCGAGACCGGTCAGGTCGAGGTGCTCCAGTACGTCGCCGTCGACGACTGCGGCAACCAGGTGAACCCGCTCATCGTCGAGGGCCAGGTCCACGGCGGTGTGGTGCAGGGCCTCGCCCAGGCGCTCTACGAGGAAGCCGTCTACGACAGCGACGGCAACCTGAAGACCACCTCGCTCGCCGAGTACCTCGTGCCGGCAGCGAGCGATGTCCCGTCGATCACCCTCGGGCACACCATCACCCCGTCACCCACCAACCCGCTCGGAGTGAAGGGCATCGGCGAGGCCGGCACGATCGGGTCCGCACCCGCCGTGATCAACGCCATCGTCGACGCACTGGCCGATCTCGGTGTCACCGAGGTTCCGATGCCAGCCAGCCCCCACAACGTCTGGAAAGCTATTCGCACAGCGCAGCAAGGAGTCAGCTCGTGATCCCCGCACCCTTCGAGTACGTCAGGGCCGGTTCAGCGGCCGAGGCCATCAGTCTGATCGGCGAGCACGGTGAGGACGCCAAGTTCCTCGCGGGCGGCCACAGCCTGCTGCCGCTCATGAAGCTGCGCCTCGCGCAGCCCAGCGTGCTGGTCGACATCGGCCGCGTCAGCGACCTGTCGTACATCCGTGACGCCGGCGACCACATCGCCATCGGTGCCCTCACCCGGCACATGGATGTCGAGAACAGCCCGGTGCTGGCCGAGCACGTGCCGCTGCTCGCCCATGCAGCTGGTCACGTCGGCGATCCGCAGGTGCGCCACCGTGGCACCATCGGTGGTTCGATCGCCCACAGCGACCCGGCGAGTGACCTGCCTGCCACCACGCTGGCGCTCGGCGCCACCTACGTGGCCCAGGGCCCGAACGGCACCCGCGAGATCAAGGCGTCGGAGTTCTTCCACGGCTTCCTGCAGACCGCGCTGGCAGCCGACGAGATGCTCACCGAGATCCGCGTCCCCAAGATGCAGGGCGCCGGCTGGAGCTTCCAGAAGTTCAACCGTCGTGCCCAGGACTGGGCGATCGTCGGCGTGGCCGCATGGCGTCGCAACGGCGACAGCGGCGTGGCGCTGGTGAACATGGGCTCGGTGCCGATCCTGGCGTCGAGCGTCAGCGCCGCCCTCGCCGGCGGGGCGTCGATCGCCGACGCAGCCGAGCAGGCCGCCGCCGAGTCCGAGCCGCAGAGCGACCTCAACGCCTCGCCCGAGTACCGCGTGCACCTCGCCAAGGTGCTCGTCCGCCGGGCGCTCGAGCAGGCCAGCGCCTGAGTCGATCCATCCTGTCGGGTACGACAGCGACACGGGGGTCCGCAGCGTCGCGGACCCCCGTGTCGCGTCCCGGTCCGGATCCGGGTAGGAGGGTCGTCGCGCCGATCGGCAACACTGCAGCGATGCGCATCGTCTCGCTGCTGCCGTCCGCCACCGAGATCGTCTTCGCCCTCGGGCTCGGCGACCAGCTCGTCGGAGTGACCTTCGAGTGCGACCATCCGCTCGAGGCCCGCAGCGGTCGTTCGGTCGTGGTCGGCGGCCTCGAGACCCACGGCCTCGACCCGGGCGAGATCGACGCCCTCGTGCGGGCCGAGCTCGCCGCCGGACGCGAGCTCTACCACCTCGACCGCGACCGTTTCGCGGCGTGCGTCCCCGACGTCGTGCTGACCCAGGACCTCTGCCGGGTGTGCGCCCTGCCGAGCGGCACCGCCGACGAGGCGGCCCGCGAGCTCGGGTGCGACGCCGACGTGGTGACCCTCGACCCGCACACCCTCGACGAGGTGCTCGACTCGATCGTCACCGTCGCCGACCACTGTGGCGTCGCCGAACGAGGCCACGAGCTGGTCGCCGCGCTCAACGAACGCCTTGCTGCAGTCGCCGCAGCAGTCGCCGGACCGGCGGCTCGTCACCGGCCTCGTGCACTCATCGTCGAGTGGGTCGACCCGCCGTTCCTCGCCGGCCACTGGGTGCCCGAGCTGGTCACCCGTGCGGGCGGGACGGCCGTGCTCGCGACCCCCGGGGCCCGGTCGACGGCGACCTCGTGGGACGAGGTGCGTGCCGCTGTCGATCAGGGCGTCGACATCGTGCTGGTGGCCCCCTGCGGCTACGACGTCGACGGTGCCGTCATCCAGGCAGCCGAGGTGCGCCGTCGCCTGGGGACCGACCTCCCCGTCTGGGCGATCGACGCCAACGGCCTGGTCGTGCGGCCTGGGCCGCGTCTCGTCGACGGAGTCGAGACCGTCGCGGCGATCTTGCACGGGATCGGGCCTGTCGACCCGTCTCGTGCTCGCCTCGTGCCGGACGACATGAACTGAGCGTGAACCGTCGGTAACCTCTCGGCGATGCTCGCCGAGGTCGATGTGCCTGCCTCCCAGGGGACACCCGGTTCGGCGCGGGCCGCCGACGGCCGCTGGCGCATCGCCCGCATCGTGCCCCTCGACCCGTTCCACCTGATGCGGATCGTGCTGATGGTCGGTTACGGGCTGTCGTACGTGTGGTGGACGCGCAACCGTGGTCTCGTCACCGATCGCATCTCGGTGGCCACCGCGCTCGGGCTGTTCCTGCTGTGCGCCAACCTCGGCCGCCCGTGGCGACGCTGGGCCCAGCTCGCGGTCGACGCTGCGTGCTACTGCGCGATGTGGTTCGCCTACGAGATGACCCGAGGCGTGGCCGACCGGCTGGGGATGCCGCTACAGCTCGGGTCGGTGCGCTCTGTCGACAAGGCCCTGTTCCTCGGCACCGAGCCGACCGTGTGGCTGCAGCAGCGCTTCCACGACCGCGGCGTCGTGCACTGGTACGACCGGGTCGCGTCGATGACGTACTACACCCACTTCTGGCTGCCCGTGGTGGCCCTGGCAATCCTCTGGGCCACCAACCAGGTGCAGTGGAAGCGGTTCATGAAGCGCTTCGCCACCCTGCTGGCGATCGCCTGCACGTCGTTCGTGCTGTTGCCCACGGTCCCACCGTGGATGGCCGCCAGCCGCAAGTACCCGTACCAGGTGCTGCCGCCGCTCGAACGGCATACGGGCAAGGGCTTCCAGGACCTGGGGTTCTACGGCTTCGTCCACGACTGGAACAACTCGCTCGACTGGGCCAACGGCGTGGCCGCCATGCCATCGCTGCATGCCGGCTTCGCCCTGTTCGTGCCGGCCTTCTTCCTGCCGATGGTCACCAGGAAATGGGTGAAGGCCCTGCTCATGGTGTTCCCCGTCGTGATGCTGAGCTCGCTCGTGTACTTCGCCGAGCACTGGGTGATCGACGGCCTGGTCGGGTGGGCGATCGTCGGTGCCTCGTTCCTGTTCTGGAACCGGATGGAGCGCCGCCAGCGCTCGGCGCGCGCCGATCTGGCGCTGGCGGCACTCGGCGATCGAGGCGTCGCGGCCCACACCGCTGCCGACCACGACCGCGACCGCAACCACGACCACGCCGGCGCACCGGTCGGCGCATGAAGCGCCTGACCCCACCCACGGTGTTGCTCGAGCGGTCGTTCCTCGAGGCGTTGGCCGACCCTACCCATCCGCACTCCGAGCGCGCTGCGGGCGCCTACCGCAGCCTCGTCGAACGGTCGCGTCGCAACGAGCGACGGCTACGCGCCCGAGCCGACCACCTCACCGATGTGGCACCGACGCGCGAGGTGCGCCGCACGCTGTTCGCCCCGGTCGAATCGATCCACGTGGCCGGCCAGCACCACCGAGCCGCCGCACGCCTCGAGCTACCGATGGAGCTCGACCACGATGTTGTGCTGACGCTCGTGCTGCTGCGACGTGAGCACATCGCCGAAGTGGCCACCTTCGAGCCTGCCCTCGCCGAGTTCGATCTGCAGACACTGCCCTGAGCGGGCGAGTCACTGGAGCGCGGCGTAGGCCCCGCCATCGACGTGCAGTTGCAAGCCCGTGACGTAGCGGGCCTGCTCACCGCAGAGGAATGTCACGACGGCCCCGAAGTCGGCGGCGCTGCCGAGCACGCCGGCGGGGATGCCCTGAGCCACGGCGCCGAGCGACGCACCGTACAGCGACGCCACCCGGTCGGTGTCGTGCAGTCCGGGCTGAACACTGTTCACCGTCACACCGTCGGCGGCGACCTCGCGGGCCACGGTCTTCAAGAAGCCGGTCACACCGGCGCGAGCGGTGTTCGACAAGATCAGCGTGGCAATCGGCTGGCGGACCGACAGGGAGGTAATGGCGACGAAACGACCCCAACGCTGCTCCTGCATGCTTGGGATCGCGGCCTTGGCCATGCCCACCACACTGAGCAAGCTCAGGTCGAGCGCCGACGGGTAGGCGTCGAGGGGTGTGGAGGCGAAGGTGCCGGGAGGGGGACCTCCACCATTGGCCACGACGATGTCGAGACCACCGAGCGCTTCAGTGGCTGCAGCGACGAAGGCCTCCCCACCGCGCGCATCGGAGACATCCTGCACGAGCGGCACACATCCGTGGCCGATGCGCGCAGCTGCGTCGTCGATGCGGGCCCGGTCGCGGCCGCAGATCACGACCCGGGCACCCTCCTCGGCGAGTGCCATCGCCGACGCAAAGCCGAGTCCTGCTGATGCGGCGGCGACCGCCGCCCGACGTCCACCGAGTCCGAGATCCATGGGACGACCGTACCTGCCTGCACCCGGGGCCGACGCACAGACAGGTATCCTCCTACCTCGGACGGTGATCCACCATGACAATCGAATACGACCACGACGGGATCGAGGACTTCCATCTCGATGCCATCGCCGATGCCGACCCGTACCCGTACTGGTACGAGGACCACGACGAGCCGGACAGCAACCCCACCCTCGTGCGCACCGAGACCTGCGATCTCTGCATCGTCGGTGGCGGCTACACCGGGCTGTGGACCGCGATCATCGCCAAAGAGCGCGATCCGTCGCGCGACATCGTGCTCATCGACGCGCACGAGATCGGCTCGGCGGCCAGTGGCCGCAACGGCGGGTTCATGGAGTCGAGCCTCACCCACGGGGTGGCCAACGGCCTCGACCGGTTCCCCGACGAGATCGACCTCCTCGAGGAGCTGGGCCTCAACAACCTGAACGCGATCGAGGACGCCATCAGGCGGTACAACATCGACTGCGACTACGAGCGCACGGGTGTGGTCGACGTGGCGACGACGTTCCATTCGCCCTCGTACCTCGACGAGCTGCGCGACGACTTCCACCAGCTGCGCAACCGCGGCCACAAAGTGGAGTGGCTCGACGGCGAAGCCATGCGCCAGCAGGTGAACTCACCCACCTACACCGGCGGCCTGTGGCGGCGCGACCGAGCAGCCCTGGTCGATCCGGCACGTCTGGTCTGGGGCCTCAAGACGGCAGCGATGTCGCTCGGCGTGCGCATCTACGAAGACACCAAGGCCACCTCACTCGAGCGCGACGGCGTTGGCGTCATGGTGAACACACCGCTCGGCCGCATCCGCGCCGGCAAGGTGGCGCTGGCGACGAACGCCTTCAAACCGCTGCTGTCGCGCATCGGGCACTACATCGCCCCGGTCTACGACTACTGCATGGTGACCGAGCCGCTCTCGAAGGCGCAGCTCGCCGAGATCGGCTGGGGCAACCGCCAGGGGCTGTCCGACATCGCCAACCAGTTCCACTACTACCGGCTCACCAGCGACAACCGGATCCTGTGGGGTGGCTACGACGCCGTCTACTACTGGCGCGGCAAGGTGACGACCGAGCTCGAGAGCCGACCGGAGACCTGGGCCAAGCTGAGCAAGCATTTCTTCGATGCGTTCCCGCAACTCGAGGGACTGAAGTTCACTCACCTCTGGGGCGGCGCGATCGACACGTGCAGCCGCTTCTGCGTGTTCTGGGGCCAGGCGTGGCAGGGTCGCGTCGCCTACGCCGTTGGCTACACCGGCCTCGGTGTGGCCTCGGCCCGCTTCGGTGGCGAGGTGATGCTCGACCTGCTCGATGGGCGGCGCTCGGTGGCGACCCAGACCCAGTTCGTGCGCGAGAAGCCACTCCCCTTCCCGCCCGAGCCGTTCCGATTCATCGGCATCCAGGCCACCCGCTGGTCGCTCGACCGCGAGGACCAGACCGGCAAGCGCAACCTCTGGCTCCGCGGCCTCGACCGGTTCGGCCTCGGTTTCGATTCATGACGACGACGGCCGAGTTGCTCGCTGCGACCCGGCTGCAGTCGGCAGCGGACGTGCTCGAACACGTCCACGACGACACCCAGATCATCGTCCCGATCGCCAACGGCGAGCCGCGGCTGCTGCTCGACGCGATCGAGGCGGGGGCCGACCGGCTCGACGGCGTGACGGTCCACCAGATGCACGCGCTCCACGACCGGCCCTATCTCCACGCTGCCTTCGGCGACCGGTTGCGCCACGTGTCGTACTTCCTGTCGCACATCACCCGGCCGCGCTTCCACGAGGGCACTGTCGACCTCGTGCCCAACCACTTCTCCGAGGTGTACGAGCTCATGCGCCTCCGGGCCCATCGCCCGCTCGTGCTGGCTGCGGTGTCGCCTCCCGACCGGTTCGGCAACTTCTCCCTCGGTGTGTCCGCCGATTACACGGCGAGCTTCATCGGGCGCGCCCCGATCGTGGTCGAGGTGAACGCGCGGATGCCGCGCACGGCCGGGCGGAACCAGATCCACGTGTCGCAGGTGGCGGGCTGGATCGAGGCCGACTACCCGCTCGTGCCTCTCGAACCCACACGGCCCTCGGCGCTCGACCGCACCATCGGCCGCCTCGTCGCCGAGCGGATCCCCAACGGCGCCACCGTCCAGGCCGGCATCGGGGCCATCCCGAACGCCGTGCTCGGCGACCTCGGCGACCACCGCGACCTCGGCATCCACACCGAGCTGATCTCCGACGGGATCATCGACCTCATCGAGCGCGGGGTGGTGAACGGGGTGCACAAGACGAACAACCGGCTCAAGGCGATCGGCACCTTCGCCCTCGGGACGCAACGGCTCTACGACTTCCTCGCCGACAACCCGACGATCGAGATGTGGCCGGCGCGCTACGTCAACGACCCGCGCGTCATCGCCCGCGACTCGAACTTCGTCTCGATCAACGCCACCCTCGCCGTCGACTTCCTCGGTCAGTGCGCGAGCGAGACGATCCACGGCAGGTACTACTCCTCATCGGGCGGTCAGGCCGACTTCGCCCGCGGCGCGGCCTACAGTCGCGGCGGCCAGAGCTTCATCGTCATGCAGTCGACCGCCCGCGACGGCGAGCTGAGCCGCATCGTGCCCCAGCTCGCACCGGGAGATGCAGTGACGACGCCGAAGAACACCGTCGACATGGTGGTGACCGAGCACGGCATCGCCGAACTGCGCGGGCGCACGATCCGCGAACGGACCCGGGCACTCATCGACATCGCCGAGCCGCGTTTCCGCGACGATCTCGAACGCGCCGCACGCGAGCTGCGCTACCTCTAACCGGGTCGTCGCGGCTCAGCCGCGGAAGAACCCGGCGACCGCGTCGAGATCGAACGGATCGAGGCAGGTGAGGATCAGCCGGTCGACACCGAGCGCGTCCCACGCCTGCCGTCGGGGATGTTCGGGGTCGGCCAGCGAGGCGTCCCAGTGGGTCCACACCGACACGTCGAAGGGCAGACCAGCAGCGGGCGACTCGGCGCGGGCGCCACGAGCGGCGGCGATGATTGCGGCCAACTCCGGATGGTCGGCACGGATGTTCATCCCGTCGCATCGCCGACCGACGACCTCGGCGAGCGATGAGCTGTTCACCCCCACGACCACCGGTGGCCGCACCTCCGCCCGCGGGAAGGAGTCGAAGGCCTCCGGACGCTGCGGCGCCAGCAGGGTGTCGAGGACGTCGAGCGCAGCCTCGAACCGGTGGTGGCGCTCGTGCAGCGTGGCCCCGAGCTCGATCCCGAACAGACGGTGCTCGGCCGACCACGGCGTGCCCGGGGCAGCACCGGCTCCGATGCCGAGACGGAGCCGTCCACCGCTGATGTGCTGGACCGACAATGCCGACATGGCCATCACGTACGGGTTCCGGTTGGCCACGTTGACCACCATCGGCCCGATCCCGATGCGGGTCGTGCTGGCCGCATAGGCGCCGAGCAGTGTGAAGCACTCGATCATCGTCGAGCCGCGCAGCATGCTGCCGTCGAAGTGGTCGTACACCCACACCGTGCCGAATCCGGCCTGCTCGGCGGCGAGCACACCGTCGAGCAGCCGCTGCCAGGGCTCGACGGCAGGGTTCAACTGGATGTCGATGATCACCGGTGCGCCTCCTCACCGCAGAGCACGGTGATCGACCGTGGCGGCACCGTGACGGTACTCAAGCCGCGCTCGTCGGGTGCACCCACCCACGGATGGGCGCGTCCGTCGACAGTCGACAGCACCGATGTCCACGGCCCCTGCTCCTGGACCACGAAGGTGAGGGGCTCCCACCACATGTTGGCCATGACGTAGAGGCCGTCGGTGGCCCAGGCGAGCGAGTGCGAGTGGTGGTGCAGGTCCGGCGGTCCGTCGACCCCGTAACAGCGCACGCCCACCCGACGCAGTGCGCGGGCCGCCCCACGGCGCACCGTGATCAGCGACCGCACGGTGTCGGTGAGCCCGCGCCACTCAGCCGCACGGGGCCAGTCCACCCACGACAGCGGACCGTCGATGTCGTACGGGTTGTCGTGGCCGTGCTGCGTGCGACCGAATTCATCGCCCATCACGAACATCGCCGTGCCCGCCGACAGCAGCAGGACGGTGAAGGCGTTGCGCAGCATCTGCGGCCGCAGCTCGGCGCCGCAGTCCCAGGCGCGATGGCGGTCGTCGGTGACCGCCGTCAGATCGAACAGGGTCAGGCCGTCGTGGGCCGTCACGAAGTTCACACTGCGCGCCGGATCGTCGGGGAACAGCTCCGGGCTCCCCGCGACCCGCTGCACCATGGCTGGCACCAGACCTGGCTCACCGCGCAGGAAGCCGCGGACATCGTCGCGGAAGCGGTCGTTCCACTGCGCCCACCGCTGATCGGGGAAGCCCGGGCCGACCTGGTACGACGAGAGGTCCCACGCCTCGGCCACCAGCCGCACACCGCGGGCCGCGGCCCAGTCGCCGAGGCGGTGCACGAACGCCCCACCGTCGCTCGTGAGGATGGTGGCGAGATCGAATCGGAAGCCGTCGATGCCGAGGGCCGCGTAGCGCTCGAGCGCCTCGAGCACCAGGTGCTGCACCACCGGGCTACGCACATCGACGGTGTTGCCGCACCCGCTGTCGTCGACCAGCGAGCCGTCGGCGCGGTGCAGGTACGCACCGGCCCGATCGAGCCCGCGCATGGTGCGGGCGGGCCGCGTCTCATCGCCCTCGCCCGTGTGGTTGAACACCACGTCGAGCCACACCTCGATGCCCACCTCGTGTGCCGCCCGGCAGAGGGCGGCCAGTTCGGCAGCCGGGTCGTCGCCATCGGCATAGCCCCGGTGGACTGCGCCCCACACCGTCGGCATGTAGCCCCAGTAGTTCTCGGAGTCGTCGAAGGGGTGCACCGGCATCAGCTCGACCACATCGACCCCGAGCTCGGCGAGGTGCCCCATCCTGGCCGCCACGCCGGCGAACGTGCGGCCGAAGCCGCGCACGTGCAGCTCGTACACGACCGGGAGCTCGGACGGCGTCGCCCTGCGGGCGCCGTTCGGCCACGGGTCCCGGAGCCGCCCGACCGGTCGGCCCTCGACGAACTCGACGTCGTCGACTGCCGGGTCGAGCAGTGGCACCGAGCCGTCGGCGAGCAGCCAGTAGCGATCGCCGACCTCGCCGCGCAGCACGCCGCTCCAGGTGCCGGCCTCGTCGCGCGCCAGCGCCACGTGGCGGGGCGCACCGCTCGCGGTCGCGACAACCACCTCGAGTGTGGCGACCTGCGGGGCGTGCACCCGCACGATGCGTGCGACCTCCATGGGGTTCCAGCATGGCAGCACCTCTAACCTGAAGACGATGTCCGGCTCGTCGCTCCCCAACGAGGTCGCCACGGCCCTCGCCACCCACGGCTACCTGGCCGACGAGGGCCTCGCCACAGCGATCTTCCTCGCCCTGTCGTTGAAGCGGCCGCTGCTGCTCGAGGGCGAGGCCGGCGTCGGCAAGACCGAGGTGGCCAAGGTGCTCAGCCGCTGGACCGGTGGACGGCTGATCCGCCTGCAGTGCTACGAGGGCATCGACGCCTCACAGGCCGTGTACGACTGGGACTACTCGCGCCAGCTCCTCCACCTGCGCGCCGCCGAGGCCTCCGGCGAGGCCGACAAGCTCAGCACCGGAGCGCTCGAGGACCAGCTCTACCAGGAGAAGTACCTGCTGAAGCGGGCACTGCTGCAGGCTGTCGACCATCGCAGCGAGCGCCCGCCGGTGCTGCTGATCGACGAGATCGATCGCGCCGACGACGAGTTCGAGGCCTATCTGCTCGAGGTCCTGTCCGACTACCAGATCACCATCCCCGAGCTCGGCGTGTTCACCACCGCCCGGCCACCGATCGTGATCCTCACGTCGAACCGCACCCGCGACGTCCACGACGCGTTGAAGCGACGCTGCCTCTACCACTGGGTCGAGCACCCGACCTTCGAGCGCGAGGTCAAGATCGTCCAGATGCGCGTGCCCCATGTGGTCGAGCCGCTCGCCCGACAGGTCGCCGCTGCCGTCGAGGCGATGCGCCAGAAGAACCTCTACAAGCCGCCGGGTGTGGCCGAGACCATCGACTGGGCGACCGCACTGGCGGCGCTCGGGGTGAGCGAGCTCGACGAGCGCACCGTCGACGTCACCCTCGGCGCAGTGCTCAAGTACCGCGAGGACCAGGACAAGGTCCGCCAGCAGCAGGGCCTCGCCGACATCGTCAAGCAGGCCTTCGAGCGCGGCGCCTTCCACGGCTGATGGTCGACGCCGACCTGCTCGCCGCGACCACACCCGAGGGTGGCGACCAGCAGGGCGCGCGCCTCGCCGTCGCCTTCGCCAGGGTGTTGCGACGTCTGGGGTTGGCCGTGCCGATCGGTCGAGTGCTCGACTTCGGCGAGGCACTCGGCCTCACCGGCGTCGACGACCGCGACCAGGTCTACTGGGCCGGTCGCTGCACCCTGGTCCAGCGACCCGAGGACATCGCGCTCTACGACCGGGCCTTCGCCGTGTTCTGGGAACGTCGATCGGGGGGCGGGGGCGAGGAGGCGGCCGAGGAGCCGCTCTCGATCACGCTCGCCGTCGACGACGACTCGGGCGACGAGGGCGGCACCGACGGGGGCGAGGCCAGCGACGACCCGGTGCTGCATCTGCGCTTCTCGACCGTCGAGGTGCTGCGGACCAAGGACTTCGCCGCCTGCAGCGACACCGAGCTCGCCGAGGCGCAGACCATCATGACCCGCCTGCGCTTCGCCGGCCCACCGCGACGATCGTTCCGAACGCGCCCGCACCGTCGCGGCCGTCGCCCCGACCTGCGCGCGACGGTCCGTGCGTCGCTGCGCGCCGGCGGCGAGCCGGTGCGCCGGCACTGGCGCGACCCGGGAGAGCGCATGCGCCGCCTGGTGCTGCTGCTCGACGTGAGCGGCTCGATGGAGCCCTATGCCCGCGGGCTGCTGCGGTTCGTGCAGGCCGCGGTGGCGGGCCGCCAGCGCGTCGAGGCGTTCGCGCTCGGCACACGGCTCACCCGCGTCACACGCGAGCTGTCGAGCCGCGACCCCGACCGCGCCCTGCAGCGGGCGAGCGAGCGCGTCGTCGACTGGAGCGGAGGCACCCGCCTCGGCGAATGCCTGATGCGCTTCAACGACGAATGGGGTGTGCGCGGGATGGGGCGCGGGGCGATCGTCGTCATCCTCTCCGACGGCTGGGACCGCGGCGACCCCGAACTGCTCGCCGAGCAGATGGCCCGATTGCACCGGATCACCCATCGCATCATCTGGGTCAACCCGCTGAAGGTGACGCCCGGCTACGCCCCGCTCGCCCGCGGAATGGCAGCGGCGCTGCCGTATGTTGATGCCTTCGTGGAAGGGCATTCGGTGGAGGCGATGGAGCACCTCGCCGCCACCATCTCGGCTCACAGCCTCACCGGGACGGAACATCATGCGTGAACTCTTCGACGACATCGATCGCTGGCGAAACGACGGGCTGCGCGTCGCAGTCGCCCGGGTGGTCGACATCGAAGGCTCGGGGCCGCGCGATCCGGGGGCGGCGATGGCGGTCAACGAGCGCGGCGAGGTCGCCGGCAGCGTGAGCGGCGGGTGTGTCGAAGGCGCCGTCGTCAGCGAGGCGCTCGGTGTGCTCCACGGCGAGCGCCGGCCGGGCATCGTCAGCTTCGGGTACAGCGACGACGAGGCCTTCGCTGTCGGGCTCACCTGCGGCGGCACCATTCGGCTCTACCTCGAGGCACTCGACTGGTGAGCGGGCGATGAGCATCTACTCCGAACTGCGCACCCGACTGCGCGACCAACTGCCCACCGCACTGGCGACGATCATCGACGACAGTCGACCCGATGCTCCCACCATCAGCGCCAAGCTGCTCGTCACCCCGGACGCTCCACCGACCGGCAGCCTCGGCCACCCCGACCTCGACCGCATCGTGGCGCGCGACGCACTCGCCGAGCTCGAGGCCGGGCGCTCGGGGATCCGCCACTACGGGCCCACCGGGGAGACCACCCCGGAGGACCTGGCCGATGCGCCGACGCTGTCGGTGTTCATCGAGAGCTGGGCCCCGCCGCCGCAGATGTGGATCTTCGGCGCCGTCGACTTCACCGCTGCGCTGTCGCGTGTCGGCAAGGTGCTCGGCTACCGGGTGATCGTCTGTGACGCACGCGAGGTGTTCGCCACCCGGCGCCGCTTCCCCGCTGCCGATGAGGTGGTCGTGTCGTGGCCGGGCCCGGTGTTCGACCAGCGTGGCGCCACGCTGGGGCCGCGCGATGCCGTCTGCATCCTCACCCACGACCCGAAGTTCGACGTACCGGCGGTGCAGGGGGCCTTGGCCACACGGGTCGGCTACATCGGCGTGATGGGCAGTCGCACCACCCACGCCCGGCGCACCGAGCGTCTCCGCGACGTCGGCGTCACCACCGAGCAGCTCGAGCGGCTGATGTCGCCGATCGGTCTCGACATCGGTGCCCGCACACCCGAAGAGACGGCGATCTCGATCTGTGCCGAGATCATCGCCCGACGCACCGGACGTGCTGCGCCGTCGCTGAAGGACGGGGCGGGCCCGATCCACGCCTGAGCCCGCCGCAGCGGGGCCGGCACAGCTGGTGGGGTTCGCTCAGCCGGTGGGGTCGCCGAAGGTGAGCGACTTGCGCTTGATGTTGCGCACCTCGATCGGTCGGCTCGGGTCCGAGGCGTGGACGACGGCTCGATCGACACCGAGCCACAGCATCACGTGGCCCGGGTAGTACACGAGGTCGCCGGCCTGCGCCGTCGAGGCGTCACGGCGGGCGACCGCACGGATCTGGCGACCGCTGCTGCGCGGGATCGACACACCGGCGCTGGCCCACGCATAGCTGGTGAGGCCCGAGCAGTCGAAGGCAACGCCCGGACGCAGGGCGTTGCGGCGATACGCGAGCCCGATCTGGGTGAGGGCGACGAGCAGCGCCCGCTGGTGCCGGGCGTCGGCTGCAGCCCAGGCTGCCGACATCTGGTCGGCGTCGAGCCCGAGACGAGTTGCGACCATCTCGGCGAGTTGGTTGCGCAGGCGGGCGTACTCGTCGCCGGACGAGGCCAGCGACACCAGCGCCTGCTCGGCGAGGAGTGCGACCGGGTCGCCGCTGCGGGCCTGCACTGCGATGGCGGGTGCTGCTGGTGCGGCACCGACGCTCGGCACCGCCAGCGACGACGCAGCCGTGGTGGCGATGATGCCGACGGCGACGAGGGCCAGCACGCGGCGGCGCTGCGTCGGTCGGCGGGGATCGGTTGTGGTGGGTGTGTCCGTCATGTCGACGTGCTCCTCGGGGCGCATCCCGGCGAACCGGGACACGTGCTGTCGTGCCTGTCTGGTCCCTGCCGCACAGCAGAGATCCGCCCTGGACACGGCAGCGGCGCCGAACGAGAGCGCCACCGCAGCCGCCACACCGGCCGACCGGGACATCACGAATGCCCGAGCGATCGATGTAACGGAGCTGACACTATCGTCATCGAACCGTCATGAAAAGCCCTACCGTCATCATTTCGTCATCTTTCCGGCGGGCGTTCGACACATACCGCTCGGAGCAGGGTGCCGCACCGCGCCGGACAGCCGTCGCGACGACCTACCCTCGGCCGTCATGAACGTGCTCGCCGTGCTCCTTGCGGCAGGTGGCGGCACCCGCTTCGCCGGACCGACCCACAAGCTCGATGCCACCATGAGCGACGGTCGCTCGGTGTACGCCCACGCGCTCGAGCACCTGTGCCGATCGGGGGCCGCTCACCTTGCGGTCGTCCACGGCGCCGAGGTACGCGAGGTGCCCGCCGGCGTGCGCTCGCTGACGAACGCGCGCTGGGCGGAGGGACAGGCCACCTCGATGGCCCTCGCCGTCGAAGCTGCCCGCGAGTTGGGGGTCGACGCGCTGGTGGTCGGCCTCGCCGACCAACCCTTCGTCGCGGCGAGCGCATGGCGTCAGGTCATCGCCGCACCACCCCAGTGGCCGATCGTCGTCGCCACCTACGCAGGCCGACGCGGCCCCCATCCGGTGCGCCTCACCCGGCCCGTCTGGCCACTGCTGCCACCGATCGGCGATGATGGAGCCCGTTCCGTCCTCCGCGAGCACGCCGACTGGGTCCTCGAGGTCCCGTGCGACGGCTCTGCGGACGACATCGACACAGTGGAGGACCTAGCCCGATGGACAAGCTCCTGAACGAGTTCACGGTGAACCGCCCGATCGACGAGACCTGGGCGGTCTTGACCGATGTCGAGCGGATCGCCCCGTGCATGCCGGGCGCGACCCTCGAGGAGATCGAAGGCGACATCTATCGCGGCGTGGTGAAGGTGAAGCTCGGGGCGATCTCGGCCGCCTTCCGGGGTCAGGCCTCGTTCGTCGAGCGCGACGACGACAACCACCGGGCCGTCCTGCACGGCGAGGGTCGCGACACCACGGGTAAGGGCAACGCCGACGCAATGATCACGGCCCGGCTCGAGACCATCTCGGAGTCCGAGACCAAGTGCGTGGTCGAGACCGATCTGCGCATCACCGGCAAGGTCGCGCAGTTCGGCCGAGGCATCATGGGCGACGTCAGCAAGAAGCTGATCAACCAGTTCGCCACGAACCTGAACACCATGCTCGACGAGTCCGGGCCGGCTGCCGCCGAGCCGGCCGCGGCCGCCGAGCCGACGGCCGCTGAGCCAGCCGGAGCCACCGAGCCCGCCGTCACTGCCGGACCTGAGACAGCAGCACCGACTGCGCCGGCCGCCGAGCAGGCCGCCCCGGCCGGCGAGCCCAAGGTGCGCAAGATCAACGGCCCGGCGAACGAGCCGATCGAGCTCACCGACGTTGCCGGCAGCGCCGTGCTCAAGCGTGCGCTGCCGTTCATCGGTGGCCTGGTGCTGTTGCTGCTGCTGCTGCGCTTCCGCCGTCGCTGACCACGATCGACCGACCGTGGCAGTCGAGCGGCCAGCATCCCGCATCCCCGACGAGCTCGACCGCGACCGTGTCCGGTCCCTTCTCGGGCGCGAACCACAGGGGATCTACGAGGTCGTCGTCCGCGATGCCGATGGCTGGCCACTGGTGATCAAGAACGCTCCCCTGCTCGACGACGGCACGCCCATGCCCACCCGCTACTGGCTGATCGGCCACGATGCCACGGCCGCCATCGGCCGGCTCGAGGCCGCAGGTGGCGTGCGGCGGGCCGAGGCCGAGGTCGATGCGGCAGCCCTCGCCGACGCCCATCGGCGCTACGCAGCCGAACGCGACGCGGCCATTCCGGCAGGCCACACCGGGCCGCGCCCGTCGGGTGGCGTCGCCGGCACCCGCACCGGCGTGAAGTGCCTCCACGCCCACTACGCCTGGTTCCTCGCCGGCGGCGACGACCCGGTCGGCGCGTGGGTGGCCGAGCACCTCGAGCCAGCAGCCGCCGGAGGTAGGCGGTGACCAGGCTGCGCGTCGACATCGGCCCCGACGATGTCGTGGTCCATCTCGGGCGTGACGACGACGACGTGGTGTTCGGCATCCCCTTCGGGGTCGATCGCTTGCGCGACCTCTATCTCGCCTCCGACCCTCCGCGTCCGGAGGAGCTCACCAACGCCATCGGCGCAGTGGTCGACCATCTCGACGACCTCGTGCGGGACAACCCCGATGTGCTGGGTGCGGCGACATCGGTCTGCGGCCACGAGGTGCGAGCGATCGCCGCCGTCGAGGTCGGCGGGGCACCGACGCTGCCGTTCGAACTGGCCCGCGAGGCCGCCGAGGAGGTCTTTCGCACCCTGGTCACCGAGCCGCGCGCCGATCGGGCACTCAACCCCGGCCTCGAGCCCCACCTCGTCGACCGGGTCGTCGCCGGCAGCTGTCTGATCGTGGGTGTCATGCGTCGACTGCACCTCGCATCGGTGACGGTGGTCGAGTGAGCGGCTTCCTGGGCAACCACCCCGCCAGCGGCCCGACCGGTGCGGCCAGTGGGCTCCGGCTCTACGGGCGGCGCATCGTCCTGCGCCCGCTCACACCGAGCGATTTCCCCATCTGGTCGGAGGTGCGGCTGCGCAACGAGGACTGGCTCGTGCCGTGGGAGCCCACGCGACCACCGCGTCTGGCCGACCCGGCCCGTTCACGCGAGGCGTTCAGCGCTCGTTGCGCAGCGCGCGACCGCGAGCGCCAGGCCGGCACCGCCTACGGCTTCGGCGTGTTCGTCGACAACACCTTCGCCGGCGAGATCAACCTGAACAGCATCTCCCGCGGGGCGATGCAGGGCGGCACGATCGGGTACTGGATCGACCGCGACCGGGCCGGCCGCAGCTACACCGCCGAAGGCGTCGCCGTCGTGTTCCGGTTCGCGTTCGAGGAGCTCCAACTCCATCGGGTGGAGATCTGCATCGTGCCGCGCAACGCGAACAGCCGACGCGTGATGGAGAAGCTGCAGATCCGCGACGAGGGCGTGGCACTGCGGTTCCTCGAGATCAACGGCACGTGGGAAGACCACGTGCGGTACGCGATCACGGCCGAGGAGTGGCACGAGCGCCGCGACGAGCTCGTGCGCACCTGGATCGGCTGATGGGGCTGCAGGCTCGCGCCTGCAGCACGATCACTGACCGGCGAGCCTGAACGCCTGGGCCTTGGCCCTGCGCACCGCCGAGCGACGCTTCCACATCTTCGTCTTCCAGTGGCGAACGGGCTGACGGGCCGCCCCGGCCTTGGCCCGTTCGGCATCGTGGTGGTGCAGCGGCACCCAGGCACGGCCAGGCTCGTGCACCTCGTCGGGCGCCGATCCGGCGCTCACCTGTGCGGCAACCACGTGCAGCTCGCTGTGGATGCGATGCCGCTCGTTGTGGGCGTGGGCCCGCAGATCCATCTTGGGTGGCGGAGCCACATCCTGGCTGCGATGACGCTTGCTCATCTCGGTACCTCCGTTGTCTCTCGGATACCCGGGCCGAATCGACGTCCCGTGATCGCACGGTACGCCCGACAACCTCCGGAGGGAAGGCACCTTGTGTAACTTTTCTGTGCGCAACCGGCCACTGGGCGCGCGCACCGGCCGCCGTGCCCGCACCCGCAACGGGCTCAGGACGGCTTCGAGGTGATCCGTTGTTGCAAGGCCGCCAAGCGCTCGGCGAACCAGGGCTGACGCGTGCTCCACACTTGCGGGTCGAGCTCGCGCTTGACCGCCGCAGGATGCGTGTCGATGTCGGCCATGGCGGCGATCGTGCGCTTCACCTCGATCACCAGCTCGCGCGGCGCGCTGGCTGCCCGGCCCGCCATCTCGCGTGCCACGGTGAGCAGCTGGTCGTCGTCGACACAGCGGTGCACGAGCCCGACCCGCTCGGCCTCGGCCCCGTCCATCACCTCGCCGAACACCACCCCGGCGAAGGTGGCCTGCGGGCCGACGATGCGGCGCAGCATCCACGTGTGGCCACCGCCCGGGTGGATGCCGATCTGCAAGAAGCGGGTGTCGAAGCGCGCCCGACGCGCCGCGAGCCGCAGATCGCAACCGAGCGCCAGGTTCATGCCAGCGCCCACGGCTGCCCCGTTGACCGCCGCGATCGTGGGCAGCGGGCTGCGCGCGACACGTAGGAAACCTTCATAGATCGACCCGAGGCTGCCCTCGGTCGCTTCGGCCAGGTTGCCGAGGTTTGCTCCTGCGCAGAACGCCGGCGCAGCTCCGGTGACGATGACGGCGCCGACCCGCTCGTCGGCCTCGAGGCGGTCCATCGCCTCGACGATGGCGGCCACCAGCGGCGCGGTGAGGGTGTTGCGCTCTGTGGGGTTGTTGAGCGTGAGCGTGGCCACCTGGGGGCCGGTCGAGTCGCCATCAGCCGTGGCCGGGGTGAGCTCGACCAGCACGAGAGGTTCGGAGGAGGTCGTCATGGGTCGATTGTGGCATGTGCCGGAGGCTGCCCTGCGGCCGACCACACCTGCACCACAGGTGGGATAGCGTCGAACGCACATGCTCGACCACGTCTTCACCGATGCCATCGGAGCCTTGCGCGACGCCTTCGAGTCGGCCTTTCTCGAACGCCAGGCGTTCGAGGAGCACTTCCAGGTCGATGTGCTGCTCGGCGACTTGAGTTGGGAGACGAGCTACGGCCTGCCGGGCGAGGGCCTCCCACCGAGGGTGGTGGCGCACATCACCTTCGAGTGGCCGACCTGGAGCCAGACCGCATACCGCCGCTGGTACGTCGAGGAGGTGCTCGAACAACTCCCGGCGATCGAGATGGAGATCGTGCTGCGCGTGCAGCGCCTCAGCGAGCAGCCTTCGCCAGCGGTCGTCGCCGACGTCGCCCCGGCCACCAGCCCACTCATCGGCGATGGTCGGCTCGAACGGGCCGGCACCACGGTCGAGATCACCTATCCCGACGATGTCGACGCTGGCGCCGAGTATGCGCTCGAGGTGACCTACGAGGGGCTCTACGAGCTCGCCGAGCTCACCCTGGTCGACGGTACGAGCACGTTGCTCGACGAGCACTTCGGTGCACTCGGCGGGTGGATCGCCACGATGCTGGTCCGCCTCGGCGACCTGAAGCTGTCGTTCCTTCCGGCCGACGACGAGACCACTTGACGCCGTCGCGGCTCGGCCGCTGACGCCGGTGCTGCCCGCACGGGACGCACGCGCCATGATCGGCGCATGGCTGTCGTCGAACTCGAGGTGAGCGAGCGCATCGCCACCGTCACCCTCAACCGCCCCGAGGCGCGCAACGCGCTGTCGAGCGAGGTGCTCGCCCTGCTCCCCGAGCGCCTGGCAGAGGCCGACGGCCGCGATGACGTCGACGTGATCATCCTCACGGGCGCCGATCCCGCCTTCTGCGCCGGCCTCGACCTGCGCGAGCTCGGATCGACCGCGGCGAACCTCGGGCGCACCCAGACGGCCGACGGTGCAGTGCCGACGCGGGGCCCGTTCCCCGCGCTCGTGAAGCCGTTGATCGGGGCCGTCAACGGTCCGGCCATCACCGGTGGGTTCGAGCTTGCGCTCAACTGCGACTTCCTTGTCGCCTCCGAGCGAGCCAAGTTCGGCGACACCCACACCCGCGTCGGCGTGATGCCCGGATGGGGCCTCACCGTGCTGTTGTCGCAGGCCATCGGCGTGCGCCGCGCCCGCGAGATGAGCTTCACCGGCAACTTCTTGTCGGCCGACGAGGCGTTCCAGTGGGGACTGGTGAACCGCGTCGTCGCCCACGACGACCTGATCCCGGTCACCCGCCGGCTGGCGCTCGACATCATCGGCAACGATCAGGCCGGAGTGCGCCAGATCCGGCGCACCTATGCCGCCATCACCGCCGACGAAGCAGGCTGGGCGATCGAGGCGGCCGATGGCCGCACCTGGAGCCAGGCCCGGTTCGACCCGGCCGAGGTGGCGGCGCGCCGGGCGGCCATCCAGGCGCGCGGCCGCGCCCAGTAGCAATCGATCAGATGGCGGCGCCGCGGGCGCGCAGCTCGGCCCGCAGCACCTCGGCGATGTCGAGCGCCAGGATCTCGGCGCCGTTGACGTTGAGGTGGAAGCCATCCTCGGCCCGCACGTCCTTGCCCAGACCATCGCGCGGGTCGATCACGAACTCTGCGTAGTTGCCCTCGCGGCCGGAGAAGCGCGCCCAGGTGTCGACGAACTGGACCTCGGGGCGCTCGGCAACGACGGATCGCACCGTCTCGTCCTGCACCTTGAGCCGCGCCGTGAAGTCCGGGTCGATGGCATTGGGTATGCCGACCCAGATGACAGTTCGGCCACCGGCGGCGAGCTCGTCGATGATCGCCGCGACGCGACGGCCGTACTCGGCCCGCCACTCGGCGTCGCCGCCTGCCTCGCCGGTGGGGGCCCGGGCCACGACCGCCTTGCTCACATCGGTGAGCGCTTGGGCATCGTTGCCACCGAAGGTGACCACGACGATGTCGGGCGCCTCCTGGGCGAGGACGGTGTCGAGGTGGCTCGGCCAGTCGAAGAAGTCCGGGCGCGAGAGGCCCGACGACACCTTGTAGTCGAGCGCCGAGGTGACGATGCCCGTCTGGTCCATCAGCGTCTGCAGGTACGGCCCGAAGGTGCCCGCATCGGAGTCGCCGAGGATGAGCACCTTGGCCGGCGTGGCCGCCGAGGGCACCACGGGGGCCGGGTCGGTGGAGGGCGGTGCGGCGGTGTCGGGGGTGACGGAATCGACCACGCTCGGCGCCACGTCGATGGTCGTATCGACCAGGGCCGCCGTGCTGGTGTCGGTCGCCGTTGCGGGATCGTCAGCACCGCTGAACACTGCGCCGACGACGCCGACGAGGCCGACGAGCAGTCCGGCCGCGACGGCGAGCACCATGACGCGGCGCAGCAGGTAGCGCCGCCGGCTGACACGTCGGCGGGTGGCTGAGCGCTCGTCCGGCGGGGGTGGGTCCGCGGACGGCGCATCCTGGAGGGCGAGGTCGTTCGACATCGGCGGTCGAGCTCATGCTAGGGACTTCAGGCCCGCTGATCGCGGCACCCGGCACGTGGGTAGAGTGGGCAGCGGATACCCATCCACCACCCAAACACTCCTAGGGGGAGACTCATGACGAAGAGCAAGCGCATTCTGGCGCTCGCCCTGACCGCCTCGCTGGCGCTCGTCGCGTCAGCATGCGGCGACGACGAGGACGCAGGCGGCAGCAGCGACTTCCTCGCCGGCGTCGCGTTCGACACCGGCGGCCGCGGCGACGGCACCTTCAACGATTCGGCCGCCACCGGCGCCGACAAGGCCAAGAGCGACCTCGGCATCGAGGTCAAGGAGCTCGAGGCGACCGTCGACGAGGACCGCAAGGCCAACCTCGAACTGCTCGCCGGCGACGGCGCGAACGTCATCGTCGGGGTGGGCTTCATGTTCACCGACCCGATGACCGAGGTGGCTGCAGCCAACCCGAACATCACCTTCGGCATCGTCGACTCGGTGGTCGACGCACCGAACGTCCGCAGCCTGGTCTTCGCCGAGGAGCAGGGCTCGTTCCTGGTCGGCGCCGCAGCAGCGCTGAAGTGCGGCTGCGACAAGATCGGCTTCATCGGTGGCCAGGAGATCGACCTGATCAAGAAGTTCGAGGCCGGCTACACCGCTGGTGCAAAGCAGATCAACCCGAACATCACCGTCGAGGTGAAGTACCTCGGGCCCGCCGGTGACAACTCGGCGTGGGGCAACGTTGCCGGCGCCAAGGAGATCGCCTCGGGCTGGTTCGCCGACGGCGTGGAAGTCATCTACACCGCGGCCGGTGGTTCGGGCGCAGGCACCATCGAGGCGGCCGTCGAGGCCGGCAAGTGGGCCATCGGCGTCGACAGCGACCAGTACCTCACCGCTGGCAGCGACGAGCAGAAGAAGGTCATCTTGACCTCGATGCTCAAGCGTGTCGACGTTGCGGTGTTCGAGACCATCAAGGCGGTCAACGGTGGCGACACCAGCGGCGGCATCAAGGTGTTCGACCTCACCAACGACGGCGTCGGCTACTCGACCTCGGGTGGCTACATCGACGAGTTCAAGGACCAGCTCGAGGCCCTGAAGAAGGACATCATCGACGGCAAGATCACGGTGCCCACCAAGCCCTGATCGTCACCGACGACACGAGCAGTAGCGCAGACGGCCCGGGGGCGACCCCGGGCCGTTTCGCGTTCTCGGAGGCTGTCCGCGACGTGTGGAATACTGGCCTCACGACACCGTCACGAGGAGATGCGGGTGAGCGAACCGGCGGCGCCGTACGCAGTGGTCCTGGAGGGCATCGGGAAGAGCTTCCCGGGCGTGCGCGCCAACTACGACATCGACCTGCGAGTTCGGCCGGGCACGATCCACGCGATCGTCGGCGAGAACGGTGCCGGCAAGTCGACCCTGATGAAGACGCTGTACGGGATGCACCAGCCCGACGAGGGAACGATCACCGTGAACGGCCAGCAGGTGCAGTTCCGCTCGCCGAGCGAGGCGATCGCCGCGGGGATCGGCATGGTGCACCAGCACTTCATGCTCGCCGACAACTTGAGCGTCGTCGAGAACATCATCCTCGGTGCCGAGCCCGTCGGCCGTCGCGGTGTGCTGCGCTTCGACGAGGCCAAGCGCCGCCTCGGCGAGCTGATGGCCTCGCTCGGCATCGACTTCGACCTCGACGCCCCGGTCGGCACACTGGGGATCGGCCAGCGCCAGCGGGTCGAGATCCTCAAGGTGCTCTACCGCGGCGCGCAGATCCTCATCCTCGACGAGCCGACCGCTGTGTTGGTCCCCCAGGAGGTCGACGAGCTGTTCGCCAACCTCCGCCGCCTCGTCGACGAGGGTTCGACGATCATCTTCATCTCGCACAAGCTCGACGAAGTGCTCGCGGTGAGCGACGAGATCACCGTGATCCGCCAGGGCACCACCGTCGCCACCACCACGCCCGACCAGGTCGACCGGCGCCGCCTCGCCGAGCTGATGGTGGGCAGTGAGCTGCCGAACCCGGCCGGACGCACCACCGAGGTGGGCACCGACGTGCTGCTCGAGGCGGCCCATCTCAGCGTGGCCGGCCGCGAGAAAGGCGCCCGCCTGGTGCTCGACGACGTCAGCCTGGCCGTGCGCTCGGGCGAAGTGGTCGGGATCGCTGGCGTCGAGGGCAACGGTCAGGCCGAGTTGTGCGAGGCGATCCTCGGTCTCGTCATGCTCACCGACGCGGCGGGGGCACCTTCGGTGGCGATCGCCGGGCGCGATCTGACGGCCGCCCCGACGCGCGAGCGCCTGGCAGCCGGGCTGTCGTACATCCCGTTCGACCGGCACCGTGAAGGCCTGCTGCTCGACGCTCCGCTCTGGGAGAACACCTACCTGGGTCGCGAGGACGAACCGACCCTGTCGAAGGGCCCGTTCCTGGTCCGCGGCAACATCGAGGCCGACAGCCGGGCCGTGATCGAACGATTCGGTGTGCGCACGCCCAGCGAGCAGGTGCCGGCGTTCGCCCTCTCGGGCGGCAACCAGCAGAAGCTGATCGTCGGTCGCGAGATGGCGAGCAACCCCAAGGTGCTGCTCGCCGCCCACCCCACACGTGGGGTCGACGTGGGCGCCCAGGCGGCCATCTGGGGTGAGCTGCGCTCGGCGCGTGACGCAGGGCTCGGGGTGCTGCTCATCTCGGCCGACCTCGAGGAGCTGATCGGGCTGTCGGACCGGATCCTGGTGATGTTCGAGGGCCGCATCACCGCCGAGCTCGACCCCGACACGGCCACACCCGAGCAACTCGGCTCGTACATGACCGGCGCCGTCCAGGAGGTGGCCTCATGAGCTCGCAGAAGCTCCAACGGATGGCCATCACGTCGGCCAGCTCGATCCTCGCCGTGATCATCGCCCTGGTGATCTGTGCCGTGCTGCTGCTCGTCACCGGCAAAGACCCGATCGAGGCCTACGGCACGTTGTTCGGGGCGGCGGGCGAGAAGAACGTCCTGCTCGGCACCCTGAACCGGGCCACACCGCTGATGATCTCGGCAGCCGCCGTGGCCATCGGCTTCAAGATGAACCTGTTCAACATCGGCGTCGAAGGCCAGATGCGGGTGGCGTTGCTCACCACCGCCGTCATCGGAGCCGCCGTCGAGCTGCCGGCGTTCATCCACGTGCCGTTCTGCCTGGTCGTCGCGATGCTCGCCGGTGCCGCGTGGAGCTCGATCGCAGCCTGGTTGAAGGTGAAGCGGGGCGTGAACGAGGTGATCTCGACGATCATGCTCAACTTCATCGCCCTCAGCCTGGTGGCCTGGGCCTTCGACGAGTTCTTCCGGGTCGACTCCGAATCCGAGAGCCTGCTCGTGAAGACCAAAGAGCTTCCCCAGTCGGCCTGGATGCCCGACATCGTCGAGCGTCGCCTGAACGGGATGTTCATCGTGGCGCTGCTGGTGCTCGTCTTCTTCTGGGTGCTCGTGTGGAAGACCAAGTTCGGCTTCCGGCTGCGGGCCTCGGGCGGCAACCCTGGCGCTGCGCGCGTCACCGGCGTGAGCCCCAAGCGCATGGTGGTCATCTCGATGCTGATCTCCGGTGCGCTCGCCGGCTTGGTGGGCATGCGCTCTCTGCTCGGCGATGTGCACGCCTACCAGAACAACCTTGCCGAGCAGCAGGGCTTCAACGGCATCGCCGTCGCCCTGTTGGGCCGCAACCATCCGCTCGGCATCTTCTTCTCGGCAATCCTGTTCGGCTTCCTGGGCGAGGCCTCCGGCAAGCTGCAACTCGAGGACATCCCCAAGGAGATCGCCACGATCATGCAGGGCATCATCGTGCTCGCCGTCGTGATCATCAACGAGGCGGTGAAGCGCTGGGACGACCGGCGCATCCAACGCAAGGCAGCAGCGTTGCTCGAGCAGCATGCCGCGACGGCGGCGGTGGCAGTGGCATGAGCACCTCCGACGCACTCCTCGCCCGCTACCGCAGCGTGTCGCCGGCCACCCGGCTGCTCATCGCCTCACTCGGGCTGATGCTGGTGATGTCGATCGCCCGGATCATCACCGGTGCCGACGACCTCACCAGCTCCGGCACGATCTCGTCGACGATGCGCGTCGCCACGCCCATCCTGCTCGCCGGTCTCGCCGGGCTCTGGGCCGAACGAGTGGGCATCGTCAACATCGGCATCGAAGGGATGATGATCGTCGGCTCGTGGCTCGGCGGCTTCGGCGGTTGGAAGTGGGGCACCTGGGCGGGCATCGGCCTGGCCATCCTCGGCGGGGCGCTCGGCGGACTGCTCCACGCCCTCGCCACCGTGCGGTTCAACGTCGACCACGTCGTGTCCGGCATCGCGATCAACATCCTTGCTGCCGGCGCGACCGAGTACATGTCGATCATCTTCTTCAAGGGCCAGCCGGGTGGAGGTGAGAGCCAGTCCCCCACCGGCAAGGGCGGGTACGGCGAGTTCGACATGCCCTTCCTGGCCGGGGGCCGAATCGGGCCCTGGGACACACCCGACATCCTCGGCTGGCTCGAGGCGCGCCACAACATCCCGCTCATCCCCGACATCGCCGGGGTGCTGCGCGGCCTGGTGAGCGACGTCTACCTGCCCACGCTGCTGGCGCTGGCACTCGTCCCCTTCACCGCCTGGGTGCTGTGGCGCACCCGCTGGGGCCTGCGCCTGCGCTCGTCGGGCGAGGCGCCGAACGCCGGCGAGAGCCTGGGCGTGAACATCACCCGCCTGCGCTACCAGGCAATGGCCGTCAGCGGCGCACTGGCCGGCTTCGGCGGGGCGTATCTGTCGTGCGTGATCACCAGCACCTACCGCCAGGGACAGGTGGCCGGTCGCGGCTACATCGGCCTCGCCACCACCATCTTCGGCAACTGGCGCCCGTTCGGCGTGCTGTCGGGCGCCACCCTGTTCGGCTTCGCCGAGGCGTTGCGCTTCCGCGATGCGCAGAACGTGCCGGCACTGTTCCTCGTCGCCGCGATCCTCGCCTCGTTCGTGATGATCGCCGCAGTGATGCACAAGCGGCCCGTGGCCGCCACGGTGGCCGCCAGCGGCATGGCGGTGGCAGCGGTGGCAGCAGCGCTCATCGAGGCGGTGCCCAACAACCTGCTCGCCGCCACGCCATACGTGGTGACCCTCATCGTCCTGGCGGGTGCCACCCAGCAGCTCCGGCCACCCGCTCACGCCGGTCTGCCGTGGCGGCCCGGCACCAGCCACTAGCCGCGCCGGCCGCCGCCGGCGCCGGCCGCTGGCTCAGCGCACCAGTCGGGCGACGGCCTGCACCTCGATGCCACCGCGCGGGCGCTGGGTGAGGGTGACCGTCACTGCGTGGGGCTGGGCCGTGCGCATGACCTCCTCGGCGATCTCGGCGGTCAGCGCCTCGGCGAACACGGCGCGGTCGCGGAACCCCCACAGGAACAGCTTCAGGCTCTTCGACTCGACGCACCACTGGTCGGGCGCGTACTCGATCTCGACGCGCGAGAGGTCGGGCTGGCTGGTGACCGGGCAGATCGACTGCAGCTCGTCGGTGGTGAAGCGCACGGTCTGCACGTTGGCCGGGGCGGGGAACACCTCGACGTGGTCGATGGCGTGGCGGACGGTGCTGCCGAGGACGGTGAGTTCCATGCCGCTCAGGATACGGGGGTGACCCCGACGAAGCCCCTCGGCCGGGGTGGCGCCCCTACCATGGGCGCCATGACGACGGTCCTCGACGACGAACAAGTGGAGCGCTACGCCAACGACGGGTTCCTGGTGATCGAGGGGTTCGCCGGCCAAGAGGCCTGTGCCCGGCTGCGCGCCGCTGCCGAGGCGCTTGTCGACGACTTCGAGCCCGACGAGCAGCGCACCGTGTTCACCACCGACGAGCAGACCCGGGTGAGCGACCGCAACTTCTTGTCGTCGGGCGGTGGGATCTGGTGCTTCTTCGAAGAGGAGGCCTTCGACGAGCACGGTGCACTCCGCCAGGACAAGCGGCTCAGCATCAACAAGATCGGCCACGCGATGCACGACCTCGACCCCGAGTTCGAGCGCTTCACCTACACCCCGGATCTGGCCGGTGTGGCCACCGACCTCGGCCTCGGCGAGGCGCTCGCGCTGCAGAGCATGTACCTGTTCAAGCAACCGTTCATCGGCGGCGAGGTCGGCTGCCACCAGGACGCGACGTTCCTCTACACCGACCCGGTGAGCGTGACCGGCTTCTGGTTCGCGCTCGAGGACGCCACCGTCGACAACGGCTGCCTGTGGGCTGCTCCGGGTGGCCACCGGACGAGCCTGCGCACGCAGTTCCGCCGGGCCGGGGCGACCGACGACGACGGCACGCAGTTCGTCGAGCTCGACGCGGCACCGCTGCCCGATCCGGCCGACCTGGTGCCGCTCGAGGTGCCGGCCGGCACCCTCGTCGTGCTCCATGGCCTGCTGCCCCACTGGAGCGACGTGAACCGCTCACCACGCAGCCGGCACGCCTACTCGGTCCACTGCATCGATGGCCACGCCGCCTACCCCGAGTGGAACTGGCTGCAGCGGCCGTCGTCGTTGCCGCTGCGCAGCCTGCAGGCGACGGCATGAGCGCGGCCCTCACCCGCGAGCTCGTCCGCCGGGCCCCCAAGGTGCTGTTGCACGACCACCTCGACGGAGGGTTGCGCCCGGCCTCCGTGGTCGAGCTCGCCGACGAGTTCGGCTACCGCGGGTTGCCCACACACGACCCGGCGGAGCTGGCGGTGTGGTTCAACCGCGGCGCCAAGCGCAACGACCTGGTGCTCTACCTCGAGACCTTCGCCCACACGGTGGGCGTGATGCAGCACCGCGACGCGATCGAGCGGGTGGCGTACGAGTGCGCCGTCGACCTCGCCGCCGACGGGGTGGTGTACGCCGAGGTGCGCATGGCACCCGAGCTGTGCACCGAGCAGGGCCTCACCCTCGACGAAGTCGTCGAGGCGATGCTCGACGGGTTCGCCCGCGGCAGGGCCGCGACCGGGATCACGATCTACCTGATCTGCTCGGCGATGCGCACCGCTGCCCGCAGCCTCGAGATCGCCGAGTTGGCCGTGCGGTGGCGCGACCGCGGCGTGGTGGGCTTCGACATCGCCGGCGCGGAGGCCGGCTACCCGCCGACCCGCCATCTCGACGCGTTCCACTACGTGCAGCGCGAGAACTTCCACACCACTATCCACGCCGGTGAGGCCTTCGGCCTGCCGAGCATCTGGGAAGCCGTGCAGTTCTGCGGCGCCGAACGCCTCGGCCACGGGGTTCGGATCGTCGACGACATCTCCGGGCCTGCCGGTGACGAGCAGCTCGGCCGTCTGGCCCAGTACGTGCGCGACCGACGGATCCCGCTCGAGCTGTGCCCGACCTCGAACGTCGGCACCGGGGTGTGCCCCTCGATCGCCGAGCACCCGATCGGGCTGCTGCGCCGGCTGCGCTTCCGGGTGACGGTGAACACCGACAACCGGCTGATGAGCGCCACGTCGATGACCCACGAGTTCTGGCAGCTGCACGAGGCCTTCGGCTGGGGCCTCGACGACATCGAGTGGATGACGATCAACGCGATGAAGAGCGCGTTCGCCCCGTTCCCGGAGCGGCTCGCGATCATCAACGGCATCATCAAGCCGGGCTTCGCCCGCCTCCGCCAGGACGGATGACCGCGCCGCTCGGCGCGTCTGGCACACTCGGCACATGCCGGTCGTCTTCCACCACGTCGATCACCCACTGATCGCCGACTCCCTCGTCCGCGTCCGCGACGTCACCACTCCGAACGCGCTGTTCCGCCAGGAGCTCGAGCGCATCGGTGTGCTGCTCATCGCCGAGGCCACCCGCAACCTGCCCACCCACGCCGTGCGCGTCACCACGCCGCTCACCGAGACCGACGGACGTGTGCTCGCCAGCCAGCCCGTGGTCGTGCCGGTGCTGCGCGCCGGGCTCGGCTTCCTGGGCGCGGCGCAGGACCTGCTGCCGAACGCCGACGTCGGCTTCGTCGGCGTGTCACGCGACGAAGAGACGTTCCAGCCCAAGCAGTACGTGAACAAGCTGCCCGAGTCGCTCGCCGGCCGGCAGTGCATCGTCCTCGACCCGATGCTCGCCACCGGCGGATCGCTCGCCCACACCTGCCGGCTGCTCATCGAGCGTGGCGCGACCGGCACGATCATCGTGGTCTGCGTTCTCGCCGCGCCCGAAGGCATCGCCGTGCTCGAGGAGGCCGGGCTCGACGTTGCCATCTACACCGCCGCCGTCGACGAGCGCCTCAACGAGCACGCGTTCATCGTGCCCGGCCTGGGCGACGCTGGCGACCGCCAGTTCGGCTCGCCCGCCTGACGCTTCTGGCCCCGGAGGCGCCGCTCAGTCGTCGAGGTCGTCGAGGTCCGACAGCGGCGGCACCTCCATGCCGACGCGAACCATGCCCTCTTCGATGCGCTGGATCAGCCGCTCGAGCACGGCGATGCGCGCGTGGCGCTTCTGCTCGCCGACGATCACGTCCCACGGTGCGAGGGGCTGCGAGGTCTTGCGCAGCATGTCCTCGGCTGCGGCTTCGTAGAGCCGGTTCTTCTCGCGGTTGCGCCAGTCCTCGTCGGTGAGCTTCCAGCGCTTGAGCGGATCGGCAGCGCGGGCGTTGAACCGGGCGAGTTGCTCGTCGTCGCTGATGTGCAGCCAGAACTTGACGAGGATGACGCCCTCGAGCACCAGCGACTCCTCGAAATCGAGGATCGACTTGTAGGCCCGCTGCCACTCCTGCTTGCTGGCATACCCCTCGATGCGCTCCACCAGCACCCGGCCGTACCAGCTGCGGTCGAACACACACATCCCACCCAGGCCTGGGAGCTCGCGGTAGAAGCGCCACAGGAAGTGGTGGCGCTTCTCGCTCGGAGTCGGCGCCGAGTAGTTCACGACGGTGTAGTGGCGCGGGTCGAGATGGCCGACGATCGTCTTGATCGCCCCGCCCTTCCCGGCTGCATCCATCCCCTCGAAGAGCACGAGCAGCCCCGGTCCGGGTGCCTCCGAGCCCATTTCGCCGCCGAGGTGCAGTCGCAACTGGAGCAGGCGGCGCTGACCGGCGGTGAGCCGACGCTCGTACTCGGCCCGGTCGAGTCGTTGTGCCATGTCGAGGCGGTTCAAGATGGCCATCGGCGTTCGACCCCGCGTGTTCATCGGACAGTGCGCGCGTCACCCTAGGCGCGCCCAGTGCGGCGACGCGATTCCGCTCCACGATCGTTCGAGGGATGTCCCTCCCGGCATGCGCGGAGGGCGCCCCGGACTGTCGGAGGTGTGTCAGTGCCGACCCACGGTCCCGACGATCCCCTCTCGTCGCGCTTCGAGCCGTTCGATCCTGCAGAGGATCCGGTTCGACGTGAGGTGTTCGCCTACTTCGTCTCCAATCGCTGGGTAGCGCCGGTCGGCAACGGTGTCGCCGCTACGTGCTTCGCGGTGGCTGCGCGCAATGAGGTCGAGCCCCGCACGCTCATCACGTGGCTGATCGGCTCACTTGCGGTCAGCGTGCTGTTCTGGGCCTCGTTCAGCGTGCGTGTGTTCACCGAGCGGCTCCAGTCGGACGGTCGACCGCGTCTGGCGTTCACGGCCCAGGTCCTCTGCGGTCTCTCGTGGGGCGTCACGCCCTGGCTCGCCCTCGGCGACGACGGTCAGTGGTACCGGACCTTCGCTCTGGCGCTGATGTTCGCCGTCAGTGCCAGCACCCTCACGGGCGTCTCGGGTCTGACGCGCATCACCTCCGGGGTGATGTTCCCCATGTGGGCCGTCGGCGTGACCGGCCTGTTCGTCGCCGGCGACACGCTGCTCGCGATCGGCGGCATCGCCTTCCTCATCATCGTCACGGCCGACAACGCGAGCGCGGCGAAGCTGCTGTTCGAGATGCTGCGCCTCCGCGAGGTGACCGCTGCGCATGCCGAGCGCGCCGAGTGGGAGGCCACCCACGACGCCCTCACCGGGCTGCCGAACCGCGCCGGACTGATGGCTCTCGCCGAGGAGACGCGTCGTCTCGATGACAACGACGCCGGTTCGACCACCGCGATGTTCATCGACCTCGACCACTTCAAGGAGGTCAACGACCGCTTCGGCCACCTGGCCGGCGACGCCCTTCTGGCGGAGGCTGCCACGCGCCTGCGCGCGGCCGTCCGTCCCGACGACGTGGTGGGCCGCCTCGGTGGCGACGAGTTCCTGGTGCTGATCTTTCGCGAGATGAGCGAGATCGGCACGGCGAAGTTGGCCGAGCGGATCATCTCCGCGCTCGAGGAGCCCTTCCACCTGGCTACCGACGACGTGTACGTGTCGGCGAGCATCGGCATCACCCGGATCGGTCGACGCGAGGCCGATGTGCACCGCCTGATCCACGAGTCCGACAAGGCACTCAACCACGCCAAGCGCACCGGGCGGCGGCAGGCAGTGGTGTTCGACGCCGGACTGAAGGCGCAGCTGTCCGAGCGCAGCGGTCTGGAGTTCGCCCTGCGCAAGGCGATCCGCTCCAACCAGATCGAGGCTTGGGGCCAGCCGGTCATCGAGCTGTCGACCGGCCGCGTGGCGTGGGTCGAGCTGCTGGCCCGGTGGGAGGCGACCCCCGGCGCGTTCGTGCCGCCATCGGTGTTCATCCCCCTCGCCGAGGAGATCGGCGTGGTCGGCGACCTCGGCCGGCAGATGCTGCGCCACGCCAGCGCGGCGCTGCGCCGCTGGCAGCACCATCCCGTGCTGGCCGGCTCGGACGCAGGTGTGAACATCTCGGCACTGCACGTGATCCGCGAGGACCTCGCCGCCGATGTGAGCCAGCTGATGGCCTGCGACGACCTGCCCGCCCAGCACCTGATCATCGAGCTCACCGAGAGCCACCGACTCACCGACATCGACCGGGTGGCCGACACCTTCCGTCGTCTCGGCAGCGCCGGCGTCCGTCTGGCCATCGACGACTTCGGGACCGGGTACTCGTCGCTCGGCCAATTGCTGGCCCTGCCGGTGTCGATCGTCAAGATCGACCATTCGCTCACCTCCGGGTGCGACCAGGACGACGACCGCGCATCGCTGGTCGAGGCGATCCGCCAACTCGCCGCGGCGCTCGGCCACGTGGTGGTGGCCGAGGGCATCGAGACAACCCGCGAGGCCGAGGTGATGGCCCGGATCGGCATGGACCAGGCGCAGGGCTACCTGTTCTGCCCGCCGCTGCCGCTGCCGGCCCTCGAAGAGGAGCTCGCCCGGCACGGCACCAACTGGGCCGGGTTCGACAGCTCGCGTCGAGCGCTGCGCTGAGCCCGAGCTCGTCGCTCGTGCCTCGCCCACCTGGTGGTTGGTAGCGTCGTCGGCACCATGACGCCCCCCGGTCCGCCCAGCTCCCCCGACTCGAACGCCTCGGACTTCGTGCGCGACCTCGTGGTCGCCGACAACGCGGCCGGCACCTTCGGCGGTCGGGTGCAGACCCGGTTCCCACCGGAGCCGAACGGCTACCTGCACATCGGCCACGCCAAGGCGATCTGCATCGACTTCGGCATCGCGGACGAGTTCGGTGGACGCTGCAACCTGCGCCTCGACGACACCAACCCCGACACCGAGGACACCGAGTACGTCGAGGCGATCATCGACGACCTGCAGTGGCTCGGCTTCGAGGTGCCCGAGCCCGTGCTCTACGCGTCGGACTACTTCGAGCAGCTCTACCAGTGGGCCGAGCACCTCATCACCCACGGCCTCGCCTACGTCGACGACCAGGACGGCGAGACGATCTCGGCCCAGCGCGGCGGCTATGGCAAACCGGGCATCGAGAGCCCCTTCCGCGACCGCACCATCGACGAGAACCTCGACCTGTTCCGTCGGATGCGTGCCGGCGAGTTCGCCGACGGTGCCTGCGTGCTGCGCGCCCGCATCGACATGCAGCACGAGAACATGCAGCTGCGCGACCCGGTGATGTACCGCATCCGCCGTCAGCACCACCACCGCACCGGCGACGCCTGGGTGATCTACCCCACCTACGACTGGGCCCACGGCCAGAGCGACGCCATCGAGGGCGTCACCCACTCGCTGTGCACGCTCGAGTTCGACAGCCACCGCCCGCTCTACGACTGGTACCTCGAGCACCTCCCCCTGCCCGGCGACCAGCCGCGCCAGACCGAGTTCGCCCGCCTCGAGCTCACCCACACCGTCACCTCGAAGCGGCGCCTCGCCACCCTGGTGGCCGACGGCACCGTCGACGGGTGGGACGACCCCCGCCTGCCCACCCTGCGCGGCCTGCGCCGGCGCGGCTACCCCGCGGCCGCGATCCGCGAGTTCTGCTCGTTCATCGGCGTGTCGCGCACCAACAGCCGCCACCAGATCGAACTGCTCGAGAGCTTCGTGCGGGCCGAGCTCAACCGCACGGCGCTGCGCAGGATGGCCGTGCTGCGCCCGCTCGAGGTGGTCATCACCAATTGGCCCGACGGCCATGTCGAGCACGTCGAAGTGGGCAACAACCCGGAGAACCCCGACGACGGCACGCGCCTGATGCCGCTCTCCGGTCGGCTCTTCATCGAGCGCGACGACTTCATGGTCGAGCCGGCCCCGAAGTACTTCCGCCTCTCGCCTGGCCGCGAGGTGCGCCTGCGCGGCGCCTACTTCCTGCGCTGCACCGGCTACACGCTCGGCGCCGACGGCGAGGTGGCCCGCATCGAGTGCGAGTACGACCCGGAGACCCGCGGCGGCAACGCCCCCGACGGGCGCAAGGTGAAGGCCACCATCCACTGGGTGTCGGCCGACCACGCGGTCGAGGCCACCGTCGCCCTGTACGAGCGGCTGTTCGCCGCCGAGGTGCCCGGCGAGCGCACGGGTGAGGCCTTCGACGACCTCAACCCGGCATCACGCGAACTGCTGACCGGCTGCAAGGTCGAGGCCGCGCTGGCCGACACCGCACCAGGCCAGGTGGTGCAGTTCGAACGGCTCGGCTACTTCGCCCACGACCCACGCCAGGCGATGCTGTTCCACCGCACCGTCGGCCTGCGCGACGAATGGGCCAACGTCCAGAAGCGCAGCTGACCCGGCACACGAACAGAGCCGCTCCGGAGAGCGGCTCTGTGACGTGTTTGGCAGCCCGTACGGGATTCGAACCCGTGCCGCCACCTTGAGAGGGTAAGCGGTTGAGTCCGTTCCGTGCTGCCGGATGACGTTCCATGGTGTCTGAGCAGGCGCGACTCTAGCGGTTGTGTCGGGTAGTGACGGCCACGTGCGTCCTCTGCCAATGGATTCGCGGCCGATCCATTGGCAAATCCATTGGCAGGATCGAGCACCTGAGCCGCGGCGAGCGGCGAGTTGCTGCGGGACGCTCCTAGCGGGAGTCGACGCTGACTCAGATCGCGAAGGACTTCGGGATCTCCGAAGCGTGTCTGCACCGGTGGTTGAAGCTCGCCGATGTCGAAGACGGCGTGCGTCACGGTGTCACGGCGACCGAGGCCGGCGAGTTGCGTGACGCGAGACGACGGATCCGCGTGCTCGAGCAGGAGAACGAGATCCTGCGCCGGGCGGCAGCGTTCTTCGCTCGTGAGTCGCTCCCAAAATGATGTACCCGCTGGTCCAGGAACTGGCTGTCGACGGGATCCCCGTGGCGGTGACTTGTCGGGTGTTGGGGTTCTCGAAACAGGCGTTCTACAAGTGGCAGGCCAACCCGGTCACCGACCGCGACTGGGCTGACGCGCAGTTGATCAACGCGGCGATCGACATCCATGCCGATGACCCGGCGTTCGGATACCGGTTCATCACCGATCAACTCCACGAGCGCGGGATCTGGGCGTGCGAGTCGAGCCAAGCAGGGGCTCCTCGAGACTCGACGACTTCAGACATCACCGAGAATCGCAGAGCCCCTGTGCCGCGCCCGGGACCCTCG
>JBBATY010000025.1:44335-50105 GCA_040398525.1 Ilumatobacteraceae bacterium | reverse complement strand
CCGCCCGGATGTCGGTTCCATACCCGCTGCCCTGCAGCTCAGGATGTGTGCCGCAGCGAGGAGCCCCAGTTGCGCGAGGTCGCGGAAGGGCACTACGTGGCATGCCACTTCCCCGCCGAGACGCCCGTGTCGGTCGGTCCCTCCACCGCCACCGTCTGAGCCCGGGGAAGTTCCCTCGGCAGACGCCCTCAAGCGTTGCGGTAGTCGGGTGGGCGACGCTCGAGGAAGGCCATCATCGCCTCGCGGTGGTCGGCCGTGGCGCTGGCCATGATCTGCTGGCGGTTCTCGAGGTCGATCGCCGCCTGCATGCCCGGGATCTCGAGCGCCGACCACATCCCCTCCTTCGTGAGCGCGACACCGAACGGTGAGTTGGCCATCACCTGCTCGGCCTTGGCAACTGCAGTGGCCAGCAGCGCATCGTCGTCGACGAGGTCGACCACCAACCCGATTCGGTAGGCCTCCTCGGCGTCGAACACCCGCCCGGTGAGCATCAGCTCCTGGGCGCGCGATGCACCCACCAGACGTGGCAGCAGCCAACTCGTGCCGATGTCGCAGGCCGACAGGCCGATCCGGATGAACGCTGCGTTGAAGCGAGCCGACCGTGCAGCGATGCGGATGTCGCTGCCGAGGACCAGGGCGAACCCACCGCCGGCCGCCGGTCCGTTCACCGCCGCGATGACAGGCTGGGGCAACGAACGCAGATGTGGGATCAGCGAGGCGATGTGGCGCTGCGTCGCCAGACCGGCCTGGGTGCGGCCGAGACCCTCGGTGTGTGGAGTGGCACCGTACCCGCCCAGGTCGAGCCCTGCGCAGAAGCCCCGGCCGGCCCCGGTCAGGACCACGACCCTGGCTGAGTGATCGACCGCAAGGTCGTCGAGGTGTCGGTGCAACTGCTCGACCAACTCTGCGGTCATCGCATTCAGCTTCTCGGGTCGGTTGAGGGTGAGCAGCACCACCCCGGGCTGGGGCTCGCTGCGCTCGACGAGGTACTGGCTCTGTTGCTCCATGACCACATCGTGCCCCAGGATCGGCATCCCCGACGATGCGAGACCCCCTTGGTACGGTCCGGTCATGACGCTCGTCGAGGGCCAGTTGAACCTCCACGATCACGACCCGAGCCTGGCAGTCGCGCCGCTGCGACAGGGCAGGTCGGATCCCACCACCGTGCTCGGGCCCGGCCGATTCGTGCGCGCCACGCTCACCCCCGACGGGCCTGGCACCATCTGCGTCCGCTGGACTACCACAGGGGTCGACGCCGAGACGTGGGGCCCGGGAGGTGGCTGGTTGTTCGAGCGGCTCGACTCGCTGATCGGTGTCAGTGACTGCGGCTATCGCTTCAGCGATGCCCATCCGGTCGTGATGCGGGCCCAGCGCAACCACCCGGGGCTGCGGCTCGGAGCAAGCGGGACGCTGTACCACGACCTGCTCCCCACCGTGCTGGCCCAGCGCATCACAGCCGGCGAGGCGGTCCTGCAGTGGAAACGCTTGTGCGAGCAGCTCGGCACCCGCGCCCCTGGGCCCTTCGCAGACCTCCTCGTCCCACCCTGCCCACAGCGATTGGCACGCACCCCCTCGTGGTGGTTCCACCCCCTCGGGATCGAGCGATCCCGAGCCCAGACCCTGGTCGAGGTCGCCCGGCACGCGGACAAGTTCTGGGGGTGGGCGGCTGCCGGCAGCGACGTCGCAGCCCAGAAGCTCGTTCAGATGCACGGCGTCGGCGAGTGGACGATCGGCGTCGTCCTCGGCCTCTCGCTCGGCGAGCCCGACGCTGTCGCAGTGGGCGACTACCACCTCAAGAACACGGTCGCGTACGCGCTCGCCGGCGAGCCGCGTGCCACTGACGAACGGATGCTCGAATTGCTCGCCCCCTACCGCGGGCAACGTGGTCGCGTCGTGCGGCTGCTCCAACTCGACGGCCATGGTGCCCCGAAGTACGGGCCTCGCCAACGTGTGCTGCCCATGGCCCGGTGGTGACACACGCCGGGTGGTAGCGTCGCAGCGCCGATGTCGACCGTTGTGACCGCTCCGACCACTCCCGAGACGTCGACCTGGCGGTCGTACCTTCGGCGCACCGCCATCGCCTTCGCACTGTCGCGTCTGTGCGTGTTTGCCGGAGCGGCCATCGTGTCCGCAGGCAAGGTTGCGACCGCCAACCGCGAGGGTCTCCCCCGCCCGAAGAACGCAGTCGGGCTGATCGCCGAGGTGCTCACCTCGTGGGACGGGCTCTGGTACCTGCGGATCGTCCGCGGCTGGTATCCGAACCACATCCCGGCTGGTGTGACCTACGAGATGCCCCAGGCGCGTGCTGCGTTCTTCCCTGTCTACCCCGCCTTGGTCCGTGTCCTCGACCAGGTGCTCCCCGGTGGCGACACATTCGCCAGCCTGTTCCTGAATCTCCTGTTGTCGGTGGCGGCCATCTACCTCGTCGGGCTCATCGCCCGCGACCTGTTCGGAGACGACGTCGCCTACCGGGCGATGCTGCTGATGGCCGTCTTCCCCGGGAGCTTCGTCCTCAGCTTCGCCTACTCCGAGGCGACGCTGCTCACGGTGGCAGCCGGCTGCCTGCTCTGTCTCCAGCGCCGTCACTGGGTGGCAGCGGGACTGCTCGCAGCTATCGGCACCGCGGTTCGACCCAACGGCCTCGCGCTCGTCGCTGCGTGCGCGGTCGCCGCCTTCCTGGCCATTCGCCGCGAGCGCGAGTGGCGTTCGCTCGTCGCCCCTGTGCTCGCCCCGACCGGGTTCATCGCGTTCCAGGTCTACCTCTACCGACTGGCGGGCGAATGGGCCTGGTTCCGGGTGCAGACCGAGGCATGGGACGAAGGCACCAGCTTCGGCTGGACGGCCATCCGCAACACCTTCGAGGCGTTCATCCGACCGCTCGCGTCGCCGACCGATCTGATCACCGCCATCTCGGTGATCGCGATGATCGTCATGCTGGTCATCCTCTGGAAGCGCCCGCTGCCCGCACCGATGATCGCCTTCGTGCTGGTGGTTCTGGCGCTGATGATCCTGCCCGCCACCGTCACTGCCAGGCCGAGGTTCCTCTACACCGCGTTCCCGCTGTTGATCGCCGTCGCCGCATGGTGGCCTCCGCGGCGCACCGAGGAGTGGACCGTCCTCATGGCGCTCTGCAGCGCAGGCTTGGTGACGCTCACCGGCCTGTACGGCGTCCTCGGCGCGATCCCGTGAGCAGCGGCCGTCGGCTGCGCTCGATCTCACCGGAGATCTGGCTCTTCGCGGCAGCGGCCTACATCCCGACACTCACCGCGGCACCCGGGCGGATGCCGACGGACACCAAGCTGTTCTTGTACCTCGACCCAGGTCGCCTCCTCGCCGACGCGTCGCTCACATGGGATGTGCGCCAGTTCGGGGGCTGGGTCCCTCACCAGGTCATCGCCTATCTGTGGCCCTCCGGTCCGTGGTTCTGGAGCTTCGAGCAGCTGGGCGTGCCGGACTGGATCGCCCATCGACTGTGGCTCGGCACGGTGCTGATGATCGGTGGCCTCGGTGTTCGATGGGCAGCGAGGCACCTCGGTGTCGATCGACGCGGCGCCGCGGTCGCCGGCCTGCTGTACATGTTCACGCCGTACGTGCTCCCGTACGTGTCACGGACATCGGTGATGCTCCTCCCCTGGGCGGGGCTCGGCTGGCTGATCGCGCTCACCGTGCGAGCGGCGACCAGGCAGCGAGGGCGCGACATCGCCGCATTCGCCCTCGTCGTGTTCACCATCGGCGCAGTGAACGCGACCGCGCTCGCGCTGATCGCCCCCGGACCGCTCCTCTGGCTGGTGCATGCCGGCCGGGCGCGTCTGGTGACGTGGCGCGCTGCGATCGTCACCGCAGTGAAGCTCGGGGCGGCGAGCCTCGCTGTCTCGACCTGGTGGATCGCCATGCTGTTGGTGCAGGGACGTCACGGTGCCGACCTGCTCCGTTTCTCCGAGACCCTGCGCGACGTGAGCTACACGTCGGTGAGCGTCGAGACCCTCCGCGGCCTCGGATACTGGCTGTTCTACATCGCCGATCCCTACGCCCACACGACCACGGCGTCGATCCCCTACCTCACCAACCCAGTGCTCATCGGGGCCAGCTTCGTCGTCCCGGCGCTCTGCCTCGCGGCACTCGCCGCGGTGCGCTGGCAGCACCGGCGATTTGCCGCATGGTCGATCATCGCCGGTTTGGTGCTCGCCGTCGGCGTGCACCCGTACGACAACCCCTCACCGCTGATGCGTCCACTGGTCGACTCGGTCGCCGGCCTCGCGCTCCGCAGCAGCACCAGGGCTCTCCCCCTCGCTGTCATGGGCATGGCGCTCGCCGCAGGAGCTGCCGTCACGGCACTCGGCGCCCAGCGGCAGCGGCAGCGCGACCTCGTCGCCGTGGCATTCGTCGCGCTCGCCGTCGTGAACATGCCAGCCGCCTGGACCGGCGGCTACGTCGATCCGGCCCTCGAGCGCGACCAGGATGTGCCGGCGGCCTGGACAGAGGCCGTCACCTCCCTCGACCGCGGCTCCAGCGAGTACCGAGTCCTGCAGCTGCCCGGATCGGAGTTCGGAGCGTTCAGCTGGGGCTACACGGTCGACCCGCCGCTCGCAGGGCTCACCGACCGCCCGCTCGTCACACGCGATCTCCTGCCGCTCGGCAGCCCGGGGGCGATGGATCTGCTCTACGCGCTCGACAACCGCTTCCAGGCCGGCGTGGTCGATCCGATGAGCCTGGCCCCCGTGGCTCGTCTGCTCGGCGCCGACACCATCTGGGTGAGCAACGACCTGGCGTTCGATCGGTTCCGCACGCCACGACCCGAGGTCGTCGCCGACCTCTTCCGTCAGCGACCACCAGGCCTCGGCGATCCCCGTCCGTTCGGCGAGCCCGCACCAGTCGTCAGCAAGGTGGCGATGCTCGACGAAGTGGCTCTTTCCGACCCGCGAGTCGGAGAGCCGCTGGCACCGGTCGAGTTGGTCGATGTGAGCGAGCCTGTTCCCGTGATCCGCACGGCGACACGGACGATCCTGGTCTCCGGGAGTGGTGACGGACTGGTCGACGCGGCAGCGGCGGGTCTGATCGACGGATCGGAGGCTGTCGTCTATGCGGCCGATCTGGCGCTCGACGACGAGATGCGCGACCGACTGCTCGCTGCGGCCACCTCCGGTGACGGTGGTAGCCCCGTGGCCCTCATCGTCACCGACTCCAATCGAGATCGCGCGGTGCACTGGCGCAGCTCGCAGGACGTGACCGGGATGACCGAGTCTGGCGGCCCCGAGACCGACCTCCTGCGTGACGACAGCGCCGACCAACGCCTCGAGGTCTTCTCCACGTCCGAGCCCGCGCACCAGACCGTGGCGGTACTGCGACCCCAGCAGGCGATGGCGGGTGACCTCACCGTGCGAGCCACTGGCTACGGAGAACCGTTCGCCTACCGCCCCGAGCATCGTCCGTCGATGGCAGTCGACGGTGATCCGGCGACGGCGTGGCTCGTCGGAATTCGCGGCAACCCGATCGGCGAGTCGATCGAGATCTCGAGCGCGCCGGCGCAGCTCACCCTCCTCCAGTCGCAGGATCCGCACGCGTCGCACCACATCTCGACGATCCGACTCGCTCAAGCAGGCGACGAGTGGGATGTCGCGCTCGACGGCCGCTCGCTCGTGCAGCGCGGGCAGCTCGTCGCCCTGCCTCAGCCGGGCGAACCGGTGACCATCACCATCACCGGCATCGTCGACAATCCGGATGCGACCGACGCCGGGCCATCCGGTGTCGGTTTCGCAGAGGTGGGCGTCCG
>JBBATY010000025.1:42907-44235 GCA_040398525.1 Ilumatobacteraceae bacterium | reverse complement strand
CGACGACCGCCTGGACCACGCCGTTCGGCGACAGCACCGGCGCGGCACTGACCATTCGCCTCGAACCCGGTGTGGCACTCGAGACACTCACGCTCGTCCAGCGGGCCGACGGCCAGCACTCGCTCATCACGGGCCTCCGAGTGGAGTCCGGCGACCAGTCGGTCGAGGTGCCGGTCTCTCTCCCCGACGCCACCGGCGCGGTGGAGATCGAGCTCCCCGGGTCGATCGTGAGCCAGAGCACCGCAACCATCACGATCACCGGCATCGAGCCACGTACGACGATCGACCGGCGCTACGGGGAGACCACAGTGCTGCCTGCGAGCATCGTCGACGTCTCCGGCCTCCCGCTGGCGCCACCCTCGTCCCTACCGCGTCCGACCGGCTGCCGAGATGATCTGCTCAGCATCGATGGGGCTCCCGTCGCGCTCGAGGTCGGCGACGACGAGCTCGACAGGCTGCTCGCCGGTGAGGCCGTCACCGTTCAGCCCTGCGAGGCCGCCACCATCGAGCTCGCCCAGGGCAGCCACACGCTCGTCGCCCCTGGCGACCAAGGCGGCCCGGCGCTCGACGCAATCAATGTCGATCACGTCGTCCTGCGCTCCTCCTTCGTCTGGGAGGACAACATCCCGGCACCGGCCGTGGTGGAGGTAGCGAGGGGGAGGTCGGCGCGCGAGCTCTCTGTCGGGCCATGCAGCGAGGGCTGCTGGCTCATCTTCGGCGAGGGCTACAACCAGGCCTGGACGGCCCGCATCGGGACCGTCGACCTCGGCCCGGCTGTGCAGATCAGCGGCGGCTTCAACGGGTGGTGGCTCGAACCCTCGAGCGCTGCGCGGACCGTCGTGCTCTCGTGGCCACCTCAGCGTCGCGTCGACCTCGCTCTTGCCGCAACTGCGTTAGCTGTGTTGGTGTGCCTGATCACCATTGTGCGGGGTCGGCGGCTCGATCCGGTTCCTGCCGAGGATCCGCCCCGCTGGGAGCCGATCGGCGAACGCGATCCGGCGCGGCGCGTCGTGGTAGCGGCCGCTGCGCTGGTGGTCGCTGCCGGTGCGCTCATCCAACTGCGCTGGGCTCTCTACGCGATCCCGGTTGCCGGACTGCTCATCGTCGCCCGCCGGGCGCGTCTTGCCGCCTGGGGCGCCGCCGGTCTGACAGCGCTGCTCGGAGCAGCCATGGTCGTCCGCCAGGTTCGCAACGACAAGCCCGCCTCCGCCTCCTGGATCGACGGGCTCGACGAGGTCCACGGACTCGGCCTCTTCGTCGTCACCCTGCTGGTGGCCGCGAGCTTCGAGCGCGCCCAACGGCTCGACATCACGCAGGCAGCCCAGCCA
>JBBATY010000025.1:5463-42807 GCA_040398525.1 Ilumatobacteraceae bacterium | reverse complement strand
ACCCTCGTCGTGGCAGAGCAGCTGGCCGAGCGGCTCCCAGGTGTCACGGTGCTCCACCTCGACCGCAAGGGCCGCGGCTTAGCCCTGCGGGAGGCCTGGATGCGCAGCGACGCCGAGGTGTGCACGTACATGGACGTCGATCTGTCGACGGGCCTCGACGCACTCCTCCCCCTGGTCGCCCCATTGCTGACAGGCCACAGCGACGTGGCCATCGGGTCGCGCCTGGCACCTGGCGCCACCGTGGCGCGCGGGCCGCGGCGCGAGATCATCTCCCGCTCGTACAACGCGATTCTTCGAGTCGTCTTCGCCAATCGCTTCCGCGATGCGCAGTGCGGCTTCAAGGCCATCCGGACTCAGCTCGCCCAACGGCTGCTCCCCCACGTTGCGGACAACGGCTGGTTCTTCGACACCGAACTGCTGCTCCTCGCCGAGCACAACGGGTTACGAGTGCACGAAGTTCCCGTCGACTGGGTCGACGACCCCGACAGCCGCGTGCAGGTGGCACGAACCGCACGCGACGACCTGCGCGGGGTGCAGCGGCTCGCACGCACGTTCCTCCGCGGCGGCGGGAAGGTCGACCTCGGGCCGTACCGTCGAGCACCGTTGCGCGACGACATGGGTCGACAACTCGTGAGCTTCGCGCTCGTCGGCGCAGTGAGCACCGCTGTCTCCCTCGTGCTGTTTCTGCTCCTCGCCGAGGTGGTCCACCCCGTGTGGGCGAATGTGGTCGCGTTGGCAGCCACAGCCGTGGCCAACGCCTGGGCCAACCGACGATTCACCTTCGGCCATCGCAGCCGTGTCGATCGAGGCGTGCACTACATCGCCGCGCTGACGATGTTCCTGACGGCAGTCGCAGTTTCGTCCGCTGCGTTGGCGCTCACCCTCTGGGCCGGCGGCGGCAGGCTTGCCCAATCCGTCACGCTGGTGCTGGCCTGGGGACTCACCGCTGTTGGCAGGTTCGCCCTGCTGCGATCGTGGGTGTTCCGCGATCCGCCGGCCGAGGTGTCGGCAGGGTCGGTCGTCACCCGTTCGTGAGCGGATAGGCGTACACCGCCACGGTGGTCACACCGAGCCGCGAGCGCAATTCGGCGAAACGCTCCACGTCGATCGAGGCGTCGCCGACGACCACGATCCCATCGGCAACCAGCAGCGACGAGAACACATCGGAGCGCACCAGCTCGGCAGGAGAGCCGAGAAGGTCATCCATCGTCGAGGCGTCGATGCCGAGCGTGCCGTTGGCGACGAGCGAAGCACCGACGTCGGTCATCTCGACAGTCACATCACCCATCTCGAGCCCAGCGAGGAGGTCGTCCTCGAGTTCGAGCAACTCGTCGATCTCGGTCGACGACAGAGGCCCAGCGAGCACGATGCGGTCGGCGCCGGGGCGCTGGTCGAGTGCGGCCCGACCCTCCGCAAGGCGCAGCTCGGCGGCCTCGCCTCCATCACCTGCTCGTGCCGGCCCGAGCTGGCGGATGAGGCCCGGTTCGACGACGCGCACGTCGACACCATCGCGTTGCAGCGCCGACATCACGACGGTCGAGTACGACTCCGTGAACCTCAGGTCGGAGGCAATGACGCGGACGCTGCCCGTCGGGTAGTACGAGGCCATCGCCAGTGAGAGCTGGCGGGCCGTAGGTTGCTGATCGACGAACTGCGCGGGGCCCGCGAGCTGCAGGTGGTACGGAAGGTTCATCACCGCAACGACGGCCACAGCTGCGACGAGCGCCCGGTCGATCCACTTCGATCGCTGCACGAGGCGGAGCACGTTGACGACCACTGCGAAGCCGACAAAGGCGCCGATCGACCAGAGCCAGCGCATCTGGTGCGGGGTCAGACCGAGCGGGCCGATCGGGCTGATCGCCAACGAGCCGATCGCCACCGCCACGGCAACAGCTGCGACGACCAGCACGGCGAGCCGGGCGCGGTCGCGGGCCCGCCACGCGACGAGCCCCAACCCGGCGAGGACGGCGAACAACAGAGCGAGCGCCACCATGGCCCAGCGCGCCGCCACCACGTCGACCGGCAACAGGGTTGCACCATCAGGCCCGTACTGCGTGTAGGGGATCGTGTCGACGAACGAGGCGCGACCCCACCACGGCGGGAGCACCACGACGGCAGCAACCAACCGTCCGGCGAGCGGAAGCCCGATGGTCGCCCCCTCGCTGCCTGTGCTGCCGAGGATGCGCGCCAGGTTGCCCTTCCCGGCTCCGAGCAACTGCTCGGCGATCGGCGCCGACCAGAGCACCAACCCGACGAGCACAGCCCAGAGAGCGGTTCGACGCACCAGCACCTTGTCCGCAGGACGCTCGGCGTCGTCCAGCCGCCAGCGGCGGCGGAGATCGAACCCGGCTGCGACGGCGGCCAACAGCAGCATCGCCGGCACGAGGTACGCATACCCGAGATGCACCTGGAGGCACAGGCTCCCGACTGCCACCAGCCACGGGAGGGCGGCGAGGTCGCCCTGCGCGACGTCCCAGGTGAGCAGCAGCATCAGCAGGCACGGGAGCACCAGCGGGTGAGGGTTCCACGGGTCGGTGAGCAGGACACTCCCGAGCGTCCACGCCAGTGCTCCTGCGACCAGTGTCGCCGCAAGCGAGCCGGTCCGGCCGAGGGCCCTATGCCCCACCACCGCACAGCCGACGATGGCAGCCCCGTTGAGCACACTGATGCCGATTGCTACCCCTGCAGGCCCGCCGAACACGGCCACGAACGGGGCGAGCAACACGAACAGCAACGGGCCCGGATGGTTGAGATCGATCCCGGCGCTGAGCGATGCCGACGACCAGGTCCCGAGCAAGGGGAAATGCTCTGCGCTGAACACGTCACGACTGCGGATCTCGACGAGCGCGTCGTCACCGATCGGAATCCAATCGGACCTCAGTGCTCGCGCAACCGCGACGACGACCGGGAGCAGCGCCACGATGACGGCGAGCACCTCCGCACGGCTGAGCCACCGCGCGACCGCGCGGGCTCGACTCATCTGCCGGTCTCCGGTGGAAGGACGAACACGGCAGTCGGCACTCCGATCCGGATCATCTCATCGACCATCGCCTGTATCTCCGGAGCCACCCTCGGATCGAGCTGCAGACCGAACAGGTTCTCGTCGATCAGGCTCACCAGGTCTTCGAGACCGGCCAGTTCGAGCGCCATCGTCACCTCGGCGCGCAGCCGATCCTGGCGTTCCTGCTGAGCAGGGCTCCGAGGGTCGACGAGCACTGCCTGCTCGGCACCGGGCAGCGCAGCCACCACGCCGATGTACGCCCCGGTGGCAAGACGCAGCTGCGCGGTGGCCTCAGGTTCGCGAATCACCCGATGTGGTGTCACCGGCACCCGCCAGGTCTCCGGCATGCCGACGTCGAACCCGAGTCGCTCCAGTTCGCTCACCAACCCGTATGCCTGCGAACCGAAGTGGGCCGCGTCGGCGTAGGTCACGGTGTAGCGACCATCACTGCCGTCCGCAGCGCCAAGGCCGAGCTCCAGGGCAGTTGCCGTCGGCTCGACCAGCAGAGCCAGCGTGTCGGAGAGATGCTCCTCCGGAGCCTCCGCCCGCGCAGCATCGACGACGAATGCCCCGAGGCTGAGACCGCCGAGCAGTGCAAGAGCGGCGGCGGGCACGACGAGGCGCGGTCGACCGCGTGGCCAACGCGCGGCCAGCTCGACGGCGCAGGTGGCCGCCACTGCGACGACGAGGAGCACCGTCGTGGCCCAACACCACAAGGTCAGGTAGTACCAGACCTTGCCGAACACACGCGACAGCGAGATCGCAGCCAACAGCAGCGACCACGCAACGACAGCATGCAGCGCCACCAGCGACCGGTTCCGGCGCCGTACGGCCACGACGGCCGAGCACGCCCACACCATGAGGACGATCGCCCCCACGAGCACCGGGCCGTCGAGGCGATAGCCGGCCCGCACGAAGTACTCGTCGCCGTCGAGCGCGTATCGGGCCAAGCGGACGATGTCGAGGTGGCGGAGCACCAGACGGACACCTTCTCCGATGCCCACCACCGGCTCATCGCCCGGTGGAGAGGTGAAGTGGTCGATGAGCATCCGCAAGTTGCCCGGCTCCCGAACCAGCTGGTCGACGAGCACCGGCGCCCAGAGCCCCAGACCGAGCACACCGGAGCGAATCGCGTTCCTGCGGATCGCCGGGCGGAGGGGCACATCGCACCGCCACTGCCACAGCAACGCGCCGACCACCAGAGCCACCATCCCGACGGTGAGTGGCAGGTACGGGATGTGGGTCTGGGCGCAGAGCGTGCCTGCAGCCACGACGACGAGCAGCATCGCATGATCGCCGAGCAGCACGCTCCAGACGGCCAGCAGCAGCACGACCCACACCAGCACCGGGAGATACGGATTCCACGGCTGCTCGAGCACCTCTGTGCCGTAGCCGCGCACGACGAGCGCGAGCACCGCAGCACCGATCCAGACGCCGCGACCACCCGCTCGCCGAGCGAGCATCCACAGTGCCGTCGCAATGGCAGCGATGTTCACCACGATCGCCCCGACGAGCAACCCCCACGCCGACGACCCGAGCAACCGGTACACCGGGGCGAGCAGATAGAAGCTGAGCGGCCCCGGATGGCTGCCCTGGTCGGGAAAGCGACCAATGCGGCCGGGAAGGCCGATCAGGGGCGTGTTCGGTCCCCCGACGTCGCGGACACGGAACTCGGTCATCGCCAGGTCGAGTACCGGGTGCCAGTTCCTCCGGGCCAGGTTCGCGGCCAGGACCACCAGCGGGACTGCGAGCGCCACGGTGGCGGTGGCGACCGGGTGCCGATCCACCAGCGCCCTGATCCGGGGCACACGGCCCCCACCAGGCACCGCGCCTCGGGGGGTCGGGTCGCTCATCGCCTCTTCGGCCCGCGACGCCGATGGACCACGTCAGAGATACCCCACCTCGTGACGAGCAACATCGACTCGGCGATGATCCGGCCCGACATCTTCGAGGTTCCACGCTCGCGGTCGCGAAAGACGATGGGAACCTCGCTGATCGTCAACCCGGCACCGGACAGCCGCCGGACCAGCTCGGTCAAGAAGGCGTACCCCTCAGCCGTCGTCGAGGCCGGGTCGATCGAGGAGAGAGCTGCCGCCCGATAGGCGCGGAACCCCGACGTACAGTCACGAACCCCTAGGCCGAGCACCAGCCCGGTGTACCGGTTGCCCCAGCGCGAGAGCAACCGCCGATGGAGCGGCCAGTTCGAGGTCGCGCCGCCGGCGACGTACCGCGACCCGACCACGGCATCGGCGCCCCGCTCGAGGGCCGCCAACATCTCCGGGATCACGGCTGGGTCGTGCGAGAAATCGACATCCATCGACACGATCGCGTCGTATCCGCAGTCGATAGCGACGGTGAAGCCGTGCCGATAGGCGCTGCCGAGCCCCAGCTTCCCGGCTCGGTGCAGCACCTCGACGCGCCCGAGCTCCCGGCCGATCTCGTCAGCGACCTGGCCGGTGCCATCCGGGCTGTTGTCGTCGACCACCAAGATGTCGGCGGACGGGGCCTCTCGACGCACTGCACGCAGGAAGGACTCGATGTTGTCCCGTTCGTTGTAGGTCGGAGCTACCACGACGGCACGCACGGACTTCAATGCTAGCGAGGAGTGACCGCTACGCTGGGGTGCTGCTCATGCGACCGGTACCGTCTTCCCCGCTGGTCGGCCCGTTCGCCGATCGGCTGCTGGCGTCGGACCTGCCCGGCCTCGATGCGGTTCGGCGCGCCGCTGCAGTGGCATTCATCGTGCGCCGGGTCGATGGCCTCCCGAGCGTCACCCGGCTCGGCGTGCTGCTCATCGCCTCGTTGATCCGGCCTCTGCTCGCGCTTCCCGACCAGGTCGGCGTTGTTCGGCGTCTCGGTCGGACCAGGCTTCCCCTGTTCGGCGAGTACCCCCGGCTGGTGCGCTCCCTCGGCTACGCGTTCGTCTGGGAGACATGGCCGGACACCGCACCCGATGGCTCGACGACACAGGTCGGATCGTCATGAGCCAGCCCACAGCACTCGTGGCACCCGCCGCCCGGCTCGAGACCGATGTGCTCGTCATCGGCTCCGGTGCCGGCGGCGCGACCACCGCCGCTCTCCTTGCCGAGGCCGGATACGACGTGCTCATCGTCGAGGAGGGCCCCTGGGTCGACCAGGACGAGGTTCGGCCGTTCTCCCTCGAGCAGATGGATCGTCAGTACCGCTCCGGCGGCGTCACCGTGGCCCTCGGCCTGCCGTCGATCGCCTACACCGAGGGACGCTGCGCCGGTGGTGGCACCGAGGTCAACAGCGGGCTGTACTTCCGACCACCGGCCGATGTCGTGGAACAGTGGCGACGCGACTACCGCATCGCGGATCTCGACCAGGACGACATCGACCGGATCGCCGACGAGGTCGAGGACGCCCTGCATGTCACGACGGTGCCCGGTCGGCCCACTCCGGCGAGCGAGATGCTCCGCCGCGGAGCTGCCGCGCTGGGGTGGCGCCACAACGAGATCCCTCGCTGGATGACCTACCCGCCTGGCGGCGACGCGACCACTGGCAAGCGCCAGAGCATGACGCGTACGTACCTCCCCCGCGCCTTCGCAGCGGGTGCTCGGATGGTCGTCGAGGCGCGCGTCGACAAGTTGGCCAAGCTCGGGTCACGCACCGATGCCCATGTCACGTACGCCTCGGGCGCTCAGGGCTCGATTCGCTGCCGGGTTGTCTTCGTCTGTGGAGGTGCGATCCAGACGCCTGCGCTCCTCCAGCGCTCCGGCATGCGCACCAACATCGGGCGCACGCTCGCGGTGCACCCCACGGTGAAGCTGGCGGCACGTTTCCCCGACGAGGTCAACGTCCCCGACGACGTTCCGGTCCATCAGGTGAAGGAGTTCGCCCCCGACCTCTCCTTTGGTGGGTCGGCCAGCCATGCGGGCCTCATCGCCCTGGCCCTCAGCGACCACTGGTCGGCGTTCGCTCCTGCAGTGGCCGATTGGCGCAGCATCAGCGTCTACTACGCGGCGATCACCAGTGCTGGGCGCGGCCAGGTTCGCCATGTCCCGGGCCTGCGCGATCCTCTCGTGACGTACCGCCTCACCCATCGCGACCGAGAGCTCTTGCGGAGCGGGCTCGGACGGCTTGCGCTGCTGATGCTCGAGGCGGGTGCCTCGGCCGTCTACCCCTCGTTCCGTGATGCGCCACTCGTCACCGACCGGGCGAGTCTGGGTGCCATGCAGCGACGCTTCTCGGCCTCGAAAGCGAGTGTGATGACCGTTCACCTGTGCTCGACAGTGCCGCTCGGCGAGGCGACCGACCGGTGCGGCGCCGACTCCTTCGGCAAGGTGCACGGGACTGCGAACGTCTTCGTCAACGATGCATCGCTGTTGCCCACGGCGCCAGGCGTCAACCCCCAGGCGACGGTGATGGCCTTCGCCATCCGCAATGCGCGTCACTTCATCGAGACCGATCGGGGCGGCCGTGCGTGAGCGCTGGTCGGTCCCGGCCACCACGGTGGTCACCGGCGCCGGAGGTTGGCTGGGGCGCGCCCTCGTCGACCGCCTGCTGGCCGACCCGACCCGTCGGCACCTTCGCCTGCTCGCCCACGACCGCGACGAAGCAGCACTGCTCCCGACCGACGACCGAGTGTCGGTGGTGACCGGTGATGTCGCCGACCCCGCAACGCTCGAGCAGCTGTTCGACGGAGCCGGTCCCGACACCGACGTCGTGCATACCGCCGGCGTGATCCATCCCGCCCGGGTGCGCGACTTCTACGCCGTCAACACCCTGGGAACGAAGTCGGTCGTCGAGGTCGCTCGTCGCAGCGGCATCCGCCGTCTGGTGCACGTCTCGTCGAACAGCCCCTTCGGCACCAACCCGCACCCCGGCGATCGCTTCCGTGTCGACGAGCCCTACCGCCCGTACTACGGCTACGGCCACTCGAAGATGCTCGCCGAGCTCGCCGTCCTCGACGCAGTCGGCAATGGCCTCGATGCCACCATCGTGCGTCCTCCGTGGTTCTACGGCCCGTTCCAACCCCCACGTCAGACCACGTTCTTCCGTATGGTGCGCGCCGGACGCTTCCCGGTGATCGGCGGCGGCCATCAGATGCGATCGATGGTGTACGTGGGCAACCTGGTCGACGGAGTGCTCGCAGCAGAGCTCACCCCCCAGGCCCATGGTCGTGCGTACTGGATCGCCGATGCCCGCCCGTACGAGGTCAACGAGATCGTCGCCACTGTCGGGCGGGCGCTCCGCGACGAAGGGTTCAGCGTCAAGGACTCGGCGCTGCGACTGCCCGGACCTGTGGGTCGGCTGGCCGAGACCGGCGACCGGTTGATCCAACGGCTCGGCCTGTACCAACAGCAGTTGCATGTTCTCGGCGAGATGGACAAGAACATCGCGTGTGACATCTCCGCAGCTCGCGACGAGCTCGGCTACGAGCCAGCCATGGAGCTCTACGACGGGATGCGGGCGAGTATCCGCTGGTGCGTCGAGCAGGGCCTCGAGCTGTGACCCGCTCGCTCGTCACCGGCGGCAGCGGGTACTTCGGTTCGCTCCTGGTGCACCGGCTCGTCGCCGAGGGGCACCAGGTTCGCGTCCTCGACCTCCACGATGCCGACGATCGACCCGCAGTCGTCGAGTTGGTCACGGGCGACATCCGCGACCGCGGGGCAGTGGCCGCTGCGGTGGAGGGTGTCGACCTCGTGTTCCACAACGTCGCCCAGGTGCCGCTCGCCCGCGACCACGAGCTGCTGCGCACCGTGAACGTCGATGGCACGCAGCTGCTGCTCGAGGCGGCCCGAGCGGCGGGTGTGGCCAAGGTGGTCCACACCTCCTCGAGCGCCGTGTTCGGGGTGCCGCGTTCGAATCCTGTGCTGCCCTCGACGGTGCCCTCACCGGCCGAGGAGTACGGCCTGGCCAAGCTCGCCGCCGAATGGGCCTGCCTCGACGCAGCGGCTCATGGACTTGATGTGAGCATCGTGCGTCCGCGCACGATCCTCGGCCACGGCCGGCTCGGGATCTTCGGCATCCTGTTCGATTGGATCGCCGATGGAGTCGACGTCCCCGTGCTCGGCCGAGGTGACAACAGATACCAGTTCGTGCACGCCGACGACCTCGCCGAGGTCTGCCTGCTCGCGGCCCTCCGACCGGGGCCGCTGGTGGTGAACGCCGGCACCGACCGCTTCGGGACGATGCGCGAGTCGCTCGAATCGCTGTGCCGCCATGCAGGAACCGGAGCAAAGGTCCGCTCCCTGCCGGCCTCGGCCACCTCGCTGGCAATGCGCTCAGCGGCTGCACTTCGACTGGCGCCGTTCGCCCCCTACCACTGGATCATGTATTCGAAGTCGATGTGGTTCGACATCGACCATGCCCGCGAAGCACTCGGATGGCAACCCAACTACTCCAACGAGGAGATGTTCGCCGCGAGCTACGACTGGTTCGTCGCCAACCGGGCCCAGACCGAGCGTGCCGGCGTCTCGCACCACCGCGCAACGGCCAAGCAGGGTGCGCTACGCGCCGTCAAGGCCGCCATACGCCTGCTCCCCGGCTGATCATCGGCTGCGGTCTCGCCGGCGCACTGCCTCAGCGTGCAACTCCTCGAGGATGCCCGTCGCTGATGCGTCCCAGGTGAGTGTGCGCGCCCTGGTGAGCGCTGCGCTTCCGAGGCGAGCGCGCAGGCCTTCGTCGACGAGCACGTCGGCCATCGCGTCGCCGAGGCGCTCGAGCGGCGCGAGCACGCCTGTGGCCCCCGCCACCACGCTGCTGCGGTGTCCACGGATGTCGGTGGCGACCGCTGGCGTGCCGCACGCTGCAGCCTCGGTGAGCGTCAACCCCCAGCCCTCGGCGAGCGACGCGCTGGCGACGATCCACGCACGTCGATAGTGCTCGACCAGATCGGCATGGGACACCTGGCCGTGGAACGTGACCCACTCCGTCGCCCCCAGCTCGCGCGCCAAGCTCTCGAGGTCGCGACGCATCGGACCATCGCCCACCAACTCGAGACGAAGGTGGGGCACCCGACGTCGGGCCGCCTCCGCGGCACGGAGCAGCTCGTCGAAGCGCTTCACCGGCGCCAGACGGCCGACGGCCACCACGGTGGGCCGCTCGGCACGTTCGCCACCCGGCTGGAACTGCTCGCTCACACCGTTCGGCACGGCCCGCACCCGATCGGGTCGGAAACCGAGCTCGAGCAGTTCCTCCCTCGTGGCGTCGGACGGGGTGACGACCTGAGTGCGACGGTAGAACGGCGGGGCCAGGCGAGCCTCGAGAAGTCGACCGAACCCCGCGGCCGGAGCCGGGAGGATCTGGTTCCACATCGGGCCGTGGACGTGGTGGAGGAACGTGATGCGTGGGCGCCGGCACCACACCGGGCTCAACCACGGCACACCGTTCCAGATCTCCACGAGCGCGTCGTAGGGTCCCATCCGCCTCGTCATCTCGGCGAGCACCGCTCGTGGGAAGACCGACAGCCGACCACCCCGTCGCACGACCCGGTAGCCGTTGCGCAGCGACTCGGCCTCGCGTCCTCTGGCCGCCGAGGTGCGGTGCAGGACGTCGAGGCCGGCCGCTGCCCAGCGACGCATGAACTCGTCTGCGTGCACCTCGCTGCCACCAGCATCCGGATCGTCGAGGTCGCGCCAGGCAAGGGTGTGGACGCGACGCACCCCGAGCTGCACGAGCTCGTCGGCGTACCGTTGGAGCTCTTCGGTCACGGCCGCTCGCGGAAGGCCGGCCGGCGCTTCTCCAGGAAGGCGGCGATACCTTCCTGGGCGTCGTCGGTGAGCGCCGCCGAGGCCATCAGTCCAACGGCATAGTCGTACGCCCGATCCTGATCGAGGCCGACCTGGGCGTAGAACCCCTGCTTGCCGAGGGCCTTCGACAGCGCGCTGCCCCGGGTTGCTCTGCCGATCAGATCATCGACGGCTGCATCGAGCTGGTCGTCGGCCACGACGCGGTTGACGAGGCCCCACTCGGCTGCGGTGCGGGCATCGATCGGGTCGCCGGTGAGGGCCATCTCGAGCGCCCGCTTCCGACCGACGTTGCGCGCGACGGCAACCAGCGGGGTGTGGCAGAACAGCCCGCCCTTGCCACCCGGGATGGCGAACGCTGCCGACTCGGCCGCAACCGCCAGATCACAGGTGGCCACGAGTTGGCACCCGGCGGCAGTGGCGAGTGCATGCACGCGAGCCACGACCGGCTGAGGGATCGACTGGACCGTGTCCATCATCTCCGTGCACACCTCGAACAGCCGACGCACTTCGGCCAGGCCAACGCCTGCCATGTCGGAGAAGTCGTGGCCCGCCGAGAAGACCGGCCCGTTGGCGGCCAGCACGACGCCGAGCGCGTCGCTGGCCCCGACCTCGCGGAGCACCGAGGTCAACTCGACCATCACGTCGAGCGCCAGGGCGTTGCGCTTCTCCGGCCGGTCGAGGGTGACCGTGGTGATCGGTCCCGATGACGAGACCGTGATGGACGATGCTGCACTCATCATCCAAGTGTCGCGCACGGCTCGTGCATGGCGCGGCCATGGGGGGCCGACATCGCTAGTGTCGCTCACCGTGCCCGGTTCGTCGATCGATGTGGATACCGGCCCCCGGAGGGCCTATGTCCTCGGTGGCCCGCTCCGGCCGCCCTCACGCGTCGGCTGGCTGAGCGCCGCAGTGCTCGCGATCCTGATCGCCCTTCCGCTGCGCGGTCTGTACCGCGGCACCGGATCGTCGATGGAAGAGGGCTTCATGCTCGTCTTCCCGATGCGCATGCTCGCCGGCGACGTGCCCAATGTCGACTTCCTGCACCTGTACGGCCCCGGCGCACTGCACACGTTGATGGGCTGGTACCAGCTGTTCGGCGACACGCTCGAGAGCCAGCGCACGTTCGGTCTTCTCCAGCACATCGGCATCATCACGGCCATCTTCGCCCTCGCCCGGCCATGGGGGCATCGGATCGCCCTCATCTCCGCCACGGTGGTGACCTTCCTCGTCCTCACCCCCATCGGCCTGTCGGCCCTGGCGTGGGAGGGCGCCGTCGCACTCGGACTGTGGAGTGTGGTCTTCGGCGTGCGCGCCATCCACACCGAGGGACGTAACCGCGTCGCTGCGCTGCTCGGTGCCGGCGCACTCGCCGGCTTCGCGCTGTCGTTCCGACCGGACCTCGTGATCGCCGTCGGCCTCGCCCAGCTGTTCGTGCTGTGGCGTCTCCGGGCCTGGCGGCCCTGGGCCGTTGGCGCCGCACTCGGTCTGACCCCGATGTGGATCCACCTCGCCGTCGCCGGGATCGGACCATCCTGGCGAGGGATGGTGGTCGAGCCGGTGCGCGACCTGCGACCCGGCCGCGAACTCCCGCGACCGCCGAGCTGGTCGAAGCTCGACGGCGCCCTCCAGGCAGTTGCGGAAGGGCCCGCCGACGCACCGTGGTGGCGCCTGCCGAGCCTGAGCGCGAATCACCAGCTGTTCATCTGGTTCTGGGTCGTGATCCTGCTCTGCCTCGGGGTTCCCGCCGGAACCTGGTTGCTCGCTCGGCGTCGCGGTTGGACACCGTCACTCGTCACCTTGTTCAGCGCCGGGCTGTTCGGGCTGGGCCTGATCGGCCAAGCGATGCAGCGCCCCGACAGCACCCACCTGGCGTGGGGGTCGTGCGTATCGTTCGCACTGGCGGTGCCGCTGCTGCGCGAGGTGCTCGGCACATGGAAGCCCCGCCGTCCCACCCTCGAGATCGACCTGGCCGTGGGCGTGGTCGCAGCGCTGGCATTGCTCGTGGTGTGCCCCTTCTACACCTACCGCTACTACCTTCTCTATACCCGCATCAGCATCGGCCAGAAGCCCGGTGGGTTCGAGGTCGAGCGCGGTGACCGTCGCTTCTACTTCGGCAACGAGCCGCTCCAGCGAGCGAGCCAGGCAGCGATCGATCAGCTCGACCAGGTCAGCCAGGAGGGCGACCGGTTGCTGGTCGGCCCTGCCGACCTGTCGCGCACCATCTACAGCGACGTCGTCTTCTACTACCTCTTCCCCGAGCTCGAGCCGGCCACGTACTTCATCGAGATGGACCCGGGCCTCGCCGATCGCGAGGGCTCCGGGCTCGCCGACGACGTCGCCAGCGCCGACTTCGTGCTCCTCACCAACTTCTGGACCGGCTGGTACGAGCCCAATGCATCGACCGTGTTCGGCTCGGACGAGCCCAACCAGGTGGTTGCCGACCAGTTCTGCCTCATCGGCAACTACGAGGACGCGCTGGTGCTGCTGTACGAGCGCTGCGAACAGGGCGATGGGATCGATCCGGCCGGCATCGGAATCGGCGCCGACCGTCGCGCGGATCTCGAGCGAGAGATCGCCGAGAACGCCGGCTGACCTCGTCTCAGTTGATCGGCAGACGTCGCCAGACCGCACCCGGAAGATGTCGGAACACCGACATCACGGCGCGCAGCGGTCCGGGCACCCACACGGTGCGCCGCCGAGAGCGCAGCCCCTTCACAACCGCCTCGGCGACCTTTTCCGGGGTCGTCGCCAGGGGTGCCGCCTTCAGACCGGTCGTCATCTTGGAATGCACGAAACCTGGCCGCACGACGAGCACCCGGACACCGGAGCCGTCGAGTGCATCGCCGAGGCCCTGGGCGAACGCATCGAGGCCTGCCTTCGTGGCCCCGTACACCACGTTGCCCTTGCGGACCCGCTCGCCAGCCACGCTGCTGAGCACCACCAATGCACCGTGCCCCTGGCGCCGCAAGGTATTCGCCGCGGCCACCCCTGCGGCGACTGCGCCGGTCATGTTGACCTCGACGAGCTCGGCGGCTGCGACCGGGTCGACCAATGTGACCTCGTTGTCGCCGAGCTGGGCGAAGGCCAGCACGACGACGTCGATGTCGCCGTGATCGGCCACGATCCGCTCCAACGTCGTCGACTGGGCGTCGATCGCCGTGGCGTCGAAGTGCACCACATGCACGGCCACCGCCGAGGTGCGCAGCGAAGCTGCCACTGCCTCACCGCTGTCCACGTCGCGGCACGCCAACACGATCGTTCTCGTCGCCGGGGTGGTCAGGGCCCGGGCAATCGCCGTCCCGATGTCACTCGTGCCCCCGAGCACCACGATGTGCTGCGGCTGTCCGAATGCGTTCTCCACGGTCCTCCTCGGCGCGGGCTCAGTCTGCTGCGAGGCGCAGTCGCCTGCCCAGATCGCTCTGCCAGACCTGCTGGGGATCGACCCGGCGGCGCACCTGCTGCCACTCCGCCAGGCGAGGGTAGCCGCGTCGGATGGTCTCGGGGGTGGTGTGCGCATCCTTGGCGAAGTAGGTACGGCCACCTGCAGCCAGGACGAGGTCGTCGAGACCGTGCAACAGCGTGCCGAGGCCGCGTCCCCCTCCGGGCATGTCGAGGGCGAGTGTCCAGCCGGGCCGGGGGAAGCTCAAGGGTGCATCGTTGGCCGCGCCGAAGCGCTTCAGCACGGCGAGGAAGCTCGACACTCCGGCGTCGGAGACACGCTCGATGATCTGGCGCAGCGCCGGTTCCTCGCCGAAGGGCACCACGAACTGGTACTGAACGAGCCCTGGGCGACCGTAGAGACGGTTCCACGACCCGACGAAGTCGAGCGGGTGGAAGTAGGCCCCGATGCCCTGGATCTCGCCTGTTCGATGCCGCGGCGACTTCCGGAACCAGAGCTCGTTGAACGCCGCCACCGTGGCGTGGTTGAGCACGCCTGGCCTAGGGACCACCGGAGGGACGCTCATCAGCTGGCGCGGCCCGAACTCGAGCGGGAGCGAGCGGTCGCGGGGGCGCAACTGGTCGGTGCGCGCGTGGTCGCCGCGGGTGAGGACGCTGCGGCCGAGGTTCCTGCCGGTCGCCACCAGGTCGATCCACGCGACGCTGTACCGGAAGGCGTCGTCGTCGACGCTCATCGTCGCAAGCAGATCGTCGAGGTCGGCGAGCCGTTGGGTGTCGACCGACATCCGGCTGGTCTCGATCGGCAGCAGTCGGATCGTCGCCTCGAGCACCACCCCCGTCAGACCCATCCCGCCGATCGTCGCCCAGAACAGCGCTGGATCGTGGGTGCGGCTGACGTCGACCTGCGACCCGTCGGCGAGCAACAACCCGATTCGCTCGACATGGTTGCCGAACGAGCCATCGACGTGGTGGTTCTTGCCGTGGATGTCGCTGGCGATGGCCCCACCAACGGTGACGAACCGCGTCCCCGGTGTGACCGGGACGAAGAAGCCTCGCGGCACGATGACGCGCATGAGGTCGTCGAGGCTGACTCCGCCACCCACTGTCACCGTCGCCGTCGCTGCGTCGAGCACAGCCTCACTGGCGCTGCCCTGGAGGCGCAGCACCGTTCCTCCCCCGTTTTGGGCAGCATCGCCGTAGCTACGTCCCAACCCTCGGGCAAGCACCCCGCGCTCGCCCGCCGACTTCACCGCGATGGCGGTCTCCGAGCGCAACACCTCGACGACGTCGGCAACCGAAGGGTTGGTCCTCCCCCATCCGACGAGCGATTCCTGGGCCACGAGCACCAGGCTAGTAGGGCCACTCCACCTCGCGCCCGACGACCTTTCGCAGCAACCCGCCGAGACGAAGGCTCAGCAGCACCTTAATGAACAGATTGAGCACGAACCAGGGCAGCTGCGCGAGCTGACGGCCGATGTTCCGCAGACGCGACGACACACCGGACGGAAGATCGGCGCTGTACTCGACCAGGGAGCGTGAACGCCCGACGTACCGGAAACGACGTCCGAGGACGAGCTCGCGAAGGATGGCGAGGGTCACGCCCAACGATGAGAACGAATCGTGGATGAGCATCGTGCCGCCGTCGGACACCCGTGCGCCCCAGTCGCGGATGTCGGCGCGAGCTGGGGCGAATCGATGGGCACCGTCGATGTAGAGCACATCGATACGGCCGTCCACATCGCCATGGGCCGCGTCGCTGAACTTGCGCACGTGGCGGACCCGGTGGGCCACGCCAGCGGCCTGGAGGTTGGTGAGGAACACCTGGTGGTCATCGGCAGCCTCTGCGACGTACCCCTCGATCTCCTGCGGTCCGCGGTCGTTGCCTGCATGAGGGTCGATCGCCACGACCTCGACGCCTTCGGCCGACAACGAGGCAAGCACGATCGTGCTCCGGCCACGGAAGCTGCCGATCTCGACGATCCGGCCACCCGCTGGCACCCGAGCCGCCGCGGAAGCCAGGCGCCGGGCCTGCCCTTCGGTCATCCAGCCGTCGACAGCGGCAACGGCCGCCATCGTCTCCTCGAACGTCCTCAACGCCATGTCCCTCCGACACCTCCGACGACGGAGCCCGCCCCGACGTCACACATACACACCGAGCCCGAACACGACCAACCAGACGAGGCCGAGCACCTGCAGTGTCCGGTCCTGCAAGAAGATCTCCTCGGGCGCCGAGCCGTGGCCCTGCTCGACGACCAGGGTGTAGCGCAGCAGGGCAGTCACCATCGGCACGATCGAGAGCTCGTAGAACGGCCACGAGGTGCCGGCGAGCTCCTTGGTGTCGAACGCCCACAGGCAGTACGACACCATCGCAGCGCCGCAGGTGATCGACAGCACCGTGCGCAGGAAGTCGAACGAGTACTCCTCGAGGGTGACGCGCACGTCACCCACCACCTCCGGCCCCGGAGGGTGCGGGCCAGCCTCGTCCGGCCCGGCGCCGGTGAGCTCGCGCAGCTCCGCATAGCGCTTGGCCGTGACGATGAACAGCGATCCGAACGAGGTCGTGAGGAGGAACCAGGTGCTCATCTCGACGTCCGCCGCAACAGCACCTGCAATCGCCCGCAGCACGAATCCGGAGGCAACGGCGACGAGATCGATCACCGCCACGTGCTTCAGGAACGAGCTGTAGACCGTGGTGATCACGACATAGATCGCGAGCACGAGTGCAGTCATCGGACGGGCCACTGCGGCGAGGGCGATGCCACCGACGAGCAACGCTGAGCCCACGACACGAGCGAGCCCGAGCGGCACGGCTCCGCTGGCGATCGGACGGAAGCGCTTGGTCGGGTGCGAGCGGTCTGCCTCGACATCGAGGATGTCGTTCCAGTAATAGGTGCCACTGCTCACGAGGCAGAAGGCGACGAACGCGACGAGGGTCCGCCACAGCGAATCGGGGTCGTCGAGCACACCGGCGGCGCCCGGCGCGGCCAGCACGAGGACATTCTTGGCCCACTGCTTGGGACGCGCCTCACGCAGCAGCGCGGCGATCACGACTGCTCCTCGGGCGGCACGACAGGCACCGTAGCCGCCTCGACCCACACCGGATGGTCTGCCATCGCGAGCATCTCCCGGTCGCCGCGGCTGTCGCCGTAGGCCCACAGCCGGGCCCCGACGAGGCCATTGGCCTCGAGCCAGGCCTGCAGCCGCTCGGCCTTCTCGCCGGCACGGCAGTTCGGGCCGTCGAGACGGTCCGTGTAGCGGCCGTCGATCGCCTCAGCGTCGGTACAGAGCACGGCATCCACATCCAGCTCGGCCCCGAGCGGTTCGAGATAGGGACGAAGTGACGCCGACACCAACACGGTCCGATGGCCGCGCTGCTGGTGCCACCGCAGTCTGCCGAGCGTGTCGGGACGGAGCATCTCGGCGACCACCTTGTTCGCAAAGCTGCGGCCGAGCTCGTGCACGGCGGCGACGTCACGGCCGACCAGCACCCCACCGACAACGATCTGCTTCACCGCGTCGCGATCGCGTCGCACCCCCGCACCGAGCGACGCGAGCGGGCGGCGCACGACGCTGACCACGAGCCGTCGTCGGCCGCCGACGAGCTCGAGGAACGGGCGCACACAGTCGCGCACCGTCAGCGTCCCGTCGACGTCGAACGCGGCCACCACGGGGGACGCATCGGTCATCGGAGTTCCTCGATCATCTCCCAGAAGCCCGGCCAACTCTTACTCACAACTGCAGGGTCCTCGATGACGATCCCGTCGACCACGAGGCCCAGCAACGCAAGCGACATCGCCAAGCGATGGTCGTCATGGGTCCGCAACTGCGCCGGTTGTGGCATACCCGGATGCACCGTGAGGCCGTCGTCGTGCTCGTCGGCTCGGATTCCGGCGCGTCGCAGCTCGCCGCACAGGTCGCCGATCCGATCGGACTCCTTGCCGCGGATGAAGCCCACACCACGGATCGTCGTCGGCGAGACGGCGAAGGGAGCAACGACCGCAAGGGTCGGGACGAGGTCGGACATGTCGACCATGTCGACATCGACACCCCGCAGCGGGCCCTCGCGCGTGACGGTGGTGCCCGAGGCAGTCTGCACAACCTCGCAACCCATCGCGCCGAGCAGTTCGGCGAAGCGCGCGTCACCCTGCAGCGATGATGTGCCGAGGCCAGGCACGTGGACGCTCCCACCGGCGACCGCTGCTGCTGCCAGCGGGTAGCTCGCCGAGCTCGCATCGGGCTCGACCCGGTAGGCGCACGCGCGGTAGCGCCCTGCGGGCACCCTGATCGAGTGCTCGCCCACCTCGACCCCGACGACCCCGAACGAGCCCATCACCGCGGCCGTGATGCCGACGTAGGAGCGCGACACCAACGGCGTCGTCAACTCGAGGTTCAACCCGTCGCTCAGGTACGGACCGATCAACATCAGCGCAGTGATGTACTGGCTGCTCACATCGCCACGGATCTGAACGGCTTGCGCTCGAGCCGCCACCCCGGCAAGGGGGCCGCAGACCGTCACCGGAAGATGGCCGGGCTCCCCCCCGTGGCGCACGACGGCGCCGAGCTCGGCCAGGGCCCCGTGCAGCGGGGCCATCGGACGTCGCCGAAGCGGCTCGGCACCGTCGATCGTGGTGCACCCTCGGCCAAGCGCGGCGAGCGCCGTCACGAAGCGGGACGTCGTCCCTGCGAGACGGGCATCGAGCGGCTGCGCCGCCGCCATCGGTGCACCACCGCAGCCCACGACTTCGACGGTGTCCGAGCTGTCGTCGAATGGAGCACACCGAATGCCCATGGCATCGAGGCAGTCGAGCATGGCAGCGGTGTCGTCCCCGGGGGCGACACCCGTGAGCGCCGACGTCCCATCGGCGAGGGCAGCGCAGATCAGAGCACGGTTGGCGATGCTCTTCGAGCCCGGGACGCTGACCTCGGCCCCGAGCACATGGTCGATCGGGTCGACCCGGTAGAGCTCGCTGGTGCTCATCCGAGACGCTGCACCGACGGCCGGTAGCCGCGAGCGAGCAGTCCGCCTCGATAGACATCGGCCATGGCTGCGTCGACCAGCACGACCGCCACACCGCGCGTCCCCTCGGCACTGTGCACCACCTCGAAGCTGGCGATGTTGACCCCGAGCTCAGCCGCCAAGGTGAACACGCCTGCCGCCGACCCCGGGGTGTCCGGGATGGGGATGCGCAACTCGGCCAGCTCCTCGGGGCTGCTGACCCGGCTCGGCAGGTTCGAGCGCGCCTCACGAGCCTGCTGCAAGCGGGCGCGCAGGGCATCGCGGTCGTCGTTCGCCACCACGGTGCGCATCTGACCGAGACCGGCGATCAGGCCATCGAGCGCCGAAAGGATCGCGGATCGGTTCTCGGCACAGATATCGAGCCAGATCGCCGGATGCCCCGAGGCGATTCGGGTCATGTCGCGGAACCCACCAGCGGCGAGGCGCAGCAGCGCAGCATGCTCCTCGGCACGCTCGCTCGCGAGGCCCATCAGGGTCGCTGCAGTCAGGTGCGGGACATGGCTGATGACCGCAACGACCTGGTCGTGGCGCTCGGCCGGGAGCGCAACCACCTCGGCCCCGAGATCGGCCACCACCGCCGCAACCGACGAGAAGGTCGTGTCGGCCGTGGAGGGCGACGGGGTGAGCACCCACACCGCTCCCTGGAACATCGAGCCATCAGCCCCGTCGAGGCCCTCGAGCTCGCTGCCTGCCATCGGATGCCCGCCGACAAACCGCGGGTCATCGATGGCATCGACGACTCCGCACTTCACGCTGCCGACATCGGTGACGACGCCGCTCGTGGCACCCAACGCGCGGCGGACCTCGTCGGGCAGCGCTGTCACAGGTGTGGCGACGAAGGTGATCTCGGCATCAGGATCGAGCCCAGCACCGGAGATGAGCCCCATGCCGAGAGCTCTGGCAACACGCCGCTCGTCCACGTCGGTCCCACTCACGGTCCAACCCCGCTCGGACAGGGCTGCGCAGATCGAGCCGCCGATCAGGCCGAGGCCTGAAACGTTCGCCCGACGGGAGACGCTGCCATGTTCCACCACGGCGGAGCAGGCTACCGCTGCCGCCCGGCACCTGCCCGCTCGACGAGGCTCCGCACCTCGTCCGAGCCCAGCTCGCGCCAGGCTCCTGGTGCGAGCGAACGGTCGACGAGCGGTCCGATCCGCACCCTCACCAACCGCTGCACCGGATGGCCGATCGCATCGCACATCCGGCGGACCTGACGGTTGCGACCTTCGTGGATCGTGATCCGCAACAGGCCCGGCGACGGTTGCGACACCCGCGCAGGCGCCGTCACGCCGTCGTCGAGCAGCACGCCGTCACGCAGGCGGCGTAGCGACCCGGGAGCGACGGGCCCTCCGGCAACCTCGACGAGGTACTCCTTGTCGACCCCGAAACGTGGATGGGTCAGCACGTGGGCGAGCTCACCGTCGTTGGTGAGCAGCAACAGGCCTTCGGTGGCAACGTCGAGTCGGCCGACCGGGAACACCCGCGGCTCGGACGGGACGAGGTCGACCACGGTTGGCCGACCCTCCGGGTCGCTCGCAGTGGTGACGACACCCACCGGCTTGTTGAGCAGGTAGTAGACCAACCCGGGCCGGGTGCCGATCGGCACTCCGTCGACCTCGACCCGGTCGAGCTCGGGGTCTACCCGACGGCCGAGCCCGGCGACCTCGCCGTTCACGGTCACCCGACCGGCGGCGATGAGCTCCTCGCAGACACGCCGACTGCCCCACCCCCGCGCTGCGAGCACCTTCTGCAAGCGCTCACCCTGCGGAAGTTCGGCCGAACGCGACGCGAGCTGCTCCCAGAGCGGAGGCTCGACCCGGCGATCGTCGGGGCCGTTCACGGGAGATCGGGTGCGGCCGGTCCCGATGCAGGCGGCGGCGCGTCGACGCGAAGCCCGTGCTCGAGTGCCTCCACGACGTCCGCACCTGGGACGAACTCAGCGATCGGCGGCAGATCTGAGAGTGAGGCGAGGCCGAGCTTCTCGAGGAAGGCGGGTGTGGTGCCGAAAAGGATGGCCTGCCCGGGGCCCGTGTCGCGGGCGACCTCGGTGACGTAGCCACGGGCCTGCAGCGTGCGCAGCACGCCGTCGGGGTCGACCCCACGGATCGAGGCGATCTGTGCGCGCGAGAGCGGCTGCTTGTAGGCGACGATCGCCAGTGTCTCGAGCGCAGCCGAGCTCATCCTCGCCCGTTGGCCGTCGAGCAGGAATCGCTCGACGTACGGAGCCAGGTCTGCCGACGTCTGATAGCGGTAGCCACCCGCCACCTTCACCAGCTCGAAGCCGTGCCCGGCCTCGACATAGCTCGCGGCAAGCTCGGCACACAGACCATCGACGACGTCCACCGGCAGTTCGAGCAGCTGGGCGAGCATCTCAGCAGGCACCGGCTCGACGGCGACGAGGACGATCGCCTCGATCGCGCGGACCGAGGTGGCATCGGGCAGCCCGGGAGCACGGCGGTCGTGCTCACCATCATCGAGACGGGGCTGGGCAGGATCGGGGGTGTCGCTCATCGTGGTCCTGGTCGGTGGATGTTCGGGCCGGTCAGCCCTCGTAGTCGTCGATCGTCGCGAGCTCGTCGCCGGAGCGGTGTTCGCCACCGATCCACACGATGTCGATATCGCCGAACCGATCCTGCTGATCGAGGTCGACGATGCCCTGCTTGAAGAGCTCGAGCAGGGCGAGGAATCGAACGATCACCTCGAGCCGTTCGACCAAGCCACCGGTGAGCCGCGAAAAGCTGATCCGTCCAACGCGTGGCAACTCGTCGACGAGCTCGGCGACCGCATCGGCGACGCTGGCCCGGATCGGAGCGACATGGAACAGGTCGATACGCGGCACCGGGCGCGGGGTCGTGGCCCGGAGGTAGGCCGCATGGACACGCCGGCCCGTGACGCCCTCGAGCAGGTCCGGCATCAGCCCCTCGAAGCGGTCGTCCGGGCCGCACTGCCGAGGGAACGACCTGTCGGCCTCGTCGGCCAGACGGGAGAAGACCGATGCGACGTCTTTGAAGGTCTTGCACTCGAGCAACCGAGCGAGCAGCAGGTCGCGCTCCTCCCAGAGCGCGAGCTCGTCGTCGAGATCGATGTCGTCGCGCCCCGGCAGCAGACGCCGAGCCTTGAGCTCGACCAGCGTCGAGGCGATGAGCAAGAACTCCGTGGCGACGTCGAGATCGAGCGACTGCATCCGTTCGACCTCGGTGATGTAGCTGTCGACGATGCGGGCCAGCGACACCTCGTAGATGTCGACCTGCTCTTTCAGGATCAGGTGCAGGAGCAGATCGAATGGGCCCTCGTAGACAGGGGTCGCCACATCGATCGCCATGGTCACAACCTAGCCCGCGCCGCCAATTCGTCCTCGGCCACAGCTCAGCAGTCGATAGCGTGGCTGCCCGTGACCAGAGTCCTCTCGTGCATCCAACCGACCGGCGATGTCCATCTGGGCAACTACCTCGGCGCCTTGCGGAACTGGGTGGTGGGCCAGCACGAGGCTGACGTCTTCCACGGGATCGTCGACCTGCACGCGCTCACGGTCACCGAGGCGCCCGGTGTCGTCGGCAACGCCACGATCGACCTCGCGGCCTGGCTGTTCGCCGTCGGCCTCGACCCCGAGGTGGCCACCGTGTTCGTCCAGAGCCACGTGCCGGAGCATTCTCAGCTCGCATGGCTGATGGAGTGCACGGTCAGCTTCGGCGAGCTGAGCCGGATGACCCAGTACAAGGACAAGGCAGCCAAACGAGAGGGCGAGTTCATCTCAGCGGGGCTGTTCACCTATCCGGCGCTCATGGCAGCCGACATCCTGCTCTACGACGCCGACGAGGTGCCCGTCGGCGACGACCAGCGCCAGCACGTCGAGATCACCCGCGACATCGCGATCCGCTTCAACAGCCGCTTCGGGAGCACATTCACCCTTCCCCGCGCCGTCATGCCGAAGGCGGGCGCTCGGGTGATGGACCTGCAGGAACCGACCTCGAAGATGAGCAAGTCGGCAGCGACCGACACCGGCCTGGTGCGCCTCACCGACGAGCCGGGCGCCATCGCCAAGAAGTTCAAGCGGGCGGTCACCGACAGCGAGTCGGAGGTCCGCTACGACCGGTCGGCCAAACCCGGGGTCTCGAACCTGCTCGACATCCTCGCCGCCTGCACCGGCGAGACGCCGGAGACCTTGGCGGCGCGCTACACGCAGTACGGACCGCTCAAGGTCGACACCGGCGACGCGGTCGTCGAGATGCTCAAGCCCATCCAGGAGCGCTACCGCGAGCTGATGGCGGATCGCGCCGAGCTCGGACGTCTGCTCGCCATCGGCGCCGACCGTGCCCGCGCGGTCGCCTCCGCCACGCTCCAGCGCGCCTACGACCACATCGGCCTGCTCCCCCGCTGAGCTGGCTGCAGGCCCCGCCGTATCAGACGTCGTCGGCCCGCCGGAGATCGGCCGCGGCAGGGCCGAGCCCGAGCACCAGTTCCACGGTCGATGGGTCCGATCCGCAGGCTGCCAACCACTCGGCTCCGATGCGCTCGTGGTCGTGATAGGTGCGGAACCGCCGCGTCCGCGGCCCGACCACCGTTGCCGCCACGCGTCCCCATGTGCCGAGGCCACTCTCGACCTTGCCCACATCGTGGAGCAGCGCCCCAGCGAGCTCGTCGCGGGTCGCTGCCGGCCGGAAGGTCGCAAACCGACGTGCCACCTCGATCGAGTGACGCCGGTCCGCCGGCGTCATCTGGCTCCACAGCTCGGATTCAGCCGCATCGAGCAGCGAACGCGCCCACGCCTCGTCGGCGTCAGCGGGCGGCCGACGCGACAGCGACCCCTTGAACCGCCTGGCCAGGTGCCCGATCCGGTTCACCGACGGCCCCTCGCCCGGGGATGAGCAGACTGGTAGACCTGCACCAAGCGATCTTGGCTCACCTTGGTGTACACCTGCGTCGTCGAGACCGATGCGTGGCCGAGCAGCTCCTGCACCACCCGGAGGTCGGCACCGTGATCGAGCAGGTGGGTTGCGCAGGAGTGGCGCAGCACGTGCGGAGACAGCTCGGACTCGGGGATGCCGGCAGCTCGTCCGAACCGTTTCACGACGGCCCAGGCCAGCTGTCTGGTCAGACGTCCACCGCGTTGGTTCAAGAACACGGCGACCGAGTCGTCGCGTCGAGCCCAACGGGCGGGCACCATGTGCGGCCGCCCCTGCTCGCCCAGCCAGTCCTCGAGCGCAGCCGCACATGGCCGTCCGAACGGAACGAGGCGCTCCTTGGAGCCCTTCCCGTACAGTCGGACCACCCGCGAGCTGAGTTCGAGGTCGCCGACCGCCAAGCCGCAGACCTCACTGATCCGGGCCCCGGTGGCGTAGAGCAGTTCGAGCAGGGCACGGTCTCGGCGGGCCACCGCATCGGCACCTGTCACCGCCGACAGAAGGCTCGCGACCTGAGCCTCCGACAATGGCTTGGGCAGACCGGCGGGAACCCGAACTCCTTGGATGTCGGCCGTCGGGTCGTCGGCCCGGATCCCCTCGTCGGCGAGGAAACGATGGAGCATGCGGATCGCGGCCAGCTCCCGAGCAACCGTCGCCGGCGATGCGACCTGCCGCCGTTCACCCACGAAGCGATCGAGATCCCCCATCGCCACAGTGGCAAGATCGAGCGACTGTGGCTGCAGCCATGAGCAATAGCGCTCCAGGTCGCGACGGTAGGCCGCGAGCGTATTGGCAGCCCGCCCCCGCTCGGTGAGCATCCACGAGAGGAACTCCTCGACCACGAGCGGCATCGCACCCTGGCCGATGTCGTGCGGGACGGCCCGCGGCATCAGCCGCTCCGGTCGGCAGATCCGTCGGCGCGCAACAGCTGCCGAGCGACGAGCAACAGCCCGATGATGGTCTTCGCGTCGCGGATCTCACCCGACTCGACCATGGCGATGGCGTCGGCGAACGGCAGGTGAACGACCTCGGAGTGCGCCTCCTCCGGTCCGTGCGTCGACCGCTCGACCAGGGTGAGATCGGTCGCCAGGAACAGGTGGAGCACCGAGTCGGTCATCCCCGCCGATGGGTAGAACTGGGTGAGTGGTTCGAGCCGACCGGCGACCAGACCGACCTCTTCGACGAGCTCGCGGGCTGCGGTGACATGCGTGGGCTCGCCGGGGACATCGCGCATCCCGGCGGGGATCTCGAGCACGGTGTCACCGAATGGCGCCCGGAACTGTCGGACGAGCACCACCGATGCCTGGCCCTCGGCATCGAAGAGCAACGGCACTGCAGCGACTGCGCCGGGAGAGCGGACGATGTCGCGTTCGAACACATCCCCGTCGGGCGACGAGAAGCGTCCGACGGCGACGTGCCAGATGTAGCCCTGGTGGACGAGCCGGTCGTCGAGGTGACGGAACCCGCTCACGCCACCGACGAGGGCGCGGCCGGATCGACCACGAACAGGTGCGGCGCCCGCGCCTCATGGCGGGCCAGTGCGGCACCGACGAGCTCGCGGAAGAGCGGGTGCGGGCGATCGGGACGGCTCTTGAACTCGGGATGCGCCTGGGTGGCAACCCAGAACGGGTGGTCGTCGAGCTCGATGAACTCGACCAGACGACGATCGGGCGAGATGCCGCTGCAGCGCAACCCGGCGGCTTCGAGCTTCGGCTTGAGTTGCGCGCTCAGCTCGTAGCGATGGCGGTGCCGCTCACTCACCACGGGCTCGCCGTACGCCCGAGCCACACGTGTGCCTGCCTCGAGGATGGCGTAGAACGCCCCGAGACGCTGTGTGCCGCCCTTGTCGACCACATCGCGCTGATCGTGCATCAGATCGATCACCGGGTGAGGGGTCGTCGGGTCCATCTCGGTCGAGTTGGCCCCGGTCATCCCGAGCACGTTGCGGCAGAACTCGATGGTCATCGCCTGCAGGCCGAGGCACAGGCCGAGGCACGGGATGTCGTGCTCACGCGCGTAGCCGGCGGCGGCGATCTTGCCCTCGAAGCCACGTTCACCGAAGCCGCCCGGGATGACGATCCCGTCGAGGTCGGCCAGGCGACCTCCGGCCAACAGTCCCTCGACCTCTTCCGCCTGGATCCAGTCGATCTCGACCTTGGCGCCATGGTGGAACCCAGCGTGCTTCAGGCTCTCGACCACCGACAGGTACGCATCCTGGAGGTCGACGTACTTGCCGATCAGGCCGATCTTGACTGGCTTGGTCGCCGCCTCCACCTTGTGGACCAGTTCCTGCCACGGGGCGAGATCGACGGGAGCGTCGATCCGCAACACCTCGCACACCACGTCGTCGAGCCCCTCGCCGTGAAGGATGAGCGGCAACTCGTAGATGTTGCGCGCATCGGCGGCATTGATCACGGCTCGCTCGTCGACATCGCACAGGCCCGAGATCTTGCGCTTGAGGCTCGCCGACAGCGGCTCCTCGCTCCGACACACGATGACGTCAGGCTGGATGCCACGGCTGCGCAGTTCGGTCACGGAGTGCTGGGTCGGCTTGGTCTTCTGCTCGCCACTCGGACCGATGAACGGCACCAGCGTCACGTGGACGTAGCAGACGTTGTCGCGACCGGCTTCCTTGCGGTACTGACGAATCGCCTCGAGGAACGGAAGGATCTCGATGTCGCCGACCGTTCCGCCGACCTCGGTGATCACCACGTCGACATCGTCGGTGGCGAGGCGACGGATGCGTCGCTTGATCTCGTCGGTGATGTGCGGGATCACTTGGACGGTCTTGCCGAGGTAGTCGCCACGCCGTTCGGCCGCGAGTACCGCCTGGTAGATCGAGCCGGTGGTCGCATTGGAGTCGCGGCTCAGGTTCTCGTCGATGAAGCGCTCGTAGTGCCCGAGGTCGAGGTCGGTCTCTCCCCCGTCGTCGGTGACGAACACCTCACCGTGCTCGAACGGGTTCATCGTGCCTGGGTCGACGTTGATGTACGGGTCGAGCTTCTGCATGGTCACCCGCAACCCACGCATCTTCAACAGCCGACCGAGTGAGGAGCCGGTGAGGCCCTTGCCGAGCGACGAGGCCACGCCCCCGGTCACGAACACGTGCTTGGGCATTTGGCCGACCTCCGTCTCAGGCGTGCTGACAACGGGATCGCAGCGTATCGGAGCGCGCCGGGGGTTCGCGCGGATGGACCCAAGGTCGGTCGAGCGCTGCTCAAGTTCCTCGTCGCTCCGGGCCACACCCGAGGCGGTCGAGCCACCGCAGCGGGCCAGTCCGATCGATCACTGCGCTGAAGCTCACCCGCTCGCTCACCAGGTTGGCTGCCACCACGACTGCCAGGGCTGCCCACTCCCCCGTACCGGACAAGCCGGCCACCAGGCCGTACCCGATGGCGGCACCGAGGACGTTCGAGCCTGTGTCGCCGAGCATGCACTGCTCGCGAAGGTCCGCCCACAGTAACCCGGCTCCGGCGCCGACCACCAGCATTGTCGGTGCGACGGTCCATCCGAGCCCGCCGACTGCGCCGACGATCGCTGCACCAAGGATGCCGACCTTGATGACCCGACCCGGGGCCCGGTCGAACAAGTTGGCCAGATTGGCCGTCGCCGCAATCAGGAGACCGCCCCGGATCGAGCTGAGCAGGTCGCCCGGCACGCACAGCACCCCGAGCGCCAGCCCGCCGAGCAGCTTGAGCAGGCCCGAGGTGATCCTCCCCTGGCGCAGGGCGCCCAGATGCCCGCGAAAGCCCTTCACCTCGGTGGCGCCGACGAGATCGTCGAACAGGCCGAGCATCGCGAATCCCAGGGAAGCAACGAGCAGCAGGTCGCCCGCCCGGCGCAACTCGGACACTCCATCGTCGACGACGCTCGCCCAGATGGAATCGATCGTCGCAACCAGGACAACAGCGGCCACGAGCACCACACCGGCCGCTACCGGGACAGATGCTCCTCGATAGTTCGTCCGGCGCAGAGCTGGTGCCTCCCGGAAGGTGCCGCGAAGACCGACCCAGGCGGCTACCGAGGCAAGTGCCCCGGCAGCGAACCAACCGAGCGCGATCACAGCCGTCCTCCCTCAGTGGCTCGTGTCAGGACCGAGGCGAGCCATGGCACTGCGACGGTGAGCATCACCGCTGGGACGGCCACGCCGCTGTCGTTCAGCAGCACACCGAGCAGTGCCACCGTGGCGAGACCGCCGAGGAACGCCCGTTCGGCGAGCCGCGGTCGGAGCACGTGGGCCACCTGCGTTCGACGGCGCCACAGCAGCGCAGCGACCGCAGCAAGTAGGACCACAAGCACGGTTGGCCAGATGCTCGCGGTGAACAGCTCGAGGTTGGCCCTCAGCTTGCGCTCGAGGATGATCGACGCCTCCCCGTCGAGCAAGCGCTCGACAAAGCGGCCGAGATGGGTCCGGTCGGCTGGAGGGCGGGCTCGGTCGAGCAGCCCCAGCATGGCGACCACTCCGATCGACGCGCCCAGCGCGACGGCCAACCTTCGCCGCGGCAGCCCACGCCCCGAGACGATGCCTGCGGCCACCACGATTGTCGGGATCAGGGCGAGCGTGCCACCGACGTCGCTGCCGAACCGGGGAAGTGCCGTCACCACGACACTCAACGCGCCGACCCAGACGACCCACCACCAGCGGGCGCGGTCGGACACCCTCGGCGAGGACCATCGCGACGGTCCGACCGCCACGACCAGGCACGACGAGGCGAGCAGTCCGAACGCCAGGTTCCCGATTCCCTGGAACCTGCCGGCGACCGTCGGCGTATACCCGAGAGGCGTATTGATCTGCATCGGGCCGCCGCTCACGACATCGATCACGAGTACGGCCCACAACACCGCACAGAGCACGCCGATCGTGGTCGGGCCACCCGGACGCCATGCCACCACGCCCGCTGCGATCACCGCGACCACGCCCGCCGCAGCCACGAGCAGGACGAGGTAGACCCACAACGCCAGATGGTGATACGCCGTCAACCCGGACAGGAACGACAGCAGCACCAGCGCCACGGCCATCGCTCCCAAACGACCGCTCCAGCGCACGGACCGCCGAGCTGCAGCGGCTGCCGCCAGCACGGTCGCAGCAACGACCATGACGCTCACCGGGGTGATCGCCCGGTCGCGGAACCGGACTCGATCAGCAAGGTCGGCGTGCTCTGCGACTCGGGCTCCGAGCTCCGTGGCCGACGGAACGATCGTCGCCGCGGTGCCGTTCATCGAGCTCGGCACAGCCAGGCCCAGTGCCTCGAGAATCGTGGGGGCCAGGTCGGTCGATCGCAGGTAGCCATCACGACGAGTCGTCGGGCTCCGAAGCAGACCCGAGCCAGAGGTGTCGTCCCCCGCAGCCGCCACTCCCACCACCGTCACCTCGGCGGCGCCATCGAGGGCCGAGGGGGCCACGATGACGACGAGGGTACGGGAGGGCACCTCGAGGGTCGCGAGGCGGCGATCGATCGATCGGAGGATCTCCACGCGCTCGGTCACATCGGTCGTCGCATCGAGACCGTCGAACTCGATCAGCGTGACCCCGTCGCCCACGGCGAGGTCGTCGGGGGTCGAATAGCGATCGACACAGCCGTCGCTGTCCATCAGGCCGGCCAGCGCCAGTGGCCGCCCGAGGACGGTCCGCTCCACTCCCGCAACCCGCAACGCCTCGCCGAGCGCGCCTGCTGCCGCGCCGGTCAGGGGATCGACACCCCGTCGGGCCGCATCAACAAGCACGGCGGAGCACCCGATGCCGTCGACACTGATCGACGCTGCGCTCTCCCGGTCGGCCCACGTCGGAGCGAGCGTGTTCCCACTGTTGAAGCTCAGGTAGCCCTCCACCAGATCCGTCCCCACCCCGACGGCACGCACGCTCAGCACGGCGGTGGCGCCGAGTAGTGAATCGAGCGCCGGTGTGTCGACTGCCTCGAGGTCCTGCCAGCGCAGCCCAGGAACTGCCACGACGAGCACCCGATCGGCCGACCCGGGCTCGGCTCCGCCTGACGAGCCCCGCAGACCGACGAGGCCGAGCAGCAACAAGGTGACGACCCCGAGCGCCGCAACGCCACGAGCCCGCCATTGATGGCAGCTCGAGCCTCCTTCCGACGGCTCTGCCTCAGCCATCGGAACCGCGCCCGACCAAGGTCAACAGGCTCACCCCGACGAGGCGGCCGACGAGCACTGCGAAGACCGCACCCCCGGCGACAGCAGCGACAACGATCGCTGTCAGCGATGCCGCGAATGATTCGCCGAACTGCAGCTGCAGGCCGAACATCACCACACCGGCGGCGGATGCGGCGACCAACGAGCCCACGCCGACACGGCCGATCGACGCCGTTGTCGGAAAGCCGGTCACCCGCCGAGCGCGGAGGGTGAGCAGGAGCGCCGCGAGTGTCTGCGTGGCGCCGTAGCCGAGCGCCGAGGCGGCGGCGCGGTCTGAGTCCGGGAACCACACGGCGAGGCCGATCATGACCGCCACGCCGACACAGGCCGCACTGACGACGAGGAGTGACGCCCCCTTCACCTCACCGAGGCTGAACAGGACGCGCAGCATCGTGAACGACATGCCGTATCCGAGCAGGCCGAGGCCGAACATGGCCAGTGCATGTGCGATCGGGCCGACGCCTTGACTCGCAGCCTGGCCGAACGAGGAAGCAACACGCGCAACGGGCCACGAGAGCGCAACGAGCGCCGCGCCGCTCACGAGCAGCAAGGGCACGATCAGTCGTGCCGTCCGCTCGATGAAGCGGCCCGTGGCAACACGGTCGTCCTGTTGCCAGGCCTCGGCGATGCGGGGCGACACTGCCGTTGCGATCGGGACAGCAATGAGCGCATGGGGCAGCACGAAGAACGCCCAGGTCATCGCGAACACCGCGACACCACCCTCCACGCGGTACCCGAGGACGATCGCTGCGGCCGTAGGAACGAGGGTCCCGGCGACCGAGAGCACCGCCCACCCGACCGAGCGTCGCAACGCTGCCACAGCTGGATGGCTCGGCTCCCAGCGCGGCCTCCACGACACCCCCTGACGGTGCAGCACCACACCGGGTACTGCAGTGAACACCACCACAGCGAGGGTCGTGCCGCCAGCGAGCAGCCAGAACTGGAGACGGTCGAGATCCAGCGTCGCCTCCTGGCCGACGCGGCTCGACCGATAGAGCAGGTAACACGTGATCACCACGAGGTTGTTCACCGCGGGGGCGAGCGCTGCGGCAGCGAAGCGACGGCGTGCGGCCAGCGCTGCGGTCGTGACCATGCCGAGCCCGTAGAACACGATCTGCGGCAGAAACACCAACAGCATCGGTGTCATCACGGCGCGCTTGTCCGCCACCACCGACGCGGCTCCGTCGTCGGCAACGAGTAGCGAGGTCACCAGCGGGGCGCAGAGCATCAGCACGAGAGCCAGCACACCGAGGAACATGCTCAGCACGGCGGCGATCACACCCGCCGTGTGGCCGAGCTCGTCGTCTCCGCCTCGACGGCGGGCGGCGACGAATGTCGGCACGAGGAACGCCTGCAGCACACCGCCGGCGACCAGTTCGAAGACGAGGTTCGGCACGGTGTTGGCTGCGTGGTAGGTGTCGCCGAGCAGGCCGTTGCTCAGCACGGCCGCGGCAACGAGTACACGCACGAACCCGGTCACCCGACTCAGCAGCGTGCAGGCCGTGACGACCAGCGTGTCCCGGCCGAGGCCGCGGTCCGCGTCTCCGTCGGCCACGACCGCCGTCTCGGTCACGGCGCGGCAGGCGGCAGCGAGCGGTCCGCCCCGTCACGGAAGCCGAAGTGCCCGATCTCGCCACGCGCGACGTCGCCGATGGCGAGCGCAGCAGCGATCCAACCGAGGAAGGTTTCGGCGTTATCGACCGTCGCCACCTCGTCGCGGAGGCGACCATCGTCGCGGATCAGCGCAACGAACGACGGAGCAGGAATGTCGTTGCCCTCGACCACCCGGCCCACCTCGGCGACCACGACAGCCCCGACCTCGCTGTCGCCGTCTGCGATCTCGAGCACTGGTGTGAGCACCGGGGTCGGATCGTTGGTCAGGTTGCGATCCGTCAGCAGCACCACGTCGAGTCGCTCGGAGTCGATGCCGGACCGATCGGTCTCGAGCAGGTCGACCAAACCCTGGTCCTCGAGGTCGCCGAAGGCCTCGCCGAGCAGCTCGGTAGCCACGACCGGCGCCGTCGCGTCGGCGACCCCGTCGACCACGACGGCAAGCCTCCGGGCGAGCTCTTGACCGAACGATGTCGCCACGTCGGCATCTGCAGCGACATCATCGAGAGCGCCGGCCAGCCGTGCTTCGGCCTCAGGGTCGAACACCGCCGGATCGATCCGCACCTCGCCGAGCAACGTGCCACCGGCCGAGCGCACCGAGCGGACCATCCCGGCGACGACGTCGCCGTCGGCATCACCGGCAACGACCAGCAGCACGGCTCTGTCGACAAGCGCGTCGTCGAGCAACTGCTCCGGGCCATCGACAGCCCATCCGTCGAGCTGGGCAACCTCGGCACTCAGCGCTTCATTCTCGGCGCGCTCTGCGGCGATCACCTCTTCAGCACTCTCGAGTCGCGCGCGCGTGGAATCCAGCAGCGGTCCGCGCACCACAGTCGAGCCAGCAGCAATGCCGATGGCGAGCGCGACGAAGACCGCGATCAGGCTGAAGAGATGTTGCCGAAGGCTGATCATGCGCCGTTCACTCTGTCATCTCGCGGCACTACTGCGACGCCATTCACCAGCCGATTCTCGCCCGAAGCCACAGCCACACACTGCGGAGCCAGAGCCTGACCGGCTCGCTGACCGCAACCACGAGCGCCAGGGACGAGATCATCGCTGCAGCGAACAGCGCGATGTCGCGACCCTTCACCACCGGCCGATAGAGGTTGTTCACACCCTTCGCATCGACGAGGACGCGACCCACCTTCAAGCGCACCAGGAATGTCGACGCCATTCCCTGGCGCCCCTTGTCGAGGAAGTCCTCCATCGAGTTGTGCGAGCCGACGGCAACGATGAGCTCTGCGCCGCGCTCGTAGGCGAGCAGCATTGCGATGTCCTCGCTGGTTCCAGCGCTCTCGAACACCACGTACTGCAGCCCGAGCGAGCCGAGCCGCTCGGCGCCCGGCGCTCGCCCGTTGGGGAAGGCGTGCACCACCAGCTCGGCGCCGCTGCGCAGGGCGTGCTCGCTGACCGAGTCGAAGTCGCCGATGATCACATCCGGCGTGTAGCCGAGCTCCACCAACGCATCTGCTCCCCCGTCGACACCGACGAGCACCGGACGCATCTCCTTCAGGTACCCCGAACGGTGAAGGGCGAGCAGATCCTCGCGATAGTCGATCCCCCTGACCACGACCAGGGTGTGCCGACCGGCAAAATCGACTGAGGTCGTCGGCAGATCCGGGCTATCCGTCGCGAGGTGGTGTTCGCGTTGGAGGTACTCGAGAGTGTTCGACGCAAACATCTCGAGCTGCCTGCCCACCGACGCCCGAGCCTCGGTGAGCGCACTCGCGAGCTCGTCCTCACCGCGACGCTGTCCACGACCGATCTCCTTCTGGCCGACCAGCACCACTCCACCATCGAGCGTCACCAGATCGCCTTCGTCGATCTGCGCAATGACGTGCTCACCAACCTCGTCGATCAGGATCACTCCTGCACGCACCAACTGCAGCGGCCCGAGGTTCGGGTATCTCCCCGTGAACGAGGCGGCCGTGTTCACGACGGCTACGACCCCGGCTTCGATCAGGCTCGCTGCGGCGACCGGGTCGAGGTCGGAATGGTTCACCACTGCGATCTCGCCAGGTTGCAGACGCTTCACCAGCTCCTTGGTGCGCGTCCCCGCACGAGCCCGGGCGGTCACGTTCATCGCAGCACGAGTCGTCGACATCAGGCGTCGATCCCATCGGCTGCGGACCTCGATGCAGCGAGCATGGCAGCAGCGTGCTCACGGGCGACCGCCGCCTCGGGCGAGCCGGAGAGCATCCGGGCCAACTCGGTGACACGGGCGTCCGCGTCCACCGCAGTGACGGTGGCAGTGGTCGCACCGTCGAGGACTGACTTCTCGACCACGAGGTGTCGGTCGGCTGCCGCAGCCACCTGCGCCAGGTGGGTGACGACGAGCACCTGATGATGCCTCCCGAGTCGTCCGAGGGCTCGCGCCACCGCAACGGCTGCGGCACCGCCGATGCCTGCATCGACCTCGTCGAACACCAGCGTGCTCGGTTCGTCGCTCAGCACCAGGCGTAATGCCAGCATGACGCGGGCGAGCTCGCCGCCCGAGGCGACACGTTGCAGGGCGAGCGGAGCCATTCCCGGGTTGGCGCTGAAGAGGAGCACGACATCGTCCCCCGGGTCGTCGTCGCCGACAGCCACCTGCAATGTGGCGTGCGGGAGCGCCAGGGTGCGGAGCACGGGCTCGATCGACGCCGAGGCCATCACCGCGCCCGCGCGTCGCGCGGCCCCTACCGTGGCAGCCGCAGCACGCTCGACCGCAAGGGCGTGGTTCCGTTCGGTCTCCAGGCGGGCCACGGCCTGCTCGTAACCGGCGAGCTCGTCGAGGCGTCGACGCGTCTCGTCACGGAACGCGATCACGTCGGCGAGCGTGTCGCCGTACTTCCGACGCAGCGTCCGCAGGAGCTGACGCCGGACGTGGACCTCTGCGAGGCGCTGCGGGTCCTCCTCGATCGTCTCCGCCGCCGCACGAAGGTCGTGGCTGATGTCGTGTAGCTCGGCCAGAGCCGCCCGAAGCCGCTCCGCGATCGCCGTGAACGGACCTCGCTGGCCGAGTGCCGCGAGCGCACCAGCGGCAGCGTCGGCGGCACCACCATCGCCCGAAAGCGCGTCGAGCGCGGCAACGGCTGCCTCCCGGTGCACCTGGGCTCCGGACAACATCTCCTCGGCCGCCTCGAGGCTCTGCTCCTCATCGACGTCGTCGAGCTCTGCTGCCTCGAGCTCGTCGAGCTGGAAGGTGAGGAGGTCGATTTCGCGCGCCCGAGCACGTCCGTCGCCGCCGAGCGCAGCGAGCGCAGCATCGATTTCGGTCAACCGCCCGCGAGCAGCTCGCAACTCGCTCAGGTCGACCCGGGCGAACCGGTCGAGCGAGTCGCGCTGAGCCGACGGCGCAAGCAGGCGCTGGTGTTCGTGCTGGCCGTGGATGTCGACGAGGCGCGCGGCCTGCTCGGCCAGGGTGGCGACCGTCGCCAGACGCCCGTTCACGTAGGCCCGCGAACGACCAGCGACCGGTACAACACGAGCGAGGACGATCTCGTCGTCGCCCACGACGAAGCGACCCTCGACCCGGGCCTCAGTCGCGCCGGGCCGGACCATCGAGGCATCGGCACGCCCACCGACCAGCAGGCTGATCGCCTCGACGAGCATCGTCTTGCCCGCACCTGTCTCGCCGGTCAGAGCCGTGAGCCCCGGACCGACGACGAGGTCGAGCGAGGAGATCACTCCAAGGTCCTCGATGTGCAGTTCGGTCAACATCAGCGGTCCGCCAGGCCGAACTTGGTCTTGAGGATCTGGTGGAAGCGGTGCTGGCCGAACCGCACGAAGCGCGCCGTCGCCGACGACGACGCCACTCGCACCACGTCGCCTGCCCCGAGCGTCGCCCTCCGCTGCCCGTCGACCGTCAACACGACTGCCCGATGCCCGTCGACCTCCACCTCGATCTGCTCCTCGGGGTCGAGCACCAACGAGCGATCGAAGAGCATGTGCGGCGACACGGGGGTGAGCAGCAGGGCCCGGTGCCGAGGCGAGACGACCGGACCGCGCGCCGACAGCGAGTATGCGGTCGAGCCGGTGGGGGTGGCGACGATGAGCCCGTCAGCTGCATACGACGTGAAGTCCGCCCCATCGATCCGAACGCGGAGCCTGACGGTGTGACCGGGCTCGAGTTTCTCGAGGACACCTTCGTTCAGCGCCCGGAAGTACTGGTCGGCCGCACCGTGCCGGCCGACCACGGTGACGTCGAGCAGCATCCGCTCCTCGACGTGCCAGCCATCGTCGCCCTCTCCCCCAGGTTGGGCAAGATAGCTCTCGAACGCGCCGAGCATGGCGTGTGGTTCCACCTCGGTGAGATATCCGAGCAGACCGACGTTGACGCCCATGACCGGCACGGGCGCCCCGTCCACCAGGTGCACCGAGCGCAACACCGTGCCGTCACCTCCGAGGCTGACCACGAGCCCTGCCTCAGCTGGGGATTCGTCGGACGCCAGATCGTCGGCACCGATGGCCTCGGCATCACCCGGGACCATCCAGACGCGATGGCCGCGCTCGGTGAGCCACGTCGCCGCGACCCGCGCCAGGGACGCGGCCTCGGGACGCTGGCGGTGGGCGACCAGGACGACGGCAGTCATCGGACGAGCCCCTGGGCGGAGGTGATGGCGTGCACCAGGAACTCATGATTGCCGTCGGCGCCGGTGATAGGCGAATCGCACCAGGCCTGAACCGAGCACCCTGCGCGCTCGAGCGCGACCTCGATGTCGACCCGCACCCGCTCGTGCACGGCCGGATCGGTGATCACCCCGCGACCGCGCGTCACCTCCTGGCGGCCGGCTTCGAACTGGGGCTTCACGAGGAGCACCAGATCGGCACTCGGGGCAGCGAGATCGACCAACACCGGGATCACCTTCGTGAGCGAGATGAAGGACACGTCGGCCACGACCAACCTCGGGACCCAGGGAAGTCGGTCTGCGCTCATCTCGCGAACATTGCAGCGCTCGACGACCACGACGCGCTCATCGCCACGGATGCGCGGATGGAGTTGGCCGTGACCGACATCGAGCGCAACCACGGCGGCCGCCCCGTGCTGGAGCAAGCAGTCTGTGAAGCCACCGGTCGAGGCGCCGACATCGAGCGCCGACAATCCACGGGGATCGATCCCGAACCGCCCCAGGGCTTCAGCCAACTTCTCACCGCCTCGACTCACGTAGCGCGGTGGCTCGCCCAGGACCCGCAGGTTCTCGCCCGGGTCGACAAGCCGCGACGCCTTCTCGGCGATCACTCCGTTGGCGAGCACACGCTGGGCGTCGATCATCCGACCGGCCTCCGCCCGACTAGCGCACAGCCCACGGCGCACCAGTTCGGCATCGAGGCGGGCTCGCCGCGCCACTCCTCAGCGGGCCGCAGCCCGAGCGGCCGGCGCCGCCTTCTTCGTCGGCGCCTTCTTCGCAGATGCGGGTTGCTTGGTTGAAGCAGCCTTGGCCGGAGCCTTCGAGGTTGCAGCAGTCTTCTTCGCCGGAACCTTCTTCGCCGCTGCCGCCTTCGTGGCCGGAGCCCTGTTCGCCGCAGCAGCCTTCTTGGCCGGAGCCTTCTTGGCCGGAGCCTTCTTGG
>JBBATY010000025.1:0-5363 GCA_040398525.1 Ilumatobacteraceae bacterium | reverse complement strand
AGCCTTCTTGGCCGGAGCCTTCTTGGCCGGAGCCTTCTTGGTCGGCGCTGCCTTCTTCACCGGCGCAGGCTGCGTCGACGATGGTGCTCCTGCTGCAGTGGCATCGCCGCTGTCCTGGGAGGCGGCACCGGGCGCGGCTCGACGCGCCGAACGAGGTGTCAGCCGGGTGACAACCTCGTCGAGCCGCAACTCGACGTCGTCCACCCGGTCGCCCAGTCGCGCCAACTGCCGCTGGACTTCCTGTTGGATCGTGGCGACGAGTTGCTCACTCGAACTGCGGCCACGCTCGACGAGCGCCTGCACCGTCTTTTCCGCCTCCTTGCGGCGGACCATTCCACTGCGCACGAGCTCCTTGACGAGTTTCTCGGCGTTCGACTGCGACATCTCCGTGAGATGCATCCCTGCATCGAGCAGCCGAGTGATGAGCGGATTCGCGGGCATGACCTCATGCTACCTGGCCACTTCCGGTGGGCCGCTGCAGGTGTTCAGCCTGTCGAACCGAGCAGACGGTCCGCGATCGCGCGCAGGTCGGCACCATCGAGGTCCGGGCGGGGGTCGACCACATCGCCAGGCGACGTCACACCCGACCAGACGAGGGCGAACCGGCAGCCGAGCCTCGCGGCGAACAACCCATCGGTGTCGGGACGATCACCCACCATGACGGCTCCGGCCGCCGCAGCATCCCCCACGGTGGCACGCACCAGGTCGGCCATCGCCTGGTGCGGCTTGCCCGCGATCAGCGGATCCACACCCGCTGCGGTCCGCACGGCAGCCAGAATCGCGCCTCCGCCCGGGATGGGCCCGTCCGGTGTCGGATACACCGGGTCGTCGTTCGTGCCGATCAGACGGGCCCCCTGCCGCACCGCCGTCGCAGCTCGGCGGAGCCGGTCGTAGTCGAAGTTCCGGTGGAAGCCCACCACTACGGCGTCCGCTGGTCCGTCGTCCACGAGCACTGCTCCGCGATCCAGCACAGCCTCGCTGACCCCAGGCCCTGCGCACACGTGCACCCGATCGCCCGGCTGCACGAGTCGGGCAGCGGCCAGGGCCGAGGTCAACACGTCGCCGACAGCTGGGATGCCGATACGACCCAAGACCGCTTCCTGCTCGGCGACTGGTAGCGAGGAGTTGTTCGTGACGAACAGGATCCGCACGCCTGCAGCACGGAGGCGGGCGATCGCCTCAGGCGATCCCTCGATCGGACGATGCGCGAGCCACACGACACCGTCCAGATCGAGCAGCACCACCGTGGGAAGCTCGTCGATGCTCACCGCAGGCCGCCCACCACTCACCTGGCCATCGTGCCACGCCGGCTGCCATGCTGTGGGCATGCCCCGGTTCGAGCCGTTCCGCGCGCTCCGCTATTCCCTCGAGGCCCCGCTCGCCGAGGTCAGCGCTCCACCGTACGACGTGCTGTCAGCGGCCGACGTCGCCGGTCTCGCGCGTCGGCATCCGCGCAACATCGTCGAGATCGACGTGCCCCGCCCCGAGGACGACCCGCAGCGCTACCAGCGCGCTGCGGCGACGCTCGACGCCTGGAGCGCCGACGGGACGTTCGTGCGCGACGAGCGCGAGTCGTTCACCCTGTACCGCATGTCGTTTCGCACCGAAGACGGCGCGCGGCGTTCGACGGTCGGGGTGCTCGGAGGTCTGGAGGTCGTCGACGTCGGCGCGGGCGGAGTTCTCCCCCACGAGCGGACGACACCGAAGGACTCCACCGATCGGCTCGACCTGACCCGCGCGACCCAGGCGAACCTGTCGCCCGTCTGGGGGCTGTCGTTGACCGAGGGGTTGACGGCGCTGCTCGACGAGCCGGGCACACCGCTCGGCGAATTCGTCGACGACGCAGGCGTCACGCACGCTGTCGAACGGGTCGACGACCCCGAGCGGGTAGCTGCCATCAGCGCCGCGGTCGGTCGTCGACCCGTGCTGATTGCCGACGGTCATCACCGCTACTCGATCAGTCGGACCTACCGCGACGAGCGGCGCGCCATCGACGGCCACGGGCCCTGGGATCTCACCCTCACCTACGTCGGCGAGTTGGTGGAGACTCAGCTGAGCATCGACGCGATCCATCGCCTGTACCGCGGGGTTCATTCCGACGACCTACTCGCCCTGCTGGCCCATTCGTTCGACTGCACACCAGCCGGGCCGGTAACTCCCGCCTTCGCCCGCGAAGTGGTCGACCGGGGCGCGCTCTGCATGGTGCATCCGGACGGTACGGGCACCTGGCTGACACCACGCTCCGAGGCGTTCCTCGGCGTACGGGCACTCGATGGGGCGCTCCTGGAGCACGCGTTGGCAGACTCGTCAGTAGACGTGTCGTACCAGCATGGCGTCGGCCGGGTTGTCGAGATGGTCACCGGCGGCCAGGTCGCAGCAGGTGTGTTGATCCGGCCGACCGGCATCGACGAGATTCGCCGAACGGCACACGAGGGTTTGCTGATGCCACCCAAGTCGACGTTCTTCACACCGAAGCTGCGAACGGGCCTGGTGATCCGGCCCCTCGACTGAGCTCACGTCGCTCAGGTGATCGATGCGGCGTAGATCGACGCGATCGCCGCGCCGAGAGTGGAGTCGAACTCGGCGTCCGACTGCTGGGCGCTCAGGCCCTCGGTGAGTGCACGCGAGAAACTGGCGATCATCTCGTGGTTCCGGGACAGACGGGCATTGGCGTCCTCACGGCTGTAGCCGCCCGACAACGCCACGACGCGCAGCACCTTCGGATGCTCGGTCAGCTCTCGGTAGAAGTCGTCGACCGCGGGCAGGGTGAGCTTGAAGATCACCGGCAGGTCGGGATCGTGGCTCTCGAGGTGTGCCAGCAACTCGGCCTTCAGCAACGCCTCGGCCTGCTCCTTCTCGGGGCTGTTGATGTCGACCTCCGGCTCGATGATCGGCACCAGGCCGCCTGCGAGGATCTGGCGCCCAACATCGAACTGCTGCGCAACGACAGAGGCGATGCCTGCCCGATCGGCAAGCTTGATGACCGACCGCATCTTGGTCCCGAACACGCCTTTGGCGCGAGCTGCGGCGACGAGGTCGTCCAACTGCGGCATCGGCTTCATGACCTGAACACCGTCGGACTCGTCGGCGAGACCCTTGTCGACCTTCAGGAACGGCACCACTCCCTTCACCGACCAGAGATAGTCGGCCGAGCCACGACCCTCGATCTCGCGGTTCATGGTTCCCTCGAACAGGATGGCTCCAAGAACCCGGTCGCCACCGAACGACGGGCTCGTGATCATGCGTGTGCGCATGGCATGCATCAGATCGAACATCTCGTCCTCCGACGAGTATGCGCTCTCTGGGATTCCGTAGAGACGGAGCGCCTTTGGAGTGCTCCCTCCGCTCTGGTCGAGGGCTGCGATGAATCCGCGACCTGAGCGGACCCGGGCCAGTTGCTCCTGATGCATTCGGGGGACACCTCACTGGATCTGGCCGATCGACATTGGCCGGCGCTATGTCCGCGAGCGTACCGCGCGCCCCGGATCGACGCCGAGCCTCTCGGCACACTGCCGCAGAGCCGTTCGCACCCGCCGACGGTCACCGGCGAGCACCACGGTCTGAGCGAGCACCTCGGTCCGACTCTGTGTGGACGAGCCGATGCGGAAGAACCGACGCCGGACTTCGCCGACGACCAGAACCGAGTCACCGTCGACGAAGGGTGCCTCCTCGGGCGCATCGAACCACGCCACCGGAACCGAAAGACGAGAGCCGTCGGCCCGCTCGGTGGAGACCTCGAGCGTGACCAGCCGTGCTCCCGACGGGAGCACACGAGATAACGGAGCACTGCTGAGCGTGCCGCTCACGACGGCGATGTTCATGATCAACCCCTGTCTGCCGACCCATGTCGGCGGAGAACATGTCTGTCAGGGGGAAGTCGACCCGCACCGTAGCGACAGGGTGCGCGACGGTTCAGCGACCGAGCGCAGCCAGCCGCTCGCGTACATCCACGAAGTCGGGGTCGAGGCCGGCCACGCGCGAGAAGAACTTGCGTGCCTCGACCACATCGCCAGAACGATCGAGTAGGTCCGCCAGCGCGTACCACTGGCGAAGATGGTGCTCACGGACGGTCCTCGGCATGTCTCGTTGCCGCTCGAACAGAGCGATCGCCCCACGGAGGTCACCCTGGTCGGAGAGCGCACCGGCAGCCACGATTCGACCCTCGGCCGTCAGACCCGGGGCAGGCGACGCGGCGCGCAACTCACTCCACAGTTGAGCGACTGTCTCGAACCGGCGCATCGCCCGGTAGCAATCGGCAAGCACTGCGTGCAGCCGCACACCCTGGCTGAGCGTCCGCGCCATCTCGAGCTCGGCCGCAGCCTTGCGCCATTGCCCGACTCCGTACCAGCACAGACCGGCGATCTCGTGGGCAAGCGAGATGTTGGGCAGGTCTCGCAGGACCGGCTGGACCATCCGTCGTGCGTCATCGAATCGGCCACGGTCGAGCGCCTCTGCTGCGGAGAGCAAGCGTTCTTGGTAGCGCGCAGCACGCGACGACCCGGCATCGCGCGCAACCTCTGCAACGACCGTCGGATCGAGATCGCCACGGGCGCGCCGTTCCACGGCCGCGGTGGCACCCCGCTCGGTAGCTGCGATCGCTGCACTGCGTAGCGGACCCTCATCGACCCAAACTTCGCGCTCCCACGGCGGCGGCTCCACCTGCTCTCGGGGCTGACGGGGTCCACGACGAGCACGGACCTCGGCAGCACGTTGTTCAGCGACGGTCAGTTGCTTCCGAGGTGGGCGTGCGCCTCGCGAGGGCTGCCTGCTCCCTCCGCGGCGATCGTCAGAGCCCGGCCGGCGCCCCGACGGTGAGCGCGTGTCATCCCCGACCGAGCTCCCACGTCCAGGCCGTTGACGGTTTGTGGGCCCATCGCCACGAGGAGCCCTCGGGCCGCGCTGGTCCTCCCGGCGCGGAACATCGCTGCCGACGCCCTCATCACTACGGCGCCGGGGGCTCCCGGAGCGGCCGCCCGACGGAGCGCTCGAACGTCCGCTCGATCCACCTGGTGGCCTGGATCCAGCACGCGAAGGACGACCCGCGCTGGCGCCCTCTCGATCGTCGCGGCCGCCCTCGGCCGACCGTCGCGCGCCGGACACCCCGCCACGACGACCCGTCGAGCGCAAGCCACTCGCTCCATCTCCGCGACCACCAGGACGCCCGGCGGTTACCTCATCCCCGCGGTCTGCGGGACGCGGGGCCCGTCGAACCGAGTCTCCTCCGGCTCGGCCGCCTTCACGAGGTCCACCAGTGCGGCCGCCTTCACGAGGTCCACCAGCTCGGCCGCCTTCACGAGGCCCACCGGCTCGGCCGCCTTCACGAGGTCCACCAGCTCGGCCGCCTTCACGAGGCCCACCGGCTC
>JBBATY010000024.1:0-52169 GCA_040398525.1 Ilumatobacteraceae bacterium | reverse complement strand
AGCAGTAGTCGAACTCGATGCCCTGGCCGATGCGGTTGGGGCCGCTGCCGAGGATGACGACGCGCGGCCGGTCCGACGGCCGCACCTCGTTCTCGTCCTCCCAGGTCGAGTAGTGGTACGGCGTGCTGGCATCGAACTCCGCAGCGCAGGTGTCGACGGTCTTGTAGGTCGGGTTCACGCCGGCGCCCTCGCGCGCGGCGCGGACCGCCATCTCGTCGACGTCCCACAGGTAGCCGAGCTGCGCGTCGCTGAACCCGAGACGCTTGGCCCGCCGCCACGAACGGGCGTCCATCTGCTCGAGCCCGCGATCGCCCAGCACCGCGCGCTCTTCGACGATCATGCTCATCTGGTCGCAGAACCACGGGTCGATGCGTGTCGCCTCGTGGACCCGATCGACGCCGACGCCGCGGCGGAGCAGCTCGCCCACCTGCTGGATGCGGTCCGGGGTCGGCACCGCGGCAGCGGCGAGCAACGCCTCATCATCGAAGCTGTCGAGTTGGCGCTCCGCAGGGTCGCAGCCAAGGCCGTAGCGACCCTGCTCGAGCGAGCGCAGCGCCTTCTGCAGGCTCTCCGGGAAGGTGCGGCCGATGGCCATCACCTCGCCGACCGACTGCATCTGGGTGCCGAGCACGCCGCTGGTACCGGGGAGCTTTTCGAACGCCCACCGCGGCACCTTGGTGACGACGTAGTCGATGGTCGGCTCGAAGCTGGCCGGGGTCATCCGGGTGATGTCGTTCGGGATCTCGTCGAGGGTGTAGCCCACCGCGAGCTTGGCCGCCATCTTGGCGATCGGGAACCCCGTCGCCTTCGACGCGAGCGCCGACGACCGCGACACGCGGGGGTTCATCTCGATGACCACCTGGTCGCCGGTGGCCGGGTCGACGGCGAACTGCACGTTGCTGCCGCCTGTCTCGACACCGACCCTGCGGATGCAGGCAAAGGCCGCGTCGCGCATGCGCTGGTACTCGACGTCGGAGAGGGTCTGGGCCGGCGCGACAGTGATCGAGTCGCCGGTGTGGACACCCATCGGGTCGACGTTCTCGATCGAGCAGATGATCACGCAGTTGTCGGCCCGGTCGCGCATCACCTCGAGCTCGTACTCCTTCCAGCCGGCGATGCTGCGCTCGATCAGGATCTCGCTGATCGGGCTCGCCGCCAGGCCGTTGGCCGCGATGAGCTCGAACTCGGCGAGCGTCGAGGCGATGCCGGTGCCGCGGCCGCCGAGGATGTAGGCGGGGCGGATGATCGCCGGGAGGCCGATCTCGGCCACGACGACGCGGGCCTCGTCCATGGTGTGCGCGGTGCCGCTGGGCGGTACCGAGAGGCCGATCTCGATCATCGCCTGCTTGAACTTTTCGCGGTCCTCGGCCGTGGCGATCGCCTCGGCGTTGGCGCCGATCATCTCCGGCGTGCCGGGCACCCCGATGATCCCCCGCTCGAACAGCGCCATCGCGGTGTTCAGCCCGGTCTGGCCGCCCATCGTCGGCAGCACGGCGTCGGGCCGCTCGCGCTCGATGATCCGGGCCACGACCTCCCAGGTGATCGGCTCGATGTAGGTGGCATCGGCGAAGTCCGGGTCGGTCATGATCGTCGCCGGGTTCGAGTTGACCAGCACCACCCGGTAGCCCTCCTCGCGGAGGACCCTGCAGGCCTGGGTGCCGGAGTAGTCGAACTCACAGGCCTGCCCGATGACGATCGGCCCGGAGCCGATGATCAGGATCGATTCGAGATCCGTGCGCTTCGGCATCACGACACCCCCAGTTCCGGAGCCATCAGGTCGAGGCTGTACCCGATGCGGTTCGAACCGACGGCGACCGACCGCGGCCTGCCGTCGACGAACCCGGTCGGGTCGTCGATCATCGCCGCGAACATCGCGAAGAGGTACTTGGCATCGTGTGGGCCGGGGCCCGCCTCCGGGTGGTACTGCACACTGAAGGCCGGCACGCCACGTACCCGCATGCCCTCGACGGTGAGGTCGTTGAGATTGAGGTGGGTCACCTCCGCCCGATCCTCGATCGAGGCAGGGTCGACACAGAAGTTGTGGTTCTGGCTCGTGATCTCGATCCGCCCGGTCGGCTCGTGGCGCACCGGGTGGTTGCCGCCGTGATGGCCGAAGGGCAGCTTGAACGTCTCGCCGCCGATGGCTCGGCTGAGGAGCTGGTGCCCGAGGCAGATCCCGAACACGGGCACCTCGCCCAACAAGCCTTCGATGGCCGCCACCCCGTACGTCACCACGGACGGGTCGCCGGGGCCGTTCGACAAGAAGACCCCGTCGGGTCGCATGGCCAGCACGTCTGCTGCCGATGTGGACGCCGGAACCACATGGACCCGACCGAGCGACGCCAGGTCGCGAAGGATGCTCTGCTTGATGCCGAAGTCGTAGGCGACGATCGTCCGGGCGCCGTCGCCGACGGTGTAGGGCTCGGAGGTGCTCACCTGCGACACGAGGTCGATGCCATCGGTGCCCCGCTCGAGCGTTGCGGCGCGATGCATGTCGGCCACATCGACGTCGCCGTCGACCGCGCCGAACGCGCCGGGCATCGAGCCCGTGTCGCGCAGCAGTCGGGTGAGCCGACGCGTGTCGATCCCGGCGATCCCGCTGATGCCGTAGCGGGTGAGCATCGCGTCGAGCGACGCCACGGCCCGATGGTTGGAGTGGCGCCGGGCCAGGTCGCGGACCACCACACCACGGCAGTAGGGCCGCCGCGACTCGAAGTCGGACGCATTCACGCCGTAGTTGCCGATGTGCGGATACGTGAAGGTGATGATCTGCCCGGCGTACGACGGGTCGGTGATCACCTCTTGGTAACCGGACAGCACCGTGTTGAACACGACCTCTCCGCTGGCGATGCCACTCGGTGGCACCGCACCGATCAGCTCACCCTCGAAGGTGCTGCCGTCGGCAAGGACGAGGACTGCGGGCCGGATCATGCCAGCCACCCTACCTGCATAGTCATACAGGCGTCCGCATGGATACTCATTGCGCGCTCCTGCCGTACAGGCCTCACGGGACCCGCTTCACGGCGAGGGCGACTGTAGCAGTGCCCCCGCTGCGACGACGCCTCAGCCCGAAGCTGGGTCGAGCATCGAGCTGCGCTGGTACACCCGCCACCAGTCGTTGGCGGCCACGAGGGTGAACGCACCCGCTTCGCGGCCCCACACCAGCATGTCGTCGGGCTCGAGCGTGGCCGGGAGGACGACGAACTCCACCCGCTCGGCAGCCGGCAGGCGTTGGTAGGCGAGCGAATCATCGACGCCGTAGAGCTCGGCCGAGAACGGGGTCGGGAACATGTAGATCTCGCGCCGATCGGCGAGGTGCGCGGTCAGCGAGTGCTGGGCCGCCACCACCGCATCATCGGGAACCACCTCGATGATCTCGCGCCCCGCCACGGCCACCGGATGGCTGGGTGGCCACGAATAGGGGACGTTGCGACTGAACGGCACGGCACCCCAGGCCCAGGCCGACCAGAGCGACGTGCAGAGCACCACCAGCACCAGCAGGCTTCGCCACCGCTCGCCGACCTTGGAGATCGCCCACACCGTGCCCATCACCAGCGCCGGGACGGCGACCAACGCGTAGTGGTACTCGATCTGGTACTGATACCAGAACGTGCTGAGCATGTTCGCCGCCAGCACGGCAGTGCTGATCAGAGCGACGCTCGGGGCGCGCAGGAACACCCACGCGACCGGGAAGGTCATCTGCCACAGGTACCAGGGCCGCCCGTCGCTGCGGTAGTGGCTCAGCACCGCGAGCGGATCGGTGAACACCGTCTTGATGAAGCCGGCCGGCCCACCGAAGGGCACCCGCCACCCATTGCGGGTCGGCACGCCGATGAGGCTGCGCATCACCACGAGCATCGCTACGGCCATGAACGCGAGGCTGCCGACGATCGTGGCCAGACCGATTCGGACGTTGCGCTTGAGCGCCACCCAGACCCCGAGTGGGACGACCACGAGCGAGGCGTCCTCTTTCACCATCAGCGTCAGCACCACGAACACGACGTACATCCGCCAGCGACGTTCGATCGCCGCGTAGATGGCCATGCCGATCAGCACCCCGATGAACGAGTCGGGGTGGAAGTTCTCCCGGTTGGTCCACCCGACCGCAGGGTGCAGCAGGTAACAGCACGCCAGCACCCAGGCCAGCGCCTCGTTGCCGAGCAGGCGTCGGGCCAGCAGGAACACCGGCACGGCGCCGAGCGCGATCACCAGCGACTGACTGATCAACAGCACCGTGGGCCCAGGGAGGAACCAGAAGAACGGCACCAGGAGCACCAGGATGAACGACGTGTGGTCGCCCATCAGGTTCCGACCCATCAGCGTCACGAACGGCGATTCGAACCGCGACATCAGCCAGACACCCTGGTCGTACAGGCCGTAGTCGTACGCCGAGGTGCCGAGCCCGTTGTGGACGTCGAGGGAGACCCGCGAGAAGTAGGTGGTGTAGCCACCGATCGTGGCGATCAGCAACCACTGCCAGATCGACATCGCGTGCAGCGCGTCGACGATCCTCGGCAGCCGTCGACTCGGCGCCTCAGCCGGTTCGATGGCACCGTCGATCGCCGCCGGGCCAAGATCCCCGTCGACCTCGGCGGTCATCGCTCGTCACCGACCGTCGAGCTGCTCGGAACCCGGCCCGGCGTCCTCGTCGGACGGCCGGCCCTTCGGACGGAGCGCCGGAACGAGCGCCGACAGCACGCCGTTGACGAAGCGGCCGGAGTCATCGGTCGAGAAGCGCTTGGCCAACTCGACGGCCTCGTCGATGACGACGGCCACCGGCACGGAAGGCCGCGCCATCAGTTCGAACGCGGCGATGCGCATCACCGTCAGATCGATCAGCGGCATCCGGGCGAGCGTCCAGCCGTGGGAGTGCGCGGCGATCGCTGCATCGAGCTCGTCGCGGCGCCCCTCGACACCGCGCGCCAGCGCGATGGTCAGCTCGTCCGGCTCGAGCACCTGTCCGGCCAGCACCTCGTCGACGGGCACCTGCTTGGTGACCGATTCGTACAACAGCAGCAAGGCACGCTCACGGGCCTCGGAGCGCCGATCGCCCTCCGACCCTGGCGGCCGCTGGCGCCGGGAGCGATCTGCTGCCATCAGACGCGGGTGATGTACTCGCCGGACCGGGTGTCGACCTTGATCCGGTCGCCGATGTTGACGAACAGGGGCACCTGCACGACCTTGCCGGTCTCGAGCGTGGCGGGCTTGCGAGCGCCGCTCACCCGGTCGCCCTGGATGCCGGGCTCGGTCTCGGCCACCGTCAGCTCGACCGAGGCCGGGATCTCGACCGTGACGATCTCGCCGTTGTAGTAGGCGATCTGGGCGACAGCCTGCTCGACGAGGTAGTCGGCAGCCTCGCCCAGTCGCGACGGGTGCACGTTGGTCTGGTCGTACGACTCGGTGTCCATGAACACGTAGTCGTCACCGTCGCGGTAGAGGAACTGCATGTCCTTGCGGTCGAGCAACGCCTGCTCGACGCGCACACCGGCATTGAAGGTGCGCTCGAGCACGGCACCGGTGCGCACGTTGCGCAGCTTGGAGCGCACGAAGGCCCCACCCTTGCCGGGCTTGACGTGCTGGAACTCGACGACCTGGAACAGGCCGATGTCGAGCTCGAGGGTGATCCCGTTCTTCAGGTCGTTGGTGCTGATGGCAGGCATGGGGTGTCCTTGGGAGACTGGGTCAAGACGCGGCAACCGGTCGCTGTGACCTCGACCAGGTCCTCCACGCGCACGCCACCGAAGTCACCACGATAGAGGCCAGGTTCGACGGTCACCACGTCGCCCTCCTCCAATCGCCATCCACCCGCCTGGTTGAGGAAGGGGTCCTCGTGGATGAGCAGTCCGACCCCGTGGCCCGTCCCGTGGGTGAACCACGGGCCGAACCCGGCGTCGGTGATGATCGATCGACACACCGCGTCGAGCTCGGCCGAGTCGATCCCGGCGCGAACAGCTGCCACGCCTGCCTGCTGCGCGGCGAGCACCACCTCGTAGATCTCGGTCTGCAGCGTCGTCGGCTCGCCCACGACGAACGTGCGCGTCATGTCGCTGTGATAGCCGTCGACGAGCGCACCGACGTCGATGATCACCGTATGGCCGGCGTCGATGCGCGTCGGCGTGGGACGGTGATGCGGCAACGGTGCGTTCACGGGACCGCTCGCCACGATCGTCTCGTAGCTCGGGCCGGCAGCGCCGAGCTCGCGCATCGTCGCCTCCAGCCGGTTGCGCACCTCGACCTCGGTGAGGCCGTCGCCGAGCGTCGGGGCCACCAGGGCAAGCGCTTGGTCGGCGATGCGGCAGGCGGCCGCGATGCGCTCGAGCTCGGCGGCGTCCTTGCGCCGCCTCCCCCGCTCGACGATCCCGACGGTCGGCACCAGCTCCTGGGCGAGCGCCTCGCCGAGGCGGACGAAGTCGAGGTGGCGGAGGTGGGCCGACTCGAACCCGACGCGGGAGGTGCCGTGCAGCGCGTCGGCGAGCAGGACCTGGAGCTCGCTGGCGGTGCGGCCCACGGCGACCCGACCTTCGACGCCAGCGCCCACCAGCTGGCGCTCGGCCTGCTCGCCGTAGCGGCCATCGGTGACCAGGACGACCTCGTCGCGGAGCAGCACCACCCAGCCGTTCGAGCCGGAGAAGCCCGTCAACCAACGGATGTTCGTGAGGTCGCCGACGACGAGGGCATCAGCGTCCGGATGGTGCTGCGCGAACAGGTCGCGCACCAGGCGAGCACGCCCCGAGGCGTCGATGCGAGCCAGCCCGGTCATCGGGCGAGACGACGAGCGAGCGCCGCCACAGCGAGCTCGTACCCGTGCATGCCGAGCCCGGTGATCGAGCCGATCGCCACAGGTGCGACGACACTCGTGTGCCGCCACGGCTCGCGGGCGTTCGGGTTGGAGATGTGCACCTCGACGACCGGCCCGTCGAAGGCAGCGAGCGCGTCGTGGATCGACCAGGCGTAGTGCGTGAAGGCACCCGGGTTGACGATGATCGCGTCGCACACACCTCGGGCGGCGTGGATGCGGTCGACGATCGCGCCTTCGTGGTTCGACTGGAACGCCTCGACGCGGTGACCATGCGTCGCAGCCGCAGCACTGGTGGCCTCGACGTAGTCGTCGAGCGTCGCCGTGCCGTACACGTGGGGTTCGCGTTGGCCCAGAAGGTTCAGGTTCGGGCCGTGGAGCAACAAGATGGTGGCCACACCACACATGCTGGCACCTGGGCAGGGCATTCGGCCCGCATTTGCGCCGCTCGTCCCCTCAGTGGGCGCCTTCGGCTCTGGCGAGGGCAGCATCGACCGCCCGATCATGGTCGCCGTGACGGTCGTCGAGCACCACCCCGCACCCGATCGCAGCCATGCAGCCCCGTTCCTCCGTCATGTCTGGGGGGCACTCGTGCCGTTGTGGGAGCGCTGCGATCAGGGATGGTTCGTCTACGCGCCCGATGGTCGCCTGACCTATGCGAACCACGCAGTCACGGCGCTGCTCCGCTGCCGCCCCGAGTTGGGCACGACCACGCTGCTCGTGAGCGTCGTGCCGACCGCGCGGCGAGCGCTCGAGCAGCGATGGGCCGAGGTGCGCGCAGGAGGCACTGCACTGGCAGAGGCGCTCCTCCCTGTTGTCGTCGCCGGCACGACCTGCGCAATGCACCTGACCATGGTGGGGTTGGAGGAGCCAGGAGGCCGGAGCGTGATCGGCATCCTGCGCCGACCCGTTCAGCGCTCTCCCGAACACGACGGGACCATGACCAGGCTCGAGGCCGTGCTCGGTCAGGTGATGAGCGAGTTGCTCGCCGTGGCTCCGGACAGCTTCGGCCATCACGATCTGCCGGAGCCGCCTCTCTCCGCTCGCCAGCGCGAGGTGATGGAGTTGCTCCTCGCCGGGGAGAGCACGTCGGCGATCGCAGCCCGCCTCTCCGTCAGCCCGCACACGGTGCGCAACCACATCAAGGCGGTGTTCCGAGCGCTCGACGTGCACTCCCAGACGGAGTTGATCCATCGCTATCGGCGCACGCGGCCCACGTCGGTCGGCTGAGGCCGCTCGACGACCACCTCGGTGCGACGACGACGCCGGGACACGAGAGCAAGTGCTGCAGCGAGAAGGCCAGCCGCGCCTGCAGCGACGCCTCCGATCAGCAACCAGTTGCGATCCTGCCCTGCGGGTACGGGAGCGTCCAGACGGAAGGCCACCTCGCGCGGCTCGGTGAGCAACCCCTCGTAGTTGACGGTCCCGACGAGGCGGTACTCGCCGAAGTCGGTCGTGGCGATCGGGAGGACGATCTTCGCCGTCTCGCCTGGTCGGGTGGACCGTTCGAGGCTGACCGCTGTGTCGACCAATTCCCCGTCGAGGTAGACCTCGACCGATGCAACTGCGTTCGACGTGATCTTTCCTGTGTTGGTGAAGGTGGCTTCCAGGTTCGTGAGCGCTCCGGCTTGGGGCTCGCCGAGGACGACGAACGCGTCGAAGGTCCCCTCACGCGTGAAGGTGCCCAGTTGCTCGAGGCGGAAGTCGACGATCGTCGAGCCCAGCTCGACCGGCTCGGCACCGGCGACATCGATCACGCGGAACTCAGCCTGGTAGCCACCGACGGTCTGTTCCGCTGTGTCCCACTCGACGAAGGTCGTTCCGCTGGCGTTCGGAAACACGGGGTTCATGGTGCCCTGCGAGCTGAGCTGTTCGACGACCTCGCCGTCGCGGAGGATGTCGACTTCGAGCAGTGGCTCGACCCTGACGTTTCCGTTGTTCTCGACCACCGCGTTGAAGCGCTGCAGCATCCCCACCTCGGCGGGTTCGACGTACATGTCACCGACGCGTGCGTCGCGCCGTTGATCACCGACCACCTCGACGGCGATGTCGACCAGCCCGCCGATCTGCACCGCCGAGCCGCTGCCCTCTCCGAGCTCGAGGTCGACCTCGGAGCTGATGATGTCGAGGGCGCCCGTGTACGAGCCATTGGCTGCAGTGGACGGGACCGTGAGCAGTACGGCGACCTGCACCGACGACTCCGGCTCGACGAGCACGGTCGAGCCATCGCTCGAGTCCTCGCGGCGCTGCAGTTCGATCCAGTCGGCAACCCCCCCGATCGCGGTGATGGCGAACTCGTTCGTCGCAGTCTCGCTGGTGTTCGACAGGGTGAGGTTGGCCGTGTACGTGACGCCTCGCATCGTGTCCGGGTACGTGATGACGGCTGGCGAGATGCCGATGCCGTCCGCGCGGGATCGATCCACGGTCGACAGGACGGTGGCAAGGGCTGCGACCAACACGACGACGACGACGGCAGTGACGGTCGGGCGCCGTCCGCGAGGACGGCGGTGTGAGGAACTGTCGGGGCGGAGAATGATCACGGAAGGGCTCCAGTGCCGATCGAGCGGCGCAACGGGGGTCGGGGGCGGGGGTGGTCGGGGGCTCGGCACGCCGACGTGGGGCCCCGGCAGGCGCCGGGACCCCACGAAGGTGCTGTGTGCGAGGTGTTCGCTAGGGGTTAGGGAACCGACCAGTGCTCATTCGAGGTCGGGGTGTTGCCCGTGTAACCGTTGGCGAGGTACACCGAGCCATCGTCAGTCGCGCACTCGGCGTTCGGTCGAGCCCGCAAGCCGATGCCGTTGGGGATCGCCGAGTAGGTACCGGCCTGGATGTTCTCGGTGTAGATCGAGAACTCGATCTTGGCGACATCGTTCGGGCACAGGGTCCGGTTGATGTCGTTGTCGAACGAGTACCAGTTGCCGTAGGGAGCCGGCTTGGCGTTCGAGGCGAGGTTCGACTCGAGCGCAAAGGCGAGGCCCGTGTTGCCCATCGACTGCATCCCGGCGATCACCTTGCCGAACTTGGCATCGAAGTGGTCGATGCGCTTGTCGTCGGTGCAGCTGGGTGCGGTGGTGAGGCACATGCTCGCGAAGCGGACGTCGAGGCCGATGCCGGCGTTGCCGGTGTTGCGGATCGACGTCTTCTGGTTCGTTGCATTGTTCGTGCCGTCCCAGGTGAAGTCACCTGCGGTGGGCTGCCAGTAGTGGCTGTTCGGGCCCACGGTCCCGAAGTTCACCGTCGTGAAGTCCTTCTCGAGTTGATAGAAGGGCAGCACGGTGATCAGCATCGAGTGGGTCGACGCTGCGCCACCTGCGGTGGCGGCCGTGATGTTCACGGTGTAGGTGCCGTAGGGCTGGTGCTTGGAGATGCCGAAGGCCCCGTAGTACAGGCCCTTCTGCTGATAGCGGCACTCGTCCTTGATGTTGGCGATCGCCGCACTCGTGAGCTCCTTGTTGTCCAGCGCCGCCTGGAACATCCCGGTCGGACCGTCGCACGCAGAGGGGTTCGCGCTGTTCGCGTACTGCGTGGCGTCGATCTGGGCCTTGAGGGTGCCGTCCGGGTGGTAGACGTCGAAGTAGACGATGGGGTTGGCGTTGCTCGATGAGACTGCGCCCCACAGCTCGACGTAGGCCTCACTCGGATCGTCGTCGGCGTTCGGCTTGACGACGATCATCGACGCCGATGTGTAGTTGGACGGCATGGTGGCCGCACCCGCTCCATCGTCGACGCACGGGAACCCTGCGTCGGCGACGGGGTCGTCGTCGAGGCCGTAGGTCATCTTCGGCGTGCTCTTCCAGTTGTGGTCGACATCGTTCAACGCCCAGGAGCACTCGATGATGGGTGCCTGCGCGTTTCCACCGACCTCGGTGGTGCTACCGGCGTCGATCCCACCATTGCCGTTGGCCGATGCAGGTGATGCCGCAGCACCACCTGCCACGAGCGCCAGCCCGGTGAACAACGCCAGGCGACGCCGCGTTCGGTGTCGTGACTGTTCGGTCTGTGTCATTCGGACCTGTCCTTTCCTTCGCCGACGGCGGGGGTGTCGCCGGCCGAGCCACGGTGCAGTGTCGGGCGCGGCCCGACAAGCACTCGCCATGTCAATGGCTCGCTGTGGCTACGGCAATGACCCATCCGGCCATCGATCCGGGACATGCGTCCCTGACGGATCTCTGCCGCGCTTCGAACACTGGAGCCATGAGCGGAACCGACCTCGGAAGCGCCCCTCCAACCACCAGCCCCGCCGATCGGACACAACGGCTCGAGCTCGCGGTGAGCCGGGCGATCGCCCACCTGGAGTCGTTGTCGTCGACCGCGAGCAGCGCGGCAGCACTCCCCCTCCCGTCGCAGCTCTCCGGCCGTCGACGACAGGTCGCAGAGCGCGCGGTGCAGGGTGCGACCACTGAGACGATCGCGCTCGAGCTGGGCCTGTCGCCCAACACCGTGCGCAACCACCTGAAGGCCGTCTGCCGGGCCCTCGGGCTCAGGTCACGCGCCGAGCTGGTGGCGCGCTACCACGCCTGATGGGCGCGGCGCCGGTCCGCTCAGCGCACCGAGCGGATGGGACGGACCGTGCCCGCTGGACGCGAGAGGTCCTGACCGCTCGAGCGCTCGTCGGCGGCCGCCGTGCGTGCGACCGGGAACGTGCACGAGTTCAGCCACACGAGCAACCGGTCGAGCGGAAGTGGGCGCGAGATGCCGTAGCCCTGGGCAGCATCGCACCCGAGCATGCGGAGCCGGTCGAGCGTGCCGCTGTCCTCGACACCCTCGGCGACCACACGCAGGCCCAGGTTGTGGCCGAGGTCGATGGTCGAGCGCACGATCACCTCGTCGCGCTCGTCGAGCACCAGGTTGCTCACGAAGCTGCGGTCGACCTTCAGCTCCGAAGCCGGCAGGGTGCGCAAGTAGCTGAGCGACGAGAACCCGGTCCCGAAGTCGTCGATCGAGAGCTTCGAGCCCATCCGGTTCAACGCCTCGACCGTCGCCAGCGTGCGTGCGCCGTCGGCCAACAACGACGTCTCGGTGATCTCGAGGGTGAGTTGGCCCGGCAGCACACCTGCATCGGCGAGGATCCGCTCGACCCGCTCGACGATCGTGTCGTCGAGGAGGTCGATGGTCGACAGGTTGACCGAGATGTCGAGCCGGAACCCGAGGTCAGTCAGCAGGCGGATCGCCGAGACCGTTCGTCGGATCACCTGATCGGTGAGCGTGGTGATCAGGCCAGTGTTCTCGGCGAGCTGCACGAACTCGGCAGGCGCGATCAGGCCCTTCGACGGGTGGTTCCAGCGCACGAGCGCTTCTGCCCCGACGATGGTGCCCGTCGCGAGATCGAGCTTTGGCTGGAAGAAGGCCTCGAGCTGGTTCTGGTCGAGCGCAGTGCGCAGCTCGGCCAACATCGACAGTCGCTCCGGGGCGCTGCTGTCGATCTCGTCGCGGAAGAGCTCGACGTTGGTGTGGTTCGCCTTGGCCCACTGCATGGCCATGTCGGCCTGGCGCAGCAGCAGCGAGGCGCTCGTCTCACCAGGGGCACCCACTGCGACGCCGACGCTGGTGTTCACCGAGATCTCGAGCCCCTCGATCAAGAACGGCGCATGCACCGTGTCCTGCACACGGCGAGCGAGCGACATCGCGTCGGAAGCAGATGCTGCGTGCGCCATGACGGCGAACTCATCACCCGAGACACGGGCGACCAACTCGGTGCTGCCGCCCATCGCACCCAGACGCGCAGCGAGCTCGGTGAGCACGGTGTCACCCACTGTGTGGCCGAGCGTGGAATTGACCTCGCGGAACCGGTCGAGGCCCACGGCGAGCACGGCAACCGACTCGACGCTCGAGCTGGTGAGCGCCTCGTCGAGCCTGCGATCGAGCAGTGTCCGGTTCGGCAGCCCAGTCAGCTGGTCGCGCCAGGCCTCGTGTTCGATCTGCTCGTGCAGGGTCGCGTTGCGCAACGCCAGGCCGAGGCGATCCGCAATCGCTCCAGCCCGAACGGCATCACTCTCATCGAAGCTGTCGGCGGCACCGATCCGGTCGCCGACGAGCAGCATCCCGACGACTCCCTGGTCGTCGCGCACCGGAGCGACGATGACCATCCCGGGCTCGTCAGACAGCGGGCCGCCAGAACCCTGGAGCTCTGCAACGGGCACGAGCTCGGAGGTCTCGCGTACGAGCCTCGACCACCGGGGATCATCCCGATCGGAGGGCAGACCGTCGAACCCGCGGCCGATTTGAGCCGGCACCGAGATGTCAGCACGATCCGGATCAAAGAGAACGAGGGCAGCTCGTTCCGCACGTAACAGTCTCTGGACCTCCCCGATCGCCACTGCAGCGACCTCGTCGCGGTGCAACGACCGGCCGACGAGGGCCGACAGCTGGTGAAGCTCCTCGAGGTCGCGAAGCCTCTGGCTGGTCCGCCCCTGCACACGCATCAGGCCCCATACCGCGACGATGGGAACAGCGAAGAGCAGCGCCATCAGCGGCCAGCTGACAGCGACGGAGGCAGTGAGCGCTCCGATGATCGCGGCGGTCGGGTAGCGCACCGCACCCGACTGGAGCTCGGCGCGCACCCGACCGACGAAGTCGCCTTCGAACGAGGCGATCGCGAGCAGGACGATCACCGCCTCGACAACCGCCAGGAGGAACAGCGTCGCCACGAGGCCGAGCAAGAGCAGCTGGCCACCGCTGTGAGGATGACCCGTGAGAGCATGCAGCACGAAAAATCCGAGCCACATGGTGAACAGCTGCATTCCGGCGTTGAACACGAGTTTGAACCACGACAGACGCCAGATCACACCGAGCACCAGCAGGGTCGATGCCACTCGGGCCAGCATTGCCTGATCGACCGCGAGGAACACGAGGGCCAGTGCCATCGGCACCTCGGTGAGCGTGTGGGTCAGCGCCTCGCGGCGGTACTCGATGTGGAACACGAGTTGCTCGGCTGCGGCGAAGGCAGTGGCGATCACCAGCGGTGTCCACCATCGCGACTCCACGAGTGGCACGTGGAGATCGCCGTGGACGACGTTGAGCTCGGCCAGCAGAACCCCCACGCCACCGAGCAGCACTCCGAGGCACACCACGGACGCGACGGATCGTCGGTGTGAGCGCACCCCACTCGACTCTCCCGCCGGTGTCAGCGGCGCATCTGCATCCATGCCCTGCACGGGGCCCTCCTCGCAACACCCGTCTATCGGCCGATTCGGGTCGCTTCTTGAGCTGTGGTCACCAGGAGCAGTGCGGAAACCGAGGGTCTGCCTCCACACGCGAAGAGAGGCGCCCCAAGGGCGCCTCTCTTCGCATCGACCTGTTCCGTTCAGCCCCAGTTCGACTGGGTCCAACGGCTCCCGGTCCACCGGCTGCCGGTCCACCGGCTGCCGTCCCACTCCACGCTCGTCCAGGATGCGTCCGTCCAGCGACTGCCCGTCCAACGGCTTCCGCTCCAGCTCGTCGACGACCACTCGCCACCCGTCCACCGGCTCCCGAGCCAGGCCGTCCCGGTCCAACGGCTGCCGGTCCAGCGGCTCCCGGTCCAACGGCTGCCGGTCCAACGGCTTCCCATCCACTCGGCATCGGTCCAGCGGCTGCCGGCCCATTTGCCGCCCGTCCAACGGCTACCCGTCCACCGGCTGCCGTTCCACGGAGCTCCCTGGGCAGTCACCTCTCCCACCAGGACCTGACCGTTGACAACGACGTGGATCGGCCCACGTGCGGCTTCCAGCGAGCCAGAACCATCTGCGGCCGGCCAGCTCTGCACGGTCGTGGGTGCCGGAGTCGAGTTCGCGGCGGCCACTCGCAACAGACCGCTCCCCGACTTGCGGGCGTCCTTCGGGGTGATGGCCTGGCCATCAGCCGTACCGCTCAGGAGCGCCTTCACCTGGTCGGGCGTGAGGTTCGGACGGGCCGACAGCAGCAGCGCCGCCGCACCCGACACGACCGCAGCCGCCTGCGACGAGCCCGTCCCCTTGAAGAGGTGCTCGCTGACGTACCCCTCGGGGTGCTCGACGTCGATCCGGCTCCCGGGAGACCGCAGGGAGACGATCGAGGTGCCGGGTGCTGCGAGATCAGGGTTCCTGGTCCCGTCACCGCTCGTGGCCCACGCCGGAACACGCCACTTACCATTGGCAAGCTCTGCTCCTGCGACGGCGATCACGTACGGGTTCTGTGCAGGCATTCCCAGCTTGAACTCGTTGCGGCCGTCATTGCCGGCCGCCACCACCACGGTGATCCCGGCCCTCCATGCCCGCTCCACGGCGAAGCTGAGCGGATCGCTGCGGTAGTCGAGGGTCGAACCGCTGCCGTAGGAGAGGTTGATCACCTCGATGTTCAGGTCGGCGGCGTTTTCAATGACCCAGTCGACGCCGGCGATCACCTGCGAGACGTCCACAGCTCCGGTGTTGTCGCCGACCTTCACCGACACGATGCCGGCATCAGGGGCCACCCCGAGGAACCAGTCCGGGCGACCAGCGGCCGTCGCCGGGTTCGCCCCCGGGTCGCGACCAGCGATGATGCCGGCCATGTGCGTGCCGTGCCCATAGTTGTCGCGGAACTCCGCCTCAGGAACGCCCGATTCGAAGGACAGATCGACCATGGCGACGACCTTGTCGGCGCCTGACAGCGCCTGCACCGGCGCAACGCCGGTGTCGATGACCGCCACGTTCACGCCACGGCCGGTGATGCCCTGCTGCCAGAGCGCCCGGGCACCGATCTGGTCGACCAGGTTGTAGAGCGAACCGTCGCTCAGGGCGACGCCAGCGGCCGACCCGGCGGTGCTGCTCGCTGCAGCCCCGGTCGCCACCACGCCGGTGAACCCGACCGCCCCAGCGACAGCGATCGCCAAGGCACGTCGGTGGAGCCGCCGCGTGGTCGAAGTTGATTGATGGGCCATACCTGGTCCTCCGCACGATTCAGGATGTGGTGCTGACCGTGTCGGGCAGGTGCCATGTGGGCCACTCCGAGGGGCCTTCTTGACCCATCCGTGAGGGACTTATGGCCGTCTTGACACGTGCGACGCGGCCCGTGATCGATGCGAGAGCAGCACCACACCGAGTGGGCGTCGCAGCCCGTGATCGAGGGGGACGTCGGCCCGGTCAGGCGTCGAGCGGTCGCGTCGACGGCTTCCAGGCGCCCTGGAGGCCGGCGCGGGCCACCTGGTGGCCGCTCGTCGTCAGCCACGCCACGAAGTGCGTCAGCGGCATCGGCTTGGCGATGTGGTAGCCCTGCGCCAGGTCGCAGCCCAGCTCCCAGAGCCGCTCCATGGTGGCCTTGTCCTCGACACCTTCGGCCGTCACCTTCAGGCCGAGGTTGTGGCCGAGGTCGATCGTCGAGCGAACGATCACTTCGTCACGCTCGTCGCGCATCAGGTTCAGCACGAAGCTGCGGTCGACCTTGATCTCGCTGGCCGGCAGTTTGCGCAGGTAGCTCAGCGACGAGAACCCCGTGCCGAAGTCGTCGATCGAGAGGTGCACCCCGAGTGCCCGCAGGTCCTCGGCGGTCGACAACGCCCGCAAACCGTCTTCCAACAGGGCGGTCTCGGTGATCTCGAGGGTCAGCTGCTCGGCTGGCACCTGGTGGTCGTCGAGGTGGCGCTGCACGCGATGGACGAGGTCCTCGTGGAGCAGATCGAGCGTCGACAGGTTCACCGACACGTCGAGCCGGAAGCCGACGTCGTTGAGCAGACGAAGCGCTGCTGTGCTCTTGGCCAGCACCACGTTGGTGAGCTCGGTGACGAGACCCGTCGTCTCGGCCAGCGACACGAACTGGATCGGTGGCACGAAGCCGAGCGTCGGATGCTCCCACCGAACGAGGGCCTCCGCGCCGACAACGACGTTCGACACGAGGTCGATCTTCGGCTGGAACCAGACGTCGAGCTGACGCCGCTCGAGCGCACTGCGCAGGTCGCTCAACAGCGCCAGGCGACCCGGCGTGTTCAGATCGATCTCACCACGGTAGGTCTCGACAGCCGTGTGATGATCCTTGGCCCAGTTCATCGCCACGTCGGCTTGTCGCAACAGGTCGGCCGCAGGGAGGCCGCACAGTGCGCAGGTCGCCACGCCGGCACCCACCTCGACGATGATCTCCACGTCGCCGACGACGAACGGGCGCTTCATGGCTGTGACGAGCCGACGAGCCGTCGCGGTGAGAGCCTCGACATCGCAGGGGGCGACCAGCACGCCGAACTCGTCGCCGGTGACCCTGGCCAGGGTGACGCCCTCGTCGATCTCGCTCGCCAGTCGACGGCTCATCTCGATCAGGATCGCATCACCGACCTGGTGCCCGAGGGTCTCGTTCACCTCGCGGAACCGGTCGATCCCGAACACGACCACACCCAGCGTCTCGCCGATCGAGCAGGCTGCCTGTGCCTCGGCGACCGCACGCTCGAACGAGTTGCGGTTCGGCAGCCCGGTCAGCCGGTCGCGCCACGCTTCCTCCTCGATCTGCTCGTGCAGTTCGGCGTTGCGCAACGCCGAACTGAGGCGGTTCGCGATGGCCGTGGCACGGATGACATCGGACTCTTCGAAGTGGTCGACAGGTCCGCTGCGCTCTGTCACCACCAACAGGCCGAGCGTGCGCTGCTCGGAGCGCACCGGCACTGCGATGACGTTGCCCCTCCCCGTCCCAAGCTGGATGCCGACACTCGCCAACACCATTGGCTCGAGCGCTACGGCATCAGCTCGTTCGATGAATGGCTGCCACCGCGAGTCGGCCAAACCAGTGGGGAGGCCCTCGAGCTCCGCACCGACGCTCGCCGCCACATGGGCGCGACCGTCCTCCCGCTCGAACAGCACGATGGCTGCCCGGTCTGAGCGCAGCAACTCTTGGACCTCGGCGATCGCCACCTCGGCGATCTCTCCCCGATGGAGCGACTGGGAGACCGAGGTCGTCAATTGGTGGAGCGCTTCGTAGTCGCGCAGCTTTTGGGCGTACTGGCCGCTTCGCCTCAGCAGCAGCCAGACCGCCGCAAGCGGCACCAGGCCGACCACTGTGGCACGGGGCCAGACGAGGCTGAACCCCCCCACCATGGTGGCTGCCGAACTGCTGGCCACGAGCATCGGCCCCGTCGAGCGGAACTGTTCGAGCACCCGACCGACAAAGCCGCCCTCGAAGATCGACAACGCCACCGCCACGACGACGACACCAGCGGCCGAGCTGGCGAGCAGCGCGACCAGCAGACCCAGGACTTCCAGCTCGCTACCCCCGATGGCTTGACTCGCGAGGAAGCCCCCGAAGATCAGATAGGCCAACGCCGTCTCGAAGGCGAGCAACGAAGCGTTGAACATCAGCTTGAACCAGTTCGTCTGTTCGACGGCCGCAATCACTATGAGGCTGCCCACGAGCCGAGCCCCGAGTGCCCAGGGCAACTCGAGATACAACAACGCGATGGCGAGCGGCAGCTCCGTCATCGCGCACGCCGTGGCCTCGCGTCGATACTGGATGTAGAAGACGAATCGCTCCGCAAGGGCAAAGCCGACGACAACTGTGGCGACGAGCCACCACTTCCGACCTTGAGACTCGACTTCGAGACCAGCTTGGCTCGCCCGCACAGCCAGTATCGATGCCGACAGGAAGATGAGCAACGACGAGAGCACGACCCGCGCAACGGGTCGTGCTCTCCGCCAACGCTCGAGCGAACTGGTCAGTCCCAAGCCTGACCAGCCCAGCGGACGCCGGACCATTCGTCGCCGGCCCAGCGAACCCCGGCCCAACGGACGCCCGCCCAACTCGACTCGGCCCAGCGGACCCCCGCCCAACTCGATCCGGCCCAGCGAACTCCGGCCCAACGGACTCCGGCCCAACGGACTCCGACCCACTCTCCGTCGACCCAACCACTACCCGACCACTGCGCATTCGCCCAACGAACCCCGGCCCAGCGGACACCGACCCATGGAGCACCGTGAACAGTCACCTCACCCTGCACGACCTGGTCGTTGACGATGACGTGAGCTCCGCCTCGAGCGGCCTCGAGCGAGCCGGACCCATCTGCCGACGGCCATGCCTGAACGGCATTCGGCGCCGGGGTTGCGTGAGCCTGAGCCGTACGGACCAGGCCGTGGCCCGACTTGCGCGCATCACGCGGTGTGATCTCCGACAAGTCGGCCGAGCTCGTCAGCAGTGCCTTCACTTGATCGGGGGTCAGGTTGGGCCGGGCGCTCAGCAGCAGCGCAGCAGCACCAGTCACGACGGCAGCCGACTGCGACGACCCCGAACCCTTGAAGAGATGTGCGCTCACGTAGCCGGTCGGCGCCGTGAGGTCGATCGTGCTTCCCGGCGCACGCAGCGACACGATCGAGGTGCCGGGAGCGGCCACGTCGGGGTTGCGGGTGCCGTCACCGCTGGTCGCCCAGCTCGGCACCTGCCACTTGTTGTTCTTCAACTCGGCACCGGCGACTGCGATGACGTAGGGGTTCTGGGCCGGCATACCAAGCTTGAACTCGTTGCGACCGTCGTTACCTGCCGCCACTACCACGGTGATCCCGGCCCTCCACGCCCGCTCCACCGCGTAGCTCAGCGGATCGGTGGTGTAGCCGAGCGTCGAGCCGCTGCTGTACGAGAGGTTGAGCACCTTGATGTTCAACTCGGCAGCATGGTCGACCACCCAGTCGACGCCGGCGATCACCTGCGACACATCGACGGCGCCAGACTGTCCGGCGACCTTTACCGACACGATGCCGGCATCGGGGGCCACACCCATGAACCACTGAGGGTTCGCACCCGCAGCAGCCGGAACAGCGCCTGGGTCGCGGCCGGCGATGATGCCGGCCATGTGGGTGCCATGGCCGTAGGTGTCGAGATAGGAACCCTCACCGGACAGGTCCACCATGGCGACGACCTTGTCGGCGCCGCTCAGTGCAGGCACCGCGGCGACACCGGTGTCGATGATGGCCACGTTCACGCCGCGGCCGGTGATGCCCTGCTGCCACAGGGCTCGAGCTCCGATCTGGTCGACCACGTTGTACATCGAACCGTCGGTCAGCGGCACACCTGCCGCCGAGCCCGACGTCGTGTTCGCCGAGGCCGGCGAGACGACGAGAGCCGTGCCGGCGACCGCGGTGGCAAGACCGAGGGCGAGCCGGGTGACGACTCGCCGCCGTGACAACATTCCGCCGTTCGTGTTCGACATCTCTACTCCCGTCGTCGGTACGGAGTCCGCTCTCCGCACCAACAGTGTCCGCCAACCGGGGGACGGTTCCTAGTGTGCCAAGTACCGGAACAGCAGTACACATCTCCCACTCTACGGTGACATGGCTACCACCCAGGGTGGCGAGGGATATCCCTCTCAACACCTGGCGCGGTCATTCCAGACCTGAACGACGATGGAACACGACCCCTCGCGAGCCCCGAGCCGGCCGACGTCCCCCCGACGGCCCTGAGCACGACAAACACGCCCCGTGGTGGACGAAGGCAGCGAGCGACGACAACAGCCCCGGCGTGCATGCGGGCGCCGTGTGGACCCCGCCGTCGACGCGCCACACTCCGTCACGGGGACGTTCCCGCCAGGACCACTTCACCACTACTGGTGGCTGCACCGACGCCTGGAGTCGCTCAAGCGCCCCAATCTCGAGCACCGTACGCAGCGGTAGACGCACCTCACGTCGACCCTGCCGCTGTCACCCAGCGTGGTGGGCCGCCATGTCCTCGAGTGCATGTAGCACGTCGGCCGGCGCGACGCCGGCGACGACCTCCACGCCCGACGCCCCGTCAAGTACAAATGTCATGCCACTGAGGGCCTTTTTGTCTCGCGACATCAGTGACACCAGGCGGTCGAAACGAAGGCCGAATGGCAGGTGCGTGTCGAGTCCGTACTCGCTACCCACCACGGCGTAGTGCTCGTCGACCCGCGCGCGGTCGATGCGACCCAGCCGATGGGCCAGATGCGCCGCGTAACACAGCCCGATCGCCACCGCTTCGCCGTGCGCGATGGTGTGGCCGCACTCGATCTCGAGCGCATGCGCCAAGGTATGGCCGTAGTTCAGCAGCGCGCGACGTCCGCCTTCGCGTTCGTCGCCGGCCACCACGTCGGCCTTGATCTCGACGCACCGGGCGATCCGCTCGGTGTCGTCCATCGCCAGCAGGTCGTCACCGGCGAGGAAGTGGTACTTGGCCATCTCGCCACGCCCACAGCGCACCTCCCGCTCGGGCAGCGTGGCCAGGGCGTCGAGGTCGCAGACCACGCCCGCCGGCTGCCAAAAGGCGCCGATCAGGTTCTTGCCGCCCTCGTCGTCGCCGTCGGCGGTGAGGTTCACCCCGGTCTTGCCACCGATCGCTGCGTCGACCATGCCCAGCAGGCTGGTGGCCACATGCACGACGGCGACACCCCGGTGCCACACCGATGCGGCGAACCCGGCCACATCGGTGACCATTCCCCCGCCGACACCGATCACCACGTCGTTGCGGGTGATGCCGAGCCGCTGGAAGTCGCGACAGAGGCGTTCGATCGTTGCCAAGGTCTTGTGCTGCTCGCCGTGGCCGATCTCGACCACCTCGAACGGCACCCCCGGGTCGATGTCGAGCGGCACGCCCGCCTGGGTGACGACGACGGCACGATTGGCCGCCGACGGCACGAGCGAGACGAGCTCGCGTCGAGCGCCGTGGCCGACGACGACGTCGTAGGCACGCTCGGCCAAGGGCACGCGCACCCGCCGCAGCGCGTCGGCACTCACCGCAGCACCGCCTCGACGACGTCGTGGGTGCTCCGGCCGTCGACGCGAACGACCAGGTCGGCAACCTCCCGGTACAGCGGCGCACGTTCCTCGGCCATCCGCTGCAACGTAGCCTCCGGATCGTGGTCGAGCAGAGGTCGGTTGCCCGCGTGGCGCACCCGCTCGAGCAAGGTGGCCGGCTCGGCGCAGAGCCACACGATGCGCGCATCGGCCGCGTCGAGCGCGGCACGGTTCTCGGGGCGCAGCACCACACCCCCACCTGTGGCCACCACAGCCGGCTCGTCGCCCGCCAGCACCTCGGCGAGCACGGCGGCCTCGAGGTCGCGGAACGCGGCTTCACCCTCGGCAGCGAAGATGTCGCGGATCGTCCGTCCGGCGCGCTGCTCGACGAGGGCATCGGTGTCGAGCAGGGCCCGCTGCAGCCGTTCGGCCAGGGCGCGCCCCACCGTGGACTTTCCCGAGCCCATCAGGCCGACGAGCACGACGTGCTGGTGCGCCCCGATCATGCCGGGCGCAGCGAGGCGGCATAGGCCTCGGCATTGCGCACGAACTCGCCCACACTGTCGCCACCGAACTTGCGCAGCGCCTCGGTGGCCAGCACCAGCGCCACCATCGTCTCGGCCACCACACCCATTGCCGGCACCGCCGTCACATCGGTGCGCTCTTTGAAGCTGACCGTCTCTTCCTTGGTGAGCACGTCGACCGTCTTCAGCGTCGGGCGGTTGAGGGTGGCGAGCGGCTTCATCGCGGCTCGCACCACCAGCAGTTCACCGGTGGTCATGCCACCCTCGGTGCCGCCCGCCAGCGTGCTCTCGCGCCGATAGTCCTGCAGTGCGGGGTCCCACACGATCGGGTCGTGGGCGACACTCCCCCGTCGGCCGGCCACCTCGAACCCGTCGCCGATCTCGACACCCTTCACCGCTTGGATGCTCATCAGTGCCTGCGCCAATGCAGCGTCGATCTTGCGGTCCCAGTGCACGTGGCTGCCGAGGCCGATCGGCACGCCGTAGGCGAGCACTTCGGCGATGCCGCCGAGCGAGTCGCCCTCCTTGGCGGCCTCCTTCACCTCGGCCACCATCGCCTCTTCGGCGGCAGCGTCGAAGCACCGCACCGGCGACTCGTCGACCCGCTCGAGATCGGCCATGGTGGGCCGCGCCGCGCTCTTCGAGCGGGCCGCACCCATCTGGATGACGTGCGAGAGAATGCCCACACCGAGGTGCCCGAGCAACTTCTTGGCAACCGCACCGGCCGCCACCCGAGCTGCCGTCTCGCGGGCACTGGCCCGCTCGAGCACGTCGCGCGCGTCGGTGAAGCCGTACTTCTGCATGCCGACCAGGTCGGCGTGACCCGGCCTCACCTGGGTGAGCGGCTCTTTCGTGACACCGGGGGCCGGCGACATCTCCTCGTGCCACTTGTCGCTTCGGAACCACTCGCTGTTCTTGATCTCGATCGCCACCGGCGAACCGAGCGTGCGACCGTGGCGCACCCCACCCACCAGGGTGAGCTCGTCCTGCTCGAAGCGCTGCCGCGGGCCGCGCCCGTAGCCGAGGCGCCGACGAGCCATCTCGGCCTGGATCTCGTCGACGGTGATCTCGAGACCCGCCGGGAGCCCCTCGACGATGACGACGAGGGCCTGGCCATGCGACTCGCCGGCAGTGAGGAAGCGCAACACGCCCGTCAGGCTATCCGGGAGCGGGCGTCGAGCTCACGGAGTGCGGCGTCACGCATCACGGCCGGATCGGGCAGCGTGCCGAGCCAGAGCTGCTGCTGCAGCGCTGCCTGGTGCACCAGCATCCCCAGCCCGTCGACCGTCGCCGCACCGGCCAGGCGGGCCGCACGCAGCAGCGCTGTCTCGAGCGGGTGGTAGACCAGATCGGCCACCACCTGCCCGGCGTGCAGCAGGGCCGGGTCGACAGCCAGTTCGTCATTGCCCATGCCCACCGAGGTGGCGTTGACGACGATGTCGGCGTCGGCCACGGCCGGCAGCTCGACGACACGACCGACCGCTCCGGCGAGCTGCGCTGCCTCCTCGGCCCGGCTCCGGCTGCGATTGACGACCTCGACCGCGCCGGCCCCGGCACGTGCCAGCGCATCGATCACCGAACGCCCGGCTGCGCCGGCCCCGATGACGACGACCCGTCGACCCGCAGGGTCGACCCCCGCCTCACACAGCGACGCGACGAAGCCGGCACCGTCGGTGCTGTGGCCCACGAGGCGGCCGTCCGCATGGGCGACCACCGTGTTCACACTGCGCAGCGCAGCAGCTGCCGGATCCAGCTCGTCGACCGCAGCGGCGACCTGCTCCTTGTGCGGCATGGTCACCGACAGGCCGCCGATGCCGAGCACCCGCATCGCGTCGAGGGCCCGATGCGCCTCGCCCGGCGGCACCTCGAACGCCACGTACACCCACGGGGCACCCGACGCGGCGAAGGCCGCGTTGTGCAACGCCGGCGAGAGGCTGTGCCGCACCGGCGAGCCGATCACCCCGGCCACCCGGGTCGCCGCCGTGATGCTCACAGCAGACCCGCCTGCAGGGCCTTCTCGACATTGGCGAGGTGCTGGTCGTAGGTGACGGCGAACGCGTGGCGACCGTCCTCGTCGGCGAGCACGTAGTAGAGGTACTCGCACTCGTTGCGTGGCACCCCGACGCACAGCGCCCCACCGGCCGGCGGGTTGGGTGCCGGGTTGACGACCGCCTCGATCGACGCCCGGCCCGGGCTGGCGATCGGGGTGGGCGGCAGGCCCGGGTAGAGGTAGGTGTTGTACGGGCTGTCGATCGCCTTCAACTCGGCGAACGGCGTGCTCGGGTCCTGCCCGTAGTAGAGCGTCGCATCGATCTGCAGCGGCATCCCCCGCTTGAAGCGGTTGATGATCACGCGTGCGATCAGGGCGCGGTCGTCGTCGACCTTGGCCTCGCGCTCGACCATCGAGGCGATGGTGAGCACCTGGTAGGCGGTGAGGCCCAAGACATACCCCCGAACGACGATCTCCTCCTGGCGGCCGACGCGCTCCATCAGCGCCACCATCCGGGCAGCCACCCGATCGGCCGACTCCCCGTTCGACACCTGATAGGTGTCGGGGAAGAGCAGCCCTTCGAGGCTGGTCACCCCTTCGGGCTGGAACTCCGAGCGCACCTGGCCGGAGGTGACGGCGGCGAGGAACTCGTCGGCGGTGATCGTGGGCACCGTGGCCGCCAGCCGGTCGGCCATCTTGGCCATGGTGAACCCCTCGGGGAAGGTGACCGACGTGAAGGTCTCCTCCGGCGGGGTCGCCAACGTGTCGAGGATCGACCCCATGTGGTCGAGCGGCGTGATCACGTAGAAGCCCGGCACCAGTTCGAGGCCGCCCTGGCGCTCGACGTACCAGCGGAACACCGACGGGTTGACGATGAACCCTTCGTCGTGCAGGCGGGCCGTGACGGTGTCGAAGGTGTCGTCCTCGGTGATGGTGAAGCCGACCGGCTCGAGCGGCTCGCCCGGCGGATTGATCTGCTGGAGGTACCACCAGCCGACCCCGCCGAAGGTGAGCACCCCGGCGACGAGCGCGAACGCGGCGAGCCAGGCAAGCCACTTGAGCGGCCGCAGCGGGCGACGGGTGCGTTCGACGACCGGCGCCTCGACCACCTCGACGGTGTCCCACGGGTCGTCGTGCCAGTCGTCGAGCGGATCGGGGCGGCGCCGTTGCAACACGCTCACGACGACGGCTCCTGCCCGCGAGCCGCACCGCCGCTCTCGAGCCACGCCTGGAGCATGACGGCTGCCGCGACCTTGTCGACCACTCGACGCCGGTCCTGGGCCTTCATCTTGAACTCCATCAGGGCAGCCTCTGCGGTGCTCGTGGTGCGGCGCTCGTCGTAGGTCTCGACCGGCACGCCGACCACCGTAGCCAACGCCCGTGCCTCGGCGACGGCGGCCGTGGCGGCAGGGCCCATCGTGCCGTTCATGTTGATCGGCAGGCCCACCACCACCACATCGGCCTCCTCCTCGACGACCAGTTCGGCGATCCGCCGATGATCGACGCGACGGTCGCCGCTGCGCTGCACGACGAGCAGCGGGCTGGCGATCGTCCCGGAGCGGTCGCTCACGGCGATGCCGATGCGCTTCGACCCGAGGTCGACGCCCAGGGCACGCCTAGCCGGCAATCGCCCTCCGGGCGATCGACAACGCCTCGTCGAGGCCCTCGGGCAGCTTGCCACCGGCCGTGGCGATGTCGCCCTTGCCTCCGCCGCCACCACCGACGGCCTTGGCAGCGTCCTTGATCAGGTCGCCGGCGACCCGACCGGAGGCCGTGGTGACCGCAGCGACCAGCGACACGCCACCGGACGGCGAGACGCCACCGAGCACGACGGCGTCGACGCCGGCCTGGCGCACGGCGATGGCCAGGTCGCGCAGATCGCCGGGCGACAGCCCGTCGACCCGTTCGACGAGTGCGCCGTCGACTGCCGCCGCAGCGAGCTCCTCGGCGCGCCCGGCGGCCAGTTGCGACCGCAGCGCGCGGACCTCGTCCTGCAGCGAGCGGATCTCGTCGAGACGCTTCTGGACCCCCTCGACGATGCTGTCGGCCGTGGTGCCCACCAGTCGAGCCGCCTCACCCAGCAACGTCTCGTCGCGCTGGAGCAGCGCGAGCGAGTTCGCGCCGGTGACCGCCTCGATGCGGCGCAGGTTCGAGCCGATCGAGCTCTCCGACACCACCTTGATGATGCCGATGTCGCCGGTGGCCCGCACATGGGTGCCGCCGCAGAGCTCGATCGAGCTACCGGCCTCGAGCACCCGCACGATGTCGCCGTACTTGTCGCCGAAGAAGGCGATCGCCCCCATGGCCACGGCCTCGTCCTTGGTGGTCTCGAAGGCCCGCACCGGGGCGTTGTCGAGCGTCTCGCGGTTGGCGATGGCCTCGATGCGCGCGATCTCGTCGTCGGTGACCGCGGCGTAGTGGCTGAAGTCGAACCGCAGCCGGTCGGGCCCGACGAGTGATCCGGCCTGCTTGACGTGCTCGCCGAGCACCTGCCGCAGGGCGTGGTGCAACAGGTGCGTACCGGTGTGGTTGCGCCGAGTGGCGTCGCGTCGGACGGCGTCGATGCTGGCCGTGGCGCTCTCGCCCGGGTAGATCGTCCCATTCGTCACCCGCGCCACGTGGCGGCGCAGGCCCGGCAGGGCGAAGGTGCAGTCGATCACCTCGGCCACACCGGTGTGGGTGGTGATGGTGCCGGCATCGCCGATCTGGCCACCGCTCTCGGCGTAGAACGATGTGCGGTCGAGGAAGATCTCGACGAGGTCGCCCTGGTCGGCGTGGGGCCCGGACGACCCGGTGAGCACGGCGAGCACCCGCCCTTCGCAGGTGTCGTGCTGGTAGCCGACGAACTCCGTGACGCCGAACTGCTCGACGAGCTCGCGATAGTCGTCGAGGCGCTCGTCGTCGACATCGGCGCCCTTGCGGGCCGCCTTCGCCCGCTCGCGCTGGGCGCGCATCTCGGTCTCGAAACCGGCGTTGTCGACGCCGACCCCACGCTCGCCCGCGATCTCCTCGGTGAGCTCGAGCGGGAAGCCGTAGGTGTCGTGCAACATGAACGCGGTCGACCCCGGCAACTGCGCCGGGCCGTCGTGCAGCTCGTCTTCGAGGATGGCGAGGCCGGTCTTCAGCGTCTGACGGAAGCGCTCCTCCTCGCGGGTGAGCACGCCCATGATGAAGTCGCGGTTGGCGGCCACGTCGGGGTAGGCGTTGCTCATCACCGAGCACGCGGTCTCGACCAGCGACGGCATGACGAGCTTGTCGGTGCCCAACAGGTAGGCGTAGCGCACTGCGCGACGGATGATCCGGCGAAGCACGTAGCCGCGGCCCTCGTTGCTCGGGAACACACCGTCGTTGACGAGCATCGTGCTCGACCGGGCATGCTCGGCGAGCACCCGCATGCTGAAGCTGACCCGGTCGTCGTAGTCGCCAGGCGTGTAGGTCTTGCCGGTCAGGCTGCAGGCGCGGTCGATGAGCGGCTGCATCAGGTCGGTCTCCCACACGGCGTCGACGCCCTGCAGCAGGCACAGCAGCCGCTCGAGGCCGGCACCGGTGTCGATCGAGGGCTTGGGCAGCAGCGTGCGGCTGCCGTCGGGCGCCTGGTTGTACTGCATGAAGACCAGGTTCCAGAACTCCATGAACCGGTCGCCACCCGGGTCGGCGAGCGGGCCGCCCTCGGGGCCGAACGACGGGCCGCGGTCGATGTGGATCTCGCTGCACGGACCACACGGCCCGGTGTCGCCCATCTGCCAGAAGTTGTCCTTGTCGCCGAGGCGCTGGATGCGGTCCATCGGCACACCGACCACCTCGTGCCAGATCGCCTCGGCCTCGTCGTCGCTGTCGTGCACGGTGATCCACAGCCGGTCGCCGTCGAGGCCCAGCACCTCGGTGGTGAGCTCCCAGCTCCAGGGGATGATCTCGTGCTTGAAGTAGTCGCCGAAGCTGAAGTTGCCCAGCATCTCGAAGAACACGAGATGGCGCTTGGTGCGCCCCACGTCGTCGAGGTCGTTGTGCTTGCCCCCGGCGCGTGCGCTCTTCTGCGAGCTGACAGCGCGTGTGTACGGCGGCACCTCGTCACCCACGAAGTACGGCTTGAACGGCACCATGCCCGCCACGGTGAACAGCACCGTCGGGTCGTGAGGGATCAGGCTGGCGGAGGGGACGACGGTGTGCCCGCGCTCGGCGAAGAAGTCCAAGAACGCAGCGCGCAACTGGTCGGCGTTGGTGGGAGGGGTAGGCATTGACCAGGAGCCTACCGATCAGCACGGCTGGTCTCCCGACCATCGACGTCACGTCGCCTACCCTGTGCGCCGATGCCCTCCACCCCTCGCCGCCGCCAGCCCGCACCCGACGCTGGCTCCTTCACCACCACCGCCCTCGACGTCCACGAATGGGTGAGCTTCGACGACGAGCGCGAGCGCCGCACCTGGGTGGTCGACGCCTCGTTCCTGCGCTCGAACTGGTCGTGCATCTACGGCAACGGTTGCAAAGGCGTGCTCGACGCCGACGCCACCCACATGGAGCAGGGCTGCTGCAGCCACGGCGCCCACTTCGTCGACGACGACGATGTGCAGACCGTCGTGCGCGCCGTGGTCAGGCTGACGCCCGATGTGTGGCAGCACCAGCGCAAGGCCCGACGCCAGGGCTTCCTCGCCCCGGCCGACGACGGCAGCGGCGGCACCATGACCCGACTCGTCGACGATGCCTGCATCTTCCTCAACCGGCCCGGCTTCGCCGGCGGCACCGGGTGCGCGCTCCACCATGCCGCAGTGGCCGCCGGCGAGCGGCCGATGGACTGGAAGCCGAACGTGTGCTGGCAGCTGCCGCTCCGGCTCGAGCACAGCACCGCCGACGACGGGCACGTCACGAGCACGCTCCGCGAATGGAAGCGACGCGACTGGGGCGCTGGCGGTGCCGAGTTCCACTGGTGGTGCACCGACTCACCGGACGCGTTCGTCGGCAGCGAACCGGTGTTCCGGTACCTGCGCGACGAGATCATCGGCCTGGTGGGCGACGAGGTCTACGGCCGCATCGTCGAGCTGCTCGATCGCCCGACGGGCACCCCGCTGCCCCACCCGGCGGTCCGCCGCCGGAGCTGAGCGTCAGGCCAGCCGCTCGTCGGCGGGCACCAGACCGAGGCCGACCGGGACGTCGTCGTAGTCGACGGTCCACAGCGGTGCCGGCCAGCGGTCGTCGATGTGCGACCGGCGCCAGCCGAGCAGGCGCTGGGCATCGGCGGGAAGGTCGCGCACGTCGTCCCAGGTGGTCCCGAGCGGTCCGGCTTCCTCAGGGGTGAGCCATCCGGCGACGTACGACAGGTGGAGGCCGTAGCGGAACTCGTCGACCGTCGTGTTGGCGCCGGCGCCGTGGAGCACCCGGCCGGTGTAGATCATCCCGCTCCCCGCCGGCATGACGGCCTGACAGACCTCGTCCGGGAGGGCTCGACGCTGGTAGTCGTCCCATGCCTGGCTGCCCGGCACCACCCGCGTGGCCCCGGCCGCAGCCGTGAAGTCGGTGATCGCGAACATGCAGCTGAGGGTGACCTCGATGCCTCCGGGACGGCACAGGTCGGCTGGCCAGTTGTCGGCATCACGGTGGAGGAACTGCGACCGCTCACCGGGGCCGATGATCATCATCTGGCCGGTGTTCATCCAGTAGTCCTGCGCCGACGGCAGCAGCACCGCGTCGGCGATGGCCCGGTAGAAGGGGTCGGTCAGGATCTCGACGAAGGCCCTGCTGCGGTGAGCGAGGCGGGTGAAGCGCATTGTCCGCTCCCCCCAGAACTTTCGGAACACACCGAGGTCGTCGGTGGTGCCGGCCCGCTGACCGGAGGCGTGGGCCACCATGTCGTCGCGAAAGCGCTCGAGCAGATCAGGCGCCAAGAAGTCGTGGACGATCACCGCACCGTCGGCCTCGAGCGCGTCGAGCACAGCCGTCGGCCCGTCGACTCTGTTGACCTCGCGAAGACTCACCGTCATGGTCGACCTCCGTCCCGGGACGGTAGCAGCGCACCGTGAGCGACGCCGGGGTCAGTTGGCGGAGGTGGTGACCTTCTTGTTGGCCTTGCGGCGGTCCTCGAGGCCGAGGTGGCGCTTGCGGATGCGGATGCTCTTCGGGGTGACCTCGACGAGCTCGTCCTCCTGGATCCACTCGATGGCGGTCTCGAGCGTGTGGATCTTCGGCGCCGGCAGCTTCACGGCGTCGTCGTGGCTGTGCGTGCGGATGTTGTTCTTCTCCTTCGGACGCACGGCGTTCACCACCATCTCCTCTTCACGGGCGCACTCGCCCACCACCATGCCCTCGTACACCTGCTCGCCGGGGTGCACGAAGAACTGGCCGCTGAGCTGCAGCTTGTCGAGCGCGTAGCCGGTGGTGACACCCAGACGGTCGGCCACCATGGCGCCGCCACGGGCGTCGGGCATGTCGCCCGCCCACGGCACCCAGCCGTGGTGGTGCTGGTGCAGCAGTGCCGTGCCGCGAGTGGCCGTGAGCAGCATCGAGCGGAAGCCGATGAGGCCTCGGCTGGGGCACTCGAAGGTGACGATGCTGCGGCCGGTGTCGCCGGGGCGGATGTCGGTGATGCGCCCCTTGCGCGGTGCGAGTTCCTGGGTGACCGTGCCCACGTACTCGTCGGGCACGTCGACCACACCGCGCTCTTGTGGCTCGAAGCGCTTGCCGTTCACTTCCTTGGTGATGACCTGCGGGCGGCTGACCTGCAGTTCGTAGCCCTCGCGGCGCATGGCCTCGATGAGCACGGCCAACTGCAGTTCGCCACGGCCGGCCACGTCGATGGCGTCGGGCGAGCCGGTCTCGAACAACTTGATCGACACGTTGCCGAGGATCTCTTTGTTCAACCGGTCGACGAGGTGGCGGCTGGTGAGGTACTTGCCCTCCTTGCCCGCCAACGGCGACGTGTTCACGCCGAAGGTCATCCGCAGCACCGGCTCGTCGACCACGAGGCGGGGCAGGGCGATGGGGTCGTCGACCGAGGCGATGGTGTCGCCGATCTCCACCTCAGGGAAGCCGGCCACGACGAACAGGTCGCCGGCCGACAGCACCTCGGCCTCGTTGCGGCTGACGCCTTCGAAGGCCATCAGCTGGGTGAGGCGCCGCTTCAGCGCGGGCTGACCCTCGCCGAACTCCTCCTCGAGCAGGGCGACGGTCTCGCCACGGCGCATGACGCCGTTGACGATGCGGCCGATGGCGAGGCGGCCGAGGTACTCGCTGGCGTCGAGCTGGGTGACCATGGCCTGCAGCGGCAGCTCCGGGTCGCCCTGCGGGGCCGGGATGGCCTCCAGGATGGTGTCGAGCAGGGGCGACAGGTCGGCATCGTCGGCCGGCATGCCGATGCCCTTCATGGCCCGGCCCTCGCGGGCCACGGCCGAGATGATCTCGAAGTCGATGTGCTCGTCGTCGGCGTCGAGGTCGATGAAGAGCTGGTAGATCTCGTCGATCACCTCCTCGGGTCGGGCGTCGCCGCGGTCGACTTTGTTGATGACCACGATGGCGGGCAGGTTGCGCGAGAGCGCCTTCTGCAGCACGTAGCGCGTCTGGGGCAACGGGCCCTCGGCGGCGTCGACCAGCAGGATGACCCCGTCGACCATGGTGAGCGCTCGCTCCACCTCGCCGCCGAAGTCGGCGTGGCCGGGGGTGTCGACCAGGTTGATCTTCACGCCCTTCCAGATGATGGAGGCCGCCTTCGCCAAGATGGTGATGCCGCGCTCGCGCTCTTGGTCGTTCGAGTCCATCACACGGTCGACCACGGCCTGGTGGGCCGCGAACGTGCCGGTGGCGCGCAGGAGCGCATCGACGAGGGTGGTCTTTCCGTGATCGACGTGCGCGACCAACGCGATGTTTCGCAGGGGGTTCATGGTTCCTAGTGCCCGGAGCAATCGCCTCCGGCGTGCGTGTCAGACGCGCGAGTCGTCCTCGTCGTCGATGTCGTCCTCGTCATCGTCATCGAAGGTGACGCCGTACTTGGCCGCCAACTCGGCGTACTCGTCGTCGGGTGACGCGTCGCGGCTCGACGACCCACCAAGCCCGAGGTCGAATGCACTTGGGCCCGCTTGCTTGAGTTTCCTCGCCTCTTCGAAGCGACGGTGACGACCCTTCTTCATGGGAGGGCTCCAGGACGTGAGAATGCTGAGAACCCGGTCATGCTATCGGGTCGAGCCATCGTTGCGTGGGATGCCGAGCGCGGGTCAGCCAGGCAGCGCGTCGGCCTCGGACGGCACGTCGACGAGCCGCAACCCACCGCGGCCGTCGAAAGTGAGACCCGCCCTGCCTCCGACGAGACGACGGATGCCGTCGCCGAGCAGATCGGCTCGCCACCCCCCCGACAGTCGGCTCGCCGGCTCGTTGCGCAGCAGCGCGATCACATCTGCCCGGGTGGCGAGCAGCGCCGAATCGATCCGTTCGCTGCGCGCCACCTCGGCGATCCACGCGCCGACCAGGGTGATCGCCGGGCGCATCGTGCGGTCGAGGTCGTCGCCGTCGTGCACCGGCAGCGCCACGTCCCGACGTGCGCCGTCGGCGACCGCGGCCAGGATCTCGTTGGCGATGGTGCCCTTCGAGTGGCGCTCGTCGACCCCGCGCGCGTGGCCGAGCTCGGCCGCCGATGTCGGCACCTTCTGAGCGATGCCCAGCACCGCGAGGTCGGGCAGCACCTGGCGCGGCGGGATGTCGGAGGCCGCTGCGCGGCGCTCGCGCCAGGCCGCCACGGCTTGGGCGACCCCGCGCGACCGGGCCTTGAGGATCCGCACGTCCTTCAGCCGCAGCCAGGCCTGATCCGGATCGATGGCACCCGCCGGCCTGACGCGCAGCTCCTCGCAGGCGTCCTCCACCCAGCCGAGCCGCCCTGCGGCCTCGAGCGAGGCGATCAGGCGGTCGTGGAGCTCGAGCAGATGAGCAACATCCATGGCCGCGTACTGCTGCTGATCGGCCGTGAGCGGCCGCCGCAGCCAGTCGGTGAGACGGTCGCCCTTGGACGCGTTGACCCCCAGTTCGCCCTGGAGCAGGGCGGCGAGCGACGGCGTGCCGTACCCGGTGAAGCCCGCAGCGATCTGCGTGTCGAAGATGCGCGCCGGGACGCACCCGCACACGTGGGTGAGCACGTCGAGGTCTTGTTGCGCTGCATGGAACACCGCCAGGGCGGGCGACTCGAACAACCGCCTCAGCGAGCGCACGTCGACGGCGAGCGGGTCGACGAGCACGATCCGTCCGCCCCAGCCGAGCTGCACCAGTGCGAGCTTCGGGAAGTAGGTCCGCTCGCGATGGAACTCGGTGTCGATCGCGTACCGCGGCTGCTCAGCCAACTCGTCGACGAGTTGCTCGAACGTCGCCTGGTCGGCGACCCAGTCGAACGAGGGCTCCGGCATCGGGCGATCAGCCAGGCTCGTCGCCGGCGACGACTGGCCGATCGGACAGCACCCAGGCCATCGTGCCCCCAGTGACGTTGACGACCTCGAGACCCTGAGCTGCGAGGAACTGGCACGCCTGCATGCTGCGGCCGCCGGCCTTGCACACGACGTATGCGGGGCCGTCGCCACGGAACGCATCGACGTTGGCGGGAACTGTGCCGAGGACGACGAGACGTGCGCCGGGGATGTGGCCCTCCACGTACTCGTCGACCTCGCGCACGTCGAACAGGCGGGCGCCGGAGGCCAGGGCGGTCTCGAGCTCGTCGACGGTCACTTCACCGATGGTCATGCCCGAACGCTACCCGGTCGGCTACCCACTCGATGTGCCCTCGCTGCGCTGCACATCAGCGAGGTCGGCGGGGGTGTTGACGTTGCGGACCTCGTCGGCCCCGACAGCGACCTCGCCGACCCGGAGCCGATCGAAGGTGCGGTGCACCGCCCGCTCGCCGTCGTCGAAGGCGGCGACGAGCACCGGCAGCGCACTCGGAGCCCACACGGCGCACAGCGGCTCGAGGCGCTCTCCTCTGGCCACGACCACATCGAGCGCGCCGGACGACCGACGCAGCGCATCGACGAGGGCGCCGACGAGCGTTGCCGAGAGCCATGGCATGTCGCAGGCAACCACCACGGCTGGCGAGCCACCAGCCGCCTCGAGCGCCCGGATGACGCCGTCGAGGGGCCCCGCACCCGGGGTCCGGTCGGCACGCACCTCGAGGCCGAGCGATGTGAGGCGCTCTTGCTCGCCACCGACCGTCACCACCGGGTCGCAGCCGCCCGCACGCAGCGCATCGGCGACGCGGACGACGAACGGAACACCTGCCAGCTCGATGAGCGACTTGTCGGAGCCCATCCGGCGGCTCGCGCCACCCGCCAGCACCGCACCGAGCACCCGACGGTCGACGACCATCGGCCTCAGGCCTCGTGGGCCGGCACTCCGGACGGATCGAGCTGCGCCAGGAACAGCGCGACCCGCTCGGCCTCGTCGGTCTCGCCGATCGCGGACGCCATGGCCCCGAGCCCGCGGAGCGCACGGAGGAACCCACGGTTGGTCTCCTCCGCCCAGCGCACGTAGCCCGAGCCACGCCACCCGTTGGCGCGCAGTGTGTCGAGGCCGCGGTGGTAGCCGATGCGGTAGGCCGCGTAACGCTCGATCGTGTCGCGGCCGAGATCGCCGAGGCTCGCCCACGCGTCGAGATACCGGGGGTACGCGGCGACCACGGCAGCGACGCGCTCGCGACGCTCCGCCTCGGGTGCCGCAAGGGCCTGCAGCAGAAGGTGTCGCGCAGTCGGATCGGCCGGAGGGAGCACGGTCGACGGGAGGCCGGAGCTCAGACCGATCGGTCGCTCTGCTGGAGTGTCACTCATCGAGCCCACGTTACGGCGTACATTCAGCACATGCTCGCCCTCGACGTCCAGGCCGCGTCCAACCTCGCTGTCGTCCTCGTGGTGGCGCTCGTCGTCCTGTCGCTGGTGATGGCTGCCATCGTGAAGAACGTCATGATGAAGCTGATCACGATGCTGCTCATGCTCGGGCTGGCGCTCGGCGTGTGGACCCAGCGCTCCGAGCTGCGCACCTGTGCCGATCGCATCGAGAGCGGCGGGTTCGACGGCACGACCTGCACGTTCTTCGGATCGCAGATCGACATCCCCGGCATCGACGCCTGACGAGGCTGGTGCTCAGGCGCCGAGCAACGGCCGCACGACCTGCTCGGCGAAGGTCACCGGCTCGCGGAACGGTGCATCGTGCCCACAACCCTCGAGCTCGACGAGCCTCGCCCCGGCCACGGTGGCCACGACGTGCTCCATCCCCCGACGGTGGTGGGGCGCCCCGCGCGAGCCGAACGCGGCGACGACCGGCAGGGTCAACTGCTCGGCGCTCCAGGGTCGGTGCTCACGGAGATCGGACAGTTCGCCCACCATCGCGGCACCTTCCCGGCGGCGGGTGTCGCGGGTGCGGGCGGGAAGGGCGTCCCACCGCTCGTCGCCGATCAGTCGGCGCATGAAGCGCTCGGCGGCATCCGCCGGCGAGCCCTGCGTGGCCAGCGCGTTGGCGCCGGCCGTCGTGCCGGGCCACCACGGCTCCCAGCTCAACGGGGTCTCGTAGATCGCCACTGCCGCCACCAGGTCGGGGTACCGAGTTGCCGTGGCGAGAGCCACGTTGCCCCCGTAGCTGTGCCCCACCACCACGGCGCGACGGCCGTCGAGCACCTCGACCAGATCGGCGACCTGGCCCTCCATCCCGAACGGCCCGGGGTGCGGAGCGGACTTGCCGTAGCCCCGACGGTCGTAGCGCACCACGCGGTGCTCGGCGTCGAGGTGCCTGGCCAGCTTGAGCAACCCCGCAGAGCGGTCCATCGCGCCGTGCACCAGCACGATCACCGGCGCATCGGCGGGGCCCGACTCGTCCGCCCAGATGCCGGTCGGCCCCCTGGAGTCCTCACCGTTCATCGGACTTGGATGATCCGCAACACGTCGGTGGAGGCGCCACTCGGCTGATCGGGAGCGCCGGCCAGCACGAGCACCGTGCTGCCCGATCGGACCAGGCCGCGCTGCACCGCAGTCTCGACGGCGAACCACACCATCTCGTCGGTGCTCGAGTACTCGTCGACGTGCACCGGGTGGACTCCCCACGAGAGTGCCAGCGCCCGAACCGTCTCGGGCCGGGGCGACAGCCCGACGAGCACGGGCGAGGGCCGGAACCGGGCCATCGCGCGGGCGGTCCGCCCCGAACGGGTGCAGCACAGGATCGCGTCGACCCCTGCATCGATGGCGGCCATGCCGGCCGCATGCGTGATGGCCATCGTGATCCGCTCCGGCCCGCTCGGCCACTGGCGACGCTGGCTGCGGCCGAGGCGGTTGCCCCACGCCGTGTAGCTGGCCTCGGACTCGGCGCGCTCGGCGATGCGGGCCATCGCCTCGACGACCGCCACCGGGTCGTGGCCGATCGCTGTCTCTGCCGACAGCATCAGGGCGTCCGTGCCGTCGAACACCGCGTTGGCGATGTCGCTCACCTCGGCCCGGGTCGGCGATGGTGCGGTGATCATGCTCTCGAGCATCTGCGTGGCCGTGATCACCGGCACACCGACCTCGACGCAATGGCGGATGATGCGCTTCTGCAGGTGCGGCACGTCTTCGAGCGGGCACTCGATGCCCAGGTCACCCCGCGCGACCATCACCGCATCGGCCTCGGCGGCGATCTCGTCGAGGGCCGCAACAGCGGGAAGCGTCTCGATCTTCGCCACCAGGCGCACGGTCGCGGGCTCGACAGCACGGCGCACCTCCACCAGGTCGGAGGCATCACGGACGAACGAGACCGCGAGGAAGTCGACTCCCTCCGCCGCCATCACCCGAGCAAGGCGGAGGTCGTCGTCGGTGGGTGCGCGAAGGCGCATGCGCTCTGACGGCAGGTGCACCCCGGGCCGCCCCTGGCTCGCCCCTCCGGTGAGCACCCGGGCCCGGGCGAGATCGGCGGTGACTTCCTCGACGAGCAGCGAGATCGCCCCGTCACCCACCACTGCGCGGTCGCCTGCCTGCAGATCGTCGAGCAGCGACGGATAGTCGACGTACAGCTCGCCCGCCGAGCTCGGCGCGCTACCGGGCCGGAGCACCACCTCGGTTCCGGCGACGAAGGCGACGCCCCCCTCGGGCAGTTGCCCGGCGCGGATCTTCGGACCTGGAAGGTCGGCGAGCACCGCCACGATGCGACCGAGGCGCGTCGCCGCTGCCCGCACCTCGCGCAGCCGCCGGACGTGCTCGTCGACCGTGCCGTGCGACAGGTTGAGGCGCACCATGTCGACGCCGGCCAACAGCAAGCGGTCGAGCACCTCGGGCGCCTCACTCGCCGGTCCGAGGGTGGCCACGATCTTGGTCCTTGACTCCATCGGCACCATTCAATCCTGCCATCCTGTTCCCATGGAGCTTCTGTTGATCCGCCACGCCCTGCCGGTCAAGCGAGTGCTCGAGCACGGCGTCGCCGATCCCGAGCTCTCCGAGGCCGGTCACGCCCAGGCCCAGCACCTCGCCGAGTACCTGGCCGCCGAGCGGCTCGACGCGATCTATGCGAGCCCGCTCCGTCGGGCGGTGCAGACCGCCGAGCCCGTGGCTGCGACCCAGCAACTCCCGATCAGCATCGTCGACGACGTGGCCGAGTGGGACCGCAACTCCAACGAGTACGTGCCCGTCGAGGAGCTGAAGGCGGCGAACGACCCGCGTTGGCAGGCGATGCTCCGCGGCGAGTGGACCGTCCACGACGAAACCCCCGAGGAGTTCCGCAGCCGGATCGTCGCTGCCATCGAGGGGCTCATCGCTGCGCACGGCGGCGACCGCATCGCGATCGTGTGCCACGGAGGCGTGATCAACGGCTACCTGTCCGAGATCCTCGGGCTCGGGGTCAACCAGGGCTTCTTCTACCCCAACTACACCTCGATCCACCGTGTCGCCGCAGCCCGCAGCGGTGAACGATCGATCGTCACCGTGAACGAGACCACCCACCTCCGCCACACCGGCCTGCCGATCGGCATGTTCCAGGGGCGTTGAGATGACCGACGACCGCCCCACCGACGACAGCGCCCTCGACGACCTCGTCGACTTCCTCGACGCATCGCCCTCACCGTGGCACGCGGCGTCGTCGGCGACACGCCGGCTGCTCGACGGTGGCGCCGTCCCGCTCGACCTGCGCTCCGCGTGGAGCGACCTGCCGGCCAGCGGCATGGCCGTCGTCGGAGCGTCCGTGGTGGCCTATCGCCTCGCCGCAACGCCGACGCCCTCCACACCGTTCCGGATCATCGGCGCCCACACCGATTCACCCTGCCTGCGGGTGAAGCCACGACCCGACGTGTCGAGCCACGGCTGGCGCCAACTCGGTGTCGAGATCTACGGCGGCGTGCTGCTGAACTCGTGGCTCGACCGCGACCTCGGCGTCGCCGGCCGCGTGGTGCTGACCGACCAGTCCGTGGTCGACGTCGTCGTCGACGACGCCGTGTGCCGCGTCCCGCAGCTGGCGATCCACCTCGACCGCGAGGTCAACGAGCGTGGGTTGGTGCTCGACAAGCAGCAGCACCTCACCCCAGTGTGGGGCTCGGGGGCGTCGCGCGAGGGCGACTTCCGCGAGTGGCTGGCCGAGCGACTCGAGGTCGAGCCTGCCTCGGTCGGCTGGTGGGAGCTGTGCCTGTTCGACCGGACACCAGCAGCAGTGCTCGGCGCTGATGCCTCGCTGCTGGCCAGCGGACGCCTCGACAACCAGGTGTCGTGCTGGGCGGCCACCGATGCGCTGCTGTCGGCGCGCGCCGACGACGCGCACCTGGTGATCGCACTGTTCGATCACGAAGAGGTCGGCAGCGCCAGCTCCACCGGGGCTGCCGGCCCCCTGCTCGAGCACGTGCTCGAACGAATCACCCTTGCCAGCGGTGGCGACCGGGCCTCGTTCCTGGCCGCCCTCGCGGCGTCGCAGTGCCTGTCGATCGACAACGCCCACGCCGTGCACCCGAACTACCCCGAGCGCCACGAGCCGGGCCACCGCCCGATGGTCAACCATGGGCCGGCGCTCAAGGTCAACAGCAACCAGCGCTACGCCACGTCGGCCGCCACCGCCGCACGGTTCCACGACGCCTGCCACCGCGCCGGCGTGCCGTCGCAGGTGTTCGTCAGCCGCAACTCGATGCCGTGCGGGTCCACGATCGGCCCGATCACCGCGACCCGCCTCGGGATCGACACCGTCGACGTCGGTGTGCCGCAGCTGTCGATGCACTCGGCCCGCGAGCTCTGCGGCGTGCGCGACCCGGTGTGGCTCGCCTCAGCGGCCGCCGCCTGGCTCACCGACTGACGCGCGCTTCGGCCTGATCGAACAGCCGCTGCAGCTCGGCGTGCAGTGCGGTGGACAGCTCCTGCCGGGCCGCACGGGTGACCCGCCCCTCAGCCGACAGGGGCACCGTGATCGGCGGGCCCACCACGACGTGGACCTTGCGCGGGAAGATGAACTTCGCCCCCTTGGGCATCGCTCGTTCGCTGCCACCGATGCCGATCGGCACGATCGGGACACCGGCCTTGAGGGCCACATAGGTGGCGCCGTCGAACAGCGGTTGCACGACAGGACCGCTCTTGCGCTCGCCCTCCGGGAAAAGCACGAGCGGCTCGCCGCCTTCGAGGATCTCGATGCAGCGGCTCAGCGCCTCTTTGTCGGCCGAGCCACGGGTGACGGGGAAACCCCCGAACGACGTCAACAGGCGACCGAACCAGCGATTGTTCCAGTACTTGTCGGCGCCCATGTAGCGCATCCGGCGCCGTGTGACCGCTGCCGAGATCGGGGTGTCGAGGATGCTCCGATGGACAGGCGCCAGAACGAAGGCGCCAGTCGGAGGGATGTGGTGGTACCCCTCGACCGTCTCGCGGCACCACACCCGACAGAACCCGACCACCACGTTCCGCCCGAAGTGGTACATGAACTTGTCGAGGCGGGTCTGGCCGGCGAGCCTGGTGTCGACGCGGGTCACAGCACGCCTCCTCCTGAACCCGTCTCCTCCAGGATGCGGTCGAGCACCTCGTCGATCCCGAGGCCCGTCGTGTCGACGACCACGGCGCCGTCGGCACGCAGTAGCGGCCCATCGGCCCGACCCTGGTCGGCAGCGTCGCGCGCAGCGATCGCCGCCTCGATCTCGTCGACGTCACCGCCGGCCTCGGCGACGCGGCGTTCGGCACGGACCCGCGGCGAGGCCGTCAGGTACAGCTTGAGCTCGGCATCGGGGAAGACCACCGTGCCGATGTCGCGACCTTCGATCACTCCCCCGCCCCGACCCACTGCCCACGCTCGCTGTCGGGCCACCAACTCGGTGCGCACCTCCGGATTGGCCGCGACCGCGCTGGTCGCCGCAGTGACCTCCGGGGTGCGGATCTCACGGGTCAGGTCGACACCCCCGACGACGACGCCGGACCCGTCGACCACCAGCTCGACGCTGCGAGCCAACGCAGCGACGGACTCCCGGTCGCTGAGCGGGATGCCGCGTCGCAGCGCCTCGGCCGTCACGGCGCGGTACATCGCCCCGGTGTCGAGGTACTCGAGCCCCAGCCGCCGGGCGAGCGCCCGACCGATCGTGCTCTTGCCCGCACCCGCAGGGCCGTCGATGGCGATCACCCGCAGACGCTGCGGTGCAGTCGGCGACACAGACGACATGGTCACCAACTCGTGCCGAGGGGCATGCCTTCGTGGTAGCCCGAGGCGCTCTGCACACCGACGACGGCGCGTGCGTGGAACTCCTCGACCGTGCTCGCACCCGCATAGGTGCACGCCGACCGGACCCCGGCGACGATCTGGTCGATGATGTCCTCGACCCCGGGACGTTCCGGGTCGAGGTACATGCGCGAGGTGCTGATGCCCTCCTCGAACAGCTCTTTGCGAGCCCGTTCGAAGGCAGATTCCGATCGCGACCGGCTCTTCACGGCCCGGTTGCTGGCCATGCCGAAGCTCTCCTTGTAGAGCCGACCGTCGAGGTCGCGGAGGGTGTCGGCAGCCGACTCGTAGGTACCGGCGAGCCACGACCCGAACATGACGTTGGCCGCGCCGCCAGCCAGCGCGAGCGCCACGTCGCGCGGGTGGCGCACCCCGCCGTCGGCCCACACGTGCTTGCCTGCGCGGCGCGCCTCGGCCGCGCACTCGACGACTGCCGTGAACTGTGGGCGGCCGACGCCGGTCATCATGCGCGTCGTGCACATCGCGCCCGGCCCGACACCGACCTTGACGATGTCGGCGCCCGCCTCGATCAGTTGGCGGGTGCCTTCGGCGGTCACCACGTTGCCGGCGACGATCGGGGTGTCGGGCGCCACGGAGCGCACGGCCTCGATGGCGCGGAGCGTGCGGGTCTGGTGCCCGTGGGCAGTGTCGATCACGAGTGCATCGACACCGTGACCGAGCAGCGCCTTGGCCTTGGCGGCAGGATCGCCGTTGATGCCTACGGCGCAGGCCACTCGCAACCGACCGTCGGCATCGACCGCAGGCCGGTAGATCGTGCTGCGCAGCGCACCCTTGCGGGTGACACAACCGATGAGCCGTCCGAGGTCGTCGACGACCGGCGCCACCGACAGGCGCTGATCGGCAAGTCGCTCGTGGATGATCCGGGGGTCGGTGCCCGACTCGATCGCGACCATGTCGCGACGGGCCACGTGCTGCAGTTGGGTGAACCGGTCGAAGCCGACGGCATCGTGCTCGGTGAAGATGCCGAGCGGGATCTCGTTGTCGTCGACCACCACCACGGCGCCGTGCGCTCGCTTGTGGATCAGCCCGAGGGCGTCGCCGACCGTGTGGTGAGGCCCGAGGGTGATGGGCGTCTCGTACACGGTGTGTCGGCTCTTCACGTAGTCGACCACCGTCTCGACCACATCGAGCGGGATGTCCTGGGGCAACACGGTGATCCCACCACGCCGGGCCACGGTCTCGGCCATGCGGCGACCGGCCACGGCGGTCATGTTGGCCACGACCACGGGGATGGTGGTCCCCAGTGCGTCGGGGGTGGTGAGGTCGACGTCGAAGCGGGAGGGCACCGCAGACAAGCTGGGCACCATGAAGACGTCGCTGTAGGTGAGATCGAACGGGACTGCGTCGTTGAGCATGCGCATACCAGGCTCCTTTGGCGCAACGAGGGCCAGCCGAGGCTAACGGCCCGTGCGGCAAGGTGCTACGACCTGCGTCGCACGAGCGCCAACAGCCCGGCCCGGGCGAGGTCGGACGACCGCACTACGGTGGCCCCATGGCAACTCCTGTGGTCCTGGTGCACGGTTGGGGCGGATCGTTCGCGTCGACCTGGGTCTCGAGCGGTTTCACCCACCTCATCGCCGATGCAGGCCGACCGGTGATCGGTGTCGATCTGCTCGGCCATGGTGACGCGCCGAAGCCCCACGACCCCGCCGAGTACGCCGACCTCGGGGGTCGCGTGCTCGACGCAATGCCCGACGAACCGGTCGACGCCATCGGGTTCTCCCTCGGCGCCATCACCTTGCTGCGACTGGCCGCCTCCGAGCCGGGCCGCTTCCGTCGGCTCGTCCTCGCCGGCATCGGCGCAACGCTCTTCGACGACGATTCGACCGGCACCGAGCGGATCGTCGCCGCACTCGAGGGCACCGGCGACCCCGACGACAACATCGGCCGGATGTTCGTCAACTACGCCCGCCAACCCGGCAACGACCTGGCTGCACTCACCGCGGTGATGCGGCGTCCCCGCGGAGCGCGCTTCGACCCCGACATGCTGGCAGCCGTCACCTGTCCCACCCTCGTCGTCATCGGTGACCGCGACTTCGCCGGCCCGGGAGACCCGCTCGCTGCGGCGATCCCCGGATCGAAGCTGGTCACATTGCGCAACGTCGACCACTTCGCGACACCCGAGGCATTCGGGTTCATCGACGCTGCGCTCGAGTTCATCGACGCCATCCCGGCATGACCCCCGACGAGTCGGCAGCAGTCGACCGCGCCGTCGACGTGCTGCGCGGCGGAGGCCTGGTGGCCCTACCGACCGAGACGGTCTACGGCCTCGGGGCGGACGCCTCCAACGAGCACGCCGTGCGCCGGATCTTCGCGGTCAAGGGCCGCCCTGCCGACCACCCGCTGATCGTCCATGTCGCCGGTGCAGCCGACCTGGAGTCGTGGGCGTCGACCGTGCCTGCGGCGGCCGCGCTGCTCGCCGAGGCGTGCTGGCCCGGCCCGCTCACCGTGCTCGTCCCCCGAGCGCCTCACGTGCTCGACGTGGTCACCGGAGGGCGGCCGACGGTCGGGGTCCGGGTGCCGGCACACCCGCTCACCACCGCGGTGCTCGAGCGCTTCGGTGGCGGTGTTGCCGCGCCGTCGGCCAACCGCTTCGGCCGGGTGAGCCCGACGACCGCCGAGCACGTGCGGCGCGACCTCGGCGACGACGTCGACCTCGTGCTCGACGGCGGCCCCTGCCCGATCGGGGTCGAGAGCACGATCGTCGACTGCAGCGTCGACCCGCCCCAGATCCTGCGGCCCGGCGGCATCCCGCGCGAGCAGATCGAGCAGTTGCTGGCCGGGCGGGTCGCCGCTGCCTCGGGGCCCAGTCGAGCGTCGGGCATGCTCGCATCGCACTATGCGCCGCACTGTGAGGTCCTGCTCGCCGACGGAGCCGACGCGTTGGAGCGCCTGGTCGCCGAGCACCCGGACGCTGCCGTGATCGGTGTCGGCAACGACCTGGTCGCCTATGCGCAGGGCCTCTACGACTGGTTGCGCCGCGCCGACGACGAGCACCGCTCGGCGGTGGTCGCTCTGCTGCCGCCCGCGCTCGGGCTCGGCCACGCCATCCGCGACCGGCTCGTCAAGGCAGCGGCCGGCCGAGCCGGTTGAGCTGCTCGACCCACACGTCGCGGACCTCCTCGGCGGTCACCTGCTCGCCGCGGGCGACATGGTCGGGCCTCGCCACCGTGAGGCTCACCGTGCTGCCCCCAGCATCGGGCACGACGTCGAGTCGGCACCAGCACGGACCTGGGTCGTGCAGGTGGCACTCCAGGACGTACGGCGGGTCGTCGTCGAGCACCTCCCCGATCCACGACGCAACCACGAGCAGCGCCTCGAACGTCTCGGCGGGGAGGGCGTCGACCGTGAACGAGGGAGCGTCGCGCTCGAGGTCGCGCCATCGACGGGCCCGCCCCGTCGCAGCGGACGAGTGCTCCCGTCGCTGATCAGGACGACGCGGCGCCGTGGTGGCCGACGTGGGCGGATCCGACGGGATGCCGTCGACCAGCGGGAGCGGGCGACGCCCGGTGAGGTGGCCGACACAGGCGTCGAAGGCGGCATTGACCTCCTGCATGCGTGCCGGGTCGCCACCGCGGTCGGGGTGGAGCTCGAAGGCCAACCGACGTCGCGCCGCGCGAAGTGCGGTGAGATCGGCCGATCGGTCGAGGCCGAACACTGCGAACGGGTCGCCTCCGGTCATCCGTAGTGCCGGGCCCGCAGCTCCGCGTAGCGGCCGCGCACGTCGCCGCGGAGCGATTCGCCGACGGTGCCGGAGGGTGCCACCGGTGCGGCACCGCCGAGGCGCCACCGCTCGGCGACCTCGGCGTGGTCGACGTCGAGCACTGTCGCAGCAGCTTGAAGGCATGCGCCAGTGGCCACCGACTCCTCGACCGAGGTGACGCTCACCGGCATGTCGCACAGGTCGGCCAACACCTCCCGAACCACTCGACTGCGCGCCCCTCCACCCGTGATGACGATCTCCTCCACGGCGGGGACCACGGCGACAAGCGCATCGAGTGCATCGAGCAGCCCGCAGACGACGCCTTCGACGGTGGCTCGGGCGAGTTGCTCGCGCCGGACATCGCTGCGCAACCCGGCCAGCACGCCGGTGGCATCGGGCAGGTCCGGGGTCCGCTCGCCGTCGAGGTACGGCAGCAGGGTGAGCCCACCCGCGCCCGGCGCCTCCGCCGCTGCGAGCGCATCGAAGCCGCCATGGTCGACCCCCAGCAGACGGGCCGTGGCGGCGAGCACCTTGGTGGCGTTCATCGTGCACACGAGGGGCAGGAACCGACCGGTCGCGTCGGCGAACCCGGCGACCGCGCCGCTCGGATCGGCGGTGGCCTGATCGCCGATCGCATAGGCGGTGCCGCTGGTGCCGATCGACAGCACCGCCGTCCCACGGCTCAACCCCAGACCGAGCGCAGCGGCCATGTTGTCACCCGTGCCCGGGGCGACTGCGGCGCCCTGCCAGTGGCCGACCACCTCGCGGGGCCCGGCAACCCGGGGAACGACGCTGCGCCAGTCGCGATCGCGGTCGACGACGGCGAGCAGGTCCCAGCGGTACTCGCCCGATGCAGGCGACCAGTACCCGGTGCCGGACGCATCCCCGCGATCGGTCACCAGCTCACCCGACAACTGCAGGGTCATCCAGTCGTGCGGGAGCAGCACGTGCGCCAGGCGCTGCCAGTGCTCGGGCTCGCTGCGGTGGAGCCACGACAACTTGGCGATGGTGAACGCGGCGGTCGGCACGCTGCCCACCGCATCGGCCCAGTCGGCTCGTCCTCCGGGCAACTGCTTCCACAGCCACCGCGCGTCGGCAGCAGGCTCGGTGTCGTTCCACAGCTTGGCCGGACGGATGACCTGACGCTCCTGGTCGAGGGCGACCATGCCGTGCTGCTGCCCGGCGACGCTGATCGCCGCGACCTCCGGCGAACCGGCTGCCGCCCACGCCTGCTGGAACGCCTGCCACCACGACCCAGGGTCCTGCTCCGACCGCGGCGGCGTCGTCGGGGGGTGCGGTGCCGATCCTGTCGCGACGACGGTTCCGGTGTCGAGGTCGCGGACCTCGACCTTGGTCGACTGCGTCGACGAGTCGACACCGGCAACCAGTCTGGGGTGGCTCATCGGCCCATCATGGCGCGACGCGACCGCGCCGGTCAGTTCGGCGTCGACCAGATGATGCGGTTCACCTGGTTCTCGAGCCACTCCTGCCGACCCGACACCGGCTGCGGATCGAGGTCCGACGCCACGGCCTCGTCGGCGAGCGTCGCCAGATCGACCTCACCACCCAGGATGCGTCGCCCCAGACCGTCGTCCCACCCGGCGTAGCGCTCGTCGCGGAAGCGCTCGATGGAGCCGTCGTCGAGCATCGCTGCCGCAACCAGCAACGAGCGGGCCAACGTGTCGATGCCGCCGATGTGCCCGTGGAACAGGTCGCTGCGATCGATGCTCTGCCGGCGCAGTTTGGTGTCGAAGTTGAACCCACCAGTGGTGAAGCCACCGCCGCGGACGATCTCGTACACCGCAAGGCTCATCTCGTCGACCGAGTTGGGGAACTGGTCGGTGTCCCAGCCGTTCTGGGGGTCGCCCCGGTTGGCATCGATCGAACCGAACAGGCCGTGGTCGATGGCGAAGGCCACCTCGTGGTGGAACGAATGACCCGACAGCGTGGCGTGGTTGACCTCGATGTTGACGCGGTACTCGCCGGCGAGGTCGTAGCGCTCGAGGAAGCCGAGCACGGTCGAGCAGTCGTAGTCGTACTGGTGCTTGGTGGGCTCCTGCGGCTTGGGCTCGAGCAGCAGGGTGCCCTGGAACCCGATCCGGTGCTTGTGCTCGGCCACCATCGTCAGGAAGCGGGCCAGCTGGTCGGCCTCGCGTCGCAGACGGGTGTTCAGCAGGGTCTCGTAGCCCTCGCGCCCGCCCCAGAGCACGTAGTTCGCGCCGCCCAGACGATGAGTTGCCTCGAGCATGTGCCGCACCTGCGCCGCGGCATGGGCGAACACCTGGGGGTCGGGGTTGGTGGCCGCGCCCGCCATGTAGCGGGGGTGCGAGAACAGGTTGGCCGTGCCCCACAGCAGCTGCACTCCCGTCTCGGCCATCTTCGCCGCGGCCCGGTCGACCATGACATCGAGGTTGCGGCGCGACTCGGCGAGCGTGGCGCCCTCCGGTGCCATGTCGACATCGTGGAAGCAGAAGTACGGCGTACCGAGCTTGGCGAAGAACTCGAACGCCGCATCCTGCTTGGCCATGGCAGCGTCCATCGGGTCGACGCCGGCGGCCAGCCAGGGGCGGTCGAACGTGCCGGCACCGAAGATGTCGCTGCCCGGCCAGTGGAAGCTGTGCCAGTAGCACACAGCGATCCGCAGATGCTCGGCCATGGTTCGCCCGGCCACGACCCGCTGCGGGTCGTACACCTGGTATCGCAGCCCACCTGTGTCCGGCGCACCGGCGAAGGCGACGGGCTCGGGGACATCGGTGAAGAACTCGGTCATGGTGTTGCTCCTCGTCGGTCTGCGGTGGGCTGATGGCGCCCGGTCGTCAGACGGTCCGCTTGCGGCTGATGGCGTCGACGGATGCGGCGAGCATAAGAGCGAGCCCGGCGCAGACGAACTTCACGCCCGAGCTGCCGAAGTCGATCTCGACGCCGAACGGCGAGCGCTTGCCGACCAATGGCAGGCCGTTGGGGATGAGCGCCAGCACCAGGCCGCCCAGGATGGCGTTCACCATGCGACCACGGCCACCGAACAGTGAGGTGCCACCGATCACGGCGGCGCCGACCGCCAACAGCAGCGTGTCGTTGCCACCCGTGTTCGGGTCGACCGAGTTGACTCGCGAGGCAAGGAACGCCCCGCCGATGCCGGCCAACAGACCGCAGAGCACGAACGCCGACAGGCGGATGCGCTTGACGTTGATACCGGCCCGGCGAGCTGCCTCGGCGTTCCCACCGACGGCCATCAGATGGCGGCCGTAGCGGGTTCGGTTGAGCACGAACGTGAGCACGAGCACGATGATCAGCACCAGCGGCACCACGTACGGCATGCCGCGCTGCTCTTCGGGTGCGTTCGGGAACGCCCGGTTCTTGTTCAGCACGACCACCGCAGCGATCACCAGCACGGCAGCGACAGCACTTCGCAACGCCGCCATTCCCAGCGAGCTGTGGGCTCGCACGGATGCGCGCACCTGGAGCGCTGCGAACGCCAGCACCCCGACGATTCCGATCACCCACGACAGCCCTGGGCTGATGCTGTTGCCGACGATGCCCTTGATGATCGGATTGGTGATCCGGACGCTCCCGCCCTCCTTGACGAGGATCAACAGGATCCCCTGGAACACGAGGAAGTTGGCAAGGGTCACCACGAACGAGGGGATGCCGAGCCTGGCCACCAGCAGACCGGTCCACAGGCCGAGCAGCAGGGCGACCACCGCCGACATGGCGATCGCTGCCAGCAGCGGCCACTCGGCCTGCAGCCGCAAGGCGAGCACCGCTGCGGCCACACCGGCCGTGTAGCCAGCCGCCAGGTCGATCTCACCCAACAGGAGCACGAAGGTGACGGCCATCGCGATGACGATCACCGAGGCCGCCTGATCGAGGAAGTTGGCGAAGTTCAACGCCGTCAGGAAGGTCTCCGAGGCCAGGCTGAACACCAGGACGAGCACGAGGATGGCGAGCACGGCCGGGAGCGACCCCAGGTCGCCGCTGCGCCAGCGGGCGAGCGTGTCCGTGACTGCGCCGCGGAACGTCTGCGGAGTCGTGTCGAGCGCGAAGTCGCTCAGCGCCTCACCGCCGGGTGCATGTGTCTCGCTCATCTCAGACCTCCTCGCTCGTTGTCGCCAGGCCCACGTCACCGGATCGGCCGGCGGTGATCAACTCGACCAGGAACTCACGACGGGTGTCGGCCGTGACAGCCACGTCGGCCGCAACTCGACCGAGGTACATCGCACACACCCGGTCCGAGACCTGGAGCACGTCGTTCATGTTGTGGCTGATGAGCACCACACCGAGGCCCTGGTCGGCGAGCCGACGGACGAGCTCGAGCACCTGTTTGGTCTGGGCCACACCGAGCGCTGCGGTCGGCTCGTCGAGCAGCACCACCTTCGAGTTCCACAGCACGGCCTTCGCGATCGCGACGGTCTGACGCTGGCCACCGGAGAGCGAGCTCACCTTCTGGCGAACGCTCTTCACGGTTCGCACCGACAGCCCGGCGAGCGTCTCGCGGGCCGCCTGCTCCATCGAGGCTTCGTCGAGCAACCGGCGACGCAGGCGCTCGCGGCCGAGGAACATGTTCTGGACGATGTCGAGGTTCTCGCACAGCGCGAGGTCCTGGTACACCGCTTCGATGCCGAGCTCGGCGACGTCCTTGGGGCCCCCGATCGACACCGGCCTGCCCTCGAACCGGAACTCCCCCGAGTCGGCCTGGTAGATGCCGGTGATGCACTTGATCAACGTCGTCTTCCCAGCGCCGTTGTCGCCGATGAGCGCCGTGACCGTCCCCGGGTAGACCCGGAAGTCGACGTCGTGTAGCACGTGCACCGGACCAAAGCTCTTGTTCACCCCGATCGCTTCGAGAATCGGTGTTTCCGCCACGTCGCGCCCCCCTTCGCCGAGTGCTCCGAGAACGTAGTACGTCCGCCGACGGGCTACCGTCCCGGACATGGCCAACTCCGAGCACGAGACGTCCACCGCCACCGCACCCGAGGTCCTCTACGAGGTGGCCGACCAGATCGCCACGATCACCCTGAACGCGCCACAACGGATGAACACGATCTCCGGGCCGATGCTCGACGAGCTGTCCGAGCGCCTGCTCGAGGCCGACCGCTCACGCGAGGTCCGAGTCATCATCCTCACGGGCTCCGGACGGGCCTTCTGCGCAGGCCTCGACCTCGCCGCCCAGACAGCCGGGCCGAAGGGCTCGCTCGGCAACCTCGGCAGCCTCGACAGCAACCCGGGCGAGTTCGACATCCGCAACGCCCCGCCGATCGTGCTGCACCACATCGACACCCCCACGATCTGCGCCCTGAACGGTGGGGCTGCCGGCTATGGCCTCGACCTCGCGCTGGGGTGCGACATCCGCATCGCCGCCGAGTCGGCCAAGCTCAGCCCCGGGTTCGCGAAGCGAGGCATCCTCCCCGAGAGCGGCGGGACCTGGCTGCTGCCGCGGATGGTCGGCTACGCCAAGGCGGCCGAGATCGCCTTCACGGGCCGCACCCTGCTCGCCGGCGAAGCGCTCGAGCTCGGCATCGTCAACCATGTGGTGCCCAACGGCGACCTCGTCTCGCAGACGCGCGAGCTGGCCAGCGAGATCGCCGCCAACGCCCCGCTCGCCGTGCGTGCCATCAAGCGCATGATGCGTGCCGCAGAGACGGAGACCTTCGACCAGAACGTCCACCACGTGTTCCTCCAACTCCTCCCCCTGATGCGCACCGACGACTTCCGCGAGGGCGTGGCGGCGTTCATGGAGAAGCGCCCCCCGCACTTCACGGGACGCTGACCTGGTGGGCGCACCCGGTCCTGCGGACGCATCCGCGCCGATCGGCCTGCTCGACGGCGTAGCCACAACTCGGGCGATCCGGCGCTACACCGACGACCCCATCCCCGACGACGACCTGGCGACCATCCTCTGGCACGCCTCACGCGCTCCGAGCGGATCGAACCGCCAACCATTCCGCTTCCTGGTCCTGCGCGACGGTCCGCAGGCGCACGCCGCGAAGCACCTGCTCGGCACGTCGTTCCGTGCCGGGTGGGGTGCCAAGCAGGGAGCGGACGGCTACACCGAAGGTAGCGGTCTCGAGGCCGACTCACCCAAGGCCCGCCAGGCAGCAGCGATGCAGCACTTCGTCGACCACCTCGAGCAGGTGCCGGTCGTCGTGCTCGTCTGCCTCGCCCGCTATCGCGACCCGAACCCGTATGAGGGCGCCTCGGTCTACCCGGCATGTCAGAACCTGCTCCTGGCTGCTCGGGCCCTCGGCTACGGCGGCGCTCTCACCATGTGGCACCTCGGGGTGGAGGGCGAGCTCCGCGAGCTCCTCGGCATCCCCGACCACGTCGCGCTCTCGGCGTGCATCACGCTCGGCCGACCCGCCGGGAACCACGGACCGGTGCGCCGGCGACCGCTCGGCGACCTGGTCTTTGACGACCGCTGGGGTGGCCCGGCGCACTGGGCGGTCGACCCCGAGGGCACCCGACACACCGAGTGGCGCCGGTAACCGGCCACATCCCTCGTGACCAGGGCCGTATGTCGTCGGCCACGTTGACAGTCGGTGAACTCCTGCTCCACACTTGACCGAATGTCGACCCGCCGGTCCGTACGCCGCTGCTACGCGCAGACCGTTCGTGTCCGGAGAGGCTTCGGCGCCGGGCCCGCCACCGTGGCTGGTCCGCTTCACAAGGGGGATACCGAATGACACGAAGGTGGAAGAGCAGCGTTGCGCTGCTCGGCGCCCTGTCGCTCGTCGTCGCAGCATGCGGTGACGACGAGGAGAGCGCTGCAACCTCAGCACCGGCGCCGGAGACAACGGCAGCTGGTGGCGGTGACGGCGGCAAGGTCGGGTTCATCCTGCCCGACTCGGCCTCGTCGGCACGCTGGGAGGCCTTTGACCGGCCGCTCATCGAGGCTCAGTGCGCCGAAGCGGGCATCGAGTGCGTGATCCAGAACGCCGAGGGCGACAAGGCCACCATGGCCACCATCGCCGACCAGATGATCGCCGATGGCGTCAAGGTCCTCGCCATCGTGAACCTCGACTCCGAGTCGGGTGCCGCCATCCAGGAGAAGGCCGCAGCCGCAGGTGTCAAGAACATCGACTACGACCGCCTCACGCTGGGCGGCAAGGCTGACGTGTACGTGAGCTTCGACAACGTCGCCGTGGGCACCGCCCAGGGCGAGGGCATCATCGAGTGCATGGGTGGTGCCGGCAACGTCGACGGCAAGAAGATCATCCAGCTCCACGGCTCGCCGACCGACAACAACGCCACGCTGTTCAAGCAGGGCTACCAGGCCGCCATCGCCGACTCGGGCATCGAGACCGTCGGTGAAGAGGCCGTGCCCGACTGGGACAACGCCAAGGGTGGCGAGATCTTCGAGCAGCTGCTCACCGCCGCAGGCGGCGAGATCGACGGCGTGCTCGTCGCCAACGACGGCCTCTCGCTGGCCGCTCAGGCAGTGCTCGCCGACGCCGGCCTCACTGTGCCGACGACCGGCCAGGACGCCACGGTGGAGGGCCTGCGCGCCATCCTCGAGGGCACCCAGTGCATGACCGTCTACAAGCCGGTGATCGAAGAGGCCAAGGGTGCAGTCCAGGCTGCCGTCCAGCTCCTCGCCGGCGAGGCCGTCACGGCCAACGCCACGATCGACAACGGCAACGGCGAGATTCCCTACGTCCAGGCTCAGATCCAGCCCATCTACTTCGACTCCGTCGCCACCCCGGTGGCCGACGGCTTCGTCTCGGCTGAGGATGTCTGCACCGGCCTCGAGGCCAAGTGCGCCGAGGCCGGCATCCCCGGCTACGAAGGCGCCGAGGCCAGCGGTGGTGAGCTTGCTGGCATGAAGGGCACGACGCCCAAGAGTGCTGATGTGAGT
>JBBATY010000023.1:52632-53839 GCA_040398525.1 Ilumatobacteraceae bacterium | reverse complement strand
GGTCGACGCCAGGATGCCGCTCACCAGCACGGCGGTGATGATGCTGAGTCGTTTCATGTCGGGTGTCCTCGGTGCTCGTGGGCTCGCGGTTCGGAGCCACCCACCACCACGCACGAGGTGGTCGTTTCGTTTCGCGGAGACCGAGGATTTTTCGGATCAGTGCCGATGCCTCCCTGCGGCACGCCCTCGGGAAGCTCGGCGCGGTCGTCAACGCCGTGTCAAGACGATGGCCGGTGCAGGTCGAGCCACGGACAGTGTCGGTAGTGACGCGATATGTGGTGGCGCTGGTCGCCGTGCTGACGACCGGCTGCGGGATGATCGAAGCGGGAGAGGTCGAAGGGCCTCCTCCGGCCCCCTCGGCGACCACGTCGCCGGCCCCTGCGGCCGAGCCCGCAGCGCCATCGGCGACGACTGCTGTCCCGGCGGTGCTCGTGGATGAGGCCACCGGGAGCGACATTGCGGCGGAACTGGACGCGATGGAAGCCGACTTGGCAGCGCTCGACGAGCTGCTGGCCGACGAGGCGCTCGAGGGAATGGAGCCCTGACATGACCGCACGAGATCGAGTCGTCCGTCGCGCCGTTGCCGGACTGGTGACGACGGCCTGTCTGCTGGGAGGCGCAGCACCAGCTGCTGCCGACACCGGAGTGTCGCGGGTCGTCCGTTCCGATGATGAGCGGGAGGCTCCGTCTCCGGGCGCCGTCGCCGAATTGCTGTCGAAGCTCACTCAGGCTGTCTCGGCCTTGCGTGCACTGGGTGGCAACGAGGCGCTGGCGGCCGAGGCCGACGCGATGATCGGGCGGCTCGCCAGGGGCTCGAACCTTCCGTCCAAGAAGGAGGTCGAGTCGCTGGTGAAGCGGGTGCGCGCTGCCGTCTCGAAGGGCAAGACTCCGCCCCCGACCACGGTCCCGCCTGCACCCACGCTGCCCCCGTCGACACCGCCGTCCACGCCGCCCCCGGTCACGGTGACGCCGCCCACGGTGTCGGTCCCGCCGGTGAAGCCACCCAAGCGCGAAGACCTTCGCGAGCTGATGGCGAAGGTGAACAAGGTGCTCGCCCAGCTGCAGGCTCGTGGGGGTAACGAAGCCCTGATCGCCGAGGTGCAAGCGATGCTCGCCCGCCTGAGCAGCGGGGCGAACCTTCCCACCAAGGGCGAGGTCGAGGCGCTCGTCGAGCGGGTGAAGGATGCGCTCGAGTCGACCCCTGACG